>CAMAWH010000038.1 GCA_945861635.1 Klebsiella pneumoniae | reverse complement strand
TCGGCCTCCACCCGCGCCCGCTCCGCGGCGGCTTCCTTCGCGCGAGCCGCCGCCTCGACTTCACGCAGCGCGCGCGCGGCCGCCGCCACGTCGGCGGCTGCGCGTAGGCGGGCCGCCTCCTCGGCGTTCTTCCGCGCGCGCTCCTCTCCTTCGGCGGCGAGGAGCCGCGCGCGCGCTGCGGCCGCCACCTCGGCAAGGCGTGCACGCTCCGCCGCTGCGGCGGCTGCGTGCGCGACCAACTCCGCTTCGCGGATCGCCTGTGCTGCGGCGCGCTCCGCCGCCGACCGCGCGCGCTCGGCTTCCGCATCTGTCTTGACGCGAGCGCGTTCGGCAGCGGCCGCCTCCGCCAGGTTTGCCGCCTCCGCGGCGCTGCGCGCGCGCGCTGCCGCTGCGGCTTCTTCTCGTGCCGCGCGTTCGGCGGCGATACGGTTGCGTTCCGCGGCGGCCGCCTCCGCCAGCGCGGCGTTGGCTTCCGAAAGTGCAAGCGCCGCCGCCGCTTCGCGCGCGTCGGCACGCTCCGCGTCCCCTTGCGCAATGGCGGCCGCCGCCGCTTCACGCTGGGCAACATCGGCCGCCTCCGCGATGGACGCCGCTTCAATCGCCAAACGCGCCGCGGCCCTGGCGGCTTGGCGATCCGCGTCTGCGCTGCCGAGCGCCCGGGAGGTGACCGTTCGCGCCGCGCTCCGCGCGGCGGCCTCCCGTGCCGCCGTTTCTGCAGCACGCTGCCGCCGCGCCATCGCGGCCTCTTCCAACGCGCGCTCCTCGATCTCCCGCGCCGCCTTCTCCGCTGCGGCGATTTCCTTGCGGAGCCGCTCGGCCTCCACGACCTCGGCAGCAAGGGCGTCTTGGCGCGCCTGGAACGCCGCGCGCGCCTCGGCAGCCCGCCGTTCGCGATCGGCACGCGCTGCCGCAACCACCGCTCGCGCGGCGCGCCGACGCGCGTCGATGCGTACCCGCGCCACGGCCGCGCGAGCGAGGCGGTCCACAATCCGCCCGGAATCGCGCACTTCTGCGTCACGCTGTGCAGCGTCCCGTGGGAATTCCGCCCAAATGTCCACGCCGGGGGTGGCGTTCATGTCGTCGGGTTCGGACGCGCGGAAGAATGCCACGACGCGGCGGCCGATGCCGATCGCGCGCTCGCCGAGTGATCGCGCGGCCCCGCGGTGGACCAAAATGCGGGCGCGCGCACGCTTTTCCCATGAATCAACCTCCCGATCGCGCGCGTCGTCCCGCGCGAGGGCTTCCGCCGCGAACTCGCCGGCATCCTCGGAAGCGCTCGGATCCGGCACGGCAGCAGCCTCCGCGTTTGCGCCCGGCACACGCGCGGCCAGACGCCGCGCGCGACGCTCCTGAAGCCAGTTCACAAACTCCGAAAGCGCCGTCCCAACGACCCCTGCGCGCGTCCGCAGCGTGCGCGCCGCGGACGCGGACCATCGGGAGACGAGCGGGCGCTGCCACCCCTTCGCCTCCAACCGTTCCCGCAGCCGACCCGCGGCATCGGCCGTGACGCGGGCGCCGTCGAGGCGTGCCCCGTCGAGCGCGAGCGCGAGAATTGCCCCGAGGCGCAGGTCGGATCGCCGGAGGTCCGTTTGCGCGAGGATCGGGACACCGCGCGCGCCGGCGAGCGCGGCTCCGACGAGGGTTGCTCCCGTAAAATCGACGCCCGAGAGGTCGGCGTCGTCGAGCACGGCGCGGTCAATATTGGCCTGCAAAAAGGTGGCGCCGGCGAGGTGCGCGCGGTCGAGTCGCCAGCCGACGCCACGCGCCTTGCCGAACGACGCGCCGTCCAGGACCGCGCCCATCCATTCCGCGCCGTCGAAAGTCGCCGCGTCCGCGATGAGTCCGCTGGCGACGACGTCCATTCCACCGGTGCGGCGGAAGTCCGCGCGCGCCGCGTTTGCCCCCGACAGGCAGGCGCCATCGAGGTCCGCGTCGGAAAGATCGGCGCCCACGAGGGACGCGCCATCCAAGCGAGCACCGCGAAGGTCGGCGCGACGCAAATTCGCACCGTCCAGCACCACGCCGCGAAGGTCGCACTCCCGAAAATCGGCACCAGCGAGCGCGGACAGCGGCAGGTCGACGCCACGAAGATCGGCGCCGCGCCAGCGCGCGCGAAGGGCAAGACCAGCCACGGCTTCCATCGTACCGCGGCGGTGCCCGGCGCGCTGGCACGGATCCTGCTTTGACAAGCCTCGACAGGGTGCACGGGGGCGTATACTCGCGCCCCCGCCCCTCCCCCGCCCTCCCTCCTCGGATCCCCTCATGGACAAGCTCGTCATTCACGGTGGTGTGCCCCTCAACGGTGTCGTCGCGGCGTCCGGCGCCAAGAACGCGGCGCTGCCGATTCTCATCGCAACGCTCGTCGCACCCGGCGAACATCGGCTCGGCAACGTACCGGACCTGGTGGATACGTCGTCGATGCTTTCGCTGCTCGGGCGAATCGGGTGCCCGTCCCTCGTGGGGCCGACGGCCGTACGAATCGACACGTCCCGCGTGGCCTTTTGCGAAGCGCCGTACGATCTGGTCCGTAAAATGCGGGCGTCGGTCCTTGCGCTCGGGCCGTTGCTCGCGCGCTGCGGCGAAGCGCACGTGTCCCTTCCCGGCGGCTGCGCCATTGGCGTCCGTCCCATCGATCAGCACCTGAAGGGACTCGAAGCGCTCGGCTGCCACTTCGAATTGGAGGGGGGCTACGTCCACGGCAGGGTTTCGAAGCTACGCGCGGCGCACATTGTGTTTGACGTGGTCACCGTGACCGGGACGGAGAACATCCTCATGGCGGCCGTGCTGGCAGACGGCACCAGCGTCATCGAAAATGCAGCGGCGGAGCCAGAAGTTGAGGATCTGGCAAAATTCTTGAATGGTTGCGGCGCGAAGATCACGGGTGCAGGGACCGCTCGCATCGAGGTCGAGGGTGTCACCTCGCTGCGGCCGGCAGCGGCGGGGCATGCTATCCTGCCCGACCGGATTGAGGCGGGAACCTACCTTGTAGCTGGTGTTATCACCGGTGGTGACGTTCGGGTAAACGGCGCGAGGGCCGCGGACCTTGCGCCGGTGCTCGACGTGCTGGAGCAGGCGGGATGCGGCGTTGAACGGGGAGAGGGCTTCGTGCGCGCGTGGGCCAGCGGCCGTTGCCGACCCGTCGATATCGAGACACGCCCGCACCCCGGCTTCCCGACCGACATGCAAGCGCAGTTGATGGCATTGCTTTCGCTGGCATGCGGGGTTTCACGGGTGAAAGAAACGATTTTTGAGAATCGCTTCATGCACGTCCCCGAGTTGCAGCGCCTCGGCGCGCGCGTCGAGATCGCGGGCAACCTGGCAACGATCTACGGCCAGCCGCACTTGAGCGGAGCAACGGTGATGGCAACGGACCTGCGGGCTTCCGCCTCGCTCGTGCTCGCGGGCCTCGCGGCGGGCGGCACGACCGAGGTCCTGAGGTTGTACCACCTCGATCGCGGATATGAGCGCTTGGAAGAGAAGCTCGGTGCTCTCGGTGCGAACGTTCTCCGTGGAACGGAAGGCCGGCCGACGCTGGCGCCGGCGCCGAATCTGTCGGTCGTCGTCTGAGCGCGTGATTCTGGAGTGGGCACGGGTAGCGCCTTCCGTATGGCGCGCTACGTTTGATGAATGGCCGAAACGATGACCGGAGCCGAGCGATATCCACCCTGCGCAGCCACGCTCGTGCGCATCGAGCCCGTTGCGCGTGACACGCTGGTGTACACGTTCGATCTTGAGCGTGAAATGCCGTTTCGGGCCGGGCAGTTCTTCAATCTTGCCGTCCCGACGGCAAAGCCGCGGCCGGAGCGGAGCTACTCCGTATTTTCCGAGCCGGGAAACTGCAACCAATTGGAATTGTGCATCAAGCTTTTGGAGGGCGGCGCGGCCAGCGAAATGCTGCGCGTCGCGAACATCGGAGACGCGCACACGTTCAAGGGGCCATACGGAGTTTTCACCCTGGCGAACGATGTCGATCCGGTGACGTTCATCGCCACGGGAACAGGCGTCGCCCCCTACCGGGCGATGCTCCGCGAACAGGCACGGCTGACGACGGAGGCGCGCGGCGCCGGCACGGCTCCCCCGCCCGCTCGCCGCTATCGCCTCTACTTCGGCGTGCGTGACGAGGGCGACCTGTTCCTGATTGACGAACTCGAAACCCTGAAAACGCTGCTCCCCGATTTCGCGTACACGATCTGTCTTTCGCGGCCATCCGATGCGTGGATGGGATTCCGTGGCCGGGTCACCGCCGCCGTCGCGGCGGACTTTCCCCGCCCCGATGGACATTTTTACCTCTGCGGCAACGGGCCGATGATCGAGGAGACCAAAGCGCTGCTGAAGTCGCGTGACGTGGACCGCAAGCGGATTCATTTCGAAAAGTACTACTAGGCGTCGATGGCGATTCCCCGGCACATCGTGGACGAGATCCGTTCGCGGGTCGATATCGTGGAACTCATCGGACGCACGGTCACGCTCCGCAAAAAGGGGACGAGTTGGACCGGCCTCTGTCCCTTCCACAGTGAGAAGACGCCGAGCTTCAACGTGGTGCCGAACAAGGGGATCTACCACTGCTTTGGCTGCGGGGAAGGCGGAGACGCGTTCAAGTTCTTGATCAAAACCCAAGGCATGAGCTTTATGGAAGCCGTCAAGGATCTGGCCGGCGCCACGGGCATCGTCATCGAGGAACGAGAAGCGACGCCAGAAGAACGGGCCCGAATCGAGCGGCGCGCAGACCTGTATGACGTCGTCGAGGCGGCGGCGAAATTCTTTGAAAACACACTTATGGTGGGCAAAGATGGTGCACCCGGCAGGGACTACCTTACGACGCGTGGCGTCACGCTGGACACCGCCCGCAAGTACCGCCTCGGCTACGCGGCCGACGGCTGGCAGAACCTGGCCGACTACCTGAAGAAAGAGCGCTACCCGCCGGAGCTTGCCGAGAAGGCGGCGCTGCTGAAGCGCTCGGAGCGAACGGGAAACCTCTACGACGTCTTTCGGCAACGGCTGATTTTTCCGATCCTCGATGAGCGCGCGCGACCCATCGCGTTCGGAGGTCGCATTCTTCCCGGGCTCGACAAAGATGCGCCGAAGTACCTGAACTCGCCGGGGAGCGAAATCTACGAAAAGTCGAAAGTGCTCTATGGACTGTCGTGGGCGCGCACTGCGGTCCAGCGAAAAGACCGACTGATCGTCGTCGAGGGCTATTTTGACGCCGTCTCGCTGTGGCAGGCCGGCTTCGAGGAGGCGGCCGCGCCATGCGGAACAGCGCTCACTGTGGAGCACATGGAGGTGATCAAGCGGCTCACTCGTCGTGTCATTGCCCTTTTTGATGGAGATGAAGCGGGGCTGAAGGCCGCCACGAAGTCGCTCGACCTGTTTCTCGACGCGGGCGTCGAGGCGCGCAGGCTTGACCTGCCCGGCGCGAAGGATCCCGACGAATACGTCCAGAAAAACGGCGCGGCGGCATTCGAAGAACGCCTGCAACACACGGAGCCCGTGCTCGAACTGGTCATCCGGCGCAGCATCGAACGCGAGGGCTCGTCGGCCGAGGGTCAGGCGCGCGCACTGGGAACGGTGGCACCGCTGCTGCGCAAACTACCTTTCGAATTGCAAGGGCAAATGATTTCGCGCGCCGCCGGCTGGCTCGGCGTTCACGAGGCGCAGGTCCGGGCGCGAATGGGAGCGCCGCCCGCCGCAGCCGCCAACGTTTCGACATCCGCCCGCTGGATCCCGGACAAAGACGTAGTCCACGTGCTCTGGCTGGTCGCGTTTTTTCCCGAGAAGGTGGCGCCCGTGCTCGCGCAACTCGATCCGGCGTGGATCACCGATCGCGCCGGAGCGCTCGAAGCCATCGCGCTCTGTATGGCGCGCACCCCACTTCCCGCGGTACTTGAACGTCTTGAAGAAAACGATCCGGATGTTGCGCGCACCGTGCGCGCCATCGTCGCCCGCGAGCAACTCTACCCGGAAGAACGTGCATTCTTTGCCATGCAGAGCCTCGCTGGACGCCTGGAACTGCGCGCCGTCGAGGCGCGAATTGTCCTGATCAACAGGGAAATGCACCGTTGCGAGACAACGGGTGACAAGTCAAGTTATCGGGACCACGCAATCGAGCTTTCTGCTCTCTACGCGCGCAAGCGCGACTTGAGTCTCCGGATCGCCCGCCGCTCAGACGACAAACCCCCCGCCTGAACATCCCCCGCTGGACCATCGCACCCTGCTGGAATTACGAGGAGCTGACCGCATGCTGAAGGACAAAGAACTGAAGGAAGTTCAGTCACTTATCGATGTGGGCAAACAACGCGGCTACGTGACGCAAGAAGAGGTCGCGAGCTCCCTGCCCACGCACCTGATCTCGCACGACAACATCGACGACATCATGATCATGTTTTCCGAAATGGACATCGAGGTCGTCCACCAGGCGAAGAAGCGGGCGGAGGCAGAACGACGCGGAGCCCAGCCGGAAGAAAAAAAGATCAGCGAAACGACGCCAAGCGGTCGCAGCAATGACCCCGTCCGCATGTACTTGCGGAAAATGGGGTCGGTGAGCCTGCTCTCGCGCGAAGGCGAAATCGAAATTGCGAAGCGCATCGAAGAAGGAGAAAGCGCTGTCAAACGCCTGACGTTGACCTCGCCGCTCGGGCTGAGCATCGTCGAGGCCATGGTCGCCGATGAAGACGAGCGCATCGCCAAGGCCGTCCGCGCCGGCAAGAAGCTGCGTCGCGCCAAGACGAAGAACGGCAAGACGCTCGACGTGCTGGTCGCTGAACTGTCGGACTTGCAAGCCAAGAAGCGTTCGCTGACGAAGGACCTCGGACGCGCGCGCACGGAAGACCGGGCCAAGGTGATCGACGCCGCGCTTTGCGAGATCGATGAAACCATTCTGGGCGGCATGGACACCATCGAGCTGGAGCGGAAGCACATCGCGGACATCGCGGTGAAGATCCACGAAGGGTGGGCCGTTGCTGGCGCGTGTGAACGGGAAATCGAGCGCGTGGCCCGTGACGCCGGGTTGCCCGTACGCGAGTTGCGTCGCAGCATCCGGCGCGTCCGCCGTACGCCCGACCGCGGCGGAAGCGATCTGCTCGACAACACGGGCATTCCGGAAGATCGCTGGGCCGAGTTCGACAGCCGAGTTCGGCGCGAACTTCGCAAGATTCGCAAGGTAGAAGAAGATATTCGCGTCGAACGTGACGAATTGAAGGTGCTGTCGAAGGACCTGAAACGGGGGGAGCACCTGGCCGAGCAGGCGAAGTGTGAACTCGTGGAGGCGAACCTTCGGCTCGTCGTCAGCATCGCCAAAAAATATACCAATCGCGGCCTGCAATTTCTCGACCTCATTCAGGAAGGCAACATCGGCCTGATGAAGGCGGTGGAAAAGTTCGAGTACCGCCGCGGCTACAAGTTTTCGACCTACGCAACATGGTGGATCCGGCAGGCGATCACGCGGGCGATTGCCGACCAGGCGCGCACCATCCGCATCCCGGTGCACATGATCGAAACGATCAACAAGCTCATCCGCACGCAGCGCTATCTGGTACAGGAGCTTGGTCGCGAACCGACGCCCGAGGAAATCGGCGACAAGATGGACATGCCGGCCGACAAAGTGCGGAAGATCCTCAAGATTGCGAAGGAGCCGATCTCGCTGGAAACGCCGATTGGAGAAGAGGAAGACAGCCATCTGGGCGATTTCATCGAGGACAAGAACATCCCCTCGCCGGGTGAAAACGTCATTACGAATTCGCTGCAGGAGCAAACGCGGAAGGTCCTCGCGACGCTGACCCCGCGTGAAGAGCGGGTACTTCGCATGCGCTTCGGCATTGGGGAACGCTCCGACCATACCCTGGAAGAGGTCGGTCAGGATTTCGATGTCACGCGGGAGCGCATCCGTCAAATCGAGGCGAAGGCGCTGCGAAAGTTGCGGCACAACTCCCGTTCGAAGCGGCTGCGCGCGTTCATGGAGCAATAGTCCGCCGCACACGCGGAAGGTGTGTGGGCCTGGCTGGGGTTGAACCAGCGACCGGGCGGATATAAGCCGCCTGCTCTAACCACTGAGCTACAGGCCCCCGCTGCCGGGGTTAATCCCGCCGGCATGCATCCGCACCTCGTGGCGATCTCGAACCTCTGGCAGGCAGACGTCGCCTGTGACCGTCTGCGGATCGAACATGAGGGCCTGAACGCCGGCGTCGTCCGAGCGGCCAAATCCCTGACGGACACGACATCCGCCAAAGACTCCGCCGTATCCACGCGTGACGCGTTCAAGGGGGAGGACCGCAAGAACAACCGCGAGTTGGACGACTACGTCAAAAGGCGCAACACGACGCGGGGAATGATCGACAGCGGCACCTCGCCCGACTACGACGCGTCCGTTCGTCAGCTTGCACAAGTGCTGGAAATCATCGATCGTCTGGAAACGCGCGCGCTGGAGCTGATGGAGGCGCTGGATGCGGCGGAGGCGGCCGTCATCGCAACGAACAAGGCACACGCCGCCGCTGGGTTGGCGCTGGTGGACGCCCGGAAGGCACTCGCCGCCCGTGACGCTCCGATTCGGGTCGAACTTGGCGCGGCGCTGCTCGTGCGGGAGGCGCGCGCGAAGGAGATCGACGAGGACTACCGCATTCCGTATGGAGAATTGCGGAGGAAGAAGCGGGTGGCCTTGGTGAACGTGGTCGAGGGCATCTGCACGACGTGCCACAGCATGGTCACTGCCCAGCGCATCAACGAGGTGATGATTGGAAAGTCGGTCAACACGTGCCCCGGGTGCGGCGGGTACCTGTTGCCGTAGTGGCTGTTTCGGCTTTTACCGCCCATAGTCAATCAATTCAATATTATCCGTCGCAACCAGCCCAACATCAGCGTCGAGATAGCGGAAAACAGCGTCGGACCCGTTCACGGACTGGGAGACCACCAACGCGCCATCGAACGTCCCCGCCGGCGTCTCGACGTCGGAGCGGTCGACCACCGCCTGCTCGATCGTGAAGGAAAACTCCCGCTCTTCTCGACCGATGAGCGTCACTCCGCTTACGTCGGCCTCCCAACTGTCCCCGACGTCAAGGGGTTCCGGCAGGACCAGGTAGGGGTCGTCGTACTCCGTCTCGCTGTCGGTTGTGGAACTGCTGGTTTCGTTGACGATCTCCGAGTGGTACGTGGACGTGATCAACCAGAGCCCGTTCGCGTCGCATCGGTACGTTGCCTCGCTCTCCCCATCGGAGGTGTAGTAGCCCCCGTCGGTGTGATCTTCCCCGCCGATGACCACGGTGCTTCCGTTGATCGAGATCACCTCACTCGCGCTTTCCACGACCGCGTCGTACTCCCGCTCGTAGTCGGCTGTGGAGTGGTACTCCCACGTCGCTCCTGCGGCGAGTCCCGAGTAGGTCGGGCACGGCCCGTCGGCGTCGGAATCGGCGTCCGAATCGCTATCCGCGTCCGAATCGCTATCCGAATCCACGTCCGAATCGCCATCGCCCCAACGACCCCCGCCTCCGGAGCCGTTCGTGTCGTCCTCCTCCTCGCCCCCGAGGATGCCCGAGCAGCCGACCAGACTCAGGGAAAGTGAGGCAAGGGCAAGAATTGTGAGGCGCATGCTGGCTCCGACGACGCAGAGCACGACTACACGCGCAACGCAGCACCGTCAACCGGGCGCTACATGCGTGCTCGTCCATGCTCTCCCCCGCTTTCCGCGAACGTGGCCCCGACCTTCTGGCCGCGACCATCGTCGCGGGCACGGTGGTGGAGTCATTACTTTTCGCATGGATGGAGCGTAGTTTTCCCCGGGACCTCAACCTCGCGTACGGAACGCTTCCCGAAATCTACGCCCGCACGGCGAACGGACGACTCGCCGATGTGGCGCACTTCGCGGTGGAACCAGGAGGCTGGTACAACGCGGCGATTGCAGCGTGGTTGCACGTTGCGGGAAGGAGCGGTCCCGCGTTCACGGTGGTGGGCGCGCTCTGGTCTGGGCTCCTTTGCGTTGCGGTGCTCCGGCTGGCGAGCGCGTGGGGTGGGCGCGAAACGGGGCCGTGGGCGGGCGTGGCAGCCGTCGCGTTGGTCGCCGCTGCCCCCGGGCTGACGTTTCAGGCGCGCGCGGGCTGGATTCATACACCGGAGGCGGCGCTCATCGCGCTGGCTGCATCGGCCCTGGCCCACGATCACCCGCTGAAACGGCGGATGACGGTTGCGACGCTGGCCATCGCGGGTGCGCTCGCGATCGCCTTGCGCCCGTCGGGGATCGTGTGGATTCTGGTCCTTGCTGCTGGTGTACTCGCCGGGATGGAGCGGAGCCGCGCGTGGGCGGCTCGCGCCTTGCTCGTCGGCGGGGTTTGGCTGCTCGCATGCCGTATCCCGCTCCCGGTGATCCGCGAGTACACGCAGAATCACTGGACGATTCGCGTGCGGTACGCTGAAATCGTCCCGAACATCGCCGAACAACTCTGGCACGGGGTCGGCGGGCCCGGAGTGCTGTTGACCGGCGTTGGCCTCCTCGCGCTTGGCGTTTTCGCGCGACGACACCCGCGCGGGCCGGCCCTGCGCGCGATCCTCCTGGGCGGCTGGATAGCCCTGTCGTTGGCGATGTTCGTCGTTGTACGCTGCGGACTCGACAATTTTCCGCTGTTGTTCGTTTCGCTGGCGATCCTCGCGGGAATCGGGTTGGGGCGTGACCCCCGATTGGCAGGTTTTACGGCTGCGTTCTCACTCGCCACGCTCGCGTGGCGCGCCGGCACCGATGTGCTCGCGCCCGCCACCACCCTGCCGTCGACGCGCGTACACGCCCTGCTCGACGCGACCTGTCCCGACCGCTCGGGCGGCAAACTTTGCGTGGTTTATATCGATCAAGGCCTGTTCTTCCCTCAATCCGAGGAGCCCGGCGCGCTCGAACTTTTTCTCATGCGCGAGGGGCGCGTGCAAGCGATCCCGCTCAGCCAACGCCGGGGTCCTGAGCCAAGTCCCGACGCGCTTGCGACATGGAATTGTGGGGAGCGCGACGCGATGTGGCTGCAGCGCTTCCCACGCGCAGGCGATGAGCGGGCGTTCGTGATCCGCAGGTTTGGCCTGGTGTCCGCGTGGAAAACAACGACGGATGGTTGCGACTTTTCATGGATGACGCCGGGCGGAACGCTCGCTGGCGCGGTCGAGATCGCCGGGTCGTAGACGACGGCGACATCGCTCAGCGCGAAAAGCGGTCGATCCCGGCGGCGACGAGCGCCCTACGGACGCGCGCAAGTCCAACGCGAGCGCGCGCCGCGAGATCCGATTCACTCGTTGCGGTCGGCTCTATCGCGAGCACCCGAGCATCTCCGCCATGGCGACCTTCCGGATTGTAGCGGTACAGGCTCGGACCGATGTGGTCAAGGTTTCCGCGGATCACGGCCATCGTCAGCACCGTCCCGGCGTTGCGGCCGCAAACCTGCCGGAATTCATTCGAGGTGACGGCGTCCGGCAGCCGGTCACACGCGTACTGCACGACCGAACCATAGACGGTCAGGGGGGCGCGCGATTTTGGGCGAGAAGGCTTCCGGGAGGTAGGCGGCATGTGGATCTCCTGCCGCCGCGTGTTATCCGTTTGTCGCGGCGCACGGGTGAGCTGGAAACCGCCGGCGACTTCGGTCGCGGGAGGAAAGTCGGAGCTCCATCGGGCAGAAGGCCGGGTAACGCCCGGTCAGCGAGAGCTGGAGGAAAGCGCAACAGAGAGCAGAACGCCAGGACGCGTGCAAACGTGCCTCCGAACTTGCCGGACCCATCCCGAGGGTCGTGGTCCGGCGAGAAAGGCGGGTAAAACCGGGTGAGATTGAAAGGGTGCGGCAAGAGCGCACCGGCGGCGGTGGCAACATCGTCGGCCAGGCAAACCCCCTTCGGAGCAAGGCCAAGAAGGGTCCGGGCGGCCCGCCCCATGGACCCGGGTTGGCTGCTAAAGCGGATCGGTAACGATCCGCGTAGAGGAATGGTTTCCACCCGCCAAACGGTAACGTGCGGCGGACACAGAACTCCGCTTATGCGCACCCGTGCACCGCCCCCGAACCCCACGAGACGCCGATCACGCGCTACGATGCGCAAGCGGGAGGGTGCATGCGTTGGCTCGGGCTGTTGCTGGCATCGGGATGCGTGATTGACAGCAACCTCAACGCGAAGCGCGTCGCCGAAGGAGAGGACACCAGCGCGTTCGACTTCGATCCCGACGATGACACCGATAGCGCCTCGCTTCCGGACGAGGAATGCAATGGCGTCGATGACGACAACGATGGGGAGATTGACGAGGGCTACCCGGACGACGACGGCAACGGTCGGGTGGACTGCCTCGACGACGAATGCCTGGCGCTGAACCTGGGGAGCGCCGGCAGCGTGACGATTTCCGACGATTGTGCAGGGGCTACGGCGGTCACCCCCGTTGCGGACCCGTGGAACGTCGCCGTGCAGTGGACGTTCAAGCGGTCTTCCGGCGGGATGGATCAATCTGCGACAACGCCGATGATCGGCAACCTCAACGACGACGACGGAGATGGTGACATCGACGAGGACGACTCTCCCGACATTGTGACCAACATGATCGACAGCTCGTTTACGAACGCGGCGATCGTGGCCATCGACGGGGCCACGGGTGTCGAGGAATGGTCGTGGTCAGGAGCCGGCTTTGCCACGGGCGTGGCCATCGCCGACGTCGACGCGGACGGCAACCCCGACGTGCTCGGCTACGACTCGGCCGGCCACGCCGTTGCCCTCGAAGGCGATGGCACGCTCAAATGGACAAGCAACGCGACGGTTGACATCTACAACCTCACGCTCATCAGCGTCGCGGACCTGAACGAGGACGGAAAGCCCGAAGTCATTGCCTACGACACCGTATTCACCGGCGCGAACGGGAAAAAAATCTTCTCCATGGACGCCGGGAGCGCCGGCTACGCGATGGCTGCGATTGGCGACGTCGACCTCGACGGCGATCAAGAGCTCGCTTTTGCCGGGAAGCTGTACGACAGCGATGGCACACTGCTCTGGGACAGTCGTGAGACGGGAACGTACGGCATGTGGCCGATCATCATTCAGGCCGACGGCGATCCGGAAGCGGAGATCGGCTTTGTCGGCGCCGGTTGGACCCTGTGGGAGCCGGACGGCACCAACATCTACAAACGAAACTACGGCACCGCACAGCCCGGGCCGCCGTGCGCCGGAGACTTCGACGGGGACGGCGTTGCGGAGGTGGCATGGGGCGCAAGCGCGACGTTCGTCGAGTACGAACTGGACGGCACGAAGGTGTGGTCCGTGCCGATGGACGATTCGTCGGGACTGGCGGGATGCTCGGGCTACGACGTCGATGGCACGGGCGGCCTCGAAATCCTGTTCGCCGACCAGTCAACCTTCAAGATCTTCGACGGCGTGACGGGCGCGACGAACTACTCCAACAGCAAGCACTCCTCGGGAACGGCGTTCGAGTACCCGTCGGTCGCGGATATCGACAACGACGGTCACGCCGAGATCCTGTTCGTGAGCAACGACGTAATTCGCGATGCTCCTTCGGCCATCACCGCGTTGGAACACGATGGTGCCGGCTGGCCCGCGTCGGGAAGAACCTGGGGCATCCACGACTTTGCCATCACGAACATCAATCCTGATGGCTCGGTTCCTGCCAGTCCTGACCCCTACTGGAACGTCTACAACGTCTACCGTGCGCGCGTTGCTGCCGACGATCCGGCGTCCGCGGACCTCCTCGCCGACATCACCGACGTCTGCGTCGCCGACTGCGAGTACGGCCCGGTTGCGGTCGGGGTGTGGGTCCAGAACCAGGGCGGTGCCGATGTGGACGCCGGCGCCGAGTTGGAACTGTACGCTGTCGATGGCGGCGTGCCGCGTCTGGTCGCGTCGAGCACACTCCCGGCGATTGCGGCGGGAAGTTCCCTCGATGGCATCCAGTTCGATCTTGTGCCGGCTGACATCGGCAGCGAGGGGTTCCGCGTGTCCGTGGATACGACGTTCGCCATCGGCGAGTGTGACGAAACGAACAACGAGGGCGAGTGGACGGACACGGTGTGCCCGTAGGCGGGTCACCGCAGGCGTAGGGGTACGGCGCAGGCGGAGGCGGCGAACCGGCGAAGGCCGACGCACGCCCGCCGGATAGACGGACGCGTGGCACCGGAAAGCACCGAACCCGCCGGCATTGTCGCAACCGGCCTGACCCGCACCTTCCGCGTCGTGGACCGCCGCCGGGGGCTGGCGGGGTCGTTGGCCGACCTGTTTCGTCGTGACGCGCGCGTGGCAACGGCCGTCGATGGGATTGAATTTACCGTCGCGCCGGGTGAAGCCCTCGCGCTCATCGGCCCAAACGGCGCCGGCAAGTCGACGACGGTGAAGCTGCTGACCGGCATCCTCAAGCCCACCTCCGGCAGCGTGCGCGTGGACGGCCTCGACCCCTGGGCCGATCGTGAACGGCACGTCCGTCGGATCGGCGTCGTGTTCGGGCAGCGCACGCAGCTCTGGTGGGACCTGGCCGTCATCGAGGCGCTCGACCTCCTGGCCGCGATGTACGGGGTGCCCGACGGCGTCGCGAAAGCGCGCATCGCCGCGTTCGACGACCTCCTCGGCATCGGTCCGCACCTCCGCACGCCCGTCCGGCAGCTCTCGCTGGGCGAGCGCATGCGCTGTGAGTTGGCGGCGGCGCTCCTGCACCAGCCGCCGATCCTGGTTCTCGACGAACCCACGATCGGGCTGGACGCCGCCGTGAAGCTGCGGTTGCGTGCTTTTTTGACCACCCTGCGTGACGCCGGGGACACGACGATTTTGCTCACCACGCACGATCTGGCCGACGTTGTCGCGCTCTGTCCGCGGGTGATGCTCCTGTCGGCGGGGAAATTGCTGCACGACGGAGCGATGGACGCCCTGCGTTCATGCCTCGGGGGCGAGAGTCGGGTGCGCGTCCGGATGCGCAGCTCGGTGTCGGACGCGGACCTCGGCACCATCGGCGGCCAGTTGGGGTTCGCGCGCGCCCCCACTCGCGACGGGGACGATGGGTTCGCGCTTCCCGTCGCCGGGGACGCGCCGGCTGTCTTGCGGGCGGTGCTCGCGTTGGACGGCGTCGCCGATGTGCGCATCGACGAACCCCCCATCGAAGAGTTGATCGCGCGGTTCTACACGCCGTGACGGCCGGACTCCGGAACGGCGGCGGCGCCGCCAGCACCGCGCGGGCCTTCTGGGCAACGGCGTCCGTCGGCTTCACCCACGTGTTCGCCTACCGCGCGGAGATCGTCATCCAACTCTTCAGCGCCGGCATCGTTGCCGCGCTGAACGGATCGCTGTGGACGGCCGCCGTGGCCGGGCGCGACAGCATCGCCGGCGTCGCGAGCGCGGACATGTTCACATACGTCATCATGGCCTGGGTCGGTGTGAGTGTGGTGGCGACGCGGGTCAACGAAGACATCGGCCGGCGCATGCGGGAGGGGCTCATTGCGGCAGACCTGCTGCGCCCGATGTCGCTGCAACGATTCTGGTACGCTCGGGATTTGGGTCGGGCTGGGGCCACGCTCCTCGTGCAGACGTTTCCACTCTTTGTCGCGTGCCTGATCGTGTTTCCGGTGCGGCTGCCGACGCGGGCCTCGACGTGGGCGGCCTGGTTCTTGGCGCTTTTTCTGGCGCATGCCGTGAACTATGGACTGTCGTTCCTCGTCGGCCTCGCCGCCCTCCCGCTGCGCAACGTCAGCGGACTCACGCACCTCAAAAGCACGATGGTGTCGATCTTCTCGGGGGCGCTCATCCCACTGGCGCTGTTCCCGAGTTGGGCCCAGGACATCGTGCGATTCCTGCCCTTCGCCGCGCTCGCCCACGCACCAGCGACCCTCTTTCTGGAGTCGGAGGATCGCATCGCGCCGGTGCTGGTCGGGCAGGCAATTTGGGCCCTCGGGTTGGGGTTGCTCGGGCGATACGCGTGGACACGGGCGGCGGCGAGATTGACGGTTCAAGGGGGGTAGAAGGCGTCCGTGTACGCCACCGTGGGGTGACCCGATGCTGGACGCGCGCCACGTTTGGGTGCGAGTGCACGCGGGCGTGGCCTGAATCCCGGCGCGTTACGACGGACCCGCGGGCCCGCGCCTCCCGGCGGCCATTCGCTACGCTCCCTCCCACGCGCCGGACCTCCCTGCATGTCGAGAAACACCAAACCGCTGACCGCTTCGGAACGCGCGGCGCAAGCGCCTCCAACGGACGACATTGCGGACGCCATTGCGGACGACGCCGACGACGCCGGGCGGCCCATGCGCAGCGAACACCGCGGGCAGATGTTGGAGCTGAAAGCTCTGGCAAACCGCCTCGCTGCGCTTCCGCAGGGCCAACGACGCACCTTGCCGCTGGACGAGGAGCTACAAGCGACGCTCGATCTCCTTGCCGCCGCGGACGGGCGCTCCGACCGGCGGCGTTTGGTCATGCGCGCAAAGTTGCTGTTGGGAAGCGTCGATCAGGGCCAACTCGAAGCCGCGCTCTCCGGCCACACACCCGCCGCGACCCGCGATCGTGCGTGCGTGTCCTGGCGCGCGCGATTGGTCGCCGGAAACGACGAGATCCTGCAGCAATTTGTCGAAGCGCATCCGAACGCCGACCGCCAGGCCATCCGCACCAGCGCTCGCGAAGCCCGTGGACAGGGGCCGGCCGCAGCTCGTGCGCACACACGCCTGTTGCAGTTGCTTCGCGACGCGATGGCGGCATGAGAGGCTGTTGACACTCCGTCCAATCGCCGCGCTCCGCTATTGCAAAACCGCCGCCCCCAACACGATCGCCGCCAGCATCACCGCCGCCGGGTGCACATGGAGCGCCAGAGCCGCAAAAGCCGCCACGGCGATGACCCCGGCCTTCCAATCCCTCACCGCGTCGGGAGCGAGCACATACGCGGTATACGCGAGGAGGCCGACGACAGCAGGGCGAACGCCGCGTAACATCCCCTCCATCACTGGCGCCTGGCGGTAGCGGAGGTACAGCGCCATGGCCGCCAACATGAGCACGACCCCGGGCGCCGTTACCGCGACGAGGGAGACGACCACGCCCGGCCATCCGGCCACCTTCATGCCGATGTGCGCCGCCAACTTGTGGGCGATCGGACCCGGCAGCGCATTGCCAAAGGCGAGCGCGTCCACAAACTCGGCGTTGGTCAACCACTGCTGGCGCTCCACACACTCGGCTTGCACCAGCGGAACGAAGGCCGGGCCGCCGCCAAACCCAAAGGTACCCACACGGAGCCAGACGACGGCAAGCGATGCAAGCGGGGTCACGCGGAGTGATAGCCTCTGCGTTCCCCTACCCGACCCACCCCGAGGCCGCTTGCCCGGAATCGCCGCGATTGCCTGCTTCGCCGATCTCGTGGTCACCGGCGGGCGGATCTACACGATGGACGCGGAGCGTCCCGTCATCGAGGCACTGGCGGTCAGGAAGGGGGTCATCATCGCGGCCGGATCGAACGCGGACGTCGCGGAATGCGGCACGACCCGGACGCGTCGAGTGGACCTGCATGGCGACGTTGTCTTTCCCGGCTTCATCGATGCCCACACGCATCCGGCGCTCAGTGGAACGGAGCTGGAAACGGTGGACCTGACCGAGGCCACCACGATCGACGAGCTGGTCGCCTCCACAACGGAGTGGGCCGCGGCCCACCCGCGCGCAAAGTGGGTCCAGGGCGGCGGATGGGATCAGTCCATCTTCGAGGGCATGAATCCGCGCGCGATTCTGGACGTTGCCATTCCCGATCGCCCGGTGTACCTGGGCTCCGCCGATGCGCACTCCGCGTGGGTGAATACGCGCGCGCTCACGATGGCCGGCTTGCTGACGCCGGGTGGCCCCGACCCAGATGGGGGGCGAATTGAGCGCGACGCAGACGGCGCGCCCACCGGCGTCCTTCGCGAGACTGCCTCCGACGCGGTTGGCGAGTTGATCCCGAACTACACGCGCGGCATGATCGACGCAGGCACCGCCTCTGCCCTGGCGATGGTTCGGCAGTTCGGCATCACGACATTCGTCGACGCCGACGCTCCGAACTGGGCCCTGGCCGCGTATCGACGCTTCGACAACCGTCGGAAGCTGACCGCGCGCGTGTACGCAGCAATGGGTGTGGATCCCGTGGGCGGAATCGAGCAAATCGACGGCATCGCGCGTGCGCGGCGGAAGTACCGCACGCCGCATGTTCAGGTGCATGCAGCGAAGTTCTTCCTCGACGGCGTCATCGAGTCGGAGACGGCGCTCATGCTGGCGCCGTATACGAGTGGGCGAAACGGGCCCGAGCAGTTCTCTTCGGAACAGCTCGACGAATTGTTCGAAGCGGCGGATGAAGCCGGGCTTCAGCTCCACGCACACGCCCTGGGCGATGGCGCGGTGCGCCAGTTCCTCGACGGGGTGCAACGGTTGGCCGCGCACCACCCCGAACGGACGCGCCGCCCGCTCGCGGCCCACATCGAGGTCATCGATCCGGCCGATGTTCCGCGCTTTGCCACGCTGGGCGTCGTGGCAAACTTCCAGCCGCTCTGGGCCTATCCGGACCCGTACATCACCAAGCTCACGACGCCGGCGATTGGCGCCGCACGGAGCGAGTGGCTCTACCCCATCGGCGCCGTCGTCTCCACAGGCGGACGCATCGCTGCCGGAAGTGACTGGTCGGTGAGCAGCATGAACCCGTGGGAGGCGATGGAAGTTGCGGTGACGCGTCGCGACCCGGCGGACACGCGGATCGCGGACACGCGAATCGCGGATGCACCGACCGAGAACGCCGGTGGGGCGGGCGCTGACGTCCCGACCGGCGCCGGCCCGCTCGCTGCCGTGCCTCCGCAGAACGGCACCCTCGGCGGCGCCCTCTCCCCCCAACACGCGGTCAGCCTACAGACCATTCTTGCGGCCTACACGACAGGTGGCGCCTATGCAATCGGGGAGGACGAGCGACTCGGCGCACTGACGGTCGGGAGGCTCGCCGACTTCATCGTCGTCAACACAGACCCGTTTGCGATCGCGCCCGACGAACTCTCCGAGGTTGAGGTCCTCTCGACCTGGCTCGCCGGGGAGCGGGTGTACGCGCGGCAGTAGCCGCGATCCGTCGGCTCAGGGTAGGCCGCCCTCATGGAATAGCCTGCTCCGCCGCGCCCGCTTGCGTGTGTGCTCCGGCGGCTCGCGATCCGCGGACAGAACGGGCCGCCCAAGCATGCGATTGACCACGACGCCCGCCAGCGCCATCCCGAACATCGCAGGCATCCACGGCACGGTGCCCTGGACGAGGTTGCGATCCTCACACGTGTGCATGTCGTTCTCTTTCGACGGACAGATGCAGTGGAACGCGTCCTCGACCACGCTGTCCAGCGCGTTCGGCTCCTCATCGGTCCACACACACTCAATTCCTCGGTCGATGCCGCGGTCCTTCAGGTTCTTCCTTACGACGCGAGCGAGCGGATCCTTCGCGGTGCGGGAGATGTCCGTAACGCGCATGCGCGTTGGGTCCGTGCGCCCTCCTGCTCCCATTGCACTTACGACGGGCTGGCCCAAGCTGACGCACTCGGCGAGCAGGTGTATCTTTGCCGTGACGTTGTCGATCGCGTCGATCACAAAGTCGAATCCGGGAGCGAGGAGCCGCCCCGACGTTTCGGCGGAAAAGAAGCACTGCTCCGCAACGACGGTGGCCTTGGGATTGATCGCGCGGCACCGGTCCGCCATCAGCGCGACCTTGGACGCCCCAACCGTGCGGCGTAAGGCGTGGATTTGTCGGTTCACATTGGTGATGCAAACCTGATCGAAGTCCACAAGCGTGATGAATCCCACGCCGGCCCGCGCAACGGCCTCGGCCGCGAAGCCCCCGACGCCGCCAACGCCCACAATCATCACCCTGGCGCTTTGCAAGCGGCGCCAGCCCGCCTGCCCGACAAGCAGCTCCGTTCGATGAAAAGCGTGCACGCCTGGCTAAATCGGGTCCGCGGACCAGCTGCCGGCGATACGAATCGTGTCTCCGTTCTGTTTGAATTCCTTGTCGTAGGTCGCGCCGATGTGTTCGCCCTTGTTGCCGGAACCGTCGTACGGCGTGCGGTAATCCTGACCATCCTGCGTCAGGATGAGGTCACCCGAGTTCTTGCCGCCCTTCACCGTTCCTTCCAACCGAAAGGGCACCTCGAAGTCGCCGGCGTCGGTCGGCAGCGTGCACGCGCCGGTGCCGACGAAGTCGGGCGTGGTGAGCGTTCCGCTGACCGACCCGGGGCAGTCTCCGTCTCCGGTGTAGCCGGAGTAGTCGTACCAGACGTGTGCCGACATTGTTCCACTGTAGTTCCACGGTCCGGTGTCGGCGTCGGTGTCGCTATCCGCGTCGGCATCGGCATCCCCATCGGCGTCCGTGTCGGTATCCGCATCCCCACCGCCGCCCTCGATGGTGATGTGTGCGGAGCCCGCGAAATGCTCGCCTTCAACGACGGCATCGACCACGACGTCCACGCTCCCTGGAGAGGGATGGGCCCACGACGTGCTCGCACCGCTGCCCGTCCACCCGCCCACCGTCCAGTCGGCGGCGGTGACGTTGACTTCACGTTCTCCGCGGGCCGCCGTGACCTCAAGTTGGAGCGGCTTGTTCGCTGAAACGGTCGCGCCGTCTTCGGGGCTGACGATCGTGATGGAGATTCCGGCCTTTCCCGCGCCGGATCCGCTGTCTTTGGACCATCCACCGTCCCCACAGGCAACGAGGGCGAGAAGCAAGAAGAACGGCGAGGGGGGCGTACGCATGGCGCCCACCATATCACCCGGAAAGTGCGATCAGCACGGCAAAGGCTGCCCCAACGGCCGGGTCGTCCGCCGTTTGCAGCGCGCCGAGGTCGATGAGACCGATGGCGCGGCGATCGTTGGGCGGGGCCGGTGGCTCGCCGATCAACGGCGAACCCGCGACGCGCAACACCAACCAGGGCGTCGACCGCGCCAGTTCCATATCGAAATCGACGTGCGCCAACGGCTCCGAAACCGTGGCTCCCACCAGCACCAAAGCGCGCACGCGATCGCGCAGGCCGGGCGACGCGCGCAACAGCGCCAGCGCCACGTCCGCCTCCGTCCGTGCAGCAATCACCACCCGCGAGGCCGCCCTTGGCAAGTGCGGCACGACCCCCGCCTCCGACGCCTCGACGTGGGCAACCTCTACCCAGGGAATCGCCAAGGCCGGCGCCTCGAACCAAATCACCGTCACCTCGTGGAGCAGCCGGCGGACGGCGGCCTCGACCGCTGACGCGTCCGCGCCGTCCATGCCAGCAACCGCGTCCCACGTTGCGCCGACCCCGAGCCGGGCGACGAGATCATAGTCCCCCCCCAGATCGGCCGGATCGACCGTCCACCCACCGGATGGCGTCGGCCCGGAAGGAACGGTGGCCTGAATCGCCGCCTCCCATGCGGCGATCTTGCCGCCCGCGCGCTCCTCCCGCCCGCGGAGGATCGTCGCGATGATCAGACCAAACATTCTGGCCGGATCATAGGGAGGGGGACGGGGCAAGGTTAGCCAAACAGCACCGCTGCCGAGCGCCGTCGCGAGTGACCACATCGCCATGTCGAACGTCGTCATTCCGGCAGCGTCGTCATTTGATGGCCAGCGTCCATTCGGGAATCGGCGGTACCTTCCCCTCCTTGGCGCGACGAGCGACGAGGTGAAGCGCCGTGTAGAGCGCCAACCACTCCCAGAACGGCTTTTCGTCGAGCGAGAACTCAACGAAGCTCCATGCGAAATATCCGGCCATGCTCGCCGGCATAGCCCAGGCAAGGACCTCGGCTTCCGTCCCCGCCGTGTCCCGGATGGTTTGCATGGTCATGCGCGCGATCACGACGACGAGCGCGAACAACAGGATCACCCCAAGCACGCCGCCGTGCGCGATCTCTCCCCACAGGATGCCGTGCGGGTAGCGATAGACGGAATGATAGAGCCAATCACTGTATTTTTGCAGGTTGGTGATGTAGCCGCCCGGACCGATGCCAAGGCCGTCACTGTCTCGGAACATGCCGATGCAGGCCGCCCAGTTCAGTCCGCGAATGTCCCGCGCAAAAAGCACGTCCACGTTGCTGGAAATACGATTGAGGCCCTTGCCGATATCCCCAAGGTTGAGCGTGGCAGCGGCGGCAAAGAAAACCGCGCCGAGGCCCGCGAAGCGTAGGAACCACTTGCGGAATAACGGCTGACCGAGCGCCACGAGTCCACCGCCGATGACGATCGAGTAGGCGCCGCCACGCGAGCCGCTGGTCATCATCGCGAAAAAAATCCACACGGTCGCGAGGAGGAGCCCCCACCGTAGAAACAAACGCTTCTGCACCAGCGCGAACGCCGCGCAGGCGTGGACGACAAACATCAGGTTCATGGCAAACCAATTGGGTTGCTGGCCGAGCCCCGTCTCCCTGCCGCCGCTGGCCGACGCCTTCCACTGCGCGCCGTAATCGGTGAGTCCGATGGCATCTCCGAAGATCGCGAGGATCCCGATGCCCACGCACGCCAGGATCCAGAACCAGATCATTGCCTTCACATCCTCCCACGTTTCGATGAACGCGAGGATGACGGACGCCGTCGCGAGGATCACCGCGAGGCCGACAATCTCTTTGATTCCATCGGTCTTGCTGGAGCACCACGCCAGCCCCAGAACGCGCCACCCGACGATGCACAGGAACACGAATTGCCAAGGCCACGGCCGCCACAGGGGCTTTCCGGAGAATGCCGCGCGCAAGCCCAGTGTCAGCAGCGCGAGTAGCAACACGGGTTCAAACAGCCCGATGCTCATTTTTCCAATCGTGAAAAACGACATCGTTCCCGTGGACACCAAACGCGCGGCCAGCATGCAGCCGACGCCCCACACCGGCCGATCCAGCAGCACCACGCCGATCACGAGCGCGGTCGTCAGCGCGACCGGAAGCTTCGGATCGAACACGAACGTCGCAAGGAGGAACACCTGCGCCACGAGCACCGCGGCCCCGACGAGCAGCGCGTTGCGGGAAGGAAGGATGCGATCCATCGCGCGCTCGGCATAGCGCACCGGCCCGCGACGTGTCACCCTTCCGCACATGCTGCTCCTTGCCCTGCCCCTCCACGCCGCCACCCTTGAGGTGGGTTCGACAAAAGCCTACAAGACCATCACGGCCGCGATCAGCGCTGCGGCAACGGGGGATACGGTCAAGGTTGACCCGGGGACGTACGCGGAGAACATCGCGCCAGGGGCAAAGGCGCTCATCCTTCAGTCCACCAGCGGCGCCGCGCGCACCACGATCGTCTCGACCGCCGCACTATCCCTTACGACGGGTACGCTCGACGGATTCACCATCGAATCGAGCGCCACCATCGCGGTCTACGTGCCGTCCGGCGCGCCGAACCTTCGCGAGATCATGGTGAATGCACCCGCAAAAACGGGGGTCGTGGCGTCGGGCGGCACGCCCACGATCACGGAGGTACTCGTCAACGACGCCGGGCTGCACGGCTTTCAGATGACCGGCGGTTCCCCGACGCTCAAACGGTGCATTTCGCGCGACGCAGCGAACACCAACTTCCTTGTGGCGACCGCGGGCACCTATTCCAACCTGCTCAGCCTCGGCGGCAGCACCGGACTCCGGTCCGACGCGGCTTCCACGTGGGATCACGCCGTCAGCCTCGGGGCCGTCAAGCTCTCGGCGAGCGTTTCGGCATCGGCCACGTTCAAAAACGGCGTCTACGACGACACGCCGTTGACGGTCCAGTGTTTTGGCGGCGCCGTCGCCACCTTCACCAATGGAATCGCGCACAATCTCCATAACTACAAAGACTGCGCTGCGACGGTGCTCAACAACACCGTGGACGTCGATCCCGAATTCACGAGTTGGACGTCCGCGAGCCCGACCTACGCCATCGACCTTCACCCGGTGGTCGGCTCGCCGATGATCAACGTCGGCAACGACACAGACGCCGACGGATCGAAGGGCGACTTCGGAATTTTCGGCGGCGCCAACGGCGTGTGGTCCGACCGGGACGCAGATGGCGTCGAGGTCCTCTTCGATTGCGACGACCACGACAAGAACACGTATTTTGGTGCACGCGAGCGTGCGGACGGCTTCGACAACGACTGTGACGGCAGCGTGGACGAAGACGTTGCACCCGACACCGGCGGAATCGACGACACGGGCGATACGGGCGATACGGGCGATACGGACGACACCGGCGACACCGGGACGGCCGACCTCGACGGCGATGGCTACCCGGCCAGCGTGGATTGTTCGGAGCACAACGTCGCGACGCATCCCGGCGCGGTGGAGCGCACAGACGGCGCCGACAATGACTGTGATGGTGCGATCGACGAGGCCACCGCCGCGGGCGATGACGATGCGGACGGCTTCAGCGAGCTCGACGGAGATTGCGACGACACGGACGCGGCCCGCTACCCCGGCGCGCCAGAGCCCAACGCACGAGACGGCATCGATCAGGACTGCGATGGCGCGGACGACCACGCGGGCGGCCAGGACGCCGATGGCGACGGCATCAACGACACCGACGACTGTGACGACACGGATGCCGCCGTGCACGCAGGCGTCGCCGACCCGGTGGATGGCGTGGACAACGATTGCGACGGCGTCACCGACGAAGACGGCCTCGACGACGACCGCGACGGGGACGGCTACACCACGATCACCGGGGATTGTGACGACAACGACGCCGGCGTCTACGAAGGCGCCGTCGACATTCCCGACGACTTCATCGATCAGGACTGCACCGGGGAGGACAACTACGACCTCGACCGCGATGGCAACCCTGCGCCCGTGTCCGGCGGCACCGATTGTGACGATGCGCGAGACAACGTTGCGCCCGGCAAGCCGGAGCTTTGCGATGGCCTCGATAACGATTGCAACGACGCGATCGACGACGCGTGCACCGGCGGCAACGATGGCGAGGTGATTGAACCGGCAGAATGCGGCTGCGCCGCCGGTGGTGGCGCGCTTGGAGCGTGGACAGCCGCGCTTGCGCTTACGACGTTTTCGCGACGCCGGCGCAACGATTCGGCCACGAATAGCAACAAAAGGTCTTGACACGGCGCGGCGGAATGTGCATACTGCCCGACGTTCGGACCAATCGCGTAAGCGGCAGGTTTGGACACTCCGGCGAAGAGCCGGATTTCACCGCAAGAGTGCACTCAAACACAGGAGACAACATGTCGTTCATCAAGCCCCTCATCGCCCTCCTCGCCGCCGCCTTCATCGGTGCCGGCCTCGTCGCTTGCTCCGGAGACTCCAAGGACTCTGGTGCGAACGCCGAAGACGCGGCCTAAATCAGGCAGCGTCTGCTGATGTCCTCGTGACGTCAGCAGGGCCACGCTCCCCCGGTTACCGAAAGGTTTCCGGGGGTTCGTGTTTTTGATGTCCAGAACGTGGCTCATCGTGTGGCTTACGGCCGTGTGGACGTTCGTCGGGGCGGTGTGGTGGACACACCGGGGGACACCCTCGCCGGAGCATGATCACGCGTTGTCGCTGGACAAGTTGATTGCCAAGGTGGCGGATCCGCCGACTTCCGAGTGGTTGATCGGGTTCGGGTCCGGCGTGACCGAGGCCGAGAACGCTGGGGACGCCGGATGCGGCGCTTGCCACGCGAATGAGCGCGCGGACTGGGCGGCGAGCCGTCACGCCGGGGAATCGCCCGCTTTCGTCGCGTGCGGCGGATGTCACCAGCACGAGGGAACCATCTACGGCGCGAACGCGAGCCCGGCGGCCGCTCCGCACGCGACCCTCTCGCGGGAAGAGTTCCGCTCCCCCGCGTTCTGCGCCCGCTGCCACGACGCCAAGGGCGACAAAACGCTGGCTGGGAAACGAATCACGGAGACGACGCAAGAGTGGCTGCGCACCGACGCCGCCGCCGCCGGAAAAACCTGTATTTCCTGCCACATGCCCAACGGTCGCCACCTCTGGAAGGGCGTCTACGACAAGGAGATGGTGGCTGGCGCCATCACCGCGAACGTCCGTTTCATGACGCAAGGAACCGATGTCGCCGGAAAGTTCAGCATGACGAACACCGGGGCCGGACACCGCCTGCCGACGACGGCCGGGCCGGAGCTGGTGATGTCCATCGACCAGTTGGACAGCACCGCGTTGCCGATCGCAGGAACCCACGCGGAGGCCATCGTCGGGCGGCGGCTCGATGATGCTGCCACCATCGAGCTGTTCGACACACGACTGCTTCCCGGCGAGGTCAAGGTTTTGCCCTACATCGCGGCACTGCATCCCGACGCGCGCGCGTTTCGAGCGCGGGTCGAGTGCCGCCCCGCCGAGGGCGAGCGCCGGCGGCTGGCGTGGGCGGACGAAGACGCGAGGGAACTGGCGGCCACGCTGGCCACGCGCTTCACAGCCTGGGAGGAGATTGTGCGCTTACCGGCGGAGTAGGCGCGCGTCCGCTGGCTACCGCCGACGTACCGGGACGGGAACGGGAACCGGCGGGTTCACGGCAGTATCGAACCACTCCAACAGTCTTTCCCCGTGGCGACGAAGCGTGTCACGCCAATCGGGCTCGTCCCCTGGGCGGGGGCGCTTCTCATCGCGTTCACGTTCGTTGTCGCTCATCGCACTCCGCGGGAACCACTGAATGAACTATAGCTGCGCGGTGTTCATTCCGTCCGACTCCATCGTCCCGGTGCCGGAAAACTGATGCCGCGTTCGGCAACGCATTCGGTGGCCCTGTACGCTGCGTTGGCACTCTATCTTGGCCTGGCTACCACTACTGTGCGCGCCACAGGCGTCGTTGGAGAGGTGGCAATCGCCTGGGCACTGCCGACGCCGCCGACGGTTTTGACCCACCTCGACCCCCCCGACGAATCCGTCCACCGCGCCGGCCCACTTGAGGCGCGCCCGGCGCGGCCGACCGAATCGCTCGTGCTTGGCTCCGTCCGCCTGCCGCTCGCTGTCAACGCGTACACCGGCGGGCCGCCGGACTGGCCGGCGCGAGGGGCGCGCGCCATCGCGTCGGCACTCACGACAAACCCGATGCGGGCCTTTGGAGCCGGCACCGCCGCCAACGTGCTCCTTGGCGCGTTGCTGCTCGTCCTCGCCCACCGCTTTCTGCGTTTCCACGGAACGGCCACCGCGGCGGGCGCTGCGGCGCTGCTCATCGCGAGCGATTGGTCGTTCGTGTTCTATCGAAAGGTGCTGGGTGGCACGGAGATCCTGTTGCAGGCGGCCGCGCTGCTGGTGCTCTGGTCGCTGTGGAGCCGACGGTGGAAGGGCGGCACCCACGGCACCGTCGCGATTGCCGTCGGCATCGGCCTCGGCCTGCTCGCCAAAGCGACCTTCATCGCAACCCTTGCCGCGTACGCCGTGGCCGCGATCCTCACCCGATGGGATCGCTCGGCGATGCGGCCCCCCGATCGCGTGCACCGGGGCCTCGTGATCATCATCCCGCTCGTGCTGGTCTCCCCTCTCCTTCTGACGACAATCCACCATGCTCTGCTGCCCGCGAGCATCGTCTCTCACGATACGCTTGCGATGCAGTTTGGCCGAATCGGAGGCGGCGGGGCCAGCGCCCGCGAGTCCGTTGCCAACCTGCTCGCGTTCCTCGGCCACCCGCTCGCGACGTTCCAGGCGGCGTGGCAGTGCGCCTCGGTTGCGACGTTCTCGCCGCTGCGCACGGTGGGATTCGCTCTCGCCCTCGGGGGAATCGCGCTGGAGTGGCGTCATCGAACGGTGAGCCCGAGCGCCGCGCTTTTGCGCTACCTCTCGCTCGCGGTTCCCTTCCAACTCGCCTTTCTGTTCCTTGCCAACCGCGATTTGCATCACCTCGCGCAGGCGGCCGTTCCGCTTGCGCTCCTCGTCGCTCTGGCAGCGGATCGCCTCGCGGCCACCGTGTCACCGCCGCGCTCCACGCTGCGCGCGCTTACGACGCTCGCCCTGATCGCACCGCTGGTGATCGGCGGCGTGCAGGAGCTACGGCAGACCGATGCCATTGTACGATCCTGCCGTTCGCCCAGCTTCACGGAGGCCGGTCAGGACGCGCTGATCACGATGCTCCGGCGCAACCACGTACGCCGCCTTGTTACGACGTCGTATGAGGCGTATGGCATGATCGAGGCGAGGGCCCCGGATATCGTGGTGATCGACGCCTGGGGCGCGATGTCGAATGGCGAGCGCGTCCTCCCCGCGCTCCTGCGCGTCGCGAGCGGTGGACACTACCTCTCGATGAAGGGCAGCGCACCGTTCATCTACGATTGGCGTCCCGAGCATGTTCCGGGGGAGATCGATGCGATCAGTGATGGGGAATCCAACTGGGCCGAACTCTTCCGGGTAGAGTAGGGGCGTGCTGAGCCTCGTCCTCGTTCTATCGCCCGCGCGAGCGTACGACCCCGTGGCGGATGCCGTGGCGGTGCACGTGTCGGCAGGCGGACTCGATCGCATCGGCGGGGCCGTCGCGGAAGCGATGCCGCGCGCGTTTCCTGTGGGCGCCATCGTCGGCGCGTTTGCATGTGACGATGCCGACCCGACCAATACGCTCGACCTTACGATGGACGCGCTCACGCTCGGCATCCATGTCGACGACGTGGCGCTCGTGCCTTCCGACGGTCGCCTCGACATCACCGTCACCGGAACGCTCGATTCGAGCGCCGCCACGCTCACGACGATCGGGGACTGTTCACCGTTGGTTGACCTCGACGAGGCGTGCGCCGTCCAGCTACCCGCGGTCGGCTTCACCGCGCACGTCGGGATGACGATGGCGTTGGTCGATGGGGTGGTGGACGCGGTTGTCGATGACGTTTCCCTGGCGCTGCCACCCATCAACAACCCGCTGGATGGCTGCACTTTTGCCAGCGCCGTCGGGGCCATGCTCGGGCAGGATCCGTATGCGATCACGAATCTGCTGACGGCGCAAATCGAGCCGCAACTTGCGGATCTCGGCCCGACGCTGGAGGCCGCCGTCGAGAACGGCCTCGCAGCGCTGAACCTCACGACCAGCGTTGCCGTCGGCGCTGCCTCGATCGACGTAACGTTGGCACCCACGACGTTGGATGTGAACGACGATGGCTTGATCATCGGCCTCGGCGCTACCATCGCCCCAACCGCGGTCAGCGATTGTGTTGCGGCCGGCACCCCCCCGCGTGGCGATGGCATATTTCCGCCGCTCACGGGCACCGCTCCCGACGGCGCGCTCACGTACGACGCCGCGGTCCTAGTCAACAAACAGCTTGTCGATCAGCTCCTTTACGCCGTCTACGAGGCAGGCGGGTTGTGTATCGGAGAGGCAGGCGTGTCGGGCGCGGACCTCGGCGGCATCGCGCTGACGACCGCCTTGTTCAGCCCTGTTTTCGGCGAGGCGTGGGCGGCTCTTTTTCCGGTGGAGCAGCCCGTGACACTGCTGGTCCGCCCGCCGACCGCCCCGACGGTGCGCTTCTCGGCGGACGGCGCACCGATTCGCATCCAGCTCAACGGCTTGTTGCTGCGGGCGTTTTCGATGATTGATGCGCGTATGGCGAAAGCGTTTGGCATCGGCATCGGCGGCGAGGTTGGCCTCGATGTCCCGTTTGCCGATGGCGTCATTACGCCGGCCCTCTGGATCGACGCCGACGCCATGGGCATGGTGGAAGAGGACCATGAGTTTTTGCCGGAGGGCTATGCCGCGGGCCTCGGAGACCTCCTCCCGACCTTGCTCGGCGCGGTGCTTCCCGCAGATCTCCTCCCGACGTTTACCGTGCCGAGTTGGCAGGGCATCGGACTTGCAAACCTGTGGTGGATTCCCAGTGACGACGGCGCATGGCTCGGTGCATACGCGCTGGTAGACGTCGAGGACGTTGAGCCTATCGAGCTTGCAGGGTGTTCCGGAGGCTCGATCGGTTGCGACGGTTTTTCCGGCGGGGAGACGGTAGACCTGGCCACCGCCCTCGGATGCGGAGAATCGGGCTGCGGGGGAGAGTCCGGCTGCGGCGGCGACTCCGGGTGTGGCGGATCGAGCGGATGCGCGACGGTTGCGGTGCGCCCGGCGTTGTTCGGTTTGGCGCTCCTTGCGGCGGTATTGCGGCGGCGGCGGCTGTAGGGGCTGCGCCGGGTTCCACGCCCCGATTTTCTGCCACGTCGACGGGGAACTCGCTGCGTTTCATGTGTGTTTATCCGCTACCTTTTGCCACCGGAGAGCGCACTATTCGCGGTGCGGGCGGCGGACTCTTGTCCCTACACAATCCGCGCCCCAGCCGCCGCCGTCGCCATCAGAAAGCCATCGACGTCCGCCGGTGTGACGTAGGCCGTCGAACTCCCGCGCACGAGCACGCCACCGGTCGTGTTGGTGGCAGCGACATGGTGGCGGCCGGCGTCGCTCCAGAAATACCCAAGGTTGAAGCCGGGTAGGGACGTTCCGGCGACGCGAACCGCACGCTTGAGCGCGCGACGCTCGACGGTCGCATCGACGAGTCGAATGCGGACCGAGCGGAAGTGCGCAGGAACGATCAGAACGCCGTCCACAATCGAGTACGAAAGCGATTTGAATCCTCGAGCGAACATGTTGATCGTGACGACGCAGAGCACAAACACCACCGCGAGCGGAAGCAGCCACAGGGAGGCGCCGCTCCGATCTGTGGACGACGCGGCCGACCACGTCGTCGACGTTCCGTCGTTCGTCGTAAGCGCGGATATGAACGAGGCACGGTCGGCAGGCGCTACGACGACGATTCCATCGGTCGTATCGATGCGCACGGCGTCGGACCCACACGTCGTCGCCTGCCAAACGTCGCCGAGGTCGGGATACCGAAAGCGCCCGGAGCAGAGGTCGCCGCGTCCGGTACCGGCCATGCGCCAGCCGTCCGACAGCGTCACGGGCGCGGCACCCAGCACATCGCCACGCGCAATCGTCTTTCCAGTGTCGACCGGACCGAGGCGCGCCTCCATGACGAGACTGTTTGCCGTCAACGTGTACTCAACCTTCGCCGGAACGGTCAGCACCGTGACGACAATGGGCACCGTCAGGCAAGGCAGGAGCAGCAGTCCGACGAACACGCGCCGGATCCATGGCGAAACAGGCGATGCGGGGAAGATCATGGAGGCAGGGGTATCCCCTTAGGCGCTAACATTCCGCCGCCGACGGATTCGCAGCACCAGCCCAAGCGCGCCGGCAATTAGCGCTACCGGACCCCCCGGTTGCGCGCCACCCGCACATCCACACTCCCCCGCGCCTGCGCCCAGGTCGCCGTGCGTCCGACCGCCCGGGGCCTCCCGATGCCAGGGCCCTCCGCCCGAATCGGTGTCGCCGTCGTCCTTGTCGTCGGCGTCCGCGTCCGTGTCGGCATCCGTGTCAGCATCGGCATCCCCACCGCCGTCGTCGGGCACCGTCGTCACGCGCAACATCGCCGCACCGCTGCCGTCGCCCTCCTCCTTCGAGGCGAAATGAACGCCATCGTCGCCCGTCGAAACCAACGCATACGCGACGAGGCCGCCGGCGCTGGTCGCCCCTGTCACGTCGATGGTGACGCTATCCCCGGAGTTCACTGCTCCCCAGGCACCGAGCGAATTGCCGAGCGCCGGGCGACTCCCCCAGGTGAGCGTGTCCTCACTCCACCCGGTTTCTGAAACCGCGAAAACCGAGCCGCCATCCCCCGCTGCGTGACTGTCCGCGCGCAGGTGCACGACCAACTCTGCCTTTGTGACCGTGCCGGAGAGCGACGACAAGTCGTATTGCAGATACGAGCGTTCGACGCTTTGGCCGCCCTCTCCTTGCGCGGGAAGGTCGTCGTCGTCGGCGTAGACCGAGGCTTCCCAATTGGCAACGCCGACGTCATCGATCGGAGCGAACGTGTTGGGGTCGCCGTCGTCGGGAACACCGGTATCTTCCTCCTCTCCGGGCTCCCACGCGCGAACGTCGAGGTCAGAAAACGTGGTACCGATCGGCGCAGAGTAGTCGCCCGTCCAATCGTTGATGGGGAGCCAAAGGGTGCCCACGCGGAGGTCGATGCCGGTGACATCGATGGCCACAAGCTCGACACCGTCGCGACTCAACGTGGCCGTGGCGCTATCCCACTCCACGGTCCACGTGTGAGGCTTGCCGTCCCAGTCCTGGATGCCACCTCGCGCCTCATTGAAATTTCCATTATTGTCCCATGCTTTCAGCTTGATGTCGCCCTGTTGGCCCGGACCTCCGTTGGGGCCGTACACCCGGAAATTGATGGCGCGATTGCAACTCCAATGGCCGCCCGAGTCGAACAGCTCGATGAGATGATTGTTGTCCCCCTGGAGATTTTCGAGGGTGATGTCGTCGATGACCACGCTTACCCGGCCGCGGTCCACCTGCTTGCCAAAATCCCACATCATTCGCGAGTTGGAGTCATCGATTCTCCAGCCGGAACCTGTAAATGTTCCGCCGTAGACATCGGTCGCGGACGACATGGTCGCCAGTGTCTCGTGAATGGAGACGTCCTGAGCCAGGGCCGGAAGCGAGAGCAGGGGGAGTGCGAGGAGGGTGTACATACGGGAACGTAGTGCATGCGCCGTGCCAAGGAATACTCGGCGTTGGTCCGTTCTGCTGGGGCGCTACTTCCCCGGTCCGGGTGCCGCATTCGCGTCGCAGCTGGGTTGGGCAGCAAAGCGGGTGTGATTGGTTGTGATCACCTCGACCATGAGCGCCGCCATCGCGCCCTGACCCGCACCGCTTGGGTGCGCGAGATCTTCCCAACCCCAGCAGCTTCGCTGCGCCATCGCAAGCCACCCTTGCGCCACAGAGACCTCCTCCATCCCGGCAACCCACCGCGCCGTGATCGACGAGCGCCGCAGCGAGTCGAGCGCAAATTCGGCGTCCAGCACCCCGGTCGTCGGCTGATTCCGCCACCACGTCGGCGGCCACCCGACGAACCATACCTTCATGCCGCGCGCGCGCGCCTCACTCACGATGCGTTGGATGTCGCGGATCGAGGCGGTGTCTGCCGCATCGAGCACGTTGTCGGCAACCGCGGGCGCGCGCAACCGGTACATCCCGCGCCGGAGCAGGAGGTACAGGCGCACATCTCGTGGCGTCATCACCGACCCGGCGTCGTGCAGGAACTGCGCGCGCGCCTGGCGTGCAGATGCCTGGTGATTTTCGTTGTGGGGCAAGCCGATCACGACGCCGTCCACCTCCAAAACATCCCGCACCTGCACCCACTTCGCGTACATGTCGAAGGCGCTGCAGCCGAAGCAGCCGGCGTTCACCACGTCTACCGTCCACCCGATCTTCGTGCCAAGCAGTTGCGCGAGCTGCGCGTCAAACGTCCAGCGTTGGTCCACGGAAAACCCGAATATCCACGAGTCGCCCAGCGTGACCAGTCGAACGCTGCCCTTCGCCTTTTCCCTCGCCACCGGCAGCGTCTCCCGAAAGCCATCGTCCGTGCTGGCATACGACCACTTGGTCGGCCCGTCCATGGCCTCTCCCTGCTGATTCGCGCGCGTGCCGATGGCGCCGGAGCCTTCGACGGCGGCCATTCCGGAGGGCCGCTCCCAGGTGAAAAGCAGATCCTCCTTCACGACGGCGAGACGCAGAAACCCTTCTGCCGCAGCCAGCAGCACCACCGCCGCAATCGCACCACGAACGGCCTTGCCGACGCGAGATCGACCCGGGGATACCGCGCTCACCCCAGCGGCTTAGTTCGAGGCCAACTGCGCGTCCAACTGCGCGGCCAACTCGCCCATCTTCGCCGTGAACTCCGGCATCGCCTCGGGTGGCAACGTTCGACGCAGCGTGCCGTGGTAGTCCACGGGGTCGAGGACGCGACCGCCGCGCTCCAACTGGTAGTGCAGGTGCGGGCCGGTAGAGTGGCCGGTGTTTCCTGACTTTGCGATTTCCGTGCCACCGGAAACACGCTCGCCTTCCTTGACCTCATTCTCGTTGAGGTGGAGGAACTTGGCGATCACGCCATCGGAGTAGCGAAGTTCGAGGCAATTGCCGTTGGCCGCGTGATTCCAGTTCGCGCGGGTCACGACGCCGGCGCGCGGGGCGACGATCGGCGTGCCAATCGGCGTCTTGAAGTCCATGCCTTCGTGGCTCGGACGGTCCTTCAAACGGCTGGTGATCTGTTCGAAGTCGGCGAGCGGCCCGTCGATGAGGCGCATCGGCACCTCGCTGCCGTCAGCGGCCCAGTAGGAGTCGAACCGGTCACCCGGGGACTTGTACCGGAACGCGGCGTAGGTCTTCTCCGCGCCCGTGCCGGGTTGAGAGACGAGACGCGCGGCGAGGACGAGCGGCTCGGACGACGCCGGTTCCTCATACAATACGTGCACGATGTCGCCACGGTGCAGGTCGCGCCGGAGGTCGAGATCCCAGACAAACAGCCGCGAGTACACGGCGGAAAGCGCCGCGGCGTTCTCCGTCGGCGCGCTCTGAAAGGTCGCAGAGAGAGAGGAGTGCACGGCGGCGGAAAATACGTGTCTTCCGCCCACCTGGACCACGCCCGTGGGCTCGGGGAGCGGTGCGACGTCTTCCGGAGGCACGGCGGCGTTCGACACCGTCGTGTCGTCACCCACGACCTGCACGGGTGCTCCGGGCACCGCATCCGACACGAAGGCAGCGACGCCGCTTTCACCGAGCGGTGCGTCGGTGGCTGCGGGCGCATCCGAACCGCCGAGGCGGACAGCAAGCGCGACGTTGAGGACAAGCGACATGCCCATGAGCCCAAAAAGGAGCCATGGTTTGCCGTCGGGGGGGTAGCGGAGAGAGTCTGGCAGCATGAGCATCCCGGGGGGGGCAGCGAGGAGGTTCGGACACGTTCTCACGATAGGTATGGACGCGTCAAGACCTCGCTCGACTTTTTTCTACATTCGGCATACCCCCGAAAGCGTGAAACCCTTCCTTGCTGGTGTTGCGGCGCTCGTGGTCGGGCTCATCGTCGGGGCGTGGCAACCCCGGGGAGAGTTGCTGTCCATGCAGGCGGAGCTCGACGCGCTGAAGGCGAGTCAGGCAAAGTGCGGACGCGGTGGGGCCGCAGCGGGAATTCGCGAGCTTTTGCGTGCCGAAACAAGGGTCAGGGACTCCGCGAACACCAAACCGCCGCCTCCCGGGAACGACGACGCTCCGCCCACGCCCGATGCCGACGAAAACGGCCTGCGCATTCACACCGGGGACGACGAAACGCAGCCCGGCGCCAAACCCGCTGGCCCGGAAAATGCTGCCGAAGCTGCGGAGATGGCCGGTGCTGCCCTGGACGCGCGGCGCGCGCAGGCGCGCGCCGCTCTCGTGGAACAGGGCGATCTGTCGGAAGATCAGATGTCCGCCGTCGACGCGGCCATGGCGGCCATGAACGCCCAGCTCAAGACGGAAGTGGACCGTTTCGTGGACCGCGCTGTGTCCGGTGGTGACATTGATCGGCGCGAGATGATGGATCTGGCCGCTGGTAGTTTGGATGTCGTCATCGCGGCGGACGACGCCGTGCGAAAGGCGCTCCCGGCGGAGGTCTACGAGGCCATCGACGATGAGGCCGTCGACCCGTTCTCGTACATCAGCGGCGACACCTTGGCGGCGCTCGCCCGCCTCGACGGCATGGAAATGCCAGAAGAATGAGGCGGTTCGCGGTCGATACCTGGCACGTCGCCGCCTACGAACTCGGCGAGGCCACCCGCACGCGGCTCCTGCAGTTGATCCTTTTGGCCTACCTCGGCGCCATCGGATCCGGAAACTACGTGTTCATCCGCATCCTTCAGGAACTGGAGGCGTCTGTGGCCGAGCAGATGATGGTCCCGGCAACGGAACGGCCCGGCGCGATGCTCGCTCAGGTGCTCGCCAGCGGAGAAGTGTTGAAGGTACTCGGCCCGTTCGTCGGGACCAACGAGGCGGCAAAGGCGCTGTTTTCCGAACCGCTCCTCGCACTGTGGGCGGGCGGACTCGCTATGGTCTTCCTGCCGCTGCTGATGCTATTTTCCGCCGCGGCGTCGGTAGCGTCGGAAGTCCGCTCGCGTTCGATTCGCTACTTGCTGTGTCGAACGGGCAGATTGGAGATTGGACTGGGGAAGTTGGCGGGTCAAGTCCTTCTCGCGTGCGTCGCGGCCGGACTGGGGATTGCGCTGTCCATGGGCATGGGCATGACGCTGATGGTGCAACAGCCGCCCGTGGCGATGCTCGCGGCGCTCACTCGCCATACGCTGCTCGCGTGTGCGTATTCCCTCCCTTTCGCGGGGTTGGGGCTGGCGATCTCGGGTCTCATCCCCTCTCCCAACGGCGCACGCGCGGTCGCCGCGGCCGCCTACATCGCGATGCACATCGGCGCAGCAATCCTCGACGACTACGCCGGACCGACGACGATGGGGCGTATCGCCGACATCGCGCGGCTGTTCTTCGCGTCGACAGCGTGGCAAGACCTCTGGTCACTCGATGGGAGCGTGCTCACAGGCGCGGTCGGTCGCTGCGTGATCCTTGCCGTTGCGTACTACGCCATCGGCCACCTCCGCTTCGGCACGAGGGACCTGTGAGCGCCGACCAAGGCAGTGCGGCGCTTTCCGTGACGCGACTTTGCAAGCGGTTTGGCCGTCGCGACGCACTGGCCGACCTCTCGTTTGCGGTGCCGTCCGGGTCGATCTGCGGCCTGATCGGACCGAACGGGGCCGGAAAGACGACCGTGATGTCCATCCTTGCCGGATACCTCCATGCCGACAGCGGATCGGTGGACGTGCTCGGGCTCGGCGCCTTCGACCCCATTCGGCACCGCGGCCGCGTCGGCATCCTGCCCCAGGACGCGGAGCTGCCACCGGCCTCGACGCCACGTCAACTGCTGACGATCTGGGCGCGGCTGCAAGGACTGGGGCGGGAAGACGCTCGCCGTGCAACGGACCACGTCCTCGCCACCGTCCAACTCACCGACCGTGCCGATACCCGCGTCGTGACGCTCTCCCACGGGATGCGCCGGCGCGTCACCGTGGCGTCGGCGCTGCTCGGCTCCCCGGAGCTCGTGCTCCTCGACGAGCCGACAAGCGGCCTCGACCCCGCGCAAGCGCTCCACCTGCGCGATTGCATCGCCGCGACACGTGGCAGCCGCTCCGTTCTCATCAGTTCCCACAACCTCGCCGAGTTGGAAAGCATCTGCGATCACGTCGTGTTCATCGACAAAGGCCACTGTACGCGCAGCGGTCTCCTTACGACGGTGACCGGGCGGGACCGGGAAGTCAGCGTGCGCCTCGCTCCCCCGTTTCCCGCCGGGCGGGCCGCCATGGTGACGCTCACGTTGCCCGCCGACGACCCTCGCGCCATCGAGGACGCCACAAGCGCGCTCCTGCGGCAACTGCTCGACGAGGGTGCGAGAATTGCGGAAGTTCGCCAAGGGCAGTCGTTGGAGCGGCGTTTTCTCGCCGACGCGGATGGGGCCGCGTGATGCTCGTGGCCCTCCTGCTCGGCCTCACCCCCGCCGACCTCGCCCCGGGCGCGCCCGAGCTGAAAATCGCAGAAGCACGCCTTGAAATATTACTCTCGGAGGCACGCGCCACGGGGGCCGCAACCGCCCGCCTGCAGATCGCGTGGACCCGCCGCGGCACAGCGGGCGACGCTTGCGCCGACACCGCCCGACTCGAATTGGGCTGGCGGATCGAGCGGTTTGGCGCCGCGTGGAGAGAGGCGGCGCAGGCCGCGGTCGCGCAATCCGAGCGTACCCGCCAGATTCGCAATGCGCCGACGACCGCACCCCTGGTCGATTCCCTGTGGGCGTTGAGGCTGGACACCCTGTTTTCGGACGCCGAGAACCAGCGCGCATCCTTCCTGGAAGCAAGCACGTGGGAAGTGGCATTTGTCCGGCCGACGCTGGGCGCGTGCCCGATCGTCCCTGCCGCGTTGGATCAAGGTTTTGGCGGCGAGCCGCTCGCGGCCAAGGGGGATCGCGTCGTGCCGGTGGCCGTGCTCGCCACCGGGGACGGTTGGGTGTGCCCGCAGAAAGCGCGCGCCGACGACGCGATCGTGCTGGTGACAGGGGGAGAGGCGTGCTGGTCACCCGACCCGGCGTGTTCGTGCGAGCCGACACCGGTTTTGCCGGGGGCGGTGCTGGGGCCGGCGGTGGTGGGGGAGTAGGCACGGCGCCCAGGCGGGTCAAGGGCTCGACCTCGCGAGGCGGAAGCCGACGCCGTAGAAGGAGTCGTGCGGGTAGTCGAAGTGGCGGTAGGAGACGGTCGCGACGTACGCGACGCCGTACCAGTCGCCACCGCGAACGATACGGCCGGACCCTGACGACGCGCCGGGCGGATCCGTCTGCGAACTCCCATCGCCGTACCCGCCATAGCTCCCGCTGTACCGGTCGTTCACCCATTCCCACACGTTGCCGCTCATGTCGCACAGGCCCCATGCGTTCGCGGCCAGGCCACACGCGCCGTGCGTCGTTGAACTGGCGTTCACGACGGTCCAAGCCACGTCGGTCGAGATGTCCGAGCCCGAATACACGGTGGCCACATCCGCCCGCGCCGCATATTCCCACTCCGCCTCCGTCGGCAGCCGATACCCGGGGCAGGAGGCCGGGTCCGCCACATACGCGGCGGTCATGTCTGTGCCGTCCGCCAGATAGCAGGGCGTAAGCGCCTCAGCCGTGGAGAGTGCGTTGCAGTACTTCGCCGCGTCGTACCATGAAACCGTTTCCACCGGGCAGTCCGTCCCGCACGTCGAGAAATAGGACGGTGCGGTGTCCGTTGCGGCGGTGAACAAGGCCCACTCTTCCTGCGTCAGCTCCGTTTCCCCGATCCAGAAGTCATGCGTCAGCGTCACCTCGTGGTCCATATAAGCGTCGGCCGAATCCGCAGCGCCACCGCCCATCGCAAACGTGCCCGCCGAGATCGCCGCCATCCACGAGCCGTAGGCGGTGGTGTAGCCGGCGATGCACGCGGCGTCCGCACTCCCGCAGTCGTCTGCCACGCCGTTGCCGCACACCTCGCTGGCGGCCGGGCTTACGCTCGCGTCGGCGTCGTCGCAGTCCGTGTCGTCGGCGACGTACCCGGGCGCGGCGGCGCAGCTCGTTTCGGTGCTGGAAGGGTCACCGTACCCGTCGAGATCGGCGTCCAGAAACCACGTCTGGGCGTCCCCTGCGTCGTTGTCGACGGTCGCATCGCAGTCGTTGTCCGCGCCGTCACACACCTCTACGCCGCCAGGAAACGCGCTGGCGTCGGCGTCATCACAGTCCTGATCGTCGATGAGATACCCGGCCGGAACGTCGCAAGCCGCAACGGTATTTGCCGCATCGCCGTAGCTGTCCCCATCGGTGTCGGCGTGCCACAGGTCGGCGTCGATGCTGTCGGCATCCCGCGTCTCACCGTCACAGTCGGTGTCCAGGGTGTCGCACGACTCCGAGGCACCGGGGTAGACGCCGCCGTCGATGTCGTCGCAATCATCGCTCGAAGCCACATACCCAACCGGTTCCTCACACGCCGCAACCGCCGCGCCCGCCCCGTGCCCATCGGCATCCCCGTCGGGATACCAACTCGGCGCCCCCGCCGACGCGTCGGGATCGGTGACCAAATCGCAGTCGTCATCCACACCGTTACACACTTCGGTCGCGGCCGGATTCACGGCGCCATCGGCGTCATCGCACTCCACGCACGCCGCAAACCCGTCCCCATCGCCATCGACGTAGCCGATGGACCCATCACAGTTCGCGTCGAGGTTCACATCGCACGCCTCGGTGGCACCGGGAAACACAGTGGCATCGGTGTCATCGCAGTCGTCCGGGTACGGGCCGAAGCCTTCCGGTTGCTCGCACCCCGTCTTGTCCGTGACGTCGCTCACACCGTAGCCATCTCCGTCGCGGTCGAGGTACCAGGGTTGTTCATCGACCGCGTTGTCGTCCGCGGTGCCGTCGCAGTCCTCATCGAGGCCATCACAGTGCTCGTCGGCGTTCGGATTGACGGTGGCAACCGCATCGTCACAATCCCCGTTCGCGACGGCGGTGTCGGCCGGAATGCTACACGCCTGGACGGGCGCCCCCGAGTCGCCATACCCGTCGCGATCGGCGTCCGCGTAGAAGGTGGATCCGTCCACGGGCGCGTCATCGACGGCACCATCGCAGTCCTCATCGATGCCGTCGCAGTGCTCGTCCGCACCGGGATGGACGTCCGCACGCGCGTCGCCGCAATCGGTGGCGTCGGCCACGAACCCCTCGGGCGCGTCGCAAGCGTCATGCGCGGCGTCCGCGTCTCCGAACGCATCGCCATCGGCATCCGCGAACCAGGTCGCCGCGGCGATCACCGCAGGATCGGCGTCGTCACAATCGCCCGCCACCTCGACGTATCCGATCGGAGCCTCACACTGCGCGACCGTGGCCGATTCGACCCCGACGCCGTCTTCATCCCTGTCAAAATAGAACGTCTGGACGGTGCACGGCTTGTCACCCGACGGCGGAACGGCGGAAATGCAGGCGGCAGCAAAAAGAAGGGCAAGGAACCGGACGCGAAACATTCCCCACCGTATTGCCGCGGGCGGGCCGTGTCGATGCGCGGAGGTGCGTGGCGGGCGCTGAAGCGCGGGCGCCACCGCGGTGTCCACCATCGCACCCAGCACCCGCGCGAGAATCACTTCGCGCCACCCGCGATATCCACGCCATCCGTCTCCGGATGCTCCAACAACAGCACCGGTGCAATCCCCGGAATCGGCCCCCGCGCCCGCGAGAGCAGGGAGGTGATCATCCCCGTAAACGGAAACGGCGCCTGCCTGCGGTCCGCGCGCGGCGGCCGTGTGTCGCCCATGTTCGTCCGGCAGTCCGCGAAGTGGCCATTCACGCCGATGCAGACCAGCGCGAAGAAGCCGGTGACGGGAAGCCCCTCATACGGATGTCCTTGGAGGTAACGCTGCTTTCCCAGCTCAATCACGACAATGTCGGGACGGTGAAGGGTCAGATACCAGTCCAACCGCATCGCCGACGTCGTGTCCTCTCCCCACGGCGTCACGGCGGCGATGTAGAGCAGGCGCTCCCGGGCCGGAACATGGGCGTTGATCCACGCCAGGAGCTGCCCCGCCTCCCGATGCAAGGCCGTCGTGTCGGGATTCCGCGTCTGCGCCAGATCCACCCACCGCACCTGCACTTTTTCGGGCGGAAACGGCCGCATGATCCACGGCGGCAGGCTCAGCGGCGTTCCGGGGATCGTCAGCGCCACCAACTGGTGCAGGCCCGCGGCGCCGGCAAGCGTGAGCATCGCAACGCGCGGCCACCGCCACGGAATCGACGCGAGGCCAACGGCGGTGAGGGCGGCCAGCGGCGGCAACATCGGAATTGGGTACCAGATCGCCTTGCGCTCCATGTAGGAGAAACCACCAAACGCCACCACGAACCAGGCGATCATCGTCACGCGATGCGACGCCTTTCCGAACACGAGGAAGGGCAGCGAAACGAGCAGCGCACCGACGAGCGGCGGCCGGACGTAATCATTTACGATGAAGTACGCGTACAACCACCGGGAGATTGCGACCTGCTCCAACTCGCTCGCGTTCGGTTCGCGCAGCGACGCGCCCATCGCAACCTCATCGATGCCGCGTCGCATCTGCTCCTCGCTTCCACGCACCCACTCCCAATCCGTCGTGGCGTACAGCATCGCCCCTACGATGGCGATACCAACGAGCTGACGGAAGGGAAACCGCCGCTGGCGGATGGCCTCCTTGAAGCCGAAAAGCACCTCGACCAGAAACGGTCCACCCACCGCCAGACCCGCCCCCGCGGCCTCCGAGAACCCCTCCCCCGTGCGGATGACGGTAAAAGTCAACGCGCCATACAGCAAAAGCGGCGCCCAACGCGTCATCCCTCGCGACTGCACGAGGCTCCACACCATGCACGTGGACAGCGACGCGGTGACGATATACCCCTCGGGCCAGCGCGCCATCCCGAAAAGACCAGGAAATCCCGCCGCTATCGCCGCCGCCGCGAGCCCGGCGCCCCTTCCGGCCGCCGCCGCCGCGATGCCGTAAAGTGCGGAAAGCATCGCCAGGAAGTAGAACGTTGGCACGAGCGCCACGAGCAAAGCGCGCCCCGGAAACATCGCGCCCACTGCCGCCGGAACGGCGTAGGCATGCCCCATGCACGTGGAATACGACTCGTCACACCGCCCCACGAGCTGATTGAAGCGGCCTCCCTCGGCGAACTCGCGGTACACCGCCGCCGGATTCGTCCACTCCACCGGGCTCCGCAACGGCAGAGTGTAGAAACTCGTTGCGCTGGAAAGCTGCGGCGAATGCCCTTCTTCCACCCGTCGATGGTCGTATCCCATGAAGTAGTGCATCATCCGGGGCACCAACTGCCACGACCGGTGGGAGGACGGCGGCGGCATCGGATCGCGCGTCAGGTGGTACGCATTGACCCACGTCACCATCAACAGAATCGCGAGCAGCCCCGCGAGAAACGGCCAACGACGCTCACCGAGCGTTCCGCGCGTTGGCGGCCGGTCTATGCGTGAAACCCTTCGACATCGACGGCATCGACCGTGGACGCATACGCCGGGTCGCCGCGCATGTGCTCCACGAACACCCGCTTCAGCTTCGGCGGCAGCCCGCAATCCTCGATGATTCGTTTGTTTGCCTGCCGGGTGAGGCGCGTCTGGACTTCGTGCAGATTCTCCAGGTTCGCCGAGCATCGATCGACGAGGTGGGCATACAGCTGCTCTCTTTCTACGGCGGGAACGTCGGCGTAGATGACGGCCTCATCCAAAACCTTGCGCCAGTAGTTCAGCCGGTAGCTGGAGGAACGCCCACGCGGAAAGGCCGCTTGACACGCCAGCTTGAACAGGAGCACGTTGTCTCGGGGGAGTGACTCCAGAATGTCGTTCGACAGGCGGGCGAGATTCAGGGACGTCGCCATGTGTCGCGACTCATCCAGTCGATGCAGGTGCGAGATCATCCGCATCACCGGATGCCCCTCCTCGTTTTGCGCGATCGCGTTTTCAAAGGGTTTGAAGCCATGCGTCTTCATTCCCCGCGCAAGGAAGAACAGCGTCGGAAAGTTTCGACCAAACAACTTGCGCGCCGTGGCGCCGATGCCATGGCGCACGACGCGATTGAGCCGCTCGCTCCCAAATCCCGAGGCGGCCATCGACGAGAGCGGCACCCGACGACGCGGAAAATACCGCTGACGAACCCCCTCCAAAACGACCATGAACGCTTCGATGTGGTCGATCTCCTCGAAGCTCTCCCGCTTCTCCAATTCGCAGACGCTGGGAAGGATCTGCGCGTAGTCCGCCACGGCGTAGTTGTTCAGCACGATGATCTGGCGCTCCCCCTGCGCCACTGCCGAGTAATCCAGCCCCCACTGCAGGTGGCTCCACGCAAGCTTCTGTTCGCGCGTAAACGCCTGCCAGATCGGGCTCGTGCGCGCCTCACACACATCGAAATCGTCGGGTACCCACTTGTGGTCCCACACGGTCGGATCGCGAAAGGCCTCCACCGCTTTCGCATGGAGCGTCCCGTGTTTTTCGTATTGGTCGTACGAGTGGCGCACGGCGATGCGGCAATAGGTTTCGAGCTCGCTCATGGCGCGGGTTGTCGTGGTCACGGGCCTCTCCGGGCGATGTCCCATCATGCGCCTCGGCAGCCGGGATCGTCAAGGCGCGAGCGCGGCGCAAGATCCCGCGCGCGGCGCCTAGCCGATCGTCAACTTTGCGCCGGCGCCGCTGGAGGCCGACGCCGTCGGCGGAATCGTGGGCGGCCCATCCGATCGGGCTTCGCCGGCCCCGCGACCGACGACGCGCGGCGCGGCTGTTTTCGGCGTTTCCTCTCGCCCCGCGACCAGCTCCAAACGCTTCCGGCACGCGGTAGCCTCGGCCATTTCCGCGTCACACGCCGCCATTTCCTCACGCTGGAGCCGGAGCTGCGCTTCGAGGTCGCCGATCGCCGCGTGCATCGCCGCCATTTTGACCTTGATCGACTCCTGCCGGGCAACCGCTTCCTGGATGATGTCCTGGACGCTGATTTCCATGGACGCGAGCGTGTTCTTGACGACCAATGCAACCAGATCGGCGTTCGACTCAAACGGCAAGGTGCGCATGAGTAGGATGGCCTGTTCGATGCCGTAGTGCGGACGGCCTGCGGGCAACGGGGCAGCGGCGGGAGCGGGGACGGGGGGTCGGCAGCGGTACCGTCGTGGCGCCCGACGTGTTTGGCGCGCCCGGAGTGTCCTTGCGTCCGAAGATGCTCATCGTTCTCTCCTGTGGAGGCGGGATGGGACGGAAAGTTTCCGAGCCTACATTACCACACTTCGCTCAGCGCTCCAGACGCTCGCCCGCGGCCCGCCACGCCCGTTCCTCGCCGTGCGTCGCGGCGAGAGCCTCGCGCGCGGCGATGATCGCGCCAACGCGAGCGGGCCCAAGCGCCTCCGCAAGCGCGACCGCATCACGCTCGACCGCGATCCGAAGCGCTTGTGCGCGCGCCCGCGCCCGCGCGACCGACTCGCGCGTTTCATCGGCGCCGGGGGCATGTAAAAGTGCGAGCGCGGCGCGTTGTTCCGGGTCGCCAACGGCGTCGATCACCTTCGTCAGCGGGAGGATCAGGCCGCGCTGGCTACGAATTCGGATGTCGAGGCCCAGCGTGCGCTCGGCCATCGCCGGGATGTGCGTGAGCGGGGGCGCCACGGGGTGGACCGTGGTGGTCGTGGTCGGTGGCGCCGCCGCGAGCAGCGCTCCATTCACGAGGATGGCGGCGGCGAGTCCGACAACGGTGACCCCGGCGTGGCGGGCGCCCCGGGTCATTCGGGCGCCGGCGCGGGGGCGGTCGGCCGTGGCGCGGGGTCGGCGGCGAGCGCGGCCGTGACCTCCGCCCAATAAGCGGCCTCAAGCTGTCCAACGCTCACGTCGTCCCGCTGTTTCGCAATCCACGCGCGCTGCTCGCTGGTCAAGGTGCGCGCGATGTTTCTCGCGGCGTCGCCAAGCGCCGCCTCCGACGCCGCCATCTGCGCCTCCACGGCGAGCAGGGCGCGGCGATGCTCGTCTGCGTCTCGCACAAGCGTCGTGACACGCGCACGCTCCGATGGCGAGAGCGGATCGACGCCTTCCAGTTCGCCCCGTTCAAGCGCAAGCACGCCGCGGGCAAGATCCTCGACCGAGAGCCAGTCCCCCAACGTCGCCAGTTCCGTCGTGAGCGCGCGCTCGGCCGTACCCGGACCCTGGACACTGCCCGAAGGCGTCGTTTCCGTCAGCACGGGCACGTACGCACGCGCTATCGAGCCCGGACGCGTCGTAAGGCGAACGGCTTGAACCGCCGCGAGCAACAGCAACACGAACAGCAGGCCGTCCGTCAGCCGGTCCAGCCCTCGCCGCGTCACGGCGCGTCGGACGGGGCATGCGCCCCCGAACGGAGGATCGCCCGAGTGCGGGCCGCGCCGATCGCCTCTGCGAGCAAGGTGCCATCGTGTAAAAGCTCGCCTTCCGCCGCTCGCCGACCGGCGCGGAGTTCGCCAAGGCGATGGCGCTCGGTGGCACCGTGCGCGATCTGCATGTGGAGGCGCTCCCGCTGCGGCGCCGTCAGTGCCAGCGAGTTTTTATGCTCGGCCAACGCCCACACCCCCCGCACGACGTCGTCCGGCGTCATGGCGGCAAGGAACTCCGCCTCGATTCCGGCTGCATTTCCAACGGTGTAGGCCGGGCCATCCGAGCGAGAGCGCGTCAGGATGATCACGCGTGCGCGCGGTGTCTGCAAAGCGTACGTCTCGGCAGCCAAGACCGCCGCGACGAGGAAGATGGAGCCAATCCGGAGCATCGGTGGGGATGGTGCGGTGCGCGCGTTCCGGCGTCAAGCGCGTCGTGGTTGGAGTGACGCCATCGACCCCTCTCGGCGGTCGCGGGAGCGGGGCGCTGGGACGCGCGGCTCGGCGTGCGCCGGCGCGACTCACATCCGATAATCGTGTCCTGATCAGTATTGTCGCGAACAAGCGTGGTACGCGCCGGCCGTCGGCAACCGCGACACGAAGGCGTCGCAACCCGTGCTCCGCGCGGCCAATTGTGGCACCAGATGGCGTATCTTCCCGGGGTTGTGGCCGCGGCGGCCTGCGCAACCGAGGCCGCGGCGTCGCAACCCGTGCGCCGCGCGGCCAATTATGGCACCAGATGGCGTATCTGCCCGGGGTTGTGGCCGCGGCGGCCCGCGCAACCGAGGCCACGGCGGCGTAACCCGTGCGCCGCGCGGCCAATTGTGGCACCAGATGGCGTATCTGCCCGGGGTTGTGGCCGCGGCGGACCCTGTCGCGGGGTCGGACGATGGACGCTATTTCGAAGGCCGTCGTCCGCGGACTGAGGTCGCATCTTCACGGGACCCGCGTCTTTCGGCCGCTTGGGCCGTGTGAGGATCCCGGGCGGCGGTGGCGGCGGTGACGGCGATGAGCGCTTCTGGTGGGTCGTGTGGCCCTTCCGCGCGACCGTGCCGCGGGCGGCTCGGAAGGGGCCAGAACGCTCGCCGATTTTTGGCGTGGCGAGCGCGGAAAACGATTTTCGAGTGGGTCCACGTGGGCCAAACAGTGGGCGGCTTACGACGCAATTGGGGGGGAGTAAAACATTTGTTCTACGCCATGAAAATTCAAGTGCAGGCGAGGGTTCCGGGGATGGAGGATCAAGGTATAGACCTCGCAAGGCGAAAGCCGAAGTAGTCGTAGGGGTAGCTCGGGGCGTTGTAGTAGCGGTAGGACACGGTAGCGTAGGACGCGCCGTAGCCCCAGAAGCCACCGCGATAGACACGGTCGGAGCCTGACGAGGGACCCGGCGGGTCGGCGCTCGCACCGCCAGTGCCATAGCCGCCGTAGCTGGCATCGTACCAGTCGTTCGTCCACTCAGAGACGTTCCCGCTCATGTCGGTGAGCCCCCAGGCATTCGGCGCCAGCGTCGCCACCTCGCGAGCGAAGGTGCCAACGTAGTACGCATTCTCGCTCGTCCACGCCACGTCCGTCGAGGTGTTCGACCCCGAGTACGCCGTGTCCTGATCCGCCCGCGCCGCGTACTCCCATTCGGCCTCCGTCGGCAGCCGGTAGCCGGGGCAGGCGTAGGGGTCCGCGAGGTACGCCGCCGCGAGGTCCGTGCCGTCCGAGAGGTAGCAGTTGGCTAGTCCCTCGGACGTCGACAGCGCGTTCGCGTACTGCGCCGCGTCGTACCAGGAGACGGAGTCGGCCGGGCAGTCCGCCGTCGTCGTCGAGGTCGTACACGGGTAGGCCGGCAGGCTTGTGTACGCCCACCCCACTCCCCCGCTCCACGATTCCCACTGCCCCCGCGTGATCTCCGTCTCCCCCATCCAGAAGTCGTGGGTCAGCGTCACGTCGTGGTCGGTGTTGGCGCCTGTGGGGTCGCCGAGCCCGCCCCCCATCGAGAACGTCCCTGCGGGGATCGCGATCATGGCGCTGCCCCAGTCTGTCGTGTAGTCGCCCGCGTCACAGGCGCCGTCCGCGTCGGCGTCCGTGTAGAGCGTCGGATCGGCGTCATCGCAGT
>CAMAWH010000037.1 GCA_945861635.1 Klebsiella pneumoniae | reverse complement strand
ATACCACGGGGTCGAGCCAAGGCGCACGGGCGAAGTCCCTCACGTCGGGTGCGGCGGATCGGGTAGATCCGTGCGGACCCACCCGGAGACTTGCTCGACGGCGGAAGCGATCCACGGCCGGACATCGTGATTGGGAGGCGCAGCGGGGCGGCAGGGGGGTGCTCGGCCATCCGGGGCCGATTCGTTACGGGAGCCGCGCCGCATGACGACCCTCGCCCGAGGCGGTGCCGTCGGTCTCGAGGATCATGCGCGATCAAGCCCGTGCTTGACCCGACACGCAGCTGAAACGATAGGTGTGTAGATTTGATGGGAGAGTTTCGTTTTGCGTAATGGAGACGATCCCAGACCAGGGCAGAAAGCGACGGATCAAGTTCGGGAGTGAATCAAAGCCAACAGGTCTCGACAGCCGGTGATCCCGTGGCCACAGCGACGCCCGCCGACACCAACGGGACCCCAACCCGCAGCTGGGCATGCCGATCGGCGGTCAGTCGTCGTCCACCCACGGCGGCAACTCGACTCGGGATGGCCACACGAACAGCTCGTCGGATTGCACTTGGTGAAAGTTCCGGAGGATCTGCGGCAGGTCGTCGGCCCTCGAATCATGCCACCACCGCTGCACAGCGGACCGAAAGCGTTCGGCGAACCGCTGCGATTCGATCAGCTCAAGCTCGGCCATCGCCGCGATGTCGTCGCGATCCGTTTTGTGGAAGCGGGCCAACTTCGCAATCACGACGTCGACTACGTCCAGCACTTCCAGGCGGAAGTTCTGATAGTCCGGCCCGGATGGCACCACGGGGTGCCATAGGGGATCGAACGGGAGAAAGGGAAAGGCGGAGCCGAGAAACTCAAGGTACATCCTGTTCCGTCGGTGGATGTCCGTGTCCTTTCCCGCGACCGCCAGGAGCGCGGACTCGATCTCGGCGGTGATCTCGTCGGTCTCCAGGATGTCGCTGTCCTTCGTGCCCCTCTGGAAGCTCGTCTGTAGAATGAGCGCGGTCGAGCCCAGAAGGCGGAGGGTGATGGGGGCTCCGGCCGGGAGCGGCCACGAGCGGTCCAGGTCGCGGAAGAAGTCGTCAACCTGCGACATGGGCGGCTCGCACGGCGTCGGCGAAGTCAGCCGGCTGAAGGTCGCTGACTATGCCCCATTTTCGAGAGATGTCGGACGCGGCAGCCTGCACCTGCGCGAGCGCACGTCCGCTGCGGAGACCGGCGTCGATGTGATCGAGGCGGCGCGGAGAGTCGCTGGTCGGCGCGGGGTGCCGAGAGACGAAGTCGCTCAGGACGACCATCGAGCGATGCCACCCGGCGGCTGCGGGTCGTCCCGGGGGAACGCGTCCAAGAATCAACGCCATTTGGACGTTCTCGACGAGCCAGGGCACGCGCGCTGGGAATCCGAGGGAGTCGAATTCATCGTGCAGCACATCGAGGTTCAGGGCGTCGAGGTTCACCAGAAGCACGGGCGCGAGCGCGAGGAGCAGGCGCGCGTCGGCGGGGGCCAACAGCGTTTCCCGGACAGCGGCGCGGACCCCGCCGACCCGGGCGCTTGGGAGCGCGCCCGAAACCTCGCGAAGGTGGAGCGCGCCAAAGCGGGCAAGCGCGTTCTGCAGCTCGTCTTCCACCCGCTGCGGTGCCGTGAAGGCGTCCACGTTCACGTTGAACAGGCGAAGCACTTCCAGGAACTGCTCGGCGGTGAACGAGCCCCCGCCCCGTTCGATCTCGCTCAGCCTTGCTTGGGAGAGCCCGAGCTTCCCGGCGAGCTCCGCCTGCGTCCACCGGCGCTCGGTCCGCAACGAGCGCACCTTCGTAACGACGCGGAGGCGGGCCTTGTCGATATCAGAGGCGGGTGGGCAGCGTTTCATATCGGTATGTCGATGTGTACATCGAAATATCGATGTGGTCAAGCGACCAGGCCCCACGAACGCAGCCTGCCCCCTGCGGCGCGGCCCTGGGCGATTCGTTACGGGAGCCACGAGGTCAGGCGGCCTCCGCTGGCATCGTTCACGCGGGTCTCGACGATCATGAGCGATCAAGCTAGCGCTTGGCCCTACCCGGAGGCGAACGTATAGGCGTGTAGAACAAGTGCCTCAGGCCCTCGCCTACGGGTCCGACGGCGCGGGCGGCGTGACCGGCGCGGGCGGCGTGACCGGCGCGGGCGGCGCGACCCGCGCGGGCGCCGGATCCTTGCCGGCCCTGGTGCCCGCCGCTCCCTTGACGCCACCCGGCTTCTGCTCCGCGCCGTCCTCGGTCAAACCAAGGCGGTGGTTTCGCGCCTCTTCCGCCTTCCGACGCGCAAACGCGCGACGGGGGTCGCTCCACACGGATGCCCGGTAGGCGACAAACGCCGCCTCCCACTGGTCGGCGCCGCGAGCGACGTCACCCTGCGCCTCCAGCGTGACCCCGGCCACGGCTCCGGACGCAATGAGCGTGGGATTCCGAGGATCGATGCGCCGCGCCTCCCGATAGATTTCGGCGCGCGCCACCAGGTCTGGCAGCCCCTCCGCCCGGGCGACCAGACACGCCACGCGGGCGGTCTTCTCCAGGGTCACGTGCGCTTCGTACCAGGCCCAGTCGTTGGCCGTCGAATGGGCGGCATCTCGCCAGCGGTCATAGGCCGCCTCACACTCCCCGCTGGCGGCCGCGGCGAGAGTTTCCTTGAACGACTTGTCCGCAGCGACGTGCGTCGCTTCCTTGCCAACAACGAGGACGGTGTCGGGCGACAGCCACTCGCCCGTCATGTACACGGGCGCGGCCGCGTCTGGCACAGCGGCGTTCGGCGCGGAACTGGCTGAATCAACGGCAGCGTCAACCGCGGCCTCGCCGACGACCGGAAGCACCGCGCCGGTTTCCTCATCGAGAACGACGAAGCCCAATCGGTAGGTTCCGTGCGGCAATGCCTTCGGCAGGTACACACTCCAACGCCCATCCACATAGTCCCAGGCATCCCAATACTCGACGTCGTACCAGTCGTATCCGGGAACGACCTCTCCCGTCCATTTCACGCCCTGGCCGTCGGCCAGAAACAGGACCACACGAAAACCGTCCTCCCGGTCGGGGGCCCGCCAACTGGATGCAATCCAAAGTTCGCCGCCGGGCGCCACCGTTGGCGAGGGGACCTGCCAGTCTTCCATTCGCACGCCGCCGCCGAAGCCGACCGTCAGCGGGGCCAGCCGCGGCGCCGTCCGATGGGCAACGATGTCCTTCCGAATATGATTGCCGACGTGCAGGCCGCGGCCACCGCTCGGAAAGCCCGGAATCTCGATGTACTCTTCCTTCCAGCGAGGATTCTTCGTGATCTTCAGCTTGTTGGACCACGCGCCGTGCACATGCGCGAAATCGGGCCGGCGTTCGTCGAATATATATTCTTCGAGAAAGTTCTTCGGAAACTTCTGATGCCGCGCCATCGGCAGGTCGATCAGCCCAGCGATATCGGTGATCTCCCAGTCCGTATACCAGGTATGAGCACCCATATCAACGTCAAACAGGACGACGTGCTCCAACTCCAGGCGGGACTGAACCCACATCATGTAATTGACGCGTTTATGCACGTCTCGAGGGGAGGTTTCCGGCTTGTTGAGGAATTCCCAGGAGCGGGGCGCATTGGTCGCCATCAGCGCAATCGTCGGCACCAGCGCATAGAGCAACCGCACCGGGATGCGGCCAAACAGCCGGCGCTGCGCGGCCGGGAGCGCATCGACGAACTCCCCGATTCCAACCGCCAGAAGCGTGAATTGCGGCACGCTGGTGAGCGAGAACCAGCGGAACCCCCGCATCCAATCGCCGTTGGCAAGGATCGAGAAGAAGATCCCCGCCGCATACGCCGCCCACAATAGCCCGCGCGCGTGCCAACCCGGGCTCCCCAGCGTCGTGAGTCCGAGCACGACCGCAGCGCCGAGGATGTACCAGACCCGGCACTCCACCCAGTGCCGCGTGATCCAATCGAGCGCGGGATTGTGCAGGCCCGCCGGAATCCCCTCGCGTCCGTTCCACAGCACGAAAACGGCGAGCAAGGCGAGCAGGACGATATTCAGCCAGCGCCGCCACCCGCGGAAGCTGCCTACCGCGAAAACCAACAGCGGAAGCGCATATACGATGCCGTATTTCCGGTAGTAATCCTTGGTCTGATTCCACGCGGTACCGCCCCAATTGAACGGGCGAAAATCCTTTTCCTTGGCATACCAGGTGTTGGGCCACGGCCACGCAAAATACTCGTACCGTACGTATTGGTACGCGCCAAATGGCAATCCAAACGCCAGAATCCACAACGGAGTCGCCGCCCATTGACCGCGCACCACCGACGCCGCAACTCGCGTCAAAAGCGCCAGTGCCGCGTACGAGGCGCCATCGGGGCGCGTGATCGCAAGGCAGAAGAAAAATAATGCAGAAAGCGGAAAACGTCTATTCTGCTCGATTTCCCGACAAAGGGCCCAGATGCCGCACCCGAGCATCGCGCAAAACAAACCGTTTTCAAGGCCCGACGTACTCCAAATCACGAATTGCGACGACGCCGCCAGCATCCATGGCGCCAAAAGTGGAACCCAATCACCATCTTTCTGGTTCCGCGCGTACCGCGCGATTCCGTAGGACGCCAACATGGCCACGCAGCCGAAAAACGCTCCGAGCACCTTCGACGTCGTCCACGGCTGAATGCGGAGCAACCAACCCACCGCGATCAGGAAGGTCCACAGCGGGTTGGAGTAGCCCTCGACACGCTCCCCGCCTACGTAGGGAACAAGCCCATCTCCTTCGGCGAAGTTGCGCGCGTACGAGAACGAGATCGCGCTGTCTTCGATGTACCAGGGCTGAATCCAGCAGAACAGGATGATGTAGTGCGCAAGAAAGCCGACCATCGCGGCCATCAGTACGACGACGTGGGTCCGCTGCCATGCCGCGAGCGCGAGCCACGGTGTCGCGACACGTGCGCGCATGAAGGTGAAAAACGGATTCATCTACATCGTCTTCTTGACGCTGCCCTCGGCGGCCGTGGCGCGGGCCGCGTGTTGCTTTTTCAACTCGTCCAGCTGTGACTTGGCGGTGACGTCTCCCGTTTTCTCCTTGATCTTCTTGAGGCGGGCGTCGAGGCTGTTGTCCTTGATTTCCGTGCCGACGTCGGCGGACGCCTGGAGCTTGTGGATATTTTCCCGGACGTTTTCCAGGGCTTTGATGTCGGCGTCGGTGGACATGCCGTCCAGCGTCTCCTGAATCTGAATCCGCGCTTCCGCGGTGGCCTTCTTTGCAAGCATCTGATCTCGCTCGCGCTTGAGCTTTTCGATTTCGCCCTGAAATGCGACCAGCCCCTCCTTGGCTTCTTCCGCCTGGTTGGACACCTTTTCCAGCTCTCCCTTCAGGTCGACGATCGCCTTGTCAAGTTCGTTCTTTTTTTGAAGGAGTACGAGTGCAACGTCATCCTCCCCGCTTTCCACGGCCACGGGAATTTGGGCGTTGACGTCCACCAGCGCCTTCTCCTTGGCTTCCAGCTCCGCGGCGAGCTTGTTCCGCAGGTAGACGATGCCCGAAACTGCCTTTTTCAGTTCGCGGTGTTTTTGGAGGCGCGCCTCGATGGCCGCCTCGTACACCACTTCGGGGTTGTTCTTCTCACGGTCTCCGAGCCAGAGGCCCCAAAAACCGTTCCACAGGTTGCCGATGCGGTCCAAGAATCCCATGGGGGGGCCTCTATCGTTTCGCCGGCAGGTTAGCACCCGGCGTGGTTTTCTTCTTGCTGGCCCACGCTGCTTTCGCGGCGGCTCCGATTGCCGAGGCCGGAACGGGGCTGCTCGCTTACGTCGATGACACCGTCATTCTGGACGGCAGCGGGTCCTTCGACGACGATCAGGACGCGCTCACTTTTGCGTGGTCCCAGGCCGGCGGGCCGAGCGCAAAACTCGATGACGACGCGATTTCCGCACCGCGTTTCACGATCGACGAACCAGGAACGTACCGATTCCGTCTGGTCGTGAACGACGGCGCCGAGGATTCGCTGCCCGACCAGACTGAGGTCGTCGTGCCATACAAGGCTTTGGAGCCGACGAGCGGTTGCAGCGTCGGCGCGCACCAATCCTGGGTTGCGGTGATTTTAGCCGCGTTGGCCATGGGAAAGCGCCGACTTTGACGCGCTCCCCGGTGACGGGCGCCGCGTTGGCGCGTCCTGGGCAACTCACTCCCCGCGAGCGGACGTTGAAGGTGCAACTCGACGCGCTGGTATCGGCCACGGACGTCGGGACCCGCGTCGCCGCCGACCCGATCCGCTTTCCCCTGCGGTACGCGGCCCCCGCCGACATCGAAATCGCCGCCACCCTGTCCGCGCTCCTCGCCTTTGGGCGCGTGGACCTGTTCGGTCCCGTGATCGGGCGCGCGCTCGCCACGATGGACGCCCACGGCGGCCCGGCCCGGTTCATTGCCGACTATGCCGGGCCGCCCTTGCCCCTGGCCTATCGCTGGTTTCGCCCCCGCGATTTCGCGGATTTGTTCGCAACGATGCGCGCGCTGTACGCGGCGCACGCGTCGCTCGGCGCGCTATTTGCGCCCGGATCCCTCGCCTCCTCGCTCAGCGGCGCCATCGCGCAGCTCCGCCAGTTCGCGCCCCCCGCGACGTCTCCGGCCTTTGCAACGTGGTTCCCCTCGCCCGCCGACGGCTCCGCCTGCAAGCGCTGGTGCATGCTCCTGCGCTGGATGGTGCGTCGTGAGGCGCCGGACATTGGTTTGTGGTCTCACCTCGACCCCGCCTCGCTCATCATCCCACTCGACACGCACGTGATGCGCGTTTCGAGGCACGTTGGCCTGACGACGCGCGCTACCCCCGGCTGGGCCACCGCAACCGACATCACTGCCGCCCTGCGCCGCTTCCATCCAGCCGACCCGGTGCGCTATGACTTCGCGCTGGCGCACCTCGGAATCGCCCAGGGCAGCGGGATTCCCGACGCGCTAACGGAAGTTCTCCTGCCAAGCGCGCGCACGGCGCCCCCCCGACGATAGCCGCTCATACAACGCTCCCCGGAAAAGCAGGAGCAGATGCGCAAGGGCGACAACCCCGATTCCCGCGACGTACCCGATCGGACCGTGCGCAATGTTCGTCACCGCCGCACTGCCCACCATCACGAACCCGAAGCCCGGACCGAAGCCGGTGGCGGCACCCACGCCACCGAGTATAAAAATCGCAATCAACAAAGGAAGTTGACCGATAAACCACTCCGGTCCGCTGGACAACATGAACCGACCGGCGTCCCGCAGCAGATCCACTCCGCCGAGACGAGATCGGCCCACCATCTCAGGCACCGGGTTGCACGCCAGGAAAATCGCGACGGTGAACGCCAGCGAGGCCACGGGCACGGTCAGTTGGGTGAGCAGAAAGCTCACCACCCAGATTGGAAACTGGATCCCGATGATATCCCACGTATTTGCTCCAAGATTTCCACGGACCATCGCCACCGTGACGCTCTTCCGAACCGAGAGCGCATCGCGCAGGGACGCCAGGTACGTCCCGGCAAGTGCGTCCATCACCAGCGAAACGAGCATCCCTCCCATCATGCCGAGCGGGCCGCAAAAGAAGCTCACAACCATGAGAATCGGGAAGGATACGAGCAAGACCAGGAAGGCGAGACCCGACCGGAGAAATGCGCGGAGCGCATCCTTGGCGGCGTCGATGTACAGGCGAAGCGTCGCCGTGATGAGCTTCACGGCGCGCAGGCACCGTTGCCGGAGCAGGTGAAGCTGGCGTTGAGCGCGTAGGCCGACGTCGTCGTGAACGATCCGGCACCCGCAACGTCGTCGGGCGTGTTGGTTTCCCAATCACACGAAGCCGACGTCAGCGTGCCGCTATTGCCCGAGAACCAGGCGCCGCCGCCCTCGGTGCTCGCCGTGTTTCCGTTGGCACCGCCGTCTGTGCACGTCACATCGCCATTTGCGATGGAAATTCCTCCGCCCGACGTGTTGGCCGTGTTCGCGTCGACGTTGGTACCATCGAGGACCACATCGCCATAGCCATACGCGGCGATGCCGGCTCCGAAGTCGGCCACATTGCCGGTCACATCGCAGTTCGAGATCGTGACGATGGACACGCTGCTCACGGTGGAGGCGTTGCTGAGAATGCCGCCGCCGTACCGTTTGCCGCCGGAGCCGGCGGTGCCCTTCCCGCCCGTGATCGTGAAGCCATCCATCGATACCGTAGCGTTGGTGGCGGTCACGACCGAGCCATTGTTGACGCCGAGAGAAAGCGTCGTTTCGGTTTTTCCGTACGGCGCGGTGAGCGTCGTCGTCTTGGCGTTCGCGTTGACGCTCGCGTAGAACGTCCCCTGACAGAAATAGTAGCTGCCCGTCGCAAGGGAGAGCGCGATGGGTGCCGTCGATGTACCGCTGAACGTCGAGGTGATGTCACTCCACACGCCGGCTGCCGTCTCATAGGAAACGACGCCCGTTTCGTCGGCCTCGGTCCACGCGGTCGAGCAATCGTTCTGCGCCACGTCGCACAGCTCGTCCGCGCCGGGAAACGCGTAGACATCGTCGTCGTCACAATCGCCGGCGAGGGTGACGTACCCCGACGCGGTCGTGCAGCGTGCGGTGGTGTCGTCGCCATACGTGTCGGCGTCAACGTCGGCGTAGTAGCGGGTTGTGCCTTCATCGGTTTCGCCATCGCAGTCGTCGTCTTCCAGATCGCACGTTTCGGCTTCGCCTGGGTTCAGATCGGAACGCGCGTCGTTACAATCCCCCGCCATGGAGGCTGTGTAACTGCCTGACTCGCTGCACCAGCACTGGGAGACACTGGTGCCGTAGAGGTCGCCGTCCCCGTCGAAATAAAACCCCGTACAGGCCGTGGCGTCCTTCTCGTTCGCGTTGCTGTCGCAGTCGTCGTCCCACGCGGTGGCGCACGTCTCGACGGCGCCGGGGTTCACCGTTGCGCGGGCGTCGTCACAGTCCGTGGTGTTGGACGCCGTGTAGCTGCCCGACGCGACGCACGTGCATTGGCTGGCCGCCACGCCGTAGCCATCCGCGTCAGTATCGAGGCGGAAGGTTTCGCAGCCTGTGGCGCCGATGTCGTTGACCGAACCGTCACAGTTCTCGTCTATCGCATTGCCGCATTGCTCGTCCATGCCGCCATGAATCGCAGCGTCAGTGTCGTCACAATCGGAGCCGCCACCCGCCGGCGTGTCATCCCCATCGCCGTCCTGATCGTAATCGGACCCGCCGGAGCAATCGCTATCGGCGCCATCGTACCACGTCTCCGACGCGCCAAGGTAAATTGTGCCGTTCACATCATCGCAATCGGTTCCACCCGACCACGCCTCCGTGTCCTGGCCATCGGCGTCCTGATCATAGTCGCTCGTCCCCGAGCAGTCCTGGTCGATGCCGTCGTACCAGACCTCACGCGCGTCGATGCTGATTGCCGCGTCCGTATCGTCACAATCCTCTCCCCCGGATGTGTCAACGTCGTAGCCATCGTAGTCCTGATCGTAGTCGCTGTGACCATCGCAATTCGCATCGACGCCGTCGTACCAGACCTCCGGCAGCCCGTTGGGGACGATCGACGCGTCGGTGTCATTGCATTCATCCGCCGCGGCAAAGCCATCCCCATCCTGATCGTAGTCGTCATTGCCGGCGCAATCGGTGTCCACACCGTCGTACCAGGCGTCGGCAGCGTCGGGGTGCACGTCGGCGTCCAGATCATCACAATCAGCGCCCGCGTCGACGCCATCGGCGTCCTGATCGTCGTCGCTCAAACCGTCGCAATTCTCGTCGACGCCGTCGTACCAAACCTCATCGGCACCCGGGTGAATCGCCGAGCTCGCGTCGTCACAATCCTCGGGAGACGGCACGCCATCCAGGTCCGCGTCGTCGTCACTGCCGCCGTTGCAGTCCCCATCGATGCCGTCGTACCAAACCTCGTCCGCCCCCGGTGCAACCGCCGCGTCCTTGTCATTGCAATCCCCTTCCAGCACGGAAAACCCGTCTCCATCGAGATCATCGGCCGACCACGTTGCGCCGCATCCGGCAAGTGCAAGCGCAATCCATGGGAGGGCGAGGAAAAGGTCGGCCGCTCCCTGGAATGCTCGCCTGCGGTTTCCAGAGCAGCGAGCGTGCGGCCGCAGATGGCTCAGAATCCACCCCCGAGGACAAGGTAGGCCGAACCCGCCGAGGATCCGCCGCTGTCCTGACCATAGGCACCGACGAGGACGTCGTCGTAGGCGTCTCCATTGTAGTCCGCAACGCCTGCCACGGAGTACCCCGCAAAGTCGCTGCTCGTCGCTCCCGTAAAAATAACGTCGACCGAGGACAATTCGGCCGTCCCCGCTGGGGGTCCGTACAGCACGTACGCGGCCCCCGCCGTCGAGGCCGCCGTGTCGTCTCCCCAGGCGCCGGTGATCGGGTCCCCAATGCCGTCCGCGTCCAGGTCGCCGATGGAAACGGACAGCCCCGCGTGGTCGCTGCCGCTGTTGCCCCGGAGCTTGCCGTCCGCCGCCGCAAGGTCGAGATCCCCGGACACCAACCCGAGCACGACGTACACCGCGCCCGCGTAGGCGCCGTTGTCGTTCACTTCGGGCGCGCCGATCATCACGTCGGCCAGACCATCCCCGTCCATATCCCCGCCCGCCACCGCGCTTCCCGCCTGATCCCCAGCATCTTCCCCGAGGTAGCGCGCGTCGGCGAGCGAAAGGTCGGTCGTCCCACTTATCGGCCCAAGCAACAGGTAGGCCGCACCCGCGCTCGCCCCGCCATCATCGGCCCCGTAGGCCCCGACGAGCAGGTCATCCATGCCATCGCCGTTGACGTCTCCGGCTACGGCCACGGCATACCCGGCGTAGTCGTAAATATCCTCGCCTGTGAGCCGAGCGTCGGCGCTCGAAACGCTGAAACTGCCCGAAGCGGGGCCGTAAAACACGTAGGCCGTACCCGCGTCGACGCCGCCGGAATCCTCCTGACTCGCGCCCAGCGCGACCTCGGCGTACCCGTCGTCATCGAAATCGCCCCCGCCGGTGACGCTGCGGGCGGCGTAGTCGTTGGCACCATCGCCCTCGAAGATGGCGGTAGCGCTGGACGCCGAGAGCGTGCCCGTAGAACCTCCTCCGATGACGTAGGCCGCGCCCGCGTCGGTGGCGCCGCCGTCGTTGAGGTAGGCGCCCACGATCACATCGTCGTCTCCATCCCCATCCACGTCGCCCGCTCCGGACACCGCGCGACCGAAGTAGTCGTTCGCCGCCGCACCCGTGATCTTCAGCGTCACGGCTGACAAGTCGGTCGCGCCCGTCGGCATCCCGGCGGCAATGTAGGCCGCGCCTGCGTTCGACGCCCCGGAGTCGTTGTAGTACGCCCCAATCAACGCGTCGTGGAGCCCATCTCCGTCAAAATCGCCAGCGTCCGCTACGGCCGCCCCCGCGTTGTCCGACGCCACTTCGCCGATGAACGTTGCGCGCGCCCACGTCGTCACCACCGACGTGCCGGAGATCGTGCAACTATTTGGCGATTCATCGCAATTGTTGTCCAGTCCGTCGCCACAGATCTCGGATTGCCCCGGGTTCACCGTGGACGCGGCGTCATCACAGTCCGAGGTGGAGGACGCCGTGTAGGGCGAAACGGCCGTACACAAGCAGGAAGTCGAGGTTGTACCATAGCCATCTCCGTCAGCGTCCTCGTAGTACGCCGTACAGCCTACGGCGCCGGCGGAATTGGTCGTGGCGTCGCAATTGTCGTCGAACCCCGTCGAGCAATCTTCGGCGGCCGCTGGGGAGATTGTGGCCGAACCATCATCACAGTCTGTGCCGCTCACGACGTAGCCGGACGGGGCCGAGCACGCGATGGTGGACGAGGAGGGATCGCCGTAGCCATCTCCATCTCCGTCTTCGTAGAACTCCGTGGTGGCGCCGTCGTCCACGATGTCGTTGCAATCGTTATCGACGCCGTCACACGCCTCCGTAGCCGTGGGAAAGCGAGCCGCATCGGCGTCGTCACAGTCACCGGGGGAGACACCTTCGTAGCCGAAACCGGCGGAGCACTGGCATTGTCCGGGGCCCGACCCGTAGTCGTCACCGTCCGTGTCTACGAACCAGGTCGAGCAAGCGGGCGCGGCGATCTCGTTGCTGGTACCGTTACAATCGTCGTCATACGTGGTGGCGCACGTTTCCGTTCCGCCGGGGTGAGCGTCCGCGTACGCGTCGTCACAGTCGGAGGTGTTTGATGCGGTGTAGCTGCCTGCGGCGGAGCAGGTGCATGCGCTGTCGGTGGTGCCGTAGCCATCGGCGTCGGCGTCCAGATAGAACGCGGTGCAGGCGTCGGCACCGAGGTCGTTTGTATCCCCATCACAATCGTCGTCGTACCAGCTTGCGCACGTTTCCGTTGCGCCGGGGTGCGCATCGGAGCGGGTGTCTTCGCAGTCGGCAGCGTTGGTGACGTAGCCGGTCAGGCTGACGCACGCGGTTGCGCTGACGCTGGCGTTGCCGTAGCCGTCCGCGTCCGCGTCTTCGTAAAATGTGCGAGTGAGGAGAATGCTGGCGTCCGCATCGTCACAATCGCCGGTGAGGCTGGCCGTGTACGTTCCGGAGGCGACACAGGTGCAGGACGCCGCTTCGGTTCCGTAGCCATCGGCGTCGGCATCGTAGTACCAGGTCGTGCAACCGGAAACGTCGACGGCGTTCGTGGAGCCGTCGCAATCGTCATCGTAGTCGGTGGTGCAAACCTCACTCGCAACGCCGGGATTGGCGTCGGAATGCGCGTCGTCGCAATCGTCGGAGGTAGCGGCGCTGTACGCACCTGCCGCCTCACACCGACACTGCGCGGCGGCGGACCCATAGCCATCTGCGTCGTCATCCAGATAGTACGCGGTGCAGCCGATCGCATCGATAGAATCGATCTCACCGTCGCAATTCTCGTCCACCGCGGTGGTGCAATCCTCGACCGCCGCCGGGCTCACGTAGGCGTCAATGTCGTCGCAATCGGTGCCGCCTTCGTCGAGCGCGTCGTAGCCATCCTCATCCTGATCGTCGTCGGAGCCGCCCGAGCAATCGCTGTCCACGCCGTCGTACCAGCTCTCCGGCGCACCGGGGTAGGCGCTGCCGTCCTCGTCATCGCAATCATCCCCGAGCCCGCCCGCCGCGTTGGGCCACGCATCACTGGCGTGGGTGTCCGCGTCGGCATCGAAGTCATTCCCGGCGTCACATGCGGCGTCCACGCCGTCGTAGAACGCATCTGCGGCTTTGGGGTGAGCATCCACCGCCGCCACCTGCGGCAGCCCGTTCAGCGCCGTGTACGCGGCGGGAATCGAGTTCGGATCGTCCCAACAATCACCGGGGAAGAGGTCCTCGGGAACCTCGTAGGGGTAGTCCGCAGCGACGTAGCCATCGGCGTCCTGATCCCCATCGTTGCCGTCACAATTCTCGTCAACGCCGTTGTACCAGACCTCCGCGCCGTCATTCGGGTAGACGGCCGCGTCGGCGTCGTTGCACTCCGTACAGCGCGAGTAGCCATCTCCGTCGGCATCGAAGTCCGAGCCGCCTGAGCAGTCGGAATCGATGCCGTCATACGCCTCGTCGGCCGCGCCCGGATGCACGTCCACCGGCTCGGGTGTGGACGTCCTCTCCCCACAATCGTCGGCGAGCACGGGCACCGCGTCGTCCGCGCTGTCGAAACAATCGTCTCCTCCGTGGGCGGCGCTCGCGTGACCGTCCCCGTCGGCATCGTAGTCATCCCCCCCGCCGCAATCGGCATCGGTACCGTCGTAGGGCTCGTCCAAGCCGCCGGGGTGCACAGTGGTGTCGGCGTCATCGCAATCCCCGCCGTGATCGACCCATGCGTCGTCACGCTTGCACCCCGAAGCGGCCTCTCCTCCCCACCCATCTCCATCGCCGTCGATGTACAGGCCCCCTTGATCGCACGCCTCCAACCGCTTCGTCCACTCCTGATCGGTGACGAAGGTGCACCCGGCAAGCCAGATCGCGAGCATCAGGGGCAGGTCGTGTTGGGTTCGCCCGGCGTACCGCGGTAATCCGCCGAGCCCGTCGCCCAGTCCGCCGCGCTGGCCGACAGGCACCAGATGTCGGCGTTCGTCGTCAGGCTCGTCGTACTGTAGTCGTTGTTGGTGTTGTAGTCGAAATCCGCGGTGTCGAGTTGCACCGAGTACAACGCCGACGTCGGCCAACTGTCCAAGCCGGACAGGGACTGCCACCACGTGATCTGGTCAATCTGCGCCGCCGAGGTGGCTCGGAGTTTGAGCAGGCCCGTTTCCGGTTCGAGCGCAGCGCCGGGGTAGGTGAACTCGTAGTCGCACGGATAGGTGCCCGTCTGCACCGAGTTGTCGTTGCAGATGAACGCGTATCCACCCGCTTCGATGATGGGCGCGGTGCCGTCCGTCGGGAACGTCAACGTCAGCAGCGTGTCGCAACCCGAACTGTACGGAGGCGTCGTCGTCGTGTTGTCCGACTCGAAGCAGAAGTCGAGGCGCCACGCATCCAGGTAGATGTCGTCGACCGTCGGGTTGTAGAATTCGATGAAGTCGTACGCCTGGGCCGCGCCGAGGAAGAACTCGCTGATCACGACGTCACCCGCCACGATGCCGTCCTCGTCGATGAAGCCGTCACAGTCTTCGTCGAGGTAGGTGCCATCCGTCGGATCGGCGGCCCCGGTGTGAATGGTGGCGTCCGTATCGTCGCAATCGACATCGGTACACGCCGCGTCTCCCGCGCAGGTCGTCGTTCCGCCGCTGGCGCCGTTCGTCACGCAAGCGGCCGCCCCCGTGCTGGTCGTGCCGTAGTTGTCCCCGTCGTCGTCGTCACATTGATCCTGACAGTCGTAGACCGTGTCCCCGTCACTGTCGATGTAGGTCGCTGAGGTCGTGCACGTGCTCATGGCGTCGTTGACGTCGGTGGATGTGCACGCAGTGTCCGCGGCGCACGACGTTGTGCCCCCGCTGGCGCCGTTGGTGACGCAAAGCGCTGCGGCCGTGCTGGTCGTCCCGTAGTTGTCGCCATCGACGTCGGCGCACTGGTCCTGGCAATTGTAGTAGCCGTCCCCGTCGGTGTCCGTCGTCGATGTCGTGCACGTGCTTTTCGCATCGTCCACGTCCGTGGACGTGCACGCTGAATCGCCGGCACACGTGGTGGTTCCGCCGCTTGCGCCGTTGGTGACGCAGGCCGCAGCCGCCGTGCTGGTGGTGCCGTAATTGTCGCCGTCGACGTCGGAGCATTGATCCTGGCAATTGTAGTAGCCGTCCCCGTCGGTGTCGGTCGTGGACGTGGTGCAGGTGCTTTTCGCGTCGTCCACGTCCGTAGAGGTACACGCGGCGTCACCGGCGCAGGTTGTCGTGCCCCCGCTGGCACCGTTGGTGACGCAGGCCGCGGCGGCGGTACTGGTGGTGCCGTAATTATCGCCGTCCACGTCCGCGCACTGGTCCTGACAATTGTAGATGCCGTCGCCGTCGGTGTCGATGTAGGTGCCCGATGTCGTGCACGTGCTCATGGCGTCGTTGATGTCCGTGGACGTACACGCGGCGTCACCGGCGCAGCTTGTCGTGCCGCCGCTGCCGCCGTTGGTCACGCACGCCGCGGCGGCTGTGCTGGTTGTTCCGTAATTATCGCCGTCGACGTCCGCGCACTGATCCTGACAGTTGTACACGCCATCGCCGTCGGTGTCGGTGAGCGATGTCGTGCACGTGCTCTTGGCGTCGTCGAGGTCCGCGGCCGTACATGCGGAATCGCCGGCGCACGTCGTGGTGCCCCCACTCGCGCCATTGGTCACGCATGCCGCGGCGGCCGTACTCGTCGTGCCGTAGTTATCGCCATCGACGTCCGCGCACTGATCCTGACAGTTGTAGTAGCCGTCACCGTCGGTGTCGGTTGTGGACGTCGTACAGGTGCTTTTCGCATCGTCTACGTCGGTCGAGGTGCACGCCGAATCGCCGGCGCACGTCGTCGTCCCTCCGCTGCCGCCGTTGGTGACGCAGGCCGCTGCGGCCGTGCTCGTGGTTCCGTAGTTGTCACCATCGACGTCCGCGCACTGGTCCTGACAGTTGTAGTAGCCGTCCCCGTCGGTGTCCGTGATGGAGGTTGTGCAAGTGCTTTTCGCATCGTCGATGTCGGTGGAGGAGCACGCAGCATCGCCAGCGCAGGACGTGGTTCCGCCGCTGGCCCCGTTGGTCACGCACGCCGCTGCCGCCGTGCTGGTCGTGCCGTAATTGTCCCCGTCCACATCGGCGCACTGGTCCTGACAATTGTACACGCCGTCGCCGTCGGTGTCGGCCAACGACGTCGTGCACGTGCTCTTTGCGTCGTCCAGATCGGTCGAGGTACACGCGGCATCACCGGCGCAGGACGTGGTTCCGCCGCTGCCACCGTTGGTCACGCAGCTCGCGGCCGCCGTGCTCGTCGTGCCGTAATTATCCCCATCGACGTCGGCGCACTGGTCCTGGCAGTTGTAGTAGCCATCTCCGTCGGTGTCGGTCAGCGACGTCGTGCATGTGCTCTTGCCGTCGTCGAGATCCGTGGAGGTACACGCCGCATCCGCCGCACACGTCGTGGTGCCACCGCTGGCGCCGTTGGTGACGCAGAGCGCCGCGGCCGTGCTCGTCGTGCCGTAATTGTCCCCATCGACGTCCGCGCACTGGTCCTGGCAATTGTAGTAGCCGTCCCCGTCGGTGTCCGTCGTGGAGGTCGTGCACGTGCTTTTTGCGTCGTCCACGTCGGTGGATGTGCACGCGGCATCGCCCGCGCACGTCGTCGTTCCACCGCTGGCGCCGTTGGTCACGCAAAGCGCGGCCGCCGTGCTGGTCGTTCCGTAGTTGTCGCCATCGACGTCTGCGCAGCGGTCCTGACAGTTGTAAAACCCATCTCCGTCGGTATCGATGTAGGTTCCCGAGGTCGTGCACGTGCTCATGGCGTCGTTGACGTCCGTGCCCGTGCACGCGGTGTCCTTGGCGCAGGTCACGCCCGAAGCATCTCGGCAATTACTGGCCGCCGTGCTCGTTGTCCCGTAGTTGTCCCCGTCGGTGTCGGCGCACTGGTCCTGACAATTGTAAAAGCCGTCCCCGTCGGTATCGGCAAGGGAGGTGGTGCAGGTGCTTTTGTTGTCGTCGAGGTCGGTGCCTTCCGTGTAGAGGGCGCTGCTCGTTGCATCCCCGTAGCCGTCGGCGTCGTCGTCGTTCATGCACGCTGTGGCGGACTCCGTCTCCGCGGCGCCGGGAAAGGTGTCGTCGTCCGTGTCGTCACAATCGTCGTCGTCGTTGGCCTCGGTCGAATCCGTACAATCCAGGTCGTTCGAGTCTTTCGTGGTGGTGCTGCCGTAGGTGTCAAGGTCGTTGTCGGTCCAGCAGGTGTCGACCCCGTCACAGTCTTCGTCGTCGTGGTTGTCCACGCTTTCCGTTGCCCCGGGGAAGTCACCGGAGTCCGAGTCATCACAGTCGTCATTCGAGGTCGTGACGGCAAGGATCTCGTAGGTATCCCGCGGCTCACAGACGCATTCGTACTTCGTGATGTCGCCGTAGCCGTCACTGTCGGCGTCGTAATAGTAGACCTCGCAGTCGGTGGCGCCGACGTCGTTGAGGTCGGTGTCACAATCATCGTCGAAGGCCGTCCCGCAGTCTTCGTTCACGCCCGGGTTCACGACGGGTCGGGTATCGTCACAATCGTCGTGTGTGCCGGCCGTATAGTCGTCACTGTCGTAACCGTCACCGTCCTGATCGTAGTCACTTTCGCCGTCACAATTCTGATCGGTGCCGTCGTAGTAGACCTCCGATGCTCCGGGATGCACGGCGCCCTCGGCGTCATCACAATCGTCACCGGTGACGGAGGCGCGGTTGGCATAGGCGTCGGTGGCGTAGGAGTCGGCGTCGGCATCGAAATCGTCAGCGTCGTCACAATTCTGATCGATGCCGTCGTACCACGCGTCCGAATGCGCCGGGTTGACCTCGTCCGAGGCCACGTCCGGAAACCCGTTGATCGGCGAGTACTCGGTGGGAGTGCTCTCCGGATCGTCCCAGCAATCCCCCTCTTCGAGGCCGCTACCTTCGACGATGGGGAAGGAGTAGGCCTCCACGACGTAGCCGTCGAAATCCTGATCTCCGTCGTTGTTGTCGCAGTTTTCATCGACGCCGTTGTACCAGACCTCGGGCGTGTCATTCGGGTACACGAGTTCGTCTTCGTCGTCGCAATCGCCACAGTGCACGTTGTCCACGTCCGCGCAATCCGAACAGATCGGCCAGCTATCGCCGTCCTTGTCGAAGTCCGTGTCCCCGGAACAATCGGCGTCCGTACCGTCGTAGACCTCGTCGGTGGCGCCCGGGTACACCTGCTCCGGCGGCAATTCCACGGCCGGCTCGCTCAGGCAATCGTCCGCAAGAATCGGGTAGCCGTCGTCTACCGCGTCGTAGCAGTCATCGATCGGCAATTCCGTGCGGGTCTCGGTGACATTCAGGGTTGCGTGCCCGTCTTTGTCTTGATCGAAGTCGTCTTCTCCGTCACAATTGCCGTCCAGTCCGTCGTACCAGACCTCGGCTGCGTCCGGATTGACCGCGTCTGCGGCGGGCTGCGCCATGCCGTTGAGTGCAGAAAATTCTTCGGGTATCGACGAGGGATCGTCCCAGCAATCCGCGCCGCCCGCATCTACACCCGGGAACCCGTCGAGGTCCTGATCGTCGTCATTGCCATCGCAATTTTCATCGACGCCATTGTACCAGACTTCCGTGGCCGACGGCCCGATTTCCCCGTCCTTATCGTTACAATCGCCCGCCGTAACCGCAAAGCCGTCTCCGTCTTCGTCCTTCACCGACCAGGTCGCGCCACAGCCGGCAAGTAGCCATGCCAGGACGAGGGGGGTGACGAAGCGCATGCGATCCTCAAGTGTACGGCCGGGAGTGTAGACCGGCGAGGTGGATGGGGGCAACGGTGCCGTTGGCGGGATTACGGGCAGCTGCCGTTCGCGGCACCGGGCGTGCCGTATTTATTGACGCCTGAGAGCGTCCACTTCGTCGTGTTCTCCGCGACACACCAATTCGTGAACGAAGGGCCTGCGGCGCCGTACGAATCGTTGGCCGTGGAGTCCGTTGCGCCGACGGCCGACGTGTCCTCCAGGCGCGTCGTGCGGCCGGCGCCCGACGGCCAATAGTCCGACCCGGATTTGTAGAAATAGGCGACGCTGTCGAGGGGAAGATCGCTGGTTGGGGTCGTGGCCGCGGGGCCAAGCGTGGCGCCGCGCGCGCGCAGCGAAACCCAGCCGTGTCGGGCGCTCATGCCCGGCATCCCCGCCGCGAAGTCAAAGTCGAGGTCACAGTCCGGCATCACCGACGAGTCGGAGCACATGACCAGACGAGCGCCGGCCGCGAGCGTCGTCCCCGCGGGCAGCGTCACCGTCGTGGTTGCACCGGCGACGCAGGCCGCGGCGGTTGGCGCCGACGTGACCGCGGCGCCGGCAACCGTGCACAGATCCAACGACCACGCGTCAAGGTGCAAAGTCACGCCGGCGTTGTTGTAGATCTCGACCCACTGGTACGCGCCGACCGGCACGTAGTTCGAATAGTTTTCATCTCCCCGCCAAAACAACTCGGTGATCATGACGTCTGCGTCGGCGAGCGTGTCCTCGTCCACAAAACCATCGCAGTCGTTGTCCACACCATCCCCCCCGGTCCCGTCGGCGGAGGCGGGGTACACCGCCGCAGCAGAGTCATCGCAATCGTCGGGGGCGGCCGCATCCTCTCCTGGTGGAGGCGAACACCACGCGACACCGGCGCCCGTGCCGTACCCATCCCCATCTGCGTCGTGGAATGTCACGACTTTTCCTGAGACGTCGATATCGGCGTCGTCGGCGAGGCCGTCACAATCCTCGTCCACTTGCGACGAATCGCACTGCTCCACTGCACCGGGATGCACGTCAGGATCGGCATCATCGCAATCGCCGTCCTCGACGCTGACACCGTCTTCGTCGGCGTCGGTTGGCGTGATGGACGTGTCGGTGTCCGTGTCCGTATCCGCGTCCGCGTCCGTGTCGGCATCGGCCCAGTCGCCACTGTCGATACGCCCGGAATCCCCTACGGAACTTGGGTCCACGTTCTGCCAGGAGGCGCCGCAGCCGGCGCTCAGGAGGAGGCTCAACATCGACACCACCGTAGCCCGGCGCGCGTCGTTTCGACACAACGGGGTGCTGGGGTTAGCAGGTGCCCCGAACCCCGAACCCTGGACCGACACCACTATGATCGAGGTTGAACGCCTTACAAAGCACTATGGCGACATTGCCGCTATCGAAGACGTCACGTTTTCGGTCGCCAAAGGTGAAGTCGTCGGATTTCTTGGCCCCAACGGTGCGGGGAAAAGCACGACGATGCGCATCATCGCCGGCTCGCTCGGCGCGTCCGCCGGTACGGCGCGCGTCGGAGGTCACGACGTGGCCGACGCGCCGCGCAAGGTACAAGCCATGCTCGGCTACTCCCCGGAAGTACCGCCCGTCTACGTCAATATGACGGTTCGAGATTATGTAGCCTTTGCGGCCACGATCAAGGGTGTCGCCAACGTCACGGGCGCCACGAACAAGGCGCTAGGCCGGGTCGGCCTCGACACGGTCGCCAACCGCCTGATCGATCACCTCTCCAAGGGCTACCGTCAGCGGGTCGGCCTTGCCCAGGCGCTCGTTCACCAGCCTGCCGTACTGGTTTTGGACGAGCCCACGTCGGGACTCGACCCGGCGCAGCGGGTCGAAATTCGGCAACTCATCAAGGACCTGGCCGAGGGGGATGGCGCCGAGGGGGCCAGCACCATCGTGCTGTCGACGCACGTGCTCGCGGAAATCGAGGCGATCTGCTCGCGCGTTGTCGTCATCAACCGCGGAAAGATCGTTGCTCAGGACACAATTGCGAATCTCTCGCGCGCCGGCGCCACGGTGCGGGTGGAGGTTTCCCGCCGAGGAGACGACGCTCGGGCAGCGCTCGCGGCCGTTCCCGGCGTGATCGCCGTCGATGAGGAAGGTCTGGGCTACATCGTTCGCGCCGACGGAGACATTCGTGAGGCGGTCGCCGCCGTGGCGACTCGATTCGGAATTCTCGAATTCAGCGGCCGTGAACGCTTGGAAGACGTGTTCCTGCGGCTCACCACCGGAGGAAAGTCATGAACGCCATATTCGCCATCGCCCGCCGGGAGACGTCGGCGTATTTCGCTAGTCCGATTGGGTGGATCAGCCTGTGCGGCTTCGTCCTCATCTCCGGGTTCTTCTTCATCCTGATGCTGCTCGGCTACGCCATGCAGGCGGAGCAGGCCTACGGCGGGCAGCTCGACCAGATGAACATGAACGATTGGATCGTGCAGCCGCTCTTCGGAAACCTCGGCGTCATCGCGCTCCTCGTCATGCCGGCCCTGACCATGCGCCTGTTCGCGGAAGATCGCCAACAGAAAAGCCTTGAGTTGCTTCTGACCTCGCCCGTTTCGTCGTTCGAGATCGTGATCGGGAAGTTCCTCGGCGCGCTTGGATTTGCCGGAGTGATGGTGGCAAGTACGCTGCAGTTTCCGATTCTCCTCAACTGGCTCGGGGAGCCCGACGTCGGGGTACTCGCAGCGAACTATCTCGGTTTCGTGCTGTTGCTAGCCGCCTACGTTGCCATCGGGCTGTTCGCGTCCTCGCTCACCGAGAACCAGCTCATTGCCCTGATCATCGCGTTCTCGTTCAACATGCTGACGTGGATCGTCGGATGGGTGGGTCAGGTCGCGGGTGATGGAAAAGTCAAGTCTACCGTGGAGTATATCTCCATGCTCCACCATCTTGAGGGCCTCGGAAAGGGGGTCGTCCACGCCGGTGACATCTTCTACTTCCTGACCTTCATTGCATTTTTCTTGTTCGCAGCCACCCAACGGGTGGAAGCGTTGCGGTGGCGCTGATGATGTTCCGTGCACTTGGTTGGTTCTTTGCCCTGCTCGGGGTGTTTTGCCTGATGGTTTTCGGCGCGGCCTGGGCGCTCGCCGAGTACAAGCAGATGGAGTCCATCTTCTTGTGGGCCAAAGTCGTGGGTGGAACCGGCGGATTACTCGTCGCGCTGTGGCTGTTCATGGATTGGGGCTCGCTCTCCAACCTCGGGAAGGACCAGACCGTCATCCGCAGCACCACGGCGTCCTTCGCGGCGTTGCTCGCCCTCGCGATTGCGGTGGCGCTCAACGTGATCGGCGCCCGCATCGACAAGCGTTGGGACCTCACGGAATCGAAGCGGTACACCCTCTCGCAGCAGTCGGTTGACATCGTGAAGGGGTTGAATCAGGAAATCGCGGTCATCGCGTTCTTCCAAACCGGATCGCCGGAGGACGGAAACTTTCGAGAACTGATGGCGAACTACGCTGACAACACGACACTCCTGAAGATCCAGTACCACGATCCTTACGCGGACCCGATGGTCGCCGAGAAGGAAAAGATCACATCCCCCTCCGGCACCGTCATTTTCCGCACCGGAAAGAGCGAGCAGCGCGTCGATTCCAAATTCGACGAGGAGAGCGTCACCAACGCGCTCGTCAACGTGGTTGCCGAACGCCAGCATCCCGTGTGCGCCGTCACCGGTCACGACGAACGCGGCGCCGAGGACGAGAGCACGGCCGGTGGGCTAGCAAGCGCCGTAACCAAGCTCGAAGGCCAGAATTACAAAGTGTCGGACATTTCGTTGCTCGAGAAGCAACCGACGCTGGAAATGTGCGAGGTCATCGTGCTCGCGTCGCCGCGAACCGACCTGTTGCCGGCGGAGTTGGATCGGCTTGCGGCGTACGTCGCGGCCGGCGGAAAACTTATTGTTACGCTCGATCCAATGGAATCGCCCAACACCGCCGCCGACATGGAGCGGTACGGCGTCACGGTCAGCAATGACGTGGCGATTGAGGGCGATCCAAACCGGCAGATGGGCGACGGTTCGTTCGTCGCCTTGGATGAAAGCAGTTGGGCACCCCACGCCATTACGGAAAAGCTGAAGGGGCTCGCAGTGATGCGCCTGGCGCGATCCGTCGAGACGGGGCCGCCGGTCGACGGCCTGACGGTGACCAATCTCGCGCACACGTCCGACCTCGGCTGGGCGGAGTCCAATCTGGACGTGCAGCCGATTGAGCGGAACGAAGGAGTGGACCGGGTCGGAACGATCGGCGTGGCTGCCGTGATCGAGGTGACGGACCCAGCCAACCTTCGAACGACGACCGCCGTCGCGCCTGCAGCCGACGGTACCCTCGCGCCTCCCGTCGTAACGGCGGAACCGCAGCCCGCGCGAGCAGCGGGCGGCAAAGTCGTCATCTTCGGGGACGGTGATTTTCTGAGCAACGGGCTGTTCCTGCAGGGCATCAATCAAGACGTCTTCCTCAACACCATTGCGTGGATGGCTGGCGAGAAGGATCAGCTGTCCATTCGTTCCAACGAGGCCGGAAAGGGAAAGCTGACCGTCACACCCGTTGGCGGGTTGCTCGCGTTCGTCGTTTCCATGCTTTTGATGCCGGGCATCACCATCATCGGCGCGGTCGGCACCTGGCTCGCGCGGCGGCGGATGTGACCCGACGGCGATAGCCTCGGGGGGCATGCCGCCGAGCCGTCGTCAGTTCCTCGCCTTGTCGGGCGCCGCCGCGGTTCTGGCGGTGCCGTTGGAGTTGCGCGCGGCCCTGCCGCCGCCGACCACGACGCTGGACGAAGGCGATCGAGCCGTGCTCAACGCCATGGCGGCGTTCGTCTACGGGCCGGGCCTGACGGTGGACATCGCGGCCGCGATTCAAGAGACAATTGGCTTTCTCCCGGAAGACAAGCAGTCGTTGATCGCTCAACTTCCCGGTTTGTTCAATCAACTTTCGCGCATCCTCGTTCCGACGTTCTCCGCGTGGATCGACCTTGATGAGGCCGGAAAACTGGCGGCCTACGAAGACTGGCTGTACTCCTCACTGGAATTCCGCCGGGGCATCGCGAACGCGCTCCGGCAGTTGATCCTGGCGCACTGCTACACGAGCGACTCCACATGGGAGAGCATCGGGTACCCGGGTCCGTGGCTCGGGCGCGTTGGCCTGCCCGTAAACCCCCTGCGGTTCGGGGAGCCCTCATGATGGTCGCGGGCAGCACGCTGGCGGGGCCGCTGCAGCTCAAAGCCCAGGTCGTCATCGTCGGCACGGGCGCGGGCGGTAGCATCGTGGCGGAGCGGGCCGCGGCGGCGGGCCTCGACGTGCTGATGCTTGAAACCGGCGCCTACTACCGGGCCACCGACTTCACGCAGCGTGAAGGCGAAATGATGCGGAAGCTATACTGGGAAGCGGGCCTTCGCGCTACGGAAAACGGCGCGATGGCCGTTCTGCATGGCCGCGCGGTCGGCGGCAGCACGGTCGTGAACTATCTCGACTGTTTCCGCACGCCGGATCGCTTGTTGAACCTTTGGAAAGACCGGCACGATCTTCCTGAAATGGCGCCCGAACGCATGCGGCCCCGCTTCGAGCGCATCGAGGAAATCCTGCACGTCGCCAAGATGGACCCTGCCCAGCTCAATGCCAACAACCTCAAGTTGAAACTTGGTGCCGAGGCCATGGGCTGGAAGGGCGATACCTTCCATCGCAACGCGAAAAACTGTTTCGGCTCCGGTTTCTGCGACCTTGGATGCAGCTACAACGCCAAGCAATCGGCCGCGCTCACCTTCATTCCCATGGCCACCGCAAAGGGGGCACGCCTGTACACGGAGTGTCGGGTGGACCGCGTGCGCTTCGCCAACGGACGGGCCATCGGCGTCGAGGGCCACCTTCTCGGCGAGGATCGCCAGTCGCGCGGCACGTTCACGGTGGACGCGGACTGTGTCGTCGTAAGCGGAGGGTCGATTCAGACCCCCCATCTGCTGCTGTCCAGCGAGGCGGAAGACCGATCCGGACAGATCGGAAAGAACCTGTGGGTGCACCCAGCCACCCCCGTCGTCGGCCACTTCCCGGGGGAGAGAATCGCCAACTACGAGGGCATCAAGCAGGGCTACTACATCGGCGAGTTTTCGTGGGTGCTGAACGAACATCCGACGGACGCGCTCATCGAGGGCATCGGCGCGCCCCCCGGCATCACGTCCACGATTCTCCCTGGGTTCGGTGTCGAACGCCAAAAAGATTTCGCCCGGTACAATGAATTCGCCGCCACGGGCGTGCTCCTCCGCGATCACGACGCGGGCGTGGTGCGCGCCGGCGCCACCCGCCCGGAGGTCCACTGGACGCTCTCCGATGGGGATGCGCGTCGGATGAAAGACGCGATTGCGCGAACAGCGGAGGCGTATCTGGCAGCCGGCGCCGCGGCAGTATTCACAGGCCACACGCGCCGATTGATCCTGCGCAAACCGTCGGATTTCGCTAAACTGGCCGACGCCGGCCACGCCCCCGGCGAACTGGGGATGTTCTGTTTCCATCAAATGGGAACGTGCCGCATGGGATCTTCGCCCGATCGCGACGTCGTGGACCCTTCCGGCCGGGTGTGGGCGTATCCGAATCTTTATGTGTCCGATGCCTCGTTGTTTCCGAGCGCGTCGGGGGTGAATCCACAGCTCACGGTCTACGCTTTGTCGGACGTGGTGTCGGACGCCGTCGCGGGGCGCGCGTGGGGCGGCGGGTTGCATTAGACTGCGGCCATTCTCGGTGAATCCCATGGCTTCTTCGACCCAGGACGTGCTCGAGTTGGCGGTTGCCATCGAGTTGGAATGCGCGGCGCTGTATGAGGTGTACGCCAAGACGTTCGCCAAGAATCACGAGATGGTGTACTTCTGGCGCCTATACGCGGAGGCCGAGCGCTACCACGCGGCGTCGATTCGCATCCACCAGACGGCCTTGTCGGGGATGGCGCCCGCGGGAGAACAGACGTTTGACGTCGAGGAGGACGAGGCGCGCGCGTTTCTAGCGGAAGTGAAGGGATCGCGGGAGCGTGCTGAGCGTGACGGCATTGCGATCGGCGAGGCATTGCGGACCGCGCGTCGGGTAGAAGAGAACGCCGCAGAATTGCACGGGCGAACTCAATTTTTCAAAGCGTACCCCGATTTCGGCGATCTGCTGCAGAAGATGGCGGAAGAGGACAAGGCACACCGAAACGTATTGGCGAGCGCCGAGAAGAAGTGGGCGGCGGCGTAGGGGAAAGGCCGGAAGCTGGTCGTTGGGCGTCGCGTGATCCCGCGCCTCCTCACCGTGTTGGTGGGTGCATACAGCCTCGCTACTTTCGCGATCGTCAGCGTGTTTGCGCTCGCGACGTTCGGGCTGGCCGCAATTCCGCTGACGAACGGCTGGCCGAGGTTCTGGGGCCGGACGTCGCTCGCGCTCGGCGGCGTGCGACTCACCGTCATGGGGGCTGAGAATCTGGTCCCGGGCCGGACGGTCGTACTGATCGCGAACCACACAAGCGTTCTCGATATGCCGATTATCGGAGCGCTCGGGCCGCCGAATCCTCTTTGCTTCGTGAAGGGAGAGACGCGCTGGCTCCCGTTTTTCAACGTGATGTGGTGGTCACTCGGTCAGGTCTTCGTTGATCGCGGCGACCACGAGCAGACGCAGGCCTCGCTGGACCGCGTGATCGCGGCCTGCACGCGAAATTCGTACACGATAATCTTAGCGCCCGAGGGCACACGCGGTCACGACGGAGGCCTCGGAAAATTCAAGCTGGGTGCGTTCCGGCTGGCCATGGCGACGGGCGCGCCGATCCTGCCCGTTGTCGTGGAAGGAGCCGGGAAGTTGATGCCGGCGGGCCGCTGGTGGGGGGAGCCCGGTGACGTGCGCGTGCGCATCATGCCGCCAATTCCATCGGTGGGGCGCACCGACGTTGTTGCGTTTGCCGCGGACGTCGAAGGGCTCATGCGGGGGTGGGTGGCGGTGGGCGCGGCGGACGCATGCGGTCCGGTGCTCTCGAACGAAGTGTGACCGCCCGGAACCGCGAAGCCCTCCATCTCGACATGGGCGGCCTCCCCAGTTGCCTGGCGCAACCGGGACGCCCTCCATCTCGACTTCGGCGCCTTGCCGGTCGCTGGGAACAACCGCGGTGCCATCTCGCCCCGACGGCGCCCAAGCCCCGAAATTACGCCAGAATCTTCTGTAGCTGCATGGCCAAGCCGATGTTGCTGGCCTTGAGCTTGCCCGTCATGAAAAGCTGCATGCCCAGGCCGGGATTGTCCAGCAACTTCTCCCAGTCTTCCTGGGCAACGGTGATGACGCAGCCCGCGCCCGCCGTTGCGCCTTCGGTGACGGCGCCCGGGGGATTGAGCAGGTCGATCGACCACGAACCGGCGCCGGTGACGTCAAACTGGAATATCGCCTTGACCGAAGCGACGAGCGCCGGATTGGCGATCAGCTTCTCGGGCATGTACTTTTCGAAGAACTCGCGGGTATCGGCCATGGGAACGCTCCGGAACGGATCAGGGAAATCCTGAGCCGCAGGCTTATCGCCGCCGGGTGGGCCCCGGCAAGCGTCCGGCCCAAGTCGCGAAGGAAGTCCTGGGTCCGAAGCGCTCGTCGTCCCATTCGCCCGGGACGCCGGACTGAGCACGCGCCCGCCGCAATTCGTCGGCACGCCAGGCCCCGAGCGTCCAGCGCGTGCGCCAGGTTCCGCCGAAACGCGCCACCAATGCCGCCATCATCGTCGGAAGGTCAAGGTGTTCGGCACCCCCAAGAGACCAGTCTCCGCCTTGGCCACAGAGGCGCGTCGCAACCCGAACGATGTCCTCCAACGCAAGCGGGCGCGTATCGGGAAGTGAGCGAGGCACACGCGCAACCGCGCCCACCCGAAGCTCCGACGCCGCCGGCCAGCACAAGCGATCCTCGGCACCGAAGATCGGCGGCACACGCAGGACGGCCACCCGCGTGACGATCGAAAGCTCGCCGACAACCCTGTCAAACGCGTCCAGCGCGGCCTCTCCCCGACCGGTCGGACCGACCAGCACGACGGGAGATGGCGCGAGCCGGGCGATGAGCTTGACGAGCGGCGGCCCCCACGTCGCACTTGCAACCTCTCCCCGTTGTGGCGCCACGGCGACAAAAACCCGCTCCGGATGCCCACGCCACACCGGCTCGTCGCCGATGTGAAAGCGACGCCACAATCCCGCCTGGTCGCGCGGGAGGCGCGAAGCAATCGTGACCCGCCGCCCGGCCGCAATCTCCGCGCGCGCAAGGGCGCCACCAACAAGGCCGCCGCCGATCACAAGCGAGTCACCGCTTACGATGGCTGCAGTCACAACCCGAGCTGCGCCGAAAACGAGTCCGCAAATTCGCCCGTGAACGCGAACTGACCCAATTCGCCCTGCCACCAGCCGTGCCAGTCACTGCCGCCGGTGAGGGCGAGATGGTGCTTTTTCGCCAGCTTCTTCAACCCGTTCCGCGCGGAGCGGTCAAGCGTCGGCCGAATGCCCTCCAACGCCTGCAGGCCCGCGGCAGCAAACGTCGCCACGTGGCGTTGGGCGTCCGCGAGCGAGGGGTGCGCCCACGACGTGTACGCGCCAGCGGCGCGCGCCGTGCGAATCGCGTCCAAAAAGGTCAGGTCGATCAGCGGCACGACCGTCGAACCTCCCAGCTTCCGCCACGCTTCCTGCTCGGTGACCGTGCCGGTGGCCATGAGCGCCCTGAACAGATGATGGCGCGTGAGCGAGCGAGCCCCCGACTGCGCTTCGGCGTCGGACGGCGGCAACGGCACCCCCAGAATGGAAATGGCGTCGTCGTACCGCTTGGCACGGAGGGCCGCGCGATGTCGGAGGAACGCGGAAAAATCTTCCGGCATTTTTCCTGGAAAATACACGAGCAGGTGGAACTCGCGCCCGTCGTGATTGCCGGACACCTCGGCGGCTGCCAACACGCGCACCGTGCGCCCTTCGACAACGTGATCCCCAGCCGCCAGCACGGCCGGCAGATCGTGATCCGCAAGGGCGATGACATCCAGACCGCCCAGAGACGCGCGCCGGAGCACCTCCTCTGCTGGATAGCGCCCGTCCGAACGGTCGGAATGCATGTGCAGGTCGAGGCGGCGCTCAGGCATGTGCCGCGACCCACGCCCGAAAGGCCGACTCCACGCGCTCTTTCCCGAGATCGATGTGCAGCACCTTGATTCGGCCCGACCCGCCCCGATGAACGCGGACACAGCTCGGCGCGACGCCCAGCACATCCCGTGCGAGGAAGCCGCACAAATGGTCGTTCGCCTTTCCATCGACGGGCGGCGCGGTGACGCGAACCAGCCACCCGCGCGATTCCACCCACTCCACTGTGTCCTCCCGCGCCCCCGGCTGAACCCGTACGGACAGCGTGGCGGGCCGAGCGCTATTCGCTGGGTTCGAGCTCATCGAGCATCCTCGCCTGGGCGGAAAGCACCGCCCGCAGCTGCGCAAGATGGTGCATGCGCGCGGACTTCAGCCGCATCAGGTGCTCCTGAAGCTGGCGTTCTTCGTCGTACACGCTCGCGAGGATGCGCTCACTTTCCAGGCGCGCCTCTCCAACGATCAAGTCCGCCTCACGACGCGCGGTTGTCTCCATTTCGGTGACCATCCGACGCGCCATCACCAGCGCATCCTTGATCTCCCCGGCTTCCGAGCGCAAAGCCGCCAACTCATCGTCGCGACCGACCAACTCTTCGCGAAGGCGCAGGTTTTCCCGCAGGACGGCCTCAAGGCTCTCCCGCAGGTCGTCCAGAAAGCGATGGACCTCGTCCGGCTCGTAGCCACCCTTGCGGGCCGGCCCGAACTGCTTTTGAAGGATGTCGAGGGGAGTGACGGACATTTTTTGGGCCTAACGCACCAGCTTGACCGCCGCGCCGGGGTAGCGCGCGCGCAAGCGGGACACGGCGTCTTCCACGTTGGCGGCGGCCTGCGCAACGATGGCCGTGTCATCGAGGCGGGAGCGAGCGGCGATGACGATCCAGACGGGAGTGGACGTCGGGGCGCCGTGCACCCGATACCGACCATCTCCCGTTGAAAGCGTGCCCTTGTCCCCAGCGGTTTCGCTGTGGAACGCCAGCGTCGGCGTCAGGCCGTGCACCGAAAGGACGTCCACAAACGCCGCATCATCGACATCGAACACCAACGTTCCGCGGTCGGCGCGGGCGGTGAGTTCGACATCGGGCGCGGCGATGGGCGGGAGGGCGGCCCAGGCACCCGCTGCGGCCGCTACCAACAATCCGAGCACCGCCGCCGTCCACCAACGCGCCGCCGATGGCGGGGGCGGGAGCGCCTCCGGAAGACCGGCAATGCCTCGTACTTCACCCCAAGCCAACGCCATTGCCTCCGCACGAAGCATGTCGGGCGCCGGGCCAAGCACGGCGCGGTCCGTCCACCGCCCAGGCGCGCGCCGCCGTACCACGCGCAGGTGCGCAGGCGGCGGCGTTCCCGCCTCCGCCAGCTCCGTAAGCAACGCCTCCATGCCCTCTCCCTGGGTGAGCAGCGCGTCCTCCCCAATCCGACGCGCGTCGGGAAAGGTGCGTGAAAGCGTCCGCATGTGTTTACGGGCGTCCGGGTGCAGCAGGACACACGCGATGTCAACGGTGTCCGACGGTAAACACGGCGCGCCCTCCGGCGGAAACAAGTCACTGGGAGAAAGCACGCCTTCCCGGAAAAGGCGCAGCGCGCGGCTGCAACGCGGGCAATGCTCGCCATGCGCGCGGCCCGCGTCGGTGCCGAGACCGCCCGGCCCCGGGCAGGTGTCTCCCGCTGCGTTGGCGATGCGGACGATCAGGCGGTCCAACCGTGCATTGTCCCAACCCATCGTCGACACGCCGTCCTCCGCGACGACGGCGCGCGCGAGTTCCCGAACCGCCTCTCGTGCGGCGCGGACAATGGGCTCACTCAAGCCGAAGCGGCGCTGCACCTCATCAAACGCAAAGCCGTCGGCGTAGTGCAGCCGCAAAATCGCGTCGTGGAGCGGCTCCGCCGCGGCGACGATAGCCGCACGCCACGCCGGCGTGGGAAGGATGTCGATGTCGGGATCCGGCTCGACGCGCGCGTACCGACCTGACGTTCGAGCCAGGTATTCCTCTACTGCGGCCGACGCAATTGCTTCTGCTTCTGCGACGCCCGCGTTCGTCGGTATCCGCCAAAGCGCGTGCTCTCGGGCGGCCCGCAACGTAGCCGGGCGCAATCGAACGCCAGACCGAACAAGCTCCCACGCCACGCGGATCGTGATCGGGGACCAGAGGCGGCGGGCAGGATCGGCCGCTGCAGGCAGGCGGGAGGGAGAGGCGTCCATGACGGACTCTGGGGCGGGAACCCAAGGTATCGCGTCGCGACGCCGCGTCTACGAAAATCGCTACGCGGCGGCGTGGTGGCGCGACGCGGCCGTTTCCGACAGGAGGTCATTGATGACGGCCGCGGTAGCGACCGACGCCAACTCCTCGTCGCCGTACATGGCGAGAAACTCTTCGTAGAAGAGGCTGATCAGGTCGCCGAGATTATTGGGGTTCGCGTTCATGGGTTCCTCACGGGTGCTGTCAGGTTCCTTGCAACTTGCGTACCAAGCGACACTGACGGTGAATTCGGTCCGATTCGGTGGACCTTGAGGAAACTACGCACGAGCCCGTCGTTCGATTTCACCGACGTTGTCAAAGTTCTTCGACACGCGTGCATCGAGCGCGCTCGACGTCGCGGCGGCGACGAGCAGATCGACGCGCCGAGCGCCTGCACCGATCAGCTCGTCGGCACACGCCCGGGCGGTCGATCCCGTCGTGAGTACGTCGTCGATCAACAGCACGCGGCCTCGAATTTCCCGCGTGGCGAGCCAGCCGCGTCGAGCATTTGCCGCGCGATCGGCGTGGGCGTGCCCGGCCTGCGCTTCGTGGCGGGTCCGCGTCAACGCGTGCAGCACCGGCACCCCCGTCGACCGCGACACGGCCGCCGCGATGATGTCCGGCGCGTCAAACCCCCGCGTCATCCGGCGGACGTGCGTGGACGGGACGGGGATAATGACGTCCGCGTGCAAGGCACCGGCGGCGCGCCCCACACGTTCCCCAATCACGCGCAGGAGTGCGTCCTGACGACCGTACTTCGCCCGCTTGACGAGCGCGCCCACCGGACCGGCGTAGGGACCGAGAAACCAGCCGGAACGCACGCTGTCCGGAGGGGCCGCCATCGGCGACAGGCGGTTCGGAACCTCCTCACCGCAGGCAAAACATAGGCCGTCAAACTCCGCCGGAGCGTCGCAAGCCGCGCAATTCGTCGGACACAGGGCGTCGAGGAGGGAGAGGAGGCAGAGCATGGCGGCGGATGGTGCGCACGGCAGCCCGGAGGGTCAAGTCCCCCCGTGGTGATACGGCGTCCCCGCCCGAATCGAACACGCCCGATAGAGTTGCTCAACCGCCACAACACGCGCAACAGCGTGGTTCATCACGATGGCGCCGAGGCGGACAACGCGCCACGCACCGGCGCGGGTAGCGTCGTCATGGCCATACGCTCCCCCGATCGCCAGGATCAATCGGGTGGCGGACTCCGCCGCTGCGGCATCGATCATGGCGGCCCAGGCCTCGCTGGTGGCGTCCACACCGCGCTCGTCGAGAACGACGATGCGCGCGCGGGGCCCGGCGGCGCGTAAAACCGCGCTCGTCTCTCCCTCCTCGAACGGAAACCACCGCTGGATGCGGCGCCCGTAGTCGGCAACCGCATCATCCGCCCATGCCGTCCGCGGTGCTTTTCCGGTTGCGAGGATGATTTTCATCTCTCCCGCAGGGTCAATTCAGCGCGCGGACTGCGCACTGCCGGCCGCGACGCCCGCCGTCGGCGTGTAATGACTGCGGGGAGCATCCACCCACAGCGACTCCAAATCGTAGAAGCCCCGCATCGGCTCATCGAACACGTGCACGATGACATCGCCAAAATCGAGCAGGATCCAACGGGACGCGTCCACCCCCTCCATCCCGGCGGGGCGACGACCCAGGGCGCGCATATCCTCCGCTACACCCTCCGCAATGGCTCGAACCTGACGACGGTTTGTGCCGTGACAGATCACGAACGCATCACAATAGGAAGAGATGCCGCTGAGGTCGAGCACCAAGAGGTCCTCGGCCTTGCGGTCGGCGGCAGCCTTGCAGATGGCAAAGGCCAGTTCACGAGAGTCGATGGTAGCACCTCATGAGTTGAGCACCTGATAGGAGGTCAGGACGACGTACACGACGCCATCGACCTCAAGAGACTTTCCGGCGAGCGAGAGCATAGCCGCAGCGTGCCCGGAGGACGTCAGCATCTCCAATAGCTCGTTGGCGAGCAGGCGGGGCTCACCCCGCCCCATTGTGGTGGTGAACGGCGCCGCGACATCCGACGCGGGAGCGTCCGCCGAGGAGCGAATTTCACCCGTGTACGCCCAGCTATCGCCCTGTTCGACGACCCGACGGGCCATGGCCCCCGTGGCGTACGCACACCCGGCGCCAAGCAGGTCTGCGCCGCGCGCCGCGTGCGAGGCCGCCGCCGGGTCGGCCGACGCCGCCAACGGCCGCGCATCCACCGCTGCCGCGTCGTAGGGGCACGCCCACGCCACTGGCGTGAAGGAACCGACAGCTGCCATCACCGAAAGGAAACGACCCATGCGCGCCTCGAAAGCGTATCATGAGAACGAGGACGTGCGAGGCGCAAGTCTCGCGTTGTCATTCCGCGCCCGACGGCGGAGTCACGGGGGCGGCGTCAAGGCATCGTCGGCCGTCGGATCGACCACCCCGACGTCCTGACCAATTCGGCTGACGGCAAACTGCAAAAGCACCTCACGCGAACGATCCTTTCCTTGCGACGCAACGTTGACCTTGCCAACCAGGCGTACTGCGGTACGCTCGTCGATCCACACCTCCCCATCGGCGGCCGTCACTCGCCAGTTTGCATGCACGTTCTCGCCGAGCGGCAGGAAGGAGACCGCGTGCCGCCACGCTCGCCGACCATCCACGTCCTCCAGCACCGTTGCCGTGAGCGTGAGGCGCTCCGCCGCGCTCTCCAATGCCGCCTTCCACGGGTCCCATGTCGAGGCGAGTTGCACGCGGTACGGCTCCGCGTCCCCGCGCTTCACCAATGGCCCCTTTCCCACCGCCTCCCACGCGGTGTGATCCCAGACCACGATCTGGTCGATCGGCGCCCCATCCCGAGAGCGACGGGCCTGCCAATGGTCGGGGTCCTGCCACCGAACGGCGATCACCTCCTTCGTCGTGACCGGATCCTGATCCGGGACAAGGTTCGTGCGATCGATGGTGGCGTCGAGGCGATGGGAGCCCAGCTCCTCTACCGTTGCAAACGTCACTTTCTTCGACGCAGGCGCGAGCGGCGCAACATCGTCCGCCGTTATCGGCGGGTCAGCGCACGCGAGTAGAATCAGAAGTGACATCACCGAGCCTCGCCCACACCTCGTTTACCAGCGCGGACACCCCCTGTCGCGTCACGGCAGAGATGACCCGCGGCGTAGGCGCGCCGGCAGCCGCAAGATCGGCGAGCGCCTGGGCGAGCGTTTCCTCGTCCACCGCGTCCGCTTTCGTCAGCACGACCAGCTCGGGCCGCGTCGTAAGCGTGGGGTCGTACCGGTGGAGTTCGGAGCGAAGTGTAAGCCAGCGTTGTGCAGGTTCCGCCTCATCTAACGCGACGAGATGCAACAGCATGCGTGTACGCTCGACGTGTCGCAGAAACTGATGGCCCAGCCCCTTTCCCTCTGCCGCCCCCTCGATCAGCCCGGGCATATCCGCGATCACGAACTGACCGGAGGTGCCCATGTCCACGACGCCGAGGTTCGGAATCAGCGTTGTAAAGGGGTAGTCCGCAATTTTCGGCCGCGCTGCGCTCACGACGGAGATGAACGTGGACTTGCCGGCGTTCGGGAAACCGAGCAGGCCGACATCGGCCATCAGCTTCAGCTCCAACCGCACCGTCAGCGTCTGGCCGGGGCCACCCGGCGTCGTTTCGCGCGGGGCGCGGTTCGTGCTCGTCTTGAAATGCACATTTCCAAGGCCGCCAATTCCGCCTTCCGCGAGTACCCGCTCTTCTCCTTCGGCAAGGAGTTCGAACAGGATGTCCCCGTGTTCTCCATCCTTGACGATGGTTCCCACGGGCAGGCGGATCACCAGATCCTCACCGCACGAGCCATTGCGGCGGCGGAACTCGCCGCGCCCGCCGTGCGGCGCCCGAAAGTGGCTGACGTGGCGCAGGTCCATCAGGGTCGCCAAGCCGGCGTCGGCACGCACGATGACGTGGCCGCCACGACCGCCATCGCCGCCGTCCGGACCGCCCATCGGGACGTACTTTTCACGGCGCATCGACGACGCACCGCGCCCTCCGGCGCCGGAAGACACGGTGATGTCGACTTCGTCAACGAAACGCATGGCGCACGACCCGGGACGGGTAGGCTAGGCCTCCGCCGGGTAGACCGAAATTACCTTTCGGTTCCGACGCGCTTCAAACTTGACCTTTCCCTCGACGAGCGCAAACAGCGTCCAGTCACGACCCACACCCACGTTGTTGCCCGGGTGGAACACCGTGCCCAACTGGCGCACGAGGATGCTGCCTGGAGTCACGACCTGACCTTCGTGACGCTTCACGCCGCGGTACTGCGGGCCCGAATCACGGCCGTTTCGCGAGCTGCCTTGTCCCTTTTTATGTGCCATGACTTAGACCTCGATTCCATGGACGGTAAGGACGGAGAGCGAGGCGCGGCCATTCTTCTGCTTCCGACGCCGTTCACGGTGGATGTAGCGGATGTACTCGGTCTTGAGGCCCTTGTCGTGGGAGACGACCGTGGCCTTGACGACCGCGCCAGAAACCGTCGGCGCGCCGACGATCACCTTGTCACCACCGACCATCAACACCTGATCGAACGAAATCACAGACCCGACGTCCGCGTGGACGCGATCGACGACGATCTGCGACCCTTCGGACACGCGGTACTGCTTCCCACCGGAAACGACAACTGCGTACATGACGACCCATCCTGAGCCGGCGCGCCTAACCCGACCGCTGCCGGGACGTCAAGCGCGCGCCCGTTTTGGGGCGCCCTACACCCTTCCCGCGAGGCGGCTGCGTAGCGCGTCCAACCGCTCAATCACCTCCGCCGTCGGCAGCGCGCGATAACGCTCGGGCAGCATCCGCCGTGAGGACGACTCGAACACCGCCAACATCTCCATGAATTCCAACATGCGGGTATCCCGTGAGGGCACCACGTCCGCCACGGCGCGGTCCAAATCCGCCTGGACGGGTGCCTCCCGCCCCTCCCACGCGGCAAAGTTGGCGGCCGCGAGGCAGACCGCCTCGATCTCCGCGGCGCTGTAGCCCTTCACGCCGGTGACCATGCCGTCGATGCTCGCCCCCTCGCCCAGCGCCAATCCGGCGCGGCGCATGACCGCCTCGATGATCGCCCGCCGCTCGTCCTCGTCCTCCGGGAAGAAGAACGGAATCTTCACGTCAAAGCGGCCCGGCCGCTTGAGGTCCGCGTCCAACTTGTCAGGACGATTCGTCATCATCAGGATCACGACGCGCCCACGATGAGACGTGTCGGACATGAATTCCTTAAGTCGTGCAATGACGCGAGAGGACGTTCCACCATCTCCGTCGGCGCCAGACGACAGGCTCCGGTCGGCCTCGTCGATGATCAAAAGCACATAGCCAAGCCCGTTCACGACGTTCAGGATCTTCTCGAGGTTGCCCTCGGTGGAACCGACCCACTTCTCGCGGAAGTTCTTGAACTTCAAGCAAGTAAGCCCACATTCCGCCGCAAAGGCCTCCGCGACGAAGGTTTTTCCCGTCCCCATCGGACCCACGAAAATCACCCCCATCGGCACACGATTGCGTTGGCCGGCCTTGATGGCCTCGGCAATACGCATCAGCTCGCCCTTGACGCCGTCCTGTCCCCCGACGTGCGAAAAATTGTGTCCCGGGTCCACAAATTCAATGAGCCCGTGGCACTCCTGCTCGATGATCGCCTTTTTTCGGCGAGCAACGGTGCGGAAGGAGATCGCCGTGCCGGACTGCCGCGCCTGGCGCAAAAGACCCCGGATTTGAAGGAGCGTCAGGCCGGCCGTCACCTTCGCGAGTGCCGAATCGTCGATTTCCGTCGGGACATCCCGGCGATCCTGCGCACGCAGAAACGCCTCCCGTTCGGCTGGGCTGGGGAGCGGAACGTCCAGCGGAACGAGGTGGGACGATGCGACCAGGCGACGGTTCAGGTCGGCGAGCGTCTCTGTCACGAAAACAACCAGGTTGTCACTGGAAAGAAGGCCCGCATCGCCACCAAGCCGTTGCAGGGTGACGAGGTTGGCCCGTTCCGCATCGGCCATGAAGGCGATGTCGGCGTTCGGCGCGATCGTTTCCATATAATCGACGATGACCGCCGCATGTTGGGCCGGGTCCGTCACCAGGTCCTCCAGCAGTGGCAGCACCGCGGACGGCGACTTCGGCAACTCCCGCAGTTCCTCCCGACCCGTCATCAACCGCCGCGCGTTTACCGCCCGCAGGAACGCCGCCGCCTGCAGCCGGGTGGGAAACTCCAGCCCCTCGGAGAGGTTGTAATAGACGACGATCTCCTTGGAACGCTGAAAAAAGCGCTCCAGGAATTCGCGCAGCGGGATGTACCGAAGCGTGCCGTCCGGGTCGGACCAGGGCTGCAGGTCGCGAGTGTTGCCATGAAGCACGAAAACCGAAGATTCTCCCGCGAGAAATCGCGCGCGGAGGTCGTCGGCCCAACGGGGGAGAGCGGGTTCGGGGGTCATCCCTGCATGAGTAGCGCGAGCACGTCACCCTTCCCATCCCCTCGGGAGGACAGCGCCTTGCCGAGAATGGTTCCGGCAGCCGGAGCGGCGGCAACCGCGGCGAATCCGGCGATGGCCACGCTGGCCACCAACCGGTCACCCGGCGCGCACGCGCCCACGATCTTCACACGAACAACGCCCGTGATCGCCACGAGTGTCTTTCCGATCCCGAGCGCCAGGCCCGGCCCGTCGACGACCACGCCAATCACGCGCGGGTCCGCGGCGACCGCAGCGCGCGCAACCTTGCCGTTCTCAAGGAGGATCGCCACTTCTCCAGGTTGCATGACCTCGTCACATTCAAACGCCTCGGCGACGCCGCGCCCGCGGGCGGCGTGGGAATCGGCACGAACCGCACCATGAACGTGCATTCCCGCCGCCTGCTCCGTGCGGCCGACCACGACTGCTTCCCCAGAGCGCCCGTTGAGGTGGAGCGGTCCGTCTTTCCGTCCGGCCCCGGCGCGGCCTTCGACAAATCGAACCTGAATCGCCCGCTTGGTATGATCGACGGTCAGATCGCCGCGAAGTTCCAGCGCATCGACGATGATTTTTTTGGCAGTCAGCGCATTGTCGATGTTGAGGGTGTTGGCCTCCGCGCTACGAGTTTTCAGGCCGCCACTGACGATTTGGATGCCGCCCTTCTGAATGACGAGCGCGCCGTACATGCTGTCCCCAGTCTTCTTGACGACGCCGAGTGCTTCCGGCGTCGGCGGCGGCGGATTCGGGCGGGCCTCCACCGCGTGCAGCCGAGCCTCGATCTGGATCATCCGCTCTTCGGCAACGCGCATTCTGGGAGTGGATGGCTCCTCGTTTGCGCGCAAGCGCGAGAGGCTGGCAATGAGTTCGGGCGCCTTGCCCTCGATGCGGTCCATCCGGTCGGTCAGATCGACGATATCCCCGTCCGCACCGATGATGTCTTCGAGCTCATCTTCCAAATGCATGACGCGGCCCTCTTCTCCGTCGAGGCGGGCAACGCGGCCCTCCAGCGCCGCGACACGCGTTGCCGCGGTCGCGATGACGCCACCCCCTTTCTCCAGCACCTGGAGGCGTCGGTGGAGTTTCATCGTGCGCCTGCGGAGCATCACCGGATCGACCGCGCGACCCATCGGCAAGGGAATCGGCTCCCGACGCTCCACATCCTCCACACGAGCGATCAACGCGTCTACCGCGCTCGCGAGCCGCATCGCGGCGCCGGTCACCGCAGCCCGTCCGGGCATCGCCTCGACGTCCCCGCCGCTCACGACCCGCACACAGAGCCAGCGCGGAGCATCGTCAAATAGACTCGCCTGAAGCCGAGACTCGGTTCCCAGCACGACGTGGTACGAGCCACCGGGACGAACCGCCACCCGCCGGAGCGTTTCTTCCCACAGCGCGCCGTCGTCGCCACTGGCCCGTGCATGGAGGCGGAAACAAAGCGAGTGCTGGCCGGCTTCAACGGGACGTCCATCCGCCCGTTGTAGGTGCCCGTGGAACTCGATGGTATGCACCATCCCCTCCCTCCCGTTCGTCATACCTGTTCGGACATGGTAGCGCGGAAGGAAAGAGGCCCCGTGCGACGCGGTTCGCGAATTTTGGATAAAATCGAGGGGTCATGCGAATCCTCGTGACCGGTGGAGAGGGCCTGATTGGGCGTGCGCTCGTGGCGCGCGGCGGGGCGCGCGGCGTCGATGTCGTTGCGTTGGGCAGAACGGCGTGCGACGTGACCCGAGCCGCGGACCGGGAGCGGGTCCTTCGGCTCTACCGGCCCGACGCCGTGATCTTCTGCGCAGCGCACACGCGCGTGGATGCGGCCGGCCCCGCCACCGCCGGCGTGAATGCCGAGGCCCCGGGGGAATGGGCGCGTCAGGTGGAGACGTGGTTCCTCTCCTCGAACTTTGTGTTTTCCACTGCGGGCCCGCACGCCGCGGACGAGGTGCCGACGCCGACCAGTCTCTACGCTCACCAAAAAGTCCAGTCCGAAACGGCGGTCCTCGCGGCGGGCGGCCACGTGAGCCGCGTCGGATGGGTGTTTGGAGAGGGCGGGCGCACCTTCGCGTCCACGCTACGTGACCGCTTGCGCGCTGGGGAGCATGTCTCTGCCGTCTTCGACGTGCTCGTCCAACCGACACGCGCTGCCGACGTTGCCGACGCACTGCTGGCGCTTCCGCGCGGGATCACTCACCACATCGGAACCGCATCGGTGTCATGGTACGGCTTCGCGCTTGCGACGGCCGCCCAGCTTGGCAGCGCATGTACCGGCGCCGTGCGGCCGGTCCGCCTTGCTGACCTCGGGATCGAGCGGCCGCGCGACGCACGCCTGACGCCCGCGCTACTTCCCGCCTGCACCGCCGGGTAACAAGTAAACGTGCACGCCCGAAACCGGCATCGCCGGGCCAAGCGGGGCGAGCACCTCCTGCACAGTCTCCACCGTACGCAGGTTGGCATACCCCTCGGCTTCCAGAACGAGCGCCGCGAAACCATCTCCCGCGAGGCGGGTCGCTGCGGCGATGACATCCGATGCTGAGGGCGCGCTGATCGCGCCATCGATGCCTACGGCGCGGTGGGCAGCGCTGCCCTCCAGTCCGATGAGCACGGCGGTGAGTGCGTTCTGGATCAGGTAATCCGGCGGAAATCCAGCGACTTGATCCGCGATCGGCCGCCCGTGCAGGAGCTGTTGCCAGAAGTGGATGCGTCGCAAGCGCGCAGTACCTCGCTCGTAATACGGGAGCATGACCAGCGCGCCCGGCGGCACCGTTTCCGAGAGCTTCGGAAACCCCTTCACGGCATACGGCTCCGCAACCGGCAGCGGGAAGGGCACCGGCGAGACGAGCGCCAGCTCCGTGACGATGAACAGCGGCGCCACGACGCCGACCCAGCGGCCGACGCGCTCCATGAGCTGCGCGGTGCCGAACGCGGCGGGAATCGCAAGGCCAAAGGAAACGACCAGCGCATACCGAAACGGTTCGAGGAGCAGATTTCCCGCCGGGACGAACCACTGCGGGATGAGCCACGCCGGATTACAGGGAAAGGACGCGGCGAGTTGCTCCGTGAGCGGTAGAAAGGGGCCCGTCGACGCCACGGCGGCAAAAACGGCAATCGCCAGCCACAGCGAGAGTCCAACGCGGCGACGTCGGCGCAACCGCACCCCGGCCACGACCAGCGCCAGCACGCACCATCCCGGGGCCACGGCCCGAGTGAATCGCGCGCCGACATCGCGAAAAACGAGTTGCTCCTTACCGACGAGGAGGTAGTCAACAAGGGCGTTGTAGTAGTGATCCACCTTCCCCGGGACGAGGTACGGATAGGGCCAGACGTGACGGGTGGCGCCCACGGTTGCCTGCGACATCTGGCTGGTGTCGGCGACCGTCAAGTTTCGCATCTGGACGACGTACGCGCCGGAAACCAGGCACGCAGTCACGACGATCAGCACCGCCACCGGGATCCAGGCGCGCCCACTACTGGCCGCCGTACGAACCAACGGATCCGCCGCCCGCCAGCGGAGCGGCAGCCACACAGCCGCCGGCAGGCACCCGGCCACGAATACCACCATGTTGTACGGACAGGTGACGACCCCGATGCCACCGAAGATCCCTGTGAGAACCGCGTCGTACCGATTTCCTGGCGCGCTGCCCCGAAGCGCGCGCAACCCGTGGCGAAAGATCAGGGGATAGGGCCAGATGTTGAGCACGTCCGTTACCGCGCCCCCAACGCAGTACGTCAAAAGTAAGGGTGCGAGGCCGAAGACCACGGCTGCCGTCACGGCCGCAAGCGCGTCGCCAATCAGGTCGAGCGCCAGCGTAAACGCAGCGAGCATCGCCGCGAGGATCTGCAGCTCGACGAGGAGATTGTAGGCACCCGACCGGCCTAAAAACGGGCGAGCAAGGTCGGTGACCACGGTGCCGACCGGATCGGGGTTGTTCAGCGGCCCCGGATTCGGCCACGAGACCACGTCCAGCGTCGCCCCGAAAATCCCCTCCCGGGCAAACGTCTCATGAACCCAGAGCTTGACCGGTAATTCTCCACGTGCATCCGCGAGAAATGCGTCGGGATGCCCGATCAGGGACAGCGCGGGAAGGGCCGCGAGTACCGCGACAAAAGCGAGGGCGGCGAGCAGTCCACGGGAGCCGACGTCGGAAGGGGAACGGGCCACTGTGCGCGCAGTCTACCCGACGCGGTCCAACCGGCCCCCGTCGTGGTAAATGTGACGGCATGTGGTTCTTGACGCTGATGGCCGGCCTCTCCGCACACACTCCGTCCGCCAACGCCGGCGACCCGCCACCGGTGGGGGCGCCGCCGATCGGGACGCCGCCGGCGGCCGGGATGCCGCCATCCCCCGGCACGCCTCCGGCTCCCGGTGCGCCGCCTCCGCTCGGCGCGCCGCCACCCGGAGGGACAGCGGCGCCGCTGGCCGGCGCGCCTGTCGCGGGGGGAGCGCAGCCCCCACCTGGTGCCGGACACGTGCAGCGCAGCAACGGCATCACGCTGCAATATGTCGAGGCGAGTACGGACCACCCGCTCACCGCGCCGGTCATGACCCTGGCGATCGGCGGGGCGGATCCCCGCTCCTTCCCGCTTGGAGATGATGGTCAATCCGGCGGCGACCCCGCGGCCGGTGACGGACATTGGGCGGCCAACGCTGACGTCGTGGTCGGCACGGAGATGGCCCTCGCCCTCTACGACTCCCGCGTTGCCGGCGAGCCGCTGTTCCGGGGAACCGTGACGGTGGCCGCCGACGACAAGAATCCGGAGGTGCGCGTGATGCACGACACGGACGGCTTTCGCCTTGACGACGGAATCGTCAGCCCGCCGGTTCCTGGCGCAGAAGGCGCCGGGGCGCCGGGCGGCCAGGGCGGCGATCAGAGCGGCGGGCAAGGCGGGCCACAACAACCGGGCGAAGGACCGCAGCTTGGCAAGGGGCCCGGCGGTGAGGGTGCAGCCGGCCTGCCCGCGGGCACGACACCGACTGCGACGCAGATCGGGATCGCGGCGCTCGGCGCGCTCGTGGCCGCCGCCGTCGGCGCCGGGGGGGCGTGGCGTCTGGCGCGCGCCGGCGCCCGGCCCATGCCGCTGGGGCGGCGTCGGGAGACGCGTCCGTTCGGATTGCCTGGCTTTCCCGAAACACCGACAGCGTGGATCGCGCCGAACGAGGACGCGGAGACCCTGTTCGCCGCCGCCATTGCGGAGTTAGCCGGGTGGGGACACACCCTCGTCCTGCCCCGCGCCACCTCGCGCGTTGCGCTCAACGCGGCACCGATTGGTACCGTTTGGCAGCTTGGCGTAGAACGCCCCGATCCGCTCGACGCGGCGCGCGCGGCGCGTTTCAACGGCCTTGCGGCGCTGGTGGTCGAGGGCGCCGGCGCCATCGAAGCACCCGTGACAGGAGAAAAGCCAGGCGCCGTCATGGATGAGCTGGTGGAACGCGGGAAAATCGCGATGTTGTTCGTGCTTCGCGCGGATGAACCGACCCCCGCCGGCACGACCATCGTGCAATTCACGCGGGACGGGGACGATCTGGTGGCTGGAGAAGTGCGCGTGCGACGCGCCGATGGACGTTGGCGGCTGGTGGTCTGAGGCGGCGGCCACCGCCGGCTGATCACCGCGTCCCGACATCATTTTCGGAGCGCGCCGGCGGCGGAGGCGGGCCCGGTGGGAAACCCGCGGCATCACACTGGACGGTGGCCTCCGCGGCGGCGAGGCGCAAGTAGGCGTCCTCGTCCGTCAACAGCGGGCGAAGCGCGTCGCAATCGAGGGCGTTTGGTGCGACGCTGAGAGCGGCGGCACAGGACTCCCGAAGCGGATCCTCCTCACTGCGAAGGTGAAGCCGAAGCGCGGCGCGCGCCGCGGGTTCGGGGCGATGCGCGAGCGCTGCGGCAGCGGCGCGCGCGCGTTCGGAATCTCGGCCGCCGAGCATCGCAAGCGCGGGCGCGATGGACAGATCGCCGCGCGCAACGCGCGCCAGCCTCGCAAACGGCGAGCGCGAGCGCGCGAGCAGCGCCCCGGCCGCCCGACCCGGCGTCGATTCCAGAATCTCAACGGCGTCGAGCCGGCTCGCGGGATCCCGAAGCGCCGCCAACATGGGTGCGCGGGCATGCGGGTCCGTGACCAGCAGCGCTGCCGCCAACACCACCCTCACCTCCGGCTCCGCACGCGCGATGCCGTCCGTGAACGGGAGATCGAGGCCCGCCATCTGTGCGAGCAACGGCCGCTCCAGCGGCAGGTTCCCCCCCGCGACCCAAGGCGCGAGCCGCTGGCGGGAAGGCTCGTCCCCTGCCCGGGCGGCCGCGATCAGGAGGCCGCCCGCCTGCCCGTCGTCGGAAATCGCTGCGGCGGCCATCGCAAGGCGCTCCCGCATGCCCGGCACGGAAACGAGCGCCATGCCGGCGGCGCCGCGGGTCCAGGGATCGACATCGGCGGCGCCCGTCATCTCCGTGAGGAGCGCAACGGTTTCCGGCTCGGACAGCCGCGTCGTAAGCGCAGAAATCATCGATCGCTGGACGTACTCGCTGGGATCGAATCGCGCGCGGGCGCCCCACTCACCGCCCGCCGGTTCCGTTGACGCGCGCACCAGCGCCGCAACCGCGCGACGACGCACGCCCACGTCCACATCGCCCGCTAGCGCCGCGAGCACCTCCGTCGGCGCCGGCCCGGCGAGCGCAATGCCCGCCCAGCACGCCGCCAAACCGCCGATCACTGCATCAGCGCGGTCATCCGCGTTCGCGCCTTCTGGGCGAGCGGATCGCCGTCATCTCCCACGTAGGTGATCACCTTTTGGTAGAGTGCAAGTGCCTTTTCCGTCTGGTTGATGCCCTCGAGGGTGCGCGCCTCGGTGTAGTAGTCGGACGCCTGATCCCGAAGGTGGCCGCGCACTTCGGCGAGCTTGGCCTTTGCCGCCTCATTGTACGGATCGCCACGCGCCACCCGGTCCAAGGAGCTGCGCGCGCTGAGCCAATCCCCGTTTTTCATCGCGTTGAGCCCCGCGGTGTAGTCCTTTCGGCTCTCGGCCTTCATCTTGTCCTTGGCTGCTCGAATCCCCTCGTCCGCGGCGTAGTATTGGGGGCTGGACCGCGTAGCGTCGCCCGACGTTACCCTATCCCACGTAGCGACTGCCCGGCCGTACTGCCCGCGATCAAACTCGCGTTGTCCGTCGTCCACCAATTGTTGAAGCGACCGTGACTGCTTCTCGCTTTTTTGGCGGACAACGGCACGCGACAGGTTCGCCTGGCGCTGGTCGAGGCTGCTGGACGCCGCCACCAGCTCCGCATCCTCGGGATTCAGCTGGAGCGCCTCGGCCAGACGGGCCCGCGCGTCCATGGCCGTGCCCTCTCCTTCGAGAGACGATTGGACGGCCGCCAACGCCGCCGCCTTCGCCAAAGCGCGCTTCGACTCACTGGCCGTGCGCACTTCGAGCGCGGCGCGCACCGTCTGCACGGCGATGGATTCGCAAGCCACGAACCCCATGCGCTTGGCGTCTGCGTTGCCCGGATCGATCTGCAGCACTTTGTAAAATTGCGCCGCCGCGTCGAATTGCTTGCCCTCGTGAAACAAGCGCATGCCCTCCGCCATGCCGCGGGCAACCTGCTCTTCTGCAGCCGGATCGAGGGGCACGCCGTTGGCGGCGGTATGCGATGCGTACACCGGCGCCGCCGCGACCGGCGCGTCGTCTTCGCTACCCGTCGATACGAGTGCACGAAGCACATCGAGCGTCATCTTTCCGCCGATCAGAATGATGGTGATCGCGATGACACCAATCGAGATCAGGTTGATGGGCCGTGAAAAAAATCCCGTTCCACCGCTGCGCCCGCGCATCCGCGGCCCCTTCTTCGCGCGCACCTTGGACGCATCGACGTCGATCTCGACGAATCCGCCGGACAACGGAACCGGCGCCGACGCGGGTCCAGCCGCCCACGGCTCCGGCCGCGGCGGGACGGGTGGTGCGGCAGCATGCACGACCGTTGGCGCCGCGCCGAAGCCGCCGCCCGCGACACGCGGAAGGTTCGGTGTGGATGCGTCGGGCGCCGGCGCCCACGCGTTCGGCTGCGACACCGGTACGGGCATGGTCGGCGGAGGCCCCGGCGCCCCGGAGTGCAGGTTCGCGTCAAAGTTCTCCGTCCGCTCGGGCCCGCCTTCCGCGGGATGCACCAGTCCGAAGCGCAACTCTACGGTGCCGATGCGGATGCGATCGCCATCTTCCAGCACTCGCTCCTTCACACGGCGCGCGTTCACAAACGTGCCGTTGCTGGATCCGTGATCCTTGAGCGTCCACGCCTCCAACGAGCAGCCGATCTCCGCGTGAACGCGAGAAGATGCCGGTTCCGGCAGAACAATGCCGTTTTTGTCGGACCGGCCGAGCGTCACGATTCCGGCCGTGGGCAGGGTGAAGTCACGCTGCTCCATCTTGTGGGCGCTGATCACCGTCAGGCGGGCGAACGGCACGGACGCGCCGAGTTGCACCGTTGCGTCGCGGCCATCGGTAATGTCGGCGTTCACCACCGGACCCTGCACCGCCAAGCGCAGCGTGAACGGGTCTATCGTCACCTCATCCCCATCTCCCAGCACCTGACGCGCCACGCGCTGACCCTTGAACCAGGTGCCGTTTCCGCTGCCCATGTCCTCGACGAGCACGGCGTCGTCGGTGACATGCAGGCGTGCATGCCGACGCGACACGCCGACGTCCGGCAGGACCAAATCGTTGTCTTCCGCACGGCCCAGCGCAAGGATGCCGCGGTCGAGCGCAACCCTGCGCTCCGGATGGCCCGGGCGGCGGATGAAGATTTCTACTTGCCTCGCGCTCAACACCGCGGACTCCGACCCCCCATTCTACGCCATCCCGAGGCGTTGCGGTCTAGGGATGTGCGCCGGCCTTGGCCTTGACCAGATATTCGGCGGCGCGAATGTGCATCGGATCGGCCGGGTCCGGCACGAGCTGCAACACCGCTTCCCAGCTCGCTTCCGCGTGCCCGAACTGCATGCTTTCGTACGCGCGCATGCCCGCATCGAAGGCAGTCTGGGCGCGCTCTGCGATTTGCGCGTTGATGCGCGTAATTCGGACGGCACAGATCTCACACGCCGGATTGAGCTTGAGCGCCATCTGATAATGGGTGCGCGATTCCGTGAGGCGCCCCGAGCCATACAACGACGTGGCCTTGTCGATCAAACTTGCCTCGGTTGCGCCGGGCGGCGGGTCCGGTAGCTTGGCGCGTTGCGCGGCCTCATCCGCGCCGACGGCAACCGCCAACGCATCCTGTACGGTGGCGGGCGGCTTCAATGGGTCGGGCGGCGGCACCGCATCCGCCGGCTGCTCATCGAGCATGCCCGACAACGAATACGCCGGCTTGGAGGGCGCGACGGAGACGTCCGCATCTCTATCGCGCAGCATTCCGTACACCCCGAAACAGCCGACGCATCCGAATACGAGCACGCCGACCAGCGCGAACGGCCAGATTTTCCAACCCGACGATGGCGGCCGCGAACCCATGTGAGATGGAGGCGCCGCGACCGCGGACGCCGCGACCAGCCCGATTTCGAAGGCGTGATTTCCCACCACCACCCTGTCTCCCGGGGTGACCTGCTTGTGGTCGGGAACACGTTCCCCGTTGACGAAAACGCCGTTTCGCGAGCCCGCGTCCTGCACCCACACGACGCCGTTGTGCACCAGCACCCGCGCGTGTTGGCGGCTGATGCCCGCGTCGTCGATCCGAACCTCGTTGCCGGGCTCCCGGCCAAGGCGCAGCCCATCAGCCGTGATCACCCACTGCTGTCCGGCAAGCAGACCCTCGCGCCCAATCAGGACCGGTATCGGTTCCATTCGCTGCCAAAGGTGGCCGTTCCGCGCCCGGTCGTCAAGGTGCTCTCCTACCGGCGCGCCCGACTCAGTACACGATTGATCGAGTGCGCAAGCTCCTCATACGGGCGCCAACGGATCGGCGAGTGGACTCGCTCGGCATCTCCGTGGAGCGCCAGCTCCGTCTCCTCGCGAATGGCGAGCACGGGACGCCAGACCAGGACCCACCCACCGGCAAGGATCACCCCCGCCACGACGAACGCAACGACCAACCCGGCAAATCGACGCAACCACGGGCTGAGGAGCGCCTCGGTGACGACCCCAGGGTCGTACTC
>CAMAWH010000036.1 GCA_945861635.1 Klebsiella pneumoniae | reverse complement strand
GGTGCCACAATTGGCCGCGCGGCACGCCGGTTGCGACGCGTGCGCGCAGGCGCGACGCCGCCGCGCGGCCACAACCCCGGCCAGATAGTCTATCTGGTGCCACAATTGGCCGCGCGGCACGCCGGTCACGACGCGTGCGCGCAGGCGCGACGCCGCCGCGCGGCCACAACCCCGGCCAGATAGTCTATCTGGTGCCACAATTGGCCGCGCGGCACGCCGGTTGCGACGCGTGCGGGCCCGCACGGCGCCAGGCCCTACGACATTGACCATGCTGCGATCAGCGTCGTTTCCGTCCGGTCGATGCGCCCGCACCGAACGTCTCAGCCCCCCGGCCATCCAGAACCCGCCACCCGGCCCCCGGGTCCCAGCGTCCGCGGCCCCGCACTCCAGCAACCCAGAGCCCGGCCGCCGAGACCGCCGGGAGAGGTCGGTGGGGTAACTCCAGCCACTCCCCCTTTGACGCCCCGGCGAATGTAGAGTACCGTACTGGCCGCTGCAATCGGCACGCTGGCACGCCGTCACGGGAGCTTTCGATGCGGGCTACCTCGACGCTGATTTCCTTGTTGCTCCTTGCGGCTTGCTCGGAGGCAGATAGCGGCTCTCCGAAGGGAGAGAACCACGAGCCGGTTGCGACGATCATCTCCCACAAGGACGGGGATACCGAGCGCGAGGGCGCTGCATTTACCCTCCGCGGCACCGTTTCGGACGTGGACGAATCTGCGGATACGCTGCGTGCAACATGGTATACGGGCGCCCGAGAACTGTGCGCCTCGGCGGCGGTGAGCGCCGACGGCGGCACGACGTGTGAAGCCACGCTGGCCCTCGGCGAAGAGGAAGTCGTGCTGGTGGCGCAGGATTCGGAGGGCGCCAGCGGAACGGCCCGCGTGGAAATTCTTCTGGAGGAAGGCGGCAGCCCCTCCGTTTCCATCACCTCGCCGGAAGCGGACGGGGTGTACTTCTCGAGCGCAGCCATCACGGTCAGCGCTGTCGTGTCCGACGAGGAAGACGCCCCCACCGCGCTCGTGGTCGCATGGACGGATGAAAACGGTGACGCTGTGGACCTCGATGCCGTGCCGGACGCCGATGGCGCGCTCGCCGATACGCTCGTCCTGGCGTCCGGCGCGCACACGTTGACACTAACGGTCACGGATTCGAGCGGAAAATCAAGTGCGGACGCGGTTGATTTCACAGTAGGCGATGTGAACCGCGACCCGCTGTGCAGTATCGTGGCCCCGGCGGATGGATCGTACGCGCCGGAGGGTACTTCGGTGACGTTCGAAGGCGAACTTTCGGATCCGGATGTCGCCGCGGACCTGCTCACGGCTGCGTGGTCGAGCGATCTCGATGGCGGCATGGGCGGCGGCGCGGTGCGCGCGGATGGCTCCGCCGCCGTAACGCTCACGACGCTCTCCGTCGGCACGCACGTCATCACGCTCACCGGCACGGATGACCAGGGGGCTACGTGCGCGGACACCGTTATCTACAGCGTCGGCGAGCCCCCGGAAGCGACCATCGACGCGCCGGTCGAGGGCGATATCTACAACGTGGGAGAGGAAATTACGTTCCTCGGGAGCGTGGTGGACAGCCAGACGGCCCCCGACGCGCTCGGCGTGACGTGGGAAAGTGACGTTGACGGCGAACTGGACACGACCTCCGCCGATGCCGCGGGCCTGACAACGTTTGACCTCGCGACGCTGAGCGCTGGCGATCACGTGATCAGCCTCACCGCGCTCGACGGTGATGGGCTCTATGACATCGACACCATCGGCATCACGATCAACACGCTGCCCACCGCGCCTGTCGTTTCGATCACCCCAGGGGCTCCCGGTTCTGATGACGATCTGACGGCCGTGATGGACACCGCCAGCGTGGACGCCGATGGTGACGTGGTCACCTACGCCTACGACTGGGCCGTCGACGGTGCAGCGTCGTCGTACTCCAGCGCAACTGTGCCTGCGTCGGCCACTACCCGAGACGAGGTCTGGACCGTCACGGTGACGCCGAACGACGGCGTTGGAGACGGTCCTTCGGCATCCGCCTCGGTCACCATCGAGAACGCGCTGCCGACCGTCGCAGATGCGACGCTTTCCCCGGACCCGGCCTATGAAGGGGACACGCTGACGTGCACCGCTGGGAAGCTCACCGATGCCGACGGCGACGCCGTTTCCGTGAGCTACGCATGGACGGTCAACGGCTCGACCCTGGCGACGACCGCCGCCACGCTCGACGACTCCAACTGGTCGCGGGACGACGTTGTCACGTGCACCATCACGCCCGACGATGGGACGACGGCGGGTGCGGCCGCTGTTTCCGCGGCGCTCACCATCTCGAACTCGCTACCCTCGCTGTCCGACGTCGTGATGACGCCCGTGCTTCCGGATGTCTCCGACACGCTTGAATGCACGGCTTCCGGGTACCTGGACGCCGACGGGGATGCGGATGAGACGACGATCGAGTGGACCGTAAACGGGGTTGTCGTCGGCAGCGGCGACACGCTGTCTGGATTATTTGAGGGTGGCGATGAGGTCGTTTGCACGGCGACTCCGTTCGACGGCACGGACGCGGGTGCCGCGCTCACGGATTCCGTCGTCATCGAAAATACGTTGCCCGTGCTGGCCGACGTGGCGATTACACCATCCTCGCCAACCGAGGCGGACACGCTGACGTGCGTTCCGGGGTCGACGACGGACGCCGACGGCACGACGTCGTTCACCTACACCTACGCGTGGAGCGTCAACGGAACGGCGATCTCCGCCAGCACGGCAACGCTCGCCGCGACGTACTTCGCCCACAATGACGTGGTCCGCTGCTCTGCGACGCCGAACGACGGCCTGGACGCCGGGGCCACGGTCACGTCGAGCGGGGTCACGATCCTCAACACTGCGCCCGTCGCGAGCGCTCTCACGCTCACGCCCTCTCCCGCGGGCACGTCCGACACGCTCACCGCCACGGTGACGGCCACCGACATCGATGGCGATACCGTATCGCTCACGTACGTCTGGACGGTGGACGGATCCGCGGTCGCCGAATCGGGCGCGACTCTTTCGGGCGTCACGTATTTCGACTTTGGCGACGTGGTGGCGGTGACGGTCACGCCGACCGATGGCACCGTGTCGGGCTCGTCCGTCTCGGCGTCAACGACGATTTCCAACAGCCTTCCGAGCGTCAGCAGCGTGACGATTTCGCCGGCGCCGGCGTACGCTTCGGACACGCTTTCGTGTGCGTACAGCGGATTCAGCGACACGGACGGTGACGCCGACGAATCCACGCTCGCGTGGACCGTCAATGGTGCGGCGGCTGGCTCCGCGAGCACGCTCTCTACAGGGTTTGTGAGCGGCGATACGGTGGCGTGCACAGTAACGCCTTACGACGGAACGGATACGGGCACACCGGTCGCTGACAGCCTGACGGTCACGAACACGCCCCCGGTGCTCGCGGACGTGACGCTCACGCCCACGGTCGCGTACGAGTTGAGTACGTTGACGTGTACGCCAGGCGCGACCACTGACGCGGACGGCACAACGTCGTTCGCCCACCGGTACGTGTGGACGGTGAACGGTTCCGCCGTCACTCCCACGTCCACGACCCTTTCTGGCACGTACTTTTCGGCGGGGGATAGTGTCATCTGCACGATCACGCCAAACGACGGAACGTCGGACGGAGCTGCCGTTGCGTCCAACACGGTCACGATCGCCAATTCGCTCCCGGAAATCACGTCCGTCACGCTCTCGTCGTCCGTGCCGTACACGAACGACACGCTCACGGCGACAGCCGCCACGGCGGATGGAGATGGTGGAACGGTCACCATCGCCTATGCGTGGTTCGTCAATGGCAGCGTGATTGCGCCGACGACGTCTACGCTGTCGGGCACGTCCTACTTCTCGCGCGGCGACACCGTGTACGTGCAGGTCACGCCGAACGATGGGACGTCGGACGGCGTCGCGGTCAGCTCGTCTGTCGCCACCGTCGAAAATTCGGCGCCGTCGATTACGAGCGTTGGCATCACGCCGGCGTCGCCGTCCGCCGCCGACACGCTCACCTGCACTGTCACCGGCTACACCGATGCCGACCTTGACCCCAGCGAATCGACCTACGAGTGGACCGTCAACGCGGTGGCCGTCGGCTCAGACGCAACGCTCGCGGGCGCGTTCGTCCGCGGCGATGTCGTGGCGTGCGTGGTCACACCCTACGACGGAACGCTGTTGGGCACGCCGCGCACGTCGAGCAACGTCACGATCGCGAATTCTGTGCCCGTGCTCGCGAGTGTTGACCTCACTCCGACGACGGCCTACGAGGCGGACGTCTTGACGTGTACACCGGGCGCGGTCACCGACGCCGACGGCACCACCTCGTTCACGTACACCTATGCCTGGCGCGTTGGTGGCACGCTCACGAGCATCACCAGCACCACGCTGTCGGGCAGCGCGTTCGCCAAGAATCAGGCGGTGTACTGTCTGGTTACCCCGAATGACGGGACGGGGGCTGGCACGGCGGTAGCGTCCAACACCGTCACGATCTCCAACACGGCGCCGGTCGTTTCGACGGTTGTGCTCTCCTCCTACGTCCCGGGCACAAGCGCGACCCTCACGACAACGGTGAGATCCTCTGACGTGGACGGAGACACGCGCACCCTCAGCTATGCGTGGTACGTCAACGACGTGCTGATCGCGCCGGCCACATCGTCGTTGGCGGGCACGACCTACTTCTCGCGCGGCGACACCGTGTACGTGTCCGTGACCCCCTCCGACGGCACGACGAGCGGCACGCCGGTCAGTTCGCCGGTGGCGACGGTGGCGAACAGCGTCCCGACGATCACCAGTGTGGCGATCAGCCCGACCGCCGCGACAGCGGCCGACACGCTCACGTGCGTTCCGACGGGGTACGCCGACGCCGACGGAGACACGAGTGTGTCTACAACCGTTTGGTCGGTCAATAGCACAGTGGTTGGCACGGCTTCGACGCTCTCCGGGGCATTCGTGCGTGGCGACATCGTGGCGTGCTCGATCACGCCCAATGATGGAACGGACACGGGCACGACGCGGAGTTCCTCCAACATGACGATCGGCAACGCAGCGCCGGTGATCGCCAGTGTCGATCTTTCGCCAACGACGGCGTACGAGGCGGATACACTGACGTGTACCCCCGGTTCGACGACGGACGCCGACGGGACCACCAGCTTCACGTACACCTACACTTGGCGTGTCGCTGGGTCGCTGATCACCCAGACAACGGCGACGCTGACAGGCAGCTATTTCAACAAGAACCAAGCGGTCTATTGCACGGCTGTTCCGAGTGATGGCACGGGCTTTGGCACCGGCGTGGCGTCCAATTCGGTCACGATCTCGAACACGGCACCGGTGATTTCCACCGTGGCGCTGTCGTCGTACACCCCAGGGACGAGCACGACGCTGACCACGACGGTGACGTCCTCGGACGTCGATAGCGACACGCGGACGTACACCTACGCCTGGTACGTCAATGACATCCTCATTTCGCCGGTGACGTCCTCGCTTGCAGGGACAAGCTACTTCACACGTGACGATACGGTGTATGTGAGCGTGATCCCAAGTGACGGGACGACGTCGGGGGATGCCGTTGCCAGTACGGTCGCGACCGTTGGCAACACCGCCCCTTCGATCACCAGCGTCACCGTCACTCCGGCAACGGCGACGCTCTCCGACACGCTCACCTGCACGGCAAATGGCTACTCGGATGCGGACGGTGATGTCACCGCGTCCACGTACGCCTGGACCGTGAACGGCACGGCCGCAGGCACCGCGACGACCCTCGCAGGCGCGTTCGTGCGTGGGGATGCGGTCGTGTGTACGGTCACCCCAAGTGATGGTACCGATACGGGTACCGCGCGCTCCTCCACGTCCCTCACGATCGGGAACAGCTCGCCCGTACTGGCGAGCGTCGATCTCACCCCGACGACGGCATACGAGGGCAGCACGATGGCGTGTACGCCGGGAACAACCACGGATGCGGATGGCACGACCAGCTTCACCTACACCTACACGTGGCGGGTGGCGGGCTCGTTGATCTCGCAGACGTCCTCTACGCTCACAGGTACCTACTTCGCCAAAAATCAGGCGGTGATCTGCAACGCGATTCCCAATGACGGCACGGGGGCGGGCGCGTCTGTGGCCTCCAATTCCGTGACGATTTCCAATACGGCGCCGGTGATGACGAGCGTCACGTTGTCGTCGTATGCGCCGACCACCAGCGCAACACTCACGGCAACGGCGGCGGCCACCGATGCCGACTCCGACTCCCGCACGTACGCCTATGCCTGGTATGTGAATGGCAGCGTGGTTGCGGCCACGACGTCTACACTTTCGGGTGCTACGTACTTCTCGCGCGGGGACACAGTGTATGTGAGTGTTACGCCGTCCGACAGTGCGTCGTCTGGCACCGCCATGGCGTCCGCTGCGGCGACGGTCGCGAACTCGCCGCCCTCGATTACCAGCGTCGCGATCAGCCCAACCACGGCGTATGCTGCAGATACCCTGACGTGCGTCGTGACGGGGTACACGGACGTCGACGGCGACGCGACCGCGTCAACGACCGCGTGGACCATCGGTGGCACCGCAGCCGGTACGGGATCCACCCTCGCTGGCGGTTTCTATCGCGGTGACGCTGTGGTGTGCGCGGTGACCCCAAGCGATGGCACCGACACCGGCACGGTCCGCACCTCCAGCACCCGAACGATCTCCAACACCGCTCCCGTGCTGGCGAGCGTCGCGCTGACCCCAACGACGGCCTATGAAGCGGACACGATGACGTGCACCCCCGGGAGCACGACGGACGCGGACGGCACCACCAGCTTCACGTACACCTATGCGTGGCGTGTCGGAGGTTCCGCCATCAGTCAGACCACGTCCACCTTGTCGGGCACCTACTTCAGCAAGACTCAGGCCGTCTACTGCACAGCAACACCCAACGACGGAACGGGAAACGGTACAGGAGTGGCCTCGAACTCCGTGACGATCTCCAACACCGCTCCGACGATTTCCGCAGTGACGCTCTCGACCTACGCCCCGACCACGGGCACGACCATCACGACGTCCATCACATCCGCGGACGTGGACGGTGACTCGCGCACATTCACCTATGCGTGGTACGTGAACGGGAGTGTGGTGGCCGGCACGGCGTCCTCCCTCTCCGGAACGACCTACTTCTCGAGCGGCGACAGCGTGTACGTCCGCGTAACACCTTCCGATGGCACAACCTCGGGTTCTGCGGTGGACTCGTCCGCCGCAACGGTCATCAATTCGGCGCCGGCGGCGCCCGTCGTCAGCATCGATCCCGAAGACCCGGAAGAAGCGTTGGATGATCTGGTGTGCATGATTGACACGGCGAGCACCGATGCGGACGGGGACACGGTGACCTACACATTCACGTGGACGGTCGACGGCGGCGCCTACTCCGGCGCCACCGACACTTCGACAACGAGCACCGTCGATGCTGCTGAAACGGCGACAGGTGACGTCTGGCTGTGCAGCGCGACGCCGAACGACGGCACGACGTCCGGTTCGGCCGGAACGGACTCCGTGACCGTGCTCGCGCCCAGCTACATGATTGGCTACTACACGGAGTACAGCAGCACCGGCAGCGAAGCCGTCAACTACCTCTTCGCGGTAGAGGTGACGGTGACCAGTGCGTTGGACTTGTACTCCCTTGGGCACATCGCGAAAATCGCGTCGGGCAACGTCAAGATGGCGCTGTACTCCGACACCGCTGGGGCTCCAGGGACGCGCGTCGCGTACACGGCCAGCGCGGCAACCGTGGTCGGGGCGTTGGAGATCGATGTTGTGGGGGCACCGGTTTCGGTGGCGGCCGGCGACTACTGGCTGGTGTGGGCGTGCGGAACGTCCGCCTGTCGCACGGCCTACACGACCAGCGGCGTGTCGAGCAATGTGGTCTTTTACAAGTCCGCCAACTTCGCCACCGCGTTCCCGGTCACGTTCGGCGCCGCGACGGCCCTTACGGGCCAAGCCTACAACATCTACGGGGTTGTCCGGTAGCGGCCTCCCGCTTGGCCGGTGAGCAGCGCTCCCAACTCGCGAATCCCGGCGATGTGCTTCTCCAGTGGCGCCCAATCATCGGCAATAGCGATGGCGTCCCACAGGGCTTCCACCGTCTCGATGCGCAGATCGATGGGTCGCTCACGTTGCAGATAGGCGTCTCCCAGACGTTCGGCGGCTTTCGGCAGGTACGCCGAGAACAGCTCCCCCAGGAGGTCGAATTCGCGTTCGCGATAGCGTGCCGACTGCGGTGACTGTTGGCGCCGAGTCTGCCCCTCCTTTCCGCCAAAACAGTCGAAATACGCCTGGTCCAGCGGCGCGCGTGTCCGCTCCAGCCAACGAAACCACTCCTCGACCAGCACGGTGTCCGCCGCCTCGCCGGCTGAGCGCAGCCCAAGTCGGGTCAGCACACCCATCCGGAGGCCGGCGAAGAGGGAGGATGAAAACCCGTCCAGGGCGGATCCAAGCGGCTCCCCGAGGGGGGCCAGCGCGTCGGCGAGTCGGTCGAGATTCCAACGCACAGCCTCGGGCTGTCGCCCCCATGCATACAGGCCCGACGCGTCAAAATACGCAGCGACAAATAGCGGATCGGCCACGGGCGCGAAACGCCACGGTCCGTAATCGAAGCTCTCCCCCGTGATGTTCATGTTGTCGGTGTTCAGCACCCCGTGGGCAAAGCCGGCCGCCATCCACTGCCCGCACGTCGTCGCGACCGCAGCACACACGGCGTGCAGGAAGGAGGCCGGTCCGGTCGTGGTCGGGTGATATTCTGCGATTGCGTAGTCGAGGAGTTTTCGGAGTCCTGCGTCGTCCCCGATCCTGGCGAGCCGTTGGAAGGACCCAAAGCGGATGTGGGAGTAGGAGAGGCGGGTGAGCACAGAGGCGCGCGTTGGCGACGGCTCATCGTGCCGCGTCAGCGACTCCCCGGTTTCAATCAGGCTAAACGTCTTGGACGTGTCGACACCGAGCGCCTCCAGCATCTCTGTGGCCAACAGCTCGCGCACGCCGCCCTTGAGTGTGAGTCGCCCGTCTCCTCCGCGCGACCATGGGGTCGTGCCGCTGCCTTTGGTGCCAAGGTCCAGCAGGCGTCCGCGATCGTCCCGCAACTGTGCGTAGAGGAACCCACGCCCGTCCCCGAGATTTGGGTTGTAGCTGCCGAACTGGTGCCCGTGGTAGCGAAGGGCCAGCGGCGCGGGCAAGTTCCCGGGGAGAGGCGCGAACCGCGCGAACGCCGCGCGCCATTCCGGCTCGGTCAGCGTGTCCAGGCCCACCGTTCCCGCCGCACGCTGATTCCGAAATCGCAGGATTTCCCTTGGAAATCGTGCCGGCGTGACCACGTCCGCGAACCCCGGCCCCAGCCGAAGGTACGGCGGTGTCAGGATGTTACTATTACTATTCATCCGGGGCCCAGCGGCCACCCCATCGCCGTCCAACCCAGCAGCATCAACGTCCACAGCACGCCAAAGACAATCGCGTACGGCACCTGGGCCGCCAGCACCGTGCCCATTCCCGCGTCCGGACGATACCGCCGCGCCGTCGCGAGCACGATGGGCACGTAGGGAAGCAGCGGCGTAACGATGTTGGTGACGGCATCCCCAATCCGGTAGGCCGCTTGGGTCAAGTCCGGTGGCACCCCCAAAAGCATCATCATCGGGACAAACACCGGCGCCATGATGGCCCACTTCGCGCTGGCGCTTGCGATGATCACATTCACGACCCCACTGACGACGATCATGGCGAGTGTCAACGGCAGCGGTCCAAATCCGTGAAGCAGTTGTGCGCCGTGCACGGCGAGCACCAGGCCCAGGTTGGACCAGCCGAACCACGCAACGAACTGCGCCGCCGCGAAGGCGAGCACGATGTAGCTGCCCATCCCCGCCATCGCCTCGGCCGCCAGTTCGGCGACATCTCGCGTCTCGCGGATGCGACCAATCGTCATTCCGTAGGCGACGCCAGGGAGGAAAAAGCCAGCGCTCACCAGCATCACCATGCTGGCGTAGAGGGGAGTCCAGCTTCCGTTGTAGAGTACGAACGGCGCGGCGATACCGACGACCAGCAGATACGCCGCCACCGCGAGCCCGGCCGCTCGAAGGCCCCGTCCTTCTGTGACGACCTCGCTCACGGGAGGCGGCACCTTCCACTCCCCGAACGCCGGCTCCGTCCAACGCGCGATGACGGTGGCGGTAATCGTCAGCAGTACCACGCTCACGGCGTTGAAATACCAATTGCATGTTGCGAGGACGGTCACGCTGGGGTCGACGAGGTGCGCCGCCGCCGTGGACAACCCCGCCAGCAGCGGATCGAGCGCGGTGATGAGCAGGTTCGCGCCGTACCCGCCGGACACGGATGCATACGCAACGGTCATGCCCGCCAGGGGGTGCCTCCCCACACTCGCATACAGCGTGGCGCCCAAGGGCACGAGCACAACAAAGCCAGCGTCTGCGGCCAGCGACGACTCAATTCCGGCGAACACCAGCGCGGTGGTCAGCAGCGCCGGCGGCACGGAAGCGACCATCCCGCGGAGCGCGCTCGCAACCAGCCCGACGCGCTCGGCCACGCCGATGCCCAGCATCGCGACGAGGACGGTGCCCAACGGCGGGAATCCGGTGAAGTTTTTCACGGCCTCCGTGATCATCCGACGCCCGCCGTCGAACGTCATCAGGCTCACGACGGTAACGTTGGCGTGTGTGGCCGGATTCTCCACCGTCAACCCGGCAAGAAGCGCCGACGCCAACGCGATGATCCCCGCCATTCCCGCGAACAGGAAGAGCGGATCCGGGAGGCGGTTTCCGAGGGCTTCCAGCCGCTCCAGGGCACCCAACGCCGCTCCGCCTGCTTTGCTCACGCTCTACGGAGCCGCGTGGCGACGAACGCCGCTCGCCGACACCACGAATATGCTCACAGCCATGGAGTTTCCACCGGCCCAATCCCCGGTTGGGAGGTCCACGAAAGGAGCAGTTCGTCCCAGTGGGTCAACTCGGCCCAGCGCGCGCCCTCCCCCTCGTGGTAGAGGTTCACGGCCATGTTGTTGTTGGCGTCCATCATGCCGTACAGGCCGGTCGTCCACAGATAGGGCTGGTTGGCGTACGCTCCCAGAACGCTGACGGAGAGCGCGGTGGACACGTCGGCTCCAAGGTTGGCGTGGTCGGGCGCCCGGGAGCCGAGCTTCTTGGCAAAGCTTCCGATGTCGATGTAGTAGTCGTGCCATTCTTTCTCGGCCGTTCCGGCGTCGTTGCGCGCCTCCAGCACCGCTGCATTGAGCGCGGGGTCGGCAAGCGCTGCCACGGCCAGGGCATCGATGGCAGCGGCTAGATCGTCGATGGATTCAAGGTCGATGGCGGAAGCCGTATACTCGAGTCCGGTCGCTACCTGGTCGGCCGCGATCTGCGCGGCGAGCGTCTTTCCGGTTGCGTCGTCACGCTCGGCCAGGAAGTGGATGGCGCTTTCGTATTGGATGCCTTCCCACCCAACGGTCGTCTCCGCCGCTTCCATCGCGTGCGCGTAGGGCGCAAGCGCCACCGCAACCTCCCATGTGGCCATGTTGCACGCGTCGAACCCGATCAAATCGAATTTTCCGTTCTCTGCCACCATCGGAGCGAGCGCGCCCCCCAATTCCCCATGGGCGATGGAGATGAATCCACCGTCCGTCTCATCCCAGGAGATGCCGGGCGGGGGAGGGGCGTTTCCGTTTGCACCGGCCTGCCACCCGCTGCGTTTCGCGGTCGGCGCACCGGTGAGATTCCAGCCATCTCCATGGTCCCAAAGGATCAGCGCGGTGTGTTCCGCCGGGTAGTCGCGGGCCGCCCACGCCAGAAAGTCGGCGAGCACCTCGGGGTCCCCCATGTTGAGTTCGCCCAACTCGGCAAGGACGGGCGAGCGCACGACGTCCCAGTCTGCGTCGGGCGTGATGCGATACCGACGGGTGGACGTCCAATCTCCATCGGAGTCGTCGTACTCGGGGGTTCGGTCGGCCTGAACCAGCACGTTCATGTCCGCGCTCTGGACGCCCGCTTCCAACTCGTTCAGGTCGTGGACGACGTAGTCTTCGAGGTCGTTGTCTCCGTTCATGAAGACGAGGAAATTCCATCGAGCACGGGCAACATCGCCCGTGTCGTCAACCTGGCCGGCGTCGTGCTGTTCACCATCGTCGGTCACCGGCGTTTGGCATGCGAGCAGGAGCGCGATCATGGCCTCACCTCGGGCGGGTACATTTCCTTTTTCAGCGCGAAGAATGCGTCCGTCATCGCAAGGTCGCCGATGGGGCGCGTTGCGATCAGTCCGACGCCGCACATGAGCAGTCCGCAAAAGTTGAGCAACGTCCGGGCGAGGAGCAAGAACCACGTTTTGATGCGGCGATTTGCGGCCATTTCCCAACTTTTTTCGAGCGCTTCCATCGGCCCGAGGTTCTCGAGAGCGACCCAGCGCGACCCCCACTGCAGCCCAAGGCTGAACCACAGCGTGAACGGGAGGGCGGCGAGGATGAGCAGCGAAGCGCCCAGGATGCAGGGCAGCCATTGCTGCCGGTACCCAAAGTAGAAGCCAACACCAAGTGCGGGCGTAAACGCGATGGCGAACACGCCGAAGTTGATGGTTCCCACAAGGAAGTACCAACAGAACAGGTGCCACATGCGATCAAGACCCGTCCACAGCAGCGAGACCGCGCCCTCTCCCTCGTGGAGAACATCCGCTTGCACGCGCAGAAACCCCGTCTCGAACCAGAGCGTGAACAACAACTCCGCCACGCCAACGATGACCGCGATGCTGATCGTCACCAAAAATGCCCCCGCGATGGCGGCGATAGCGGTGCTATCGAGGCCGCGCGCCATGTCCGGATCGAAACTGCCCCCGATTCGAGAGGACACCTGACCAACCATCGCGACGGCAAACATGATCACGGACCCGATGATGAGGCCATTCGGTTTCCGTTGGATCAGCTCGAAAGCGCGCGTGATCGTGCGCACGGGAGAGAGCGCGTCACTGGAGGTCGTCACCATTTCGGTGCTTTGGCCGTACTCGCCCAACGTCACTCCGGGATCGGGAGAGCATACGTCGGCGATGCGATTGGGGCGAGCGAATCGCGTCGCCCACGCGACTCCCGCGGCGCGCGCAACTTCCGAGAAGAATTCTCTCAAGATTCTCCAAAGGGGACCGAAGGGCGAGCATCGTGCGCATCGCCTACGTCCTTGCCGAGTACCCTGTGGCCTCTCAAACCTTCGTGCATGCGGAGATTCGCGCGCTTGAAGCCATGGGTGTAGAGATAGGGATCATCACCCATCAACGGGGGGCCGAGGACGTTCGCTTCGGCGCCGGTGCGGCGGGTTTGCCGCTCTTGCCGGTGCACGTCGGGGTCGATGCGTCGGCCATTCCGGTGCTCGCCCGCTACGATCACGTCCACGTTCACTTTGCCGACTTCGCCGTCCGTGTCGTCGGTCCGCTGGCGGACAGGGCGCGGCGGCCGTGGTCGTTGACGGCCCACGCCTACGACATCTTCCGTCAGGACGCCGCCGTTCGTCCGGAAGAATGGCGCGGGATCACGGCAAAGCGAATCGTCACTATCTCGCGCTTCCACCGGGATTACATCGCCGCGCGCGGTGTGGATCCCGCCCGAATTTCGGTCGTCCCGAATGCGGCATCCCTTACGACGTTGTTGCAGTCGGCACTCCCCGCGCCCACGCGCCTCCGCCGCGTCGTCGCCGTTGGCAGGCCCGTCGCGAAAAAAGGCTTTGCCGTGCTCATCCAGGGCTGGGCGCACGCCCATCTGCCTGGGCTTGACCTTGAAATCATCGGGGGTGAGGGATTGGTGGAAAACCCTCCGCCGGGACTGCGACTGACGCCCATGTTGCCGTACGCCGACGCACTGGCCGCGATGGCGCGGGCTGATCTCGTAGCTGCAACGAGCATTGTTGCGGGGGATGGTGACATGGACGGCATCCCGACGGTCCTGGCGGAAGCCGGCGCGCTGCGGCGGCCGGTGATCGCGTCGCGGCTGGCCGGGATTCCCGACCTCGTCGCCGACGGCGTCAACGGCCTCCTGCTCACGCCCGGTGATGTGGCTGCAGTGGTGACGGCCCTGACGCGGCTTTTCCAGCGGCCGTCCGAGCTGGAACGAATGGGGACGGCCGGTCCCGTGCTTGCGGCCGCGCACGACGCGGCGTGTGTTGCCGAGCGTCTGCACGACGAGGTCTTCGCCGCGTGATGCGCATCCTTATTACCGACTCCTTTTGCTCGTCGAATCGCGGCGACGCAGCGATCCTTGACGGCATGATCACGGGATTCGCGGCGCGCGGCGCGGAGATCGGTGTCGTTTCCCACTTCCCGGGGGTCGCACACCATTTCCATGGCATCGACGCCATCGCGGATCACGACGTCGTGGGCGTTGCCCGCGCCATCCGCCGGGCGGACCTCGTCGTCAGTTGCGGCGGCTCCTTCCTGCATGATCTGTACGCAAAGAACCTGAATCCTCGCTTGGCGACGATGCACCTGTCCCGGCGCGCGGGCGTGCCGTACGCGATCTTCGGCCAGAGCATCGGCCCGCTCGTCGCCCCGCTCTCCCGGATGGGCGCGCGTGAGGTGCTTGACGGCGCCGCGTGGATCGGCGTTCGCGATCAGGCGAGCGCGGAGATCGTTCGCTCGCTGGGCGTAGGCGCGCCCCTGCATGTGGGCGTGGATGCGGCGGTTTTGGGAGAGGGAGTGCGGTGCGGCGCGCGAACGGCGGAGGCGTCCGATCGTCCCGTGCTCGGCGTCACCGTCCGGAACTGGCATTTTCCCGGCAGCGAGGATGGCCCGGCCCAGCAGTCGGCGTACGAGAGCGATGTTGCGACGGCCTGCCGCGCATGGATCGCGGAAACCGGCGGGCGTGTTCGCTTCCTGTCCAATTGCACCAGCTTTGGAGGGTACCTACAGGATGACCGAATTGTGGCGCGTCGGGTCGCTGCAGGCGTTCCGCAAGCCATCGTCGTCGAGGACGACGCGCTCACGTTCGCCGAGGTTCGAGGCATGGCGGGCGCTTGTGACTTTTTCCTCGGCACCCGGATGCACTCGCTGATTTTTGCCACCACAGCCGGCGTTCCCGCGGTTGGAATCGCGTATGAATTCAAGACGGGCGAGTGGATGGAGTCCGTGGGGTTGGGGGCCTGGTGGGTGGACATCACGGACACGCGCCACTTGTCAGAGCGCGTGGTGGAAGGCTGGCGAGCGCGAGAGGAAAGCAAGTACTCCCTTACGATGCGCCTCCCCGGTATCCGCAGCCGGGCAGATCGCCAGATCGATGCCATGTTCGCGGCAGTGACGGGAAAGTGCGGCGGTGCTTCTTCGGTCGTGGGCTTCAAGGGCGTGACCAATCGCGCCGCCGCTGTCTCCGGTGCTCCGGGCTGGAATGGCGAAACGTGGAAGTACGACGTGGCGCACCGGCGCCTCCGCGCCGTGGCCGACGTCCTGCTCGCGGAAAGCGGCGAAAATGTACTCGATCTGGGCTGTTCAACGGGGATGCTCGGCCGCATGATCGGGCCGGCCTACCGGTATGAAGGCATCGACATCGCGCCGAGCGTGGCATGCACGTCGGAACGCTTTTCCATTCGCACCGGGGCACTGGACACCGCGCACTTCGGCGGACCCCACGACACCGTTGTGGCCTCCGGCAGCCTTGAGTATGTGAGCCACCTGCATCGCGTGCTCCTGAAGACGCGCGCCGCGCTGAAATCGGGCGGATTGGCGGTGCTCACGCTCTACAATCTGGCGCACGTGGCGCGTGGACTTGGGCATGGACATCGGCACCGGGACTGGAAATTCGATGCTCGGCCCGACGACCTGATTCTGGCTTTGCACGAGGTCGGGCTGCGGCCCACGCGGATTCTGGCGTCGTCCGCCGGGTATGCGCCGCCGTCCGCCGTCAATGACGAGCGCCCGACAGACTTTGACCTCGATGGCGGCGGGCAACTCTCGCCCGAGCGCATGGTCCGCCTTGCGCACCACTGCATCGTCGTGTGTCGCGCCGGAGAGGCTCAATTGGGGCCGGTGGCGATGGGTGAGTTGGCGGATGCGCGCCGGTACGCGGATGCGTTGCGCGTGGGCGTGGAACTCGTGCGCATCTACCCATGGGCGGCGCGCGCGTGGGCCGACCTGGGCGTGTTGTGGCATCTGGCGGGACGTCTGGACAAAGCCGTGGAGTGTCTGAATCGCGCGGTGCTGCTGGACCCGGGCCGGGCCGGCACGCGTCAGGATCTGCGCGCGATGGGCCGCGCCGCGGCTTCCGAGGACGCGGAGACGGCGCTCCTTTTGGAGCCCGGCGATCCCGCGTGCTGGCGCGCGTTGGAAGCCGAGCTGGTGCGTCGCGGCCGACTGGGCGGCGGCCGCGCGATTCGGGCGATGGCGGATCATCGGGAAATGGCGGCGGCGAAGTAGCGCGCCGACGCGCGGCCCGCCGGGCGTCACAAAGTCGCCGTCCAAAGGGCGACTCAGATCCCGCAGCCGTCGTCACACCCGACTTGCTCGCCCAGCCCGTTACCGGTGAGGTCGTTGGCGCTGCAACCGTCTAACGTGGTCTCGGTGCAGACCATGCCGTAGCCAGCGTTTGCCGTGATGATGTTGCCCGTGATGGTTGCGCTGGCGCCGATGATCTCCCCTGTTCCGCTGCTGACGGTGGCGCCGCTGATTTCAATGCCGTCACCGACTCCGGCCATGAGCGTCGAGTTGGTGAGGGAAAGGTCGCCATCCGTGAACGAAATTCCATCTTCGCCCGCGCTCATCACGCTCAGGCCGTCCACAATCGCCACCGTGGCGACGACGCCGTACACGTAATCGCTGATCAGGTAGTCGTAGTAGTAGTAGTCTCCATCGTTGGTGAGTCCGGAGCCGTCGACGTCTGTAAACGAAGCGTGGGAGATGGTGTAGGAGGCATTGCCGGCCATCTCGAAGCCGGACGCGCCGGAGCCGACGTACCCGACCGAGCCCACGTCGACGTTGCCGATGTCGATGTAGCCCTCCGTCGCATTGCCGTTGTAGATGTAGAACGCGGTTCCCGTCGTGCTGGTGGCCGTGAAGTCGTTGATGATGACCTCGCTGGGGGCGCCGTCGGAATAGGCGTAGATCGCGTACGCGTAGGAATACGCCTCCTCGAGGCTCCCGCCGATCTGCCCAACATGGAGGCCGTCAATCTCGATCCGCGCGTCGTTGGCGTTGACCAGGGAGTGCACGGTGTCGCCGAACTCCACGTTGGTGATGCGGAGCCCCGCTGGACCCTCGACGGTAACGATGTTGCCGGTGCCGTCGTCATAACTGTAGTAGCTGCCGTAGGCCCCGAACGCCGGGTATGCTGAGGTGTAGCTGTACTCGTAGTTCAGGACGTCGTTGGTGAAGCTCCGGGAGCTCGTTTCCGACTCGTGCGTGGTGCCAACCGTTACGTTCTCGACCTCGACGAATCCGGAGGAGGCGTAAACGACGTAGGCGCCGATGTCATCGACCGTGTTGTCCGCAAAGATGGCGGGGTCGGTATCGCTCGTGGAGCCTACTTCCAGCAGTGATCGTTCGTACCCGGTGAAGGTGTTGTTCGTCACCGAAACCGAGGCCGCGTCTCCGACGATTCCGACGTCACCTTCGGAGAATGTGTTGCCCGAAATCACGACGCTCGCTGACTGATAGAGGTACATGTCCCGGCCGTAATTGTCAGACTCGTAGCGGGTGATGTTGCCCAGCCCGTCGTCGTACTCACTGATGCTCATGGCGTGATTGTCGATGAAGGTGTTTCCCGTCAGGGTGAGCGCGCCGGTGGCGTCGTAGATGCTTCCCATTTGGGTGGCGTGGGTGAACGTGGTGCCGGTAATCGTGGCGACGGCCTCGTAGTTCACGAATCCCGTGCAGTAGTTTCCGTCGATCAGGGAGTCGGTGATCGTCGCCTCTCCTTGCACGTCGGTGAAACCCCACCCGGCATTGTTGGAGATGGTGACGCCGGTGAGGTTGACCGTGGATGAAACCTGCCGGATGCCCGTGCTCTGGTCGACATAGCCGCTGCACGGTTGGGCAATTTCGGGCTCACGGATGCTGTCCACGGTGACGTTGGTCAGGTCCGCCGTGCCGCTGCCGAGGTCGATGGTAATGCCGTTCCGGCCTGCGTCGCGGAAGGATGAGTCGGTGATCGTGTAGTTTCCCGAGCCCGTGAACGAGGCGGCGTAGAGGGAGTAGTTTTCGTACCCCGTGAAGGCAGCGTTCGACACGGCGACCTCATCCGCTTCGATCAACGCGGCGCCGCAAAAAATATCACCCTTCCTCGTTCCCCATTGCGCGTAGGTCCAGCTATCCGAGGCCTCCGCGGCGATGGTGATCGTCAGGCCGTCGATCACCACGGGATCGGCGCTGACCACGAATAAGCCCTGATGGTACGCGTCGGTGATGGTGACGTTGTTGAGGGTCGTGGTTGTGCCGGCCGAGCCCGCCGCGACGACGCCGTACGCGCCCCCCGTCACGGTGTCCCCGCTCATGGAAAGCGCAGCATCGAGAACGTAAACACCAATGATGTCGGGGTTGGTGATCGTGTTGCCGTTCATCGTCACCGAAGCGCCGTCCGCGTAGATGGTGAAGCCGTCACTCCCGTCTCCCGCAGCAGCCACCGTTCCGTCGAAAACGTTGCTTGTCAAGGTCACATCGGCGCCGTCTCGCGCGAGAACGCCATACCCGTAGGGTTGCGCGAAATTCGTGGCGTCCACGGTGACGGAGCCGCCGCTGATGCTGATCCCGCCGAAGCCGGGTTGAGTGAACGTGCATCCGGTCACGATTGTACCGGTGGACGCGGTGGACTCGACGCCGTAGTTTGCCGGGCCATCGAACACGACGTTGCTGACGCTGACGTCCGTCGCGTCGGACAGGTAGACGCCCGAGCGAGACGCGCCGGTGATCGTGAAGTTCGCAATCGCGGCGCCAGCGCCCGACACCTCGAACGCGTGCAGGTTGGTCGGTGGCGTGATGATCGTGGTGGCAACGTCCTCACCGGAGATGGACACGGTCTTGTCGAGGACGACGGATTCCATGTACGTGCCAGGGCAAACGCTGACGGTGCTCGCTTCTGGCGCCGCCGTGATGGCCTCCGCGATGGTCGCGAAATCGCCGTGGCCATCGATGCTGATGCAGCCCGGAGGCTCATCCATCCACTCCTCGCCGGTGTCCGTGGTTCCGGAGGTCGGCGACTTTGATCCCGGTCCGAACGTGCAACCCAGAACGAGGGACAGGGGCAATAAGAACAGAACGCGCATCACAGGCTCCGCTGGCACCCCACGGTAGCCCGCCGCCGAGGGAATGCACACGATAAAGGGCGGCCCCGACCCCTGGAGCCGTATGGACCCCGAGCGCAAAGAACTCCTCGATCAACTCGACCGCCTCGATGCTGTAGCGTTGGCTGGCGGTGGCGCCGATGCGATTGCCCGGCAGCACGAGCGTGGAAAGTTGACCGCTCGCGAGCGTGTGGACTCGCTTCTCGACGCCGGCACTTTCCGCGAATTGGACCGTTTCGTGGCGCACCGTTGCAACGACTTCGGCATGGGCGCGAAACGGATTCCGGGAGATGGCGTCGTGACAGGGTACGGCCGGATCGACGGGCGCCTCGTCTACGTCTACGCCCAGGACTTCACGGTCTTCGGCGGGACACTATCGGGCGCGTACGCCAGGAAGATCTGCAAGGTCATGGACCTGGCGATGAAGAACGGAGCCCCGGTCATCGGGATGAACGACTCCGGTGGCGCGCGCATCCAGGAAGGCGTCGAGTCGCTCGGTGGATACGCAGATATCTTCCTTCGTAATACACTTGCGAGTGGGGTGATCCCGCAATTGAGCGCGATTCTCGGCCCCTGCGCGGGCGGTGCTGTTTATAGCCCGGCGATCACCGATTTTCTGGTCATGGCCAAGGGTACCAGCTTCATGTTTGTCACCGGTCCGGACGTCATCAAGGCCGTTACCCACGAGGAAGTGACGCAGGAGCGCCTCGGCGGTGCCGACACCCACACGCAGATCTCGGGCGTCGCGCACTTTGCAGCCATGGACGAGCAGGCCGCGCTTGCGGTCGTTCGAGCGATCCTCTCGTACATTCCCCAGAACAACATGGAGGAGGCGCCGCACGTCGCTTCCGACGATCCGCCCGATCGCCGCATTCCTGCGCTCGACGAATTAGTGCCGACGAACCCGAACAAGCCATACGATATCAAGGAGTTGATCACCGCCGTTGCGGATGACGGCGGATTTCTCGAGGTCCAGCCGGACTATGCCGCAAACGTCGTGATCGGGTGGATTCGATTGGGAGGCCGGAGCGTCGGAGTGGTGGCAAACCAGCCCGCCGTGCTCGCAGGCGTCCTCGACGTCAACGCGAGCGTGAAGGCCGCCCGCTTCGTGCGCTTCTGCGATGCGTTCAACATCCCGCTTTGGGTCATCGAGGACGTGCCGGGCTTCCTTCCCGGCACGGCACAGGAGTTTGGCGGTATCATCAAACATGGCGCGAAGTTGCTTTACGCATTTGCCGAGGCAACGGTCCCGAAGGTCACGCTGATCACGAGGAAGGCATACGGAGGCGCGTACTGCGTCATGAACAGCAAACACCTGCGCGCGGACGCCAACCTCGCGTGGCCGACCGCCGAAATTGCGGTCATGGGCGCCGACGGTGCGGTGAACATCATCTTTCGCCGTGAGCTGGCGGAGGCAGCCGACCCGGTGGCTAAAAAGGCCGAGCTTGTAGGCAACTACAAGGAGCGCTTCGCGAATCCGTACCGCGCCGCCGAGCTTGGTTTCATCGACGAGATCATCAAGCCGCGCGACACCCGACAGCGGCTCGTCGAGGCCTTCGACGCCCTCGAAAATAAACGCGACAGCAATCCCCCCCGCAAACATGGCAACATTCCGCTTTGATGTTGGTCAAGGCAGCGGCGAGGGGACCCTTGAATTTACGCGCTTTCGCGGAGCAGATCGCGTTCGGGACGACGCTCGCGGACAAGTTGGTCGCGGACGCGGGCGGCGCCGCCGGCGAGCCCAGCGCCCCGCGCTGGACGGACACCTCGCGCGGACCCGGCGTCGTGGTTGGGCGCCCCGGCCGCCCTGCTTCGCTGGCCTTTCCGACTGGACGCGTCAAGGACACATTGCCTGGCAAGGCGGCGCTCACGGACCCGCGGCAGCGTGGGCTGCTGCTTCACCGCTTTGCGAATCACGAGCTGCTCGCCTTGGAAATCATGGCCGCAACGCTGCTGCGTTTTCCCGACGCACCGCGGGCATTCCGCATCAGCCTGGCCGCGACGATGGCGGACGAGCAGGTCCACCTTCGCCTGTACCTTGCGCGCATGGGGGAGCTCGGCGTCGAGTTGGGCGAAATCCCCGTCAACGACTTCTTCTGGCGTTGCATGCAGGATGTGCGCGAGCCCATCGACTACGTCGTGCGCATGTCGCTCGTGTTCGAGCAGGCCAACCTGGACTTCACTCGGTACTATCAGAACACCTTCGCGAAGGTTGGAGACACCGCCACGGCCGAGCTTCTCCAGCGCGTGTACGAGGATGAAATCGGGCATGTGAAGGTTGGACTCTCGTTCTTCCGAAAGATGACGGCGCCCTCGGCGGACGATTGGACCTCGTTCGTTTCCTTGCTGGCGGAGCCGCTCTCGCCCGCCCGCGCGAAGGGCACGGTTTTCGACCGCGAAGGAAGGCAGCGCGCTGGCTTTGACTCAGCATTCATCGATCACATGGAGGTGTACGCGCGCTCTCGCGGGCGCCCGCCGCGGGTGTTTGTGTTCAATCCCGCCTGCGAGGACGAAATCGCGCGTGGCAGCTCCGGGTATTCTGCCTCCGCCACCGTCCGGGCGATGGCCAACGATCTCGCGCCGCTGCTCACGTTTGTCGCCGCAAAGGAAGACGTGGTCGTCACACCGATTCTTGCCGGTGCGGAATGGTGCCGCCAGATTGTCGGCGCGGGATTTTCCCTCCCCGAATTTGTGACCGAGGCGGCTTCCCTCGCGCATCGCAAGCTCGGCGCGCTGGTTCCGTGGGGATGGAGTCCGGAGATCGATGCGCGGCTGGACGTGCTGCGCCCGGCGCTGCTCGCGCCATCCCCACGGTGGAACGCCACGATGCGGGATGCGTCGTCCAAGGTTGCGGCGTGGGGGTGGCGGGCGAGTTTCCTCGCCGCAGAGCTGCCCACCCCCCCCCCCTTTCTGACGGACGGCCTCGGGGAAATCGTCGCGACAGTAGCGGCGGCGTGCGGCGCGCTTGGACGCGGCTGGCTGCTCAAGGCCCCCTTCTCCACGGCGGGCCGCGGCAGGGTCCGCGGACCCCTCAACCCGGCGACGCAGGCATGGATTCATCGTAACCTGCAACTACACGGTACCCTGCGCGCTGAGCCGTGGCGCGAGCGCGTGCTCGACCTCTCCTTTCACTACGATCTCACCGATGACATGCGGTTCGTCGGCATTTGTCGCTTCTCCACGGACGCGCGCGGGCAGTTTGCAGGCACGTTCCCGGGCGCGTGGTCCGACGGTGTGGACCGGGAGGTGATTCGCTTCCTCCGCGGGGAACACAGCCCGCGGTCCGGCCCCGGCCAGACCCCGCTCCGCCCGCCCCGCCCACGCCAGTACCCGGCGGAGGAGTCGCCCAACCGTCTCCTCCATCTGGTCCATCGCCTCGGCGCGCACCTCGCGCCGAGGCTACTCAATACCGGCGTTCGCGGCCCTGTAGGCGTGGATGCGTTCGTGTATCGGGACGCGTCTGGGCTGCACCTCGATCCGCTCGTGGAGGTGAATCCGCGGTGGACGATGGGGCGCATTTCGCTCGCGCTCGCTCGTCGTCTCCACCCGCGTGCTCGTGCCGTCTGGAAGCTTCTTCCGCGCTCGCAATTCGACCCCACCTCGGCGCGCCCCCTTGTGCTTCGCGACGGCTTGATCCTCGACGGTACCTTCTTCACGACCGACCCGGCGGTTGCAACCGCGGTGGTGAGCGTGATGGAGGTCACGTTACGCTGAGGCGAAATGCCCATCCCCGTATTCACGTCGGACCTCAGCGAGGATGTGCGCCTCGCCGAAATCGCTTGGATCGCCGCGGCGGAATGCGCGGGGAGATCGCCGGCGATCGCCGGCAGCGTGACGATTTCGCGGGCGTTGCCGATGTCGGCATCGTTCCCTGGGGCGTCCGTGTGGAGCCCAGGCGTTCCGTCCGCGATCAACCTGCGCACGAACGCTGGTTCCGCCGTGCTTGCGCATGAGGTCGCGCATGCATGGGCGCATCTGGGACCAAAGGCGCTCGTCGAGGGGCGCGCGCAGCTGCTCGTCCAGTGCATTCAGGGCAAAAAACCAGGCGTATTCGACGGAGTCATCGACGTTGATCCAGCGCTTCACGGTATGCCGGATCTCGTCGAATGGCAGGGTGACGCGCTTCCGGAAGAGGCGCTTCGTGCCGCGTACGCCGGAACTTTTCGGCTTTTCCGCGTGATCGCGCTGGTCATTCCTGCGGAAACCCTCTGGAAGGAGGGTGCGGGGGACTGGCCGGTCCTGCTCGACGCGCTGCGCGAATCGGGGGAGCGAGGAAAGCCGTTACTCGACGCGCTCTGGGGGGGTGCGAGCACGCAACGCGCTGCCCTTGAGGACCTTCACCGGGATGGTCTGCCCAACGTCTACGAAACGATGGTCGGCAGCAATCCGGCGGCGTGGGACACGGACGCGGATGGATGGTGGGATGGCGCACCCAAGCCGTATCCCGCAGGCGCGGTGCCCTTGCCGCGAAACGGGCACGCGGTCTGTTTACCGACGGTCCTGCCGACGGACGAGCGTGCGCTCGCGGACATCACGTTGCGCTTTGGTGGATTCGAGCCTTTGCCAGATGAAGTTGTCGATATCGAGCCGTCGGGACTGGTGTCGTGGCGTCGCAAGTGGGATGGCTTGGTGGGTGGGGCATGGCTGGCCGCGCGGGGCGCGGAGGTGGCTGCCAATCCGCACTGTGAAATGGCGCCCGGGATTACGGTGCGCATGGCGGATACGCCGCCCAACGGCGCGCTCGCCATATTTACCAGGGCAGCCCACGACGCCCGCCACACACTCGCTGGTGTGCTCGGCCACGAACCTCGTCCCGCTGTCATCACCCTCCGCGCGGATGTCGAGTGGGCCAAGATCGATCTCGCAAAGGCGACGGGTGAGCCCAGCAAGGACGACCGGATCCACGTGCCCACGCGCGTGCTGAACACCCCGGACAACGCACGGATAGCCGGAGTGGAGGCGGCCGCGCTTCTCGCTGTCATCGACATTCCCGGCACGCAGCAGTCCGCCGCTGCAGAGGCGTTGATCCGCAGCGAGATGGGTGGCCGCGGTCTCTTGCTTTCCATCGGCACGCATGCGTATGAGGTGGGTCCGTGGCTTTCGGCCCGGAAAAAATGCGCGTCAGGCTGGCCCGGGCTGCTGGACGGCCGGTGCAAGCAGCCGGATTGGCGCTGAAACACCCGCGTCCGTCAGCACGGACCGAACGGCGTCCACGCTGAGACTGTTTCCCACCAACTCCCAACGGGTGCGGCGGGGCGTGTCGCCCGGAAAGGACCAGGTGGCCGGAAACCCCATCAATCGCAGGATTTCCTCCGGGGAAAACAACCGGACACCCACGCCATCGCGCAGGTAGCTGCCGGCCCGCACCGGGGAGCGTCCATACGCCGACGTAAAACAGTTGGCGATGGCCGTGGGGTCGTCGGCCGCCAGGATGTGGGCGGAGTAGCCGCCCGATCGCACGGTCGCTTCATCGGTATAGGTCGCAGGATCCGCCGATTCATCCAGGAAGTCTGCGATGGGGCGCACGTTGCGTGCTGTGCACGGACCGAACGCGGTGGTGTGGGCGCTGTTGCCGAGGAGCGTTGCCGTCAGGTAGTAACGCGCCCTGCGCATCGGAATGCCAAGCGCCGTTGGACACATCAGCCGCTCGTGGAGTGTGTAGCCGGCGGCGATGAGGACGCTTCGCAGGTGTCCGCGCGTTGCGGACACGACGAAATCGGGGACATTTTCCATGGCAACCGTGGGCGGGCGTACCTCCGCAATGATGTCCAGGACGCGCAAAAGGGCGGCGGTGCGCGGGTCGTCGAGATCCCGCCTCGCTCCTCGCGCGGTGAACGGCTGGCAGGGCGGCGACATCCACCAGCGATCCGCCCCGAACGCTGCGAGAAACGGTGCCTTCACGCTTGCCAAATTCCGCACGATCGCCTCTCGCCCGTGATGGGCAGCCCACGCCCGATTCGCGTGCGCGCTCTGATCGATGGCGCCGGCGATAGGCCCACCCCACGCCAACCCCGCCCCCCCGATCCCCGAAAACAGCTCCAACAGCGGCATGTCGGCGAGGGTAATTCGGATTATCGGGACGCGTGCTCGCACTCGATCGGCTCCCACTGCTTGATGCGCCGACCGGCTTGCGCGGCGCCCCGCTGAAGTGGCCGCTCCCTTGATCCCGTGGCACCTTCGTGGCTAGGCTCGATGTACTCGGGTATCAGCAGGTAGAGCTTGTCTCGCGGAACGACCGAACGGTTGTGCATCGCGCCGTACGGATCGACGGAGGCCGGCGCGTCATTCTCAAAAGCCTCGCCCCCGGATGCACGGATCCTCGGGCGCGTTGGCGGCTGACCCACGAGTACTCGCTGGCGTGCGAACTGGAGGTTCCGGGGGTGGTTCGGGCCAACCGACTCGTGTCGACGGCGCTCGGACTCACACTGGAAGCCGACGACGCGGGGTCAACGAACCTCCGCCGACTGCCTGGCGAATCCGTGACTCCCGCCCGCTTCCTTGAAATTGCCGTTCGCTTGTCGCGCATCGTCGCATCCGTGCATCAGCGCGGCATCAGCCATCGCGACATCAACCCGGCGAATATCATTTTCGATCGCGCCAGCGGCGAACTCACGCTCATCGATTTTGGCTTGGCGAGTCGCATCAAACGCGAGGCGACGGATGTCCGCGCGCTTGGGATGCTGGAAGGCACGATTGGCTACCTTTCTCCGGAGCAAACCGGCCGGATGAATCGTTCGGTGGACCGCCGGACCGACCTTTACTCGCTGGGCGTCACCTTCTATGAGCTGCTCGCAGGGCGTTTGCCGTTCGCTGCCGCCGATCCGCTTGCGCTGCTCCACGCCACGGTTGCCGTCGTACCGCCCAAGGTCACCGATGTGCGTGACGACGTTCCGGAGCCCATCGCGGACATCATCGCTCGCCTTCTGGAAAAGGATGCGGAGCGCCGCTATCAGCATGCGGCCGCGCTCGCGGACGACCTCGACCGATGTCAGCGCGTGCTTGGTACCCGTGGACATATCGAACCCTTCGACCTCGGCGAGACGGACCGGCGCGCGACATTTTTCATTCCGGAGCGTCTGTACGGCCGGGACGCAGAAGTGGCCGCGCTCCAAGGTGCGTTCCAACGGGCGTGTGCGGGTCAGACCACGTTCCTGGGTGTCAAGGGTCCGGCGGGGATTGGAAAAACGGCACTCGTACGGGAGCTGTTGCCGTGCATCGCAGCGGGTGGGCTCCTTGTTTCCGGTGTTTGCAATCCCGTTCAGCGCACGCCGTACGCGCCGATCGTCGGCGTGCTTCGTGAAATCGCGGCGAGTGTGCTGGCCGGAAGTGAGGAGAGCGTGGCCTTTCACAAGGCCCGTTACGAGCGTGCCGTCGAAGGGGAGGGGGGGGCTACTTTCGTTTATTCTTCCTGAGTTATCGAGCATCATGGGCCCGCAGGACGCCGCGGGGGACATGAGCGCACCGGAGGCGCGGGAGCGCGTCCAGGCGATGTTGATTCGGCTGTTGTGCAGCTACCACGAGCCGGAAACGCCACTCGTCGTATTTTTGGACGACCTCCAGTGGGCGGACGCGGGAACCATCGACGTCTTGAGTCGCGTGATGTCGGAACACCCGGCGGGGGGGCCGCTATTCATTTTGGCGTGGCGGGATAGTGAGGTTGGAACGAATCATCCCCTCACTCGGGCCCTCCCCCCGGACCTGGAAATCGTCGCGCCGGCTCCGCTGGAGTTGGGCGAGATCGTGCGCTTTCTGTGCGACACGATGGCCCTGACGCCGGCGGACACCGCGGCGCTCGCCCGGTGTGTCCTCGCCAAAACCGGCGGCAACGCCTTCTTCGTGCGCCGGTTTGCAGAGGCGCTGCACTCCGAGGGGCTGATTCGGTATGACACCGACGCCGGGCGGTGGACCTGGTCGATGGAGCGCATCGAGGCGTTGCAGGCGACGTCGAACGTGGCGGACCTGCTCGCGCGTCGGTTGGCCGTTCTTGGCGAGGACGCGCGGCTGGCACTGGGCACCGCCGCGTGTCTTGGGAAACGATTCGAGATTGAAGCGCTTCGCCGCGTGTGTGGGTTGTCCCTGTCGGCGCTGTGCAGGGTGCTCATGGAGTCCGTTGACCTTGGCCTCCTGACGCCCGTGGGTGACGCGGGCTCAGAGATCGAGTCGCTGGCCGGCGGGACATCCGCGGGCGTGGAGGCAGCGGTAGCGGTGGGGAGCGTTCGGTTCGTCCATGACGAAATATTCGATGCTACCTACCTGATTCTCGATGCGGCGCAACGCCAGTCGGTACACCTCAAGGATGGGCGCACGCTGTTGAGTCGGTGGACAACGGGTGCGGACCCGTTTCCGGTGGCGGATGCCCTGAATCGGGCGTTCGGGGCGTTGGACAGGGGCGAGTGCCTGTCGGCCGCCCGGGTCAACCTCGAAGCCGGCCGCCGTGCCTATGCGTCCGCCGCCTTTGAGGCGGCGCTGCACTACTTTGGGTCCGGGGTGGCGCTCCTCCGTGAGGAAGATTGGGCGGCCGACCACCCCACGTGTTTTGCGCTTCATCTGAGTGCGGCCCGGTCGTTGCTCATGTCGGCGGGCGTCGTGACATCGACGGACTTCGCCGCCATCGCGATGGCGCACGCGGCCACGCTCCTCGACAAGGTCGCCGTGCAGCAGGTCACCATCCGGCGTCACATCGCGCAGTATGAGTTTGCGGACACGATTCGGCGCACGTTGGAAGCGCTTCGCTGGACGGGCGTGGACCTGCCCGATTCGCCGCACGCGGGCCACGTGGGTCTGGCGCTCGCGGGCACGTTCTGGCGCGCCCGCAACCACACGATCGAGAGCCTCCGCAAGCTGCCCCACACTAACGATCCGGTGGTCGCGGCGTCGATGGGGCTCATGGCGGAGGGCGCGTCGTCCGCGTACTACACCAGCGCATTCCTCCTGCCCATCATGCTCACCCGGATGGTCGATCTCACGCTTGTGCGCGGCGTATCCGGGCAGTCGGCCTACGCATTCGCGGCCTTTGCGTTCATCCAGGTTGCCGTGCGCGGCAGCGTGAAGGCGGCGTGGTTGTGGGCGCAGGCCGCGCGAGAGGTGGTGGCCCGTTTTGACGCTCGGGACATGGCACCAAAGGTTGAATTGATGGTCATCGGTTTCGTGGAGTCACGGCGGGAGCCGCTTGGGGATCTCGTCGAGCGCTTCGCCAATGCCGGGCGCTTGGCGCGAGAAGTAGGAGATGCCGAGTACGTCGGTCTCTGCGCCATGAATCACAGCACGTTCTCGCTGATGTCCGGTGTTGAGTTGGAGGATGTTGCCCGTCGCACGGATGACGACATCGCCACGTGCAGAGAGATGCGCCAACAGCAGTGCGTAAACATGCTTCTGGCGCAGCGGCAGGCGGTTGCCTGTTTGCGTGGGGAGGCCCCGGATCCCGCTCGATTGGACGGGGAGCACATGGGGCTCGAAACGATGGTCGAGCGGATGACCGCCCGGGGAGACAAGTCGGGGGTGGCCGAGGTCTATTTTCATCAGCTCCGGCTCAGTCTCTTGTTTGGCGCCACGGACGCACTGAAGGCGGACATCGAGCGCGCCTCGACGCGCCTGGACGACGTTCCCGGCTCGCCGTCGCTCGCGACCTTCTACCTCCACGCCGCACTCGGGTGGGCGCGTTGGATGCAGGACACGGGCAAGCGCGGCCGTGCGCTCACACTATCCCGTAAATACCTGAAAATACTGAAGGATTGGGCGGTAGACTGCCCCGAGAACCATGCGCACAAAGTCCTCGTCATCGAGGCAGCGCTGGCCGAGTTGGAGGGTCGCGGGGCGGAGGCGCTCGGCCTCTACGACAGCGCGATTCGGCAGGCGCAGCGGTCGGGGATGATCCACGAGCAGGCGCTTTGTCTGGAATGGGCGGCGCGGGCGTCGTTGCGGGCGGGGCAGCTGCGCAACGCGGCGCTTTTGCTGGAGGACGCGCGCGGCGCTTGGCTAGGCTGGGGGTGCACGCCGCGCCTGATCGTTCTCGCCGAACTGGAGGGTCGCCTCGAAGGCTCACACGTCCGCCCGTGGGCTCCGGAGCGCCGTGGGCTGGACCGCACGACCACGATCATGGACGTCGGCAGTATCGACATTCTGTCGGTCGTGAAGGCCGCGCGGGTGCTGTCCAGCGAGATCGAACTCGCGGTGCTGCTGCCCGACCTCATGCGGATCGTCGTGGAAAACGCCGGCGCCACGTCCGCGGCGTTGGCGCTTCAGACCACCGCCGGGCTCGCTGTAGTCGCCCGCGCGGAGGCGGGGGCAGCGGGGGTCGTAGTGACCGTTGTGGACCCAGGGGCGCAAATGACGCCGGATTCGCTCAACATCGCGTGGGGGCCGCTGATTCGCTTCGTCGCGCGAACGGCTTTGCCCGTGGTGGTGCCGGACGGGTCGAAGGATGTCCGATTCTTCCGGGGCTGCGCGGCGCCGCCGTTGTCCGCCCTTTGCGTTCCGTTGGTGCTCGGGGGTGAGCTGGTGGGCGTCATGCTCGTGACAAACGAGCTCGTCCGCTACGCGTTCACGGACGATCGGCACGAGGTTGTGGGGCTGATCTGCGCGCAGGCCGCCGTGTCCATCATCAACGCACAACTTTACGAGGACCTGCGTCTTTCGCTGGAGCGCCAGCGGGCGATGACGGCCTCCTTTGAACGGTTCGTCCCGAAGGCATTTCTAGAGCAACTCGGCCGCGGTAGCATCCTCGACGTTTCGCTCGGCGAGCAGGTGCTTCGCGAAATGGCTGTTCTTTTCATGGACATTCGTGGTTTCACCTCGATCTCCGAGCAGCTCACCCCACGTGAGACGTTTGAGTTGGTGAACGCCCTTCTCGCTCGCCTCGGCCCGATCGTCACGGCAAACGGGGGCTTCATCGACAAGTACATTGGGGATGCGATCATGGCGCTATTCCCTCGATCACCGGACGATGCGCTCCACGCGGCGCTGCAAATTCAGGCGGCCGTTGCGACGTTTCGTGCGGAAGCGGACCGCGCCCCTCACAACGTCCTCCGGGTCGGCGTCGGTGTTCATCGCGGGCCGATGATGCTCGGTACCATCGGGGAGAGTGAACGGATGGAAGGCACGGTCATCTCCGACGCGGTGAACATCGCGTCGCGACTGGAAGGCTTGACGAAGGACTTCAAGGTGGAGATCCTGGTCAGCGCGAGCACGGTGGCCGCGTTGACGCGCCCAGGGGACTTCGAAACGCGCTTTCTGGGGGAACGGGCCATGAAAGGGCGCGGTGAGCCGCTCGGTATCTGCGAAGTCGTGAGCGGCCGAAGGGTTGGGGCGGGCGAGCCACGAACGGCGCCCATTGACGCAACCGACGCAGGCGGTTAGCCGCCTGCCCTCCCTATTCGCAGGATTCCCATGGTTCGCATCCGTCTCGCCCGCATCGGTGCCAAGAAGAGCCCGACCTACCGCATCGCCGTCGCCGACCAGCGCAAGGCCCGTAACGGGCGTTGCATTGAGCTGATCGGGCACTACAATCCCATGGTCGAGCCGAACACGCTCGTCGTGGATCTCGAACGCGCGGATCATTGGATCAAGCTGGGCGCGCAGCCCTCGGAAACGGTTGCCGTGCTCCTCAAGCGCGCGCGTGCCGCCGCCGAGGCTCCGCAGGCATGACCGCCCTCGTGGAATTCCTCGTCAAGGGGCTCGTTGCTCATCCCGATGCAGTGTCCGTCGCAACGACGGAAGGCGAAGCGTCGACGTTGCTGGAACTCACCGTCGATCCTTCGGACGTTGATCGCGTTCGCGGTCCCGACGCGGAGACGCTCCGCGCGATCCGTACGGTGTTGAGCGCGTCGAGCGGTCAGCGCAAGGTCGTCCTCGATCTGGTCGATCCGAACGCGCCCGCGCGTGACGACGCCGCCGAGCCCGACGAGCCCACCGACGGATGAGCGATCGGATCGAGCTCGGCTCGATCGTCGGCATTTTCGGCTGGAAGGGAGAGCTGCGCGTGATGCTCCACAATCGGGACGATTCGTCGCTGGCGAATCCGCGCCCCGTGGTCCTCATCGGCCCAGAGGGAGAGCGGGCGTGCCGCATGGTGGTTCGCCCGGGCGCGGGCAAACGCATACTCGGTCGCGTCGATGGCGTGGACACGGAAGAGGGGGCGCGCGCGCTGATCGGGTACGCGATTGAGATAGCGCGTGCAGATCTGCCTCCCGCCGGGGTCGATGAATACTACGTCGCCGACCTGGTCGGGTTGGAAGTGGAAACCCCAGACGGTACGACCGTTGGCCGCCTTGCCGAGGTCGTAGCTGGGAAAAAGGACGTCTGGGTCGTCGAGACCGACGCTGGAGAGGTCTTCTTCACGGCGACCCCGGAAACGGTGTTGAGGGTTGACGTTGCAGGCGGACGAATCGTCGTGTCTGCGGACGCGCTTCTGGGGGAGTAGGTGCGTTTTGACCTGCTCACTCTCTTTCCCGAGATGGTGGAGCCGCCGCTACGGTCGTCGATCATGGGCCGGGGAATGGCGGCGGGTCACTTCTCCGTTGGCGTGCACCAGATCCGTGACCACGGCATCGGCAAACACCGCACCGTGGACGACACGCCGTACGGCGGCGGCAGCGGCATGGTCATGCGCGTGGACGTGCTGGACGCCGCCATCACCTCGGTGAGAGGAGAGGGAAGGGTCATTCTGATGGATCCGTCGGGGGCGAAATTCGACCAGAAAGCGGCAGAGCGACTTGCGACGCTGCCGCATATCGTTCTGGTGTGCGGGCACTATGAGGGCGTGGACGCGCGGGTGCGTGACAATCTCGTGGATGAATGCCTGTCGATCGGAGACTTTGTCATTACCGGCGGAGAGTTGGCGGCTTTGGTCGTGATCGACGCAGTAGCGCGCTTGTTACCTGGCGTTTTGGGCAACGCGGCGAGCGCGGCGGACGAGTCGTTCACTTCGGGAGGACTGGAGTACCCGCAGTACACGCGCCCTCGCGAATACCGCAGCTGGGAGGTGCCGGAAATCCTGTTTTCGGGCCACCACGGAAACGTGGAGGAGTGGCGGAAGGAGCAGGCCCAGAAGAGGACGGCAGCATGGCGGCCGGATTTGGTGGGGCGAGGAAGATGAGGGACAGCGGGCCGGCGGGCAGCGGCGGAACGTCGTCGGTTTGCCCCCACAAACGCAATCGCGAAGCGATTGCCCCGATCCCCGAACACTTGACGGCGCCGATATCCTTGGATAGACGTCGGGCGCTTCTCTGCGGCAGGGCGGGGCGCGTCGGAATTCTCCCACGCACCGGCCATACCACCCCGCTGCGGTTTTGCACATATCGAGGTTCCCATGGCCATTTCCAAAGAGCAGCGGACGGAGACGATCGTCGCCTACCGTGCGCACGAAACTGATTCCGGCTCCACCGACGTGCAGGTCGCGCTGCTTACGCAACGCATTGCCGAACTCACGGAGCACTTCAAGATTCACACGAAGGACCACCACTCGCGTCGCGGGCTGCTCAAGCTCGTTGGCCAACGTCGGCGGCTTCTGAAGTACCTGAAGGCCAATGACCGCGCCCGCTTTGTCGGGTTGGTCGAACGCCTCGGCCTTCGCAACAAGTAGTTTCTTCGGGCGGCTTCGGCCGCCCATCGTTCTTTTCAAATCACGATTTCCACACTCTCTCAGTTCGACCTCGCATCCGCGGGTCTACGCGGCTTGAGCGCGGCCGGAGGACTCTTCCTCCGGTATGCGGGCTCAATCCGAGCAGGTCCACGGACAAGCGGTACGGGGAAAAACTGGGATCTACCGGACCATTGGCGATTGGCGTCAGCGGTCCGCACTCCCATGCTGGCGGAATTTCCTTCCGTCGGCGCATGCCCATCGTAGGGCAAAGGTAATTCCCATGAATATTCAATCCGTTACCGTCGAAATCGGCGGTCGTCCTCTCACCATCGAAACCGGCAAATACGCCAAACAATCGCACGGCAGCGTTGTCGTTCGTCAAGGTCAGTCGGCCGTGCTCGTCACCGCCGTCGCCGGCTCGACGCCAGCGCGCTTCGATTTCCTCCCCCTCACCGTCGAATATATGGATCGCACGCAGGCCTACGGCAAGATCCCCGGCGGCTTCTTCAAGCGTGAAGGGCGCTCGAACGAGCGTGAAATCCTCGCCAGCCGCGTCATCGACCGGCCGATTCGCCCGCTTTTCCCGAAGACCTGGCGCTTCGAGACCCAGCTCATCGCCACGGTCCTGTCGTTTGACACGGACAACGACACCGACGTTCTCGCGGTGGCCGGCGCTGCAGCGGCGTGCCACATCTCCGACCTCCCGCTCAAGCAGCCGGCGGCAGGCGTGCGCATTGCACGCGTCGATGGTCAGTTCTACGTGAACCCGACCCGCGCGCAGACGGATGCGGCAGAGCTGCTCATCGTTGTCGCCGGCACAGCCGATTCGGTGTGCATGGTGGAAGGCGGCGGTCGTGAAGTCGCCGAGTCGGTGATGATGGACGCGATGGACCTCGGCCACGCCGAAATCAAGAAGATCTGCGCGGCAATCGAAGAGTTGCGCGTGCTGACGGGCAACGTCGCCAAGCGGACGGTTCCTGAAGCGCCGGCCCCCGACGCCGCGATCGTCGAGAAGGTCAAGGCCGCTGCGACCGCGTCCGTGAAGAAGGCACTGAAGACCACGGGCAAGGCGGAACGCCGCGCCGCGCTGGGTGCTGCCAAGGTTGCGGCGGTTGCCGCTGCCACCGCGGGCCTTGTGGACGCCGCAACCATCGCCACGGCGACGGCCGCCGCGGGTGAGGTCGTCGACAAGATCGTGAAGACGGAAATGCGCAAGCAGGTCATTGCGGAGGGCGTCCGGATCGACGGCCGTGCCACCGACGAGATCCGCGCGATCTGGACGGAAGTCGGCGTTTCGACGCGCGCGCACGGTTCGGCCGTGTTCACGCGCGGGGAGACGCAGGTGTTCGCAACCGCCGCGCTCGGTGTGGAAGACGACGCCCAGCGCATCGACTTCGCCGGTTCGACGTCGGTGTTCCGCCGCTGGATGCTCCAGTACAACTTCCCGCCGTTCTGCACGGGGGAGAGCTACCCGATGCGCGGCCCCAAGCGCCGTGAGATCGGTCACGGCGCGCTCGCGCACCGGGCAGTGCAGTACGTTCTGCCTGATCAGGCGGCGTTCCCCTACGTGTTGCGTTGTGTTGCGGACGTGCTTGAGTCCAACGGTTCCTCCTCGATGGGCACGGTGTGCGCGTCGATCATGGCGCTCATGGACGCGGGCGTTCCAATCAAGGCAATGGTCGCTGGCATCGCGATGGGCCTCATCAAGGAAGGAGAGGATTTCGCTGTTCTCTCGGACATTCTGGGTGACGAGGACCACCTGGGTGACATGGACTTCAAGGTCACGGGCACGGCCGCGGGCATCACCGCGTTCCAGATGGACACCAAGATCTCAGGCGTCAGCCGAGAGATCATGACGCGCGCGCTGGCGCAGGCTCGGGAAGGCCGCCTCCACATCCTCGCCGAAATGGCCAAGACGCTGGCGGCACCTCGCTCGGATCTGTCGCAGTACGCCCCGCGTATCACGACGATCATGATCAAGTCCGACAAGATCCGTGACCTCATCGGGCCGGGCGGAAAGGTCATCCGCGGACTGCAGGAAAAGACGGGTTGCCGCATCACGGTCGATGACAACGGCAAGGTGGACGTCGCGAGCACCGATCAGGGCCAGGCGGCCAAGTGCATCGCCATGATCCGCGAAATCACCGCGGAAGCCGAGATCGGCAAGTTGTACCTCGGCGTTGTGAAGCGCATCGTGGACTTCGGCGCCTTCGTCGAGATCTTCCCGGGTACGGACGGCCTTGTTCACATCAGCCACCTCGCCAAGGAGCGGGTCGACAAGGTGACGGATGTCGTGCAGGAAGGCGATGAGGTGCTCGTGCGCGTCATCGATATCGACCGCGCCGGCAAGATCCGTCTGTCGCGGAAGGAAGCGCTCGACGACGCAGCGATGTAGTGGTGGCGCGTCCGCAATGACGCCCATTTCCATCCGCCGCCTCCCCCACGGCGCCGATCTTCCAGTCCCCGCTCGCGCCACAGCCGGCGCGGCGGGCTTCGACCTTCGTGCCGCCGTGGTTGCCCCGATCACGCTGGCCCCCGGTGCGCGAGCGTTGGTTCCAACCGGCATCGCCCTTGCGATGCCCGACGGCTGGGAGGCTCAGGTTCGACCTCGATCTGGCCTCGCTGTCAAGCACGGCGTCACCGTCCTGAACAGCCCGGGCACGATCGATTGCGACTACCGCGGGGAGATCTTCGTGCCGCTCATCAACCACGGCGCTGAACCGTTCGTCGTCACTCGGGGAGAGCGGATCGCGCAGGTCATCTTTGCTCGCCTCGCGCCTGTTGACCTGGTCGAGGTCACGACGCTCGACGGCACCGACCGAGGCACGTCCGGCTTCGGGAGCACGGGTTCGTCGTGAGCGCCCGCCCTACGGGCAATCCCACTCCCACGTTGCGATGTTGTCGGCAACGCCATCGTAGGGGTCGTCCCATGCCTGCAAGCGCATGTCGTGCCGCCCGCCCCAGGTGGTCGTTTCGTAGCTGTCGGTCATCCCGTCGCGATCACGGTCCAGATCCTCGACGAGTTCGTTGGCATCGACGTCGTAGGTCCAAACGGCGTGCGCGTCGAGCGTGCCATCGGCATCGGTGTCGTATTCGCCGGTGCGGTGCGTTGCATCGGGCCAGTCGTAGGTGATGATGACGTCGAGCGCACCGTCGAGGCCGCGATCGAGTTCCTCGCGGACCATGCGTCCATCGGTCCACGTCGATGTGGTGCGGGCGTCGACTTGACCGTCGGCACCGTTGTCCTGGTCGGTGGTCGAAAGCCGGCCGCCAACATAGGTGTAATTGGTAATGGTGTCGACCGTTCCGTCGGCGAAGGCGTCGAACTGTTTTGACGAAAGCAGCCCGTCATCGTTGTACAGGTAGGCCAACCTGCTGTCCGTCACGCCCTCCTTCTTGTCTTTGGAGACGCCATCTGCAATCGTAGGACGCCCGTTTTCGTCAAACGTGTGGAACCACCGGTACTCCACCTGGCCGTCATTGCCAACGTCGATGTCTTGCGTCGCTCGGCAGTTGGCAAGCGTCGCCGGCGCGCCCGCAGTCCCCGTGTCCGGTCCCGTGCCGGAATCCCCACGGTGATGGGCCACGCACGCCACCAGGATCAACATCACCGCCCGCTCCGCCCCGCCCGTGTGGAGCGGAGCCGCGGCCACCTACGCCGGCCCGGGATTCGTCAGCGCCGTCGGGCACCCGAGTTTCCGCGTGAACAGCGTTGTGAGCACCGACTCCAGCGGCTCTGCTGAATCACGCTCTCCCCATGCGCCGTCCGCGTAACGGAAGTGCCATGCCTTGCTGAAAGCCGAGAGCCAAAGCTCTCTTACCGGGACCTGTTGAGAGAGGACGAACACGCCGCCACCCTCGAAGTCAACCTGCAACACGCCTTCCGTTTGTTTCCAGTCGAGCGCGTCGGTGTCGATGGCGTCGATCTGCCCAGCGAGCTGCCGAAGCGCCGCGACCACGAGCTGACGAAAGCGCGCTTCTTCCATGCAGGCATGGTAACGCCGCGCGGTTAGAAGCGCGTCCATGCTCGAAACACTCTCTCGCGGATTTCGTAACGCCCGCCTCAAACTACAGGGAAAGACGGAACTTTCCGAAGACAATGTCGCGGATGCCCTGCGTGATGTGCGCGTCTCGCTCATTGAGGCCGACGTCGAGTTGGACGTCATCAAGCGCTTTCTGGAGGCGGTGAAGGCGCGGGCGCTGGGTCAGGTGGTCACGCTCAAGGTGAAGCAGGGACCGTTTCAGGTCACCGCCGCCGATCACTTCATCAAGGCCTGCTACGACGAGTTGGAGGCGTTGATGGGTCCGGTGGATACTTCGCTGGATTTGGCGGGCAAACCGGCGTTGATCATGATGGTCGGCCTTCAGGGTTCGGGAAAGACGACGACCGCAGGGAAGCTGGCGCGCAAGTTGCAACTTGCGGGGAAGAAGCCGATGTTGGTGGCGGCGGACGTCTATCGTCCGGCGGCGGTGGACCAGCTCACGACGCTCGGTCGCAAACTGAATGTGCCGGTTTTTTCGATCAAGGGCATGAATCCCGTGCAGTTGTGCTCGCTGGCGGTGACGCAGGCGCGCAATGTCGGTCGCGACGTTGTGATCTTCGACACCGCCGGACGCCTCGCGCTCGACGAAACGCTGATGACGGAACTCGACCAGATCAAGGCGCAGACAAACCCCGCCAACATCCTTTTCGTGTGCGATTCGATGATCGGGCAGGACGCCGTGCGGACGGCAGCCGAGTTCGACCGGCGGCTGGCATTCACGGGGTTTGTCCTTACCAAGTTGGACGGTGATGCGCGAGGTGGGGCGGCGCTTTCCATCAAGGCGGTCACCGGAAAGCCGGTCAAATTCCTTGGCATGGGAGAGGGACTCGACAAGCTGGAGGAGTTCCGACCCGAAGGCCTGGCCTCCCGCATCCTTGGCTTCGGCGATGTCGTCGGGTTGATGAAGGATTTCGAGCAGGTCGTGGACAAGGAAAAGGCCGAGAAGGGAGCGGAGAAGATGCTCCGGGGTGATTTCACCTACGACGATTTTCAGGAGCAGCTTCGGATGATCAAGTCGATGGGCTCGCTCAAGGATGTCATGGCGAAGCTGCCGTTCATGGACGAGATGATGTCGCAGGTCCCGGCGGAGGCGCTGGACGATTACGAGATGGTGCGCGTCGAGTCGATGATCCAGTCGATGACGAATTCGGAGCGGCGGAAGCCCGCGATTTTGAACGACTCTCGGTTCCGACGCATTGCTGCGGGGGCGGGGCGTGAGCTGAAGGAAGTCAAGGAGCTGCACGAGCGGTTCAAGATGACGCGCGACATGATGAAGCAGATGGGCGAGGCAACGGGCATGTTTGGGGCGAAGAAAGCGCGTGACATGCAGCGGCAGATGGCGCAGATGGCGGGCATGATGCCCGGCGCCACCGCGGGCGGCATGCCGGAGCCGGTTGCAATGCGGGTGTTGTCCAAGGAAGAGAAGGACGCGAGGCGCAAGAAGGCGAAGAAGGCGAAGGACGCGAGGAAGAAACAGCGGAAGTAGGGACGGGGCTCCAGTGGGCGATCGAGGCCGGGTGCCAGCGGGATCTGGGCCCGACGAGCCATTGAGGCCGGGTGACGGTGGATCGGAGCCCGACGAGCCATTGAGGCCGGGTGACGGTGGAGCGGGGCCCGACGAGCCATTGAGGCCGGGTGACGGTGGATCGGGGCGGGGCTTTGCCCGCGCCGATCCGCCGGCAGGACCCGGCCCTATCGGCGCGACCGCTCAATCCGCCTGCAGGCCCCGGCCAGTTCGGTGCGGTCGCCCCGATCCGCCTGCACGATCAGCCGGATCGCCCCCTTTGCGACTGCGCGGGAAGGGTCGGGGTCGTCGGGGGATGTGGCGTTTCGGGTGGCGCGCCCTTGTCGGCGCGCGGGGGGGAGACGGTGGATCAGGGCCCGCCGAGCCATCGAGGCCGGGTGACGGTGCAGGGGGGCCCGACGCGCCATTGCGGCCGGGTGACGGTGGATCGGCCCTTGGCGGGCGATCGAGGCCGGGTGCCAGCGGGATCGCGGTCCGACGCGCCATCGAGGCCGGGTGACGGTGGATCGGCGCTTGGCGGGCGATCGAGGCCGGGTGCCAGCGGGATCGCGGTCCGACGCGCCATCGAGGCCGGGTGACGGTGGATCGGGGCGGGGCTTTGCCCGCGCCGATCCGCCGGCAGGACCCGGCCCGTTCGGAGCGGTCGCCCCGATCGGCCTGCACGATCCGGCCACTTCGGCTCGGCCGCCCATCCCCCGGCAGGTCCCGCCCGCACGCGCCGATTTTGTGCGCCTTTCCCGTCGTCGCCCTCATCCCCCGGCCGTCCTGATCCGATCACGCTCACAGGAGCACCCAATGCGCACACCCAATGGCTTCATGGCCAACCGAGCCGGAGTGATGGAACTCCTCGACGAGTTGGTCCGTGGCGAGGGCACCGACGTACATCTCAAGGTTCCCGGCCGACCGTTGTTCCGCGTCAACGGACAACTCGTGCCGACGCACCACCAGCGACTGTTGCCGTCCGACACTATGGCCATCGCGCAGGCCGTGCTGGAGTTGGCGAACGAAGAAATCACGCTCGCGACGGTGCGCGACCACCGCGTCGCCTTCGGCCTCGAAGGCGTTGGCCGTTTCCGGGCGCAGATCAGCCGGCAGCGCGGCTCGCTCGCCATCGTGATCCACCGCGTGAGGCTTGAGCCGCCACAGTTGGATGAACTTGGGTACTTCGGCGAACTTTCGAGCGTGATCGAGGCGGGCCACGGTCTGGTGCTGGTCGCCGGAGGCCGCCGCCGCCACGCCGTCATCGCAGCGTTGATCCGCCACTACAACCACGCTGTCTACGGTCACCTGGTCAGCGTCGAAGATACGATGGAATACCTCCACCGCGATGTGCGGGCGGGAATCACCCAGCGCGAAGTTGGCACCGATGTTGCCACCGTGCACGAAGGACTTGCGTCGGCCATGCGCCAGGACCCAGACGCCATCGCGGTTTCGGACTTGCCGGAGCCGGTGGACGCCGAGATGGTGCTGCGCGCAGCCGAGGAAGGATTGCTCGTCATCTGCGGCGTCCCGATGCCGGACCGAGGCGATGCCGTGCGGGCGTTCACGCGCCGGTTTGCCTCCTCGCGTGAAGAAGAGGTCACGTCGCGACTCGGCGGCGTTCTGAAGGGCTGTGTCGCCGTGCCGCGTGAGGGCGATGCACGATTCTCCGCTTTGGACGAAGGTACCCGCGGCGAACTCTGCGCCGGCGTACTGGTCAGGATGGTCGGGTAGCCCCGGCTACGGCAGCCGATCCGACCCGAGCCAGAGCCACGCCGTCCCGTAGCCGCCGATGAGCAGGTCGTCGGTGCCATCCGCGTCGGTCTCTCCGGCGTTGTGCGAGAACGCGACCTCGTCGTTGCCGTCGCCATCGAGGTCGGCCGCGATCATGGGGTCGAACAGGTACGAGTACGCGCTGTCCAGGTAGCGCGAGCCGGTCGCAACATCGTCCACGCCGGCGTGGATTTCGTCGGCCAGCCGCGCATTTTCCGCGACCCTTGACGCGCGCCCCGAGCGGGCGTACCCTCCACAGAAGGGAGGTCGAGGCATGTTGCTGTGGGCACTGCCCTCCCTCGCGTGCGAGCCCGAGGAGCTGGCACCTCAGACGTTTCAGCCGGCCCAGGATGCCGTGGACATCCCGCTCGACGTGCGCGTGGCGGTGCGGTTTGTCGGCTGGGGAACGGCGGACGAGTACACCGTGACGCTTGCGGTCGATGGCGCGGAGATTGCCACGGACCTGACGACCTACTGCTACGCCCACGAGGGGCCATCGGAGGTTCATTGCGGGCACCTTTTGCGCACACGAGCCCCGTTGGCGCCGTCCACGAGCCACACCATCCACGTTGCGTCAACGGCGACCCACGTCGGTTCTCCCATGGTGATGCAGTCTCGCTTCACGACGGGAACAGCGCTGGCGGAGCCCGTGACCGGTACACCGGAGTTTGCGGTCACCGACGCTTGGGATGAGGCGGCGGCGAACGACTGCCAATGGGACGTTGCGCGGCGCTATTGGCTCCAGATCCTGCCGGCTGGCGGCGCGATAGATCCGACCGCGCTCTCGCTTTTCCACATCTCGAGCGTGGACGAGGCGGGCGTGGCCAGTGACACCATCCACACCATCTTTGTGACGAATCCTGGGGCGACGGGGGTGTCCAACGAGCCGATCAAGCAGTACCTGGATGGGTCCGTCATGAACACCGACTGCTTCCAGATTGTGCAGGAAGATCCAGCGGGACGGTGGTCGGCGCCGGTGAGGGATTGCTGGGAGCCGCCGGGTGACAGCGGAGACACGGCGACGGAGGACAGCGGCGCCCCAGACACACCGACCGGCGATAGCGCTCCTGAAGATACCTCCACCGGTGACGGCGCTGCTTCGGACACGTCGGCCCCCGACGCCGAGCCGTCCGGAAAGTGTGCCTGCGGCGGCGGCGGCGCCAGCGCGCTTGTTGCGCTGCCGGTGCTCGCGGCGCTGTCCGGGCGGCGGCGGCGCTTGGAAGTGGCGCGCCGGTCGGAGGCACCGCCGAGCACCAGCACGCAAACGGTGCTGCCGGGGTGACCTGGCCGCCCAAGTGGATGTCGCAGCACCGTTTTGGAGCCTCCGGCCGTCGCGCCGTGTGACGACGCTGCCCCTCACACGCCTTTGACGCGCGTTCCGGGAACCTTGGCGACGACGCGCGGTCCCAAGGAAGACAACCCCCGGAAGGAGTCTTCCATGCTCGCTTTTATTACGGCGCTCCCCGGAGCGCTGATCGGCGCGGCCTTGGCCGGCCCGTCTGCACTCGCCACCCGCGGTTTCGACGATCCCATCCTGTACGCCCCCGAAGTCTTCGAAAACGACGAGGTTGGCGGCGGGGAGATTCGCGTTGGAGGCCCCGGCCCCTACGGCGAGCAGGGTGCGCTCGTCCTCGAGCACACATCGGTCTACGCCGAGGTCGCCGCCGGCCTCGCCAGCGTCGAGCTGACCCAGTGGTTCGCCAACCCCTTCGACATGCCCATCGAGGCCACCTACCTGCTCCCGCTCCCGGAGGGCGCCGCCGTCAACCACATGGACATGGTGTGTGGCGATCGCGTTGTCGAGGGCTACGTCATGGAGCGAGATGAGGCACGTGCCGCTTACGACGCGGCCCGCAGGGAAGGTCGTAAGGCGGCCCTGTTGGAAGAAGAGCGCGAAAACCTCTTCCGGCAATCGATCGCCAACCTCTGCCCCGGAGAAGAAATCGAGATTCGCCTGCGCTGGGTTGAACAAGTCGCCTACGAGGACGGTGTCTACACGTGGACCCTGCCGATGACGGTCGGCCCGCGGTTTTCCCCGCCCTGGGTGGAGGATCCCGAACGAATCGCGACTCCCTACGCCAGCGACGGTCGGCGCGCCGACATCACCGTGGCGATTGAGGAGGGACTACCCGTGGAAGGGCTCTGGAGCGATACCCACGAGATTGTCGTCGAGGACGAGGGTCCGTGGGGAGCGGAGGTTGTCCTCGCCGCCGGAAACGTGACGCCCAACGCAGACTTCGCGCTGACGTGGACGCTGGGCGGCGAGGTTGCGCGGGCGAGCGCCGTGGTGACCCGGCCCACGGCAGCGGAGCCCGGCTACCTCGCCCTTACGATCGAGCCCCCGGGGCCCGGCGAGTTGGATGTCAGCGAACTGCGCCCGCGCGAGCTCATCTTTGTGGTGGACGAGAGCTGCTCCATGGGCGGCGAGCCCTATGAGGTAGCAAAGGCGGCCATCAACGAGGCCCTCAAACATATGACGCCTCACGACACATTCAACCTCGTGCGCTTCTCAGAGGACACCGGCACGCTTTTCGAATCGTCGCAACCGTCAACACGTTCGACCCGGGACGCCGCCAAAGCGTGGCTCGCCGAATTCGTCGGGGGCGGAACCTATATGGAGCGCGGACTCGTCGCTGCGCTCGACGGGAACGCGCGCCCGGGCTCGATGCGATTGATCCTCATGCTCACGGACGGATTCGTGGGCGATGACGACGAGATCCGCGCACTCACGCGCGAGCACCTCGGCAAGAATCGCGTGTTCGCGCTCGGCGTGAGCGCGAGTCCGAACCGTAGCTTGCTTGCCGGGCTTGCGGAGATGGGGCGCGGCGCCGTCATCTACCATCGCCCCGGCGCGAGTATCTCGAACGCAGTGGACACGTTCTACGCCCGCATCGCCCGCCCCGCCATGACCGACATCCGCGTCGACTGGGGCGGAATCGTCGTCAGCGAAAGCTATCCGTCCCGCATCCCGGATCTCTGGGCCGGGCAACCGCTACGCGTGGTTTCACGGTACGAGGCCGCCGGCCAGGAAGCCGCGACCGTGACCGTGACCGGCATCGTCGGTTCGCGGCCGACCACGATCACCGTACCGGTGACCCTCCTTCCCGTCGAGCCCGCGCACACTGCTGTTGCGACGTTGTGGGCCCGCAACAAGGTCCACGACCTTGACGGCGCCTGGCCCGGTCACGCCACGGGCTCCCGCCGCGACGAGATCGTCGATGTCGCGCTGGGCCACGACCTCGTCACCCGGTACACCTCGCTTGTCGCGGTTGACGACGCGCCGTCCGGGTGCGGCGTCGCGGGGGTGACGGTCGAAGCGCCGAATGAGAAGCCGTCGGACATGTCGGAGCGAGGCCTGGGTATGTCCGGATTCGGGACGGGCGGCGGGTACGGTGTCGGCTCTGGCGGTCTCGGCGCGCGGGGCGCGGTCTCCAAACGCATGCTGCTGCAGTCGATCGGCAGCGCGAGCCAGGGGTCTGGCCTGCTGAGCGGCGACGTTTCGGGCGTGGCCGGATTGAGCGACGCGCTGGGTGGCGTCTACGGCGCAGCCCACGACGCTCCGCCGCTGCGCTTCGCCGCCCCGATGTCCGTCCCGGTCGCGACGGCCGCGGGCGTGCCCATCGTCATGGGCAGCCTCGACCGCTCGTTGATCGACGGCACCATCAAGCGCCACCTCAACCAGCTGCGCTACTGCTACCAGAGGGAGTTGCAGCAGAATCCAACGCTCGGCGGTCGCGTTGACATGCAGTTCGTAATCGCGGCGGACGGCACGGTCGCCAGCGCCACCGTGCGTAAATCCACACTTGGCAACGCTACCGTCGAATCATGTTTGCAGGCCCGGTTTATTCGGATGCTGTTTCCGCAGCCGGGCGGGTCCGGCATCGTCAACGTGACCTATCCGCTGGTGTTCGCGGCGCCGTAGCCCCGGCAAACGAGGCGAACGAGGCGTTTGCCCCTACAAATACCCCGGCGACTCTACGCCTTCCGGGATGTAGCCCCACTGCAAGCCGCCGCGGGGGTGGCTGTCCGGGTTGTGCGACAAGAACGTGCCGGTGCCCTTGTAGGTGTACCGGACGAGTTCTTCCCGGTCGTCGCCGCCGCAGTCGACACGGGCAGATCTCGTCGTGACCGTCAACGTGCCGTCGAAGCCAAGGTCTGCCGCAAAATCTCCATGCAACTCGGCGTTTGACTCATTCGTCAGCGCCTCGCAGTCGTCACCGTGGGTCCGCTGCGCGCTGTCCAGCGACACGGTAAACCCGGCCGGCTCGAACACGCCCTGCATGAGCAGCGTCTCGACCTCGACCGCCGCGTTTCCTGATTCCGTCGAATAAAGAGCCATGATCGATGACTGTTCCGTGCCCATGGTGGGCTCGTCCTCCTCTTCCGGCGCAACTCCGTCGACAAGGTGCGCGTAGTCCCGCAAGGCGAACGAGAAAAGGTAGGTCCCGTCGTGACTGGACCCGCACGCGGTGACGCCTACGGTGCAGGCCACCGCCGCTGCCACGACGAAACTCCGGCGGGCGCCCATCAGTTCCCCACGTATCGGTCGGCCGGCGAAACCGTTCGTTCCGCGGTATATCCCCATGTTTCCCTGCAGTTGTAGTCGGCGCCCTCCTCATCTTCCGCCCACGTTTCATCCTCTACCTCGCCGCTCAACACCCCAGCCTCGGTGGTGCCGCTCATCGAGATCTGGTGCTTCTCCTTGTAGGTGTCCGACTCCGTCTGCTGCGACCATTCACAGTCAATGGCGTTGCCCGAGACTTCTCCTTTCAGCGCTTGCTCAAGCAGGACCACCACGCCTCCATCCCCCGTGCGATAGATGTCCACAAAGGTAGCTGCATTGCCGGTTTGCGTGGTCGTCGAGTCATCACCCGTATCTTCCGCACAGTCACCCGCGATCTCGGAATTGGCGTCGAACGTGAAGATCCACGTGCCATCCCACGTCACGCACGCGGCGAGGAGTGTCAACAAAACGGTCATGGGCGTCTCTGGAACCCCGCCACCATATCATCGCACTCGGCGATAGAGCACGATCTCGCGGGGCAGGAGCGCGCTGGAACCGCGGAAATGCGAAATCGTTCCGATGCGGGCCAGATCGGCGTCGCCTGCCAGCGCGTTGGCATTGCCGCCGTACACCGCCAGAAGGACGCCACGCGACGGGGGGCCGCTCGCCCACGGGGGTGCCTGCCAGTCTTGCCACCAGTGGCGTTTGGATTGCGACGTTCCGACGCCCAGCGCGCCGGCGAAGCGCACCGGCACACGGGCCTCGTAATCCACGAGCGCGGTGAGCGCGGCCCCGGTGAAACTCGTGCCTGGCATATCGCTGATGACGTCGATGCTGTCTACACCTTCTGCCTCGATGGCACGCACCGCCGCGCCGATGTTGGCGGCCTGCGTGTCGGCCACGATGGGTCGATACCCGAGGAGTAGAAACGCGATACCGCTTGCGACGATTCCACGTTGGAGCGCGAACGGGAGGCGGGTCCCGGCAACGGCAAGAAGCGAAACGGCGGGGAGTGCGTACCGGGCGAGGTGATCGGGCGGCGCCCAGAGCGCAAGGGGGAGGAGGACGAGGGCACCTCCGTGCACGAGCCGGTCGAGCCGGTCTCCCCGGAGGCAGCCGGCTGCCGCCACCCAGAGCGACGGGCGGAGCACAATAACGGTTGCGACGATTCCGCCCAGGTAGGTCTCGACGGAATGCGATCGGGGAGGGGAGAGCCACAGGGCGGCGACGAAGGGCGCAAGGAGCCAGAGTCGGCGTCGCGTGGCAAATGCCCACGGCGCGATTAGCCAGAGAACAGCAGCAGGTTTTATCAAAAGCGCGGCGACGATTGCTGCCGGCCGGTTGCGCCGGTGGGCGAACCCGCTCCACGCGAGCGTGACGACGAGGAGCAGGGGCAGATCCGCCAGCATCCACCCGGATTGTGCCGCAACGAAAGGTACGCCGAGCGAGAGCCACCCCGCCGCCGCGCCCGTCCGCGGGGAGCGCGCCTCCCCCAAATCCGCCACCGCGAGTGGAATCGCGACCGCGACCAGCGTCATCACGATATCACTCACGACGTGGGACTCGCCGAAGACGGCGTAGGCCAAAGCGTAAACGACCGGCACTCCCGGCAGGGGGTGATGGTAGCGTCCCTGTTCGGCGCCCCACGCAACCGCCGACCACTGCGACAACGTCGCAACCGGATCGCGCGCGATGTGCTGCGCCAACGTGAACCAAAACACGGTATCAGGCTGGGCTTGCGGGACGTGCACGAAGGGCAGGTGAAGGAGGAACGCCGCCAAGGCAAGCGTCCAGCGCTGCCGCGGCCACGATCGCAGCGGTGCGAGCATTCCCGCCATGCCGACGACTACTACGACCAGAACGCCGCCCCCGAAGCCGCTTCTGGCCAGATGGGCGCCGATGCGGTCCCACGAAAATGCCTCCGCTCGCGCTGCGCCGCCCACGAGGATCAGCGCCACCTCTGCGGCGACAGCAACGATGGCGATCACCGCGTCAGCCACGCAGGCGCGGTGACGAACGCGTCCAAGGGCACCGTCTCGCCTGTCATCAGGTTGACGGCCGTTTTCGCCCCGGTGGGAGGCACCGGCGCGCCCCAGAACACCAGCCAGCCGCGATCCGTTTCGAGGACGCGTCCGCCGGCGGCCGGTACTTCCGTCAACGAGCGGGCGTCTGCGTCTGCGAGGATCGCGGTCAGGCGTGCAAACACTGCGGCGGCCGGTCGCGCCGTCGTATCGCCGATGCCCCCTTCTACGCCGACGAATAGCGCGTTTCGGCGGAACGCACCCGGCGAGCGCGCGGCGTCCGGCGCCTCCACGAGCGGATGCCAGAGCACGCGCTCCGCACCTTCCGCGAGCATGGCGCCGATGACCGCGGGCACCATTCGCGCTTGCCATTCCGGCGTCACCCACGTGGCGTTGCGGGTTCGCTCGCGGCTGGGGTCGATGGTCGCCGGCACGCCCGTCTCGGTGATCCACACGGGCAGCTGCGGCGCAATCGCGCGCGCGACCGCCATCAGGTGGTGGATCGCGGCAAGACTATCTCCGTCGAAGTAGCAGTGCGCGCTGAGCCCGTCGGCAGTGGCGCCCCCGTTCGCAAGTACGGTTTCAACGTAGGCGCGCCCGCGGGGATTTCCGAGCTGGTAGATGCCGCCGAGCAAGACGGTCGCCCCGGGATCGGCCTCTCGAATGGCTGCCGATGTTGCGACGAACACTTCGGCGTACTCCTCGGGCGTTTCGTAGTCCTTTGGCGGCGGCTGGCCCTCCAGACCGCGCGGGGGGCGGGCATGGTGGAGGTCGGGCTCGTTGTCCACTTCCCAGGTGATCGGCGGGGAGTTGCCCGGCGCGTCATCGACGCCATCCCCGTCGTAGCGCTCGACCACGGCGCGCACCCAGGTTTGCCAGCCCGGCAGGTCCGCTGGCACGTACCCGCCCGCCGCGACGCCCGCTTCCGGCGTGTCCCACGGCGCAAGGGTCGCGATGACGGTCAAATTTCCCGCCGCCGCCGTGGCGAAGAACGCGTCGGCGTTCTCCCACCGGCCAACCGGCGTTTGCGCCGGGCTCAACCCCGGGAACGCATTCGGTGTCGTGCGAATGACACGCGCTCCGAGCCCGCGGGCAAGCGCAGCCCGAGCGGCCAGCGTGTGGTCGCGCACCATCCCCGACATCGGAACCAACGCCGGACGCGGCACCGCGAGCGCCTCGTTCACACCGATCAAGTCGGCCACCGAGGACGCCGCTCGATCACGCGCCGGCACGCCGATCGCCGTCTCCGTCCCGTCTCCACTTACGACGTTCGATCGCGTTGCCGCGGGCCCCCGAATGTGGCGAACCACCGCGAGACACGTGCCCCCGACTGCAATCGTCGCGAGCACGGCCAGCACGCGACGCGGCCATCGTGGATTCATCCGCGCGCTTACCCCGCCAGCGCCACCGACGCCGTGGTACGCTGGAGCATGCTGCTCGTGGCCGGCCTTGCGCACGCCGTCCCGCTCGCCTCGTGCGCGCATGGCTTCAGCACGGACGAGTTGGACGACGCACTTACGGCGGCGGAGGCGCAATTCGCGAATCAAGACGCGGATGCTTTTGCCGGTGCTCGCACCATGGTCGAAACACGGCTCGGCTGCCTTGCCGATCCGCTGACGCCGGTCACCATCGGCCGCGTCCATCAGAGTGAGGCGCTCGGCGCGTTCCTTGCCCACGACGAAGACAAAATGGTTGCCGCGCTCGCCGGCATGCTCGCGGGAGAAAAGGACCACGTCATCCCCGATGTGCTCGTGCCGGACGGTCACAAGATCCGCGCGGCGCTGCCCCGCGCGCGCGGCCTGCTCGGCACGACGAAAACCGAGTCGTTTCGTACGCTCCCCGCCGGGTGGATCGAGGTGGATGGCGTCTACAGCGAAACCGTGCAGGTCGAGCGTGCAGCCATCCTGCAGTACATCGATGCGCAGGGAAAAGTGCAGGAAACCAGGTACTACTGGCCGGGCGCAGACCTGCTCGATTGGAAGGCGGACGGCAAGGCGACGAAGCCGTTGGCGGTTGCACCCAAAGTGGTGGCGCCCCCGAAACAAGTCAAACCGCGGGTGAACCGTCCCGCGCCGCAGCGCATTGCGTTTGCAGTGGGTACGGGCGTTGCCGCCGTTGCGACGGGCGCGCTTGTCGCTGTCGCCTCCAGTGCGCACACTGAAGCGCTCGATCTCACTGTTCCTGTCAATGATGCGGAAGCGGCGCGCGAACTAGCCAACGCGACGACGTGGGGGTACATCGGATCGGCTGCGCTTACCGCCGGGCTGGGCATTGCGTTGGTGGTCACATGGTGAGCGCCCGCCGATACCGTGTGACGGCGATGCTCGGCCAAGGTGCGTTCGGTGCGGTGTACCTCGCGGAAACCGTGGGTACCGGTTTGGAACGCCGCGTTGCCATCAAGGTGCTGAAGCCCGAGCGCGCGGCAACGCCGGGTCTGGTCGGGCGCTTGCGTGACGAGGCGCGGATGCTCGCGCTCATCCGTCACCGAGCCATCGTGCGGGTCGATGATCTCGTTGAGTTGGATGGAAACTGGTCGATCATCATGGAGTACGTCGAAGGTTGCGACGTGACGGAGCTCTTGCGTGATGGCCCGGTGCCGCCCCGCGCCGCCTTGGCCGTCGCCGAGGAAGTTGCGTCCGCGCTTCACGCCGCGTACCACCAGCCGGGTCCGGATGGATCGCCGCTCCGCCTCATCCATCGCGACATCAAGCCGTCGAACTTGCGGGTCACGGCGCAAGGCGATGTGAAGATCCTCGACTTCGGCGTCGCGCGCGCGGAGTTTGCCGATCGCGAAGAAGCAACGACAGAAGCCAGCTTCGGCACGATTCCCTACATGGCGCCGGAACGCTTTCAGGGTGAGGATACGCACGCCGGTGACGTGTACGCGCTCGGTGTCACGCTGTTCGAGATGCTGACCGGTCTCAAACCCGGTCGCACTGCGATGGATGACGAGCGTGCGCCTCCGGGCGGTCGCCTTGCCGCCCATTGGGACTGGCTGTCGAACGTCACGCCACAGCTGCACGACCTCGTGGCCGCGATGCTCGCCCGCGAGCCTCAGCACCGGCCGAACGCGCGGGAGTGCGTCCGCATTCTTGAGCAGGTGCGCGCGGCCCTGTCGGGAGAAGCGTTGGACGAATGGTCCGAGCGCGTCGTGCCCGAATGCCTGCGGAAGCAGGAACAACGCCGTCCAGTGCTGGACCGAACCAACACCATCCTGTTTGAGCGGCCCGAGTCGAGGGCGCCCCCCGCCAAGCGCAGCGCCATGCCCGCGTGGCTTGCGGGTGGTGCGGCGGTTGCCCTCGGTATGTTGCTTGCGAGCGGGATCATCGGGGTGACGATCTGGTGGGCGAGCACGCGGGGGTCTGAGGTCGCGGTGGTCACCGGCGCTCCGGTCGTCGGCGCGCGTCCGCTGGCGCGGCCTGGGGTCACGGCGTCGGCGCCGACCGCGAAGGCGGGATCGCAGACCAAGCCCGGGGCGAAGCCCTCCGCCGGTACGACGCCCGCCGCCGTGCCGGTTGCTGCGGTGCCGGGGGCCGTGGTGCCGACGGCGGCCGCAGCAGGGACGACGGCCCCCCTCGCGGCCAAGCCCGGAGCCGCCACAGAGGCGCCCCGACCAACCAAGCCGACGGCCGCCACGCAGGGCCGCCTCGCCCTTGCCGGTGACGCGCAAAGCGTGGAGTTGACGGGGTCGTCGGGGTTGTGGGACGACGGCGAACTTCCCCCCGGAACCTACGTCGCCAAAGTGACGTTTGTGGACGGGGCCGTCGTGACCGTGCGTGATGTTGTCGTCGAGGCCGGTATTACGACGACACTGCGATGCAGCGCTTCGTTTGGGAATTGCAAGGTCGTGAAGTAGGCGGGGAGGGTCGACCTTACGGCGCGTCGCGTCGACGCCGCCGGCGCACCAGCGCGGCGATCGGAAGTAGGCTCAACGCGGATGCCGGTTGATCGGACCGGCAGCCGAAACATGCGCATTCGCTGCTGCTTCTCCCGTCCGTGTCCTCGCCTTCGCCCGTGTCTTCGTCACACGCCTCGTCGATCTCGCCGTTGCAATTGTTGTCGATGCCGTCACAGGCTTCGTCGGCGCCAAAGTGCACGGTTGCGTCATCCGAGGCGCAGTCCTGATCGTCGGGCCAGCCGTCGCCGTCGGTATCGATCGGCTCGACGCCATCGCAGTCCTCGTCGATGCCGTTGCCGGGAATGTCCCACGCGCCGGGGTGAATCGCTGCGTTGGTGTCATCGCAGTCGGTGCCACCCTGATGCTCGGCGGCGTGGCCATCGCCATCGACGTCGATGAGGTCGGTGCCGTCGCAGTCCTCGTCGATGCCGTTGTACGGGATGTCATCGACGCCGGGGTGGATGTCGGGGTCGGCGTCATCACAATCGCCGCCGTCGACGTACCAACCGTCGCCGTCCACGTCGAACTCGCCCCACTCGTAGGCGCCGATGTCGGCGCGGGCGCGCCCGTCGCCGTCGCCATCCTGCGGGCGCGGCACGCCGTCGATGTCCGTGGCCGGAAAGTCAGCCGCGGCGGCGTCGATCGCGGGGGAGCCTTCCTGGAGGCGGAAGTCGTCGTTGGACCAATCGCCGTCGTCGGAGAAGGCGCGGAACAGGGGGTCGGAGCCGGTGATGTTCGAGAGTTGGCCGGACCAGTCGTGCGCGGAAGCCCAGTCCCCCCCGGCGTTGGCGTAGGTCAGGTTGTAGGCTGCGTACTGAGCGCCGTCGAAGCCGGTTCCTGCGTTGAAGGCGGTCAACGCACTGCGGACATACGAGGCGTGGATCGCGACGCCGCGCTCGCAGCCGACCACAGTCGCGTTGGT
>CAMAWH010000035.1 GCA_945861635.1 Klebsiella pneumoniae | reverse complement strand
GCCGCCACTCTCCCCGCCGCCGCTAGCCGGATCCCGAGGCGGACCACCGGTCCGGTAGACCGAGGGCGGAGCCCCCATCTCACGCGGACGACGCGGGCCACCAAAGCCACCGCCACCGGGTCCGGGGGGGCCGCCTGGGCCGCCGCCTTCACGCGGGCGGGCAATGTTCACCTTCAGCGGCCGCCCGCCCATCATGAACCCGTCGAGCGCCTGAACGGACGCTTCGGCTTGCTCTTCGGAGGCCAACTCCACGAAGCCGAAGCCTCGCGGCTTTCCAGTCTCGCGATCGATGATCAGGTTTACGCCGACGACCTCACGGCCGTCTTGAGCGAATAGTTCACGAACGTCCTCGTCCGTGATTCGGTAGGGCAGGTTCCCCACATAGACATTTCGGGACATCAGGCCCGCAGCTCTCTCATGATAGAATCGAAGTCCTTACGCTACGGGCGGCGGCAATCGACGCGCGTACTCCCCAGTACCCCGGTGGAGTCATTCTAACATCCCGCAATTCACGCGCGGCGTCAAGCGGGTTCGCTTTCCTTTCCGCTACCACTGGTACAAGGCTTCGACGGTGACCTGAGGCTGGACCACCAGCCAGCCACGGGGGGGTTCGTACTCAAGGCCTTCGTAGATCCAGGCTTTTCCAGAAACCCTGAGCCCCACATGGTTGACTCGCACGAACGCGTCGGCGCCGGCAAAGCCTCCGATGCACGGAACGATCGCCACATCCGCCCCGACCACGCTCACCGCGTCCGGGTTCAGGTCCGCCGTCCACAACACGCCAGCGCCGCCGCGCGCGAAGAATTCCCACGCGAATGCCTTCGGCTGGGGATGGGGTACCCGCAGGCCCGGCCCAAAATACACACCGTGGCGCAGGTAGAAATAATCCTGCGGGTTCGCGCGGTCGACAACGAGCGCCGCGTCCATCTCTGCGGGCGAAGCAAAGCCGCCGAAGTCCAGCGAGATCAGCCGGGTCAGACGCGCGTCCAGACCGCCGCTGACACCCAACCCAGAAACTTCCGCTCCGGTAGGCGCCGTGACATAGTTCAAGCCGCCGTGCACGCGCACCTGCGGCTCAAGCGCCTGAGTGACCGCGTACGCGGGCGCGGTGAAGGCAATCAACGAAACGATGGCGCCGAGCACATGGCCTCCAGCCGGGAAGGGTGGACTATAGCGGGCGCTTGCTAACTCTGCTGGACGCGGGTGGACACCGCGTCAGTCGAGCAGAAACTGGTGGAGCCCACCTAGACCCGCAAGATCGTTCACCTCTTCGGACATTCGCGGAATCACGCGGAGCCAGGAATCGCGCGGCGAGAGCGCCTTGACTTGCAACACGCGCCGCGCTTCCAGAGCTGCAATGTCCCGAAGCCGCCGGTATGCCGCCCCGAGACGAGCGATGATCTGCGGAGCGAGCGTCGGGTCCATTTCGCGGATGCGAGCGCCAACGAGGGCTTCAACATCGGGAGAATCCCCGCTGCAATGGTGCACCTGATTCACGATGACGCCCGCCACCGGCAGGGACCGGGCTCGGAGTTCGGTGAGGAAGTAGCCGGCGACTTCGACCGAGGGCTCGGTCGGCGCCGCGACGACGATGAACGCCGTGCTGGCGGCGCCGAACATCCGGCCGACAGCCTCGTGGCGCTCTCGAAAGCCATCGTACAGATCTCTGAAAAGCAGGAAGAAACCAGACATGTCGTCGAGAAATTCTCTTCCGAAGATGTGGCCGAGGAGCCGGTAGACGACCGCGGAGGTGCCCAGCAGGAGCCGCTTTCCAAACACCTTGTCCCCGGCGTACGGGGTCAAAAACCAACGCATGACCTGCTTGTCGAGAAAACGGGCGAGCAATCCCGGTGCTTCCAGAAAATCCAAAGCGTTTTTCACCGGCGGCGTGTCGAGCACCACGAGGTCGTACCGGTCCGAGGAGTGAACGTCGTACAGCCGCTCCGTCGCCATGTATTCCTGACTGCCTGAGAAACTTCCCGCGATAGAGCGGTAGATTCGATTGGCAAAGATCGCTTCGCGAGTCACGGGATCCTTCGCCACCTTGCGGATGACGTCGTCAAAAGTGGAGGGGGCGTCGAGCATCATGGCCCAGAGTTCGCCCTTCACGTCGTCGGGCAGGGAGATTCGCACCTCAGTATTTCCGAATTCGGAGAGTCCGAGCGAATTCGCAAGCCGCCGAGCCGGGTCGATCGTCAGCACGAGGACCCGGCGGCCCTCTCGTGCACCGGCAAGGGCGATTGACGCCGCCGTCGTGGTCTTGCCGACCCCGCCGCTGCCGACGCACACAATCAGCCGATGCGACCTGACAAGTTCGCGAACGCTCATCGGTGGAGCTCGACGCGTGTCGCGCTGGTGCGCGCGAACGCCGCGGTGAGCTGCGACACGATTTTGGCCGCGCCCTGACCCCGGGACAATGTGGGCAGCAACAGGACAGGCAGCGCTGTTTCCGTCGTGAGCCGGCGCTGTGCCTCTTCCGTGGCCGCCTCCAGACGCGACTCCCACGCGCCCGCCTCAACCAACTCCGCCGCAACGCCCTCAAACGGGATGGCGCGCAACCCGTCCAAAATCGCCCGCTCGGCTGGCGTGAGCGTGGGAATCGACGCCCGGTTCAGAACGATCGCGGGCATGTGCACGTCTCGCAGCTCTCTGCGGAGCTTGCGCGCCGTTTCCGCCGTTTCGTTGACGACCATTTCTTCCGGGATGGCCACAAGCACGACCCGCGTGTCGGCGCGGGCGTACAACGCCAGAATCTCGTCGGCGCACTTTCGGATGGGACCGGCGGCGAACAATCGCTCCGCAGTGTGGGGCACGGCAAGCATCGCCACTGCATTTCCGCTCGCCGGCATGTCGACGATCACGGTGTCGTAACGCGCAGCCAGCTGGGTAATGCGCCATAGAACCACGAGATCGCGGGCGCCAGGCGTGACGTTGAGAAACAGATGGACCACCCGGTTCTTCATGATCATGCGCACCAACCGGCGCATCGCCACCATGCCCTCCACCCAATCCCCAAGTGCCTCATCCCATGCGATGTTGGAGATGGCGAGATTCTTCTCGACGTCGACGGGCTGATACAGCGGAAGTTGGCCAAAACATGCGGTGAGCGAGGGTTTCTGCGCGTCTACCTCCACCACGAGCGTCCGACGCCCCTGCGCCGCCGACAGACGCGCGAGCGCCGCGGACACCGTCGTCTTGCCGGTTCCGCCCTTTCCGGACACGAACAGCACACGCGAACGGAACAGCTCGCTGCTGTCAGGCGACATGCACTACCAGCGCACCAGGTTCGCGCCCCAGGTCAAGCCTGCCCCGAACGCCGCAAGTAGGACGATTTCGCCCTCTTTGACCCGCCCGGCGAGCGCGGCCTCGTGCAAGGCAATCGGGATGGAGGCCGCCGTCGTATTGCCGTACTTCTGAATGTTGTGGACGACCTTCCCGGGCGCGATTCCCAGATGACGCGTCACCAATTCGTTGATGCGCATGTTGGCCTGATGCGGGACAAACAGTGCGACATCGGCCAGCGTCATGCCGTTTCGCGAAAGGATGCTGTGGACGACCTCCGGCAGGCGCTCGACCGCGTGTTTGAACACCGCCTTGCCATCCATTTTCGGATAATGCCGCCCCTCTTCCATCATTTCGGCCGTCAGACGAGGCTGCATGCGGCTCGCCGGGGCCTCGACCATGAGGATTTCCGCATACCGGCCGTCGGCGTGCAGCTCGCTGTCGAGGATGCGGGAGGGACCATCGGTCGGGGTGACCACTGCTGCCCCGGCACCGTCGCCAAAAAGGACGGCGACGTCTCGGCCCCGTGTTGTGACGTCAAGACCGGAGCTGTGAACCTCCGCGCCAACCACCAGAACGCAGCGTTTCATTCCCGAGCGCACGAATGCATCAGCGATCGAAAGGCCGTACACGAAGCCCGTGCACTGGTTCCGGATGTCGAGCGCGGCAACCCCGGGAATGCCAAGTCTGGCTTGAAGAAGGCAGCCGGAACCTGGGAAATTCAGATCAGGCGAGAGAGTTGCGAAGACGATCAGATCGACATCCGAAACCGCAACGCCCGCCTCCGCCAATGCCTGCCGGGCGGCGTGCTCGGCCAGTTCGCTCGCCCCGACGTTGCCGTCGACCCAACGCCTCTCCCGGATACCGGTGCGCTGGTGGATCCACTCGTCCGTGGTGTCCATCCACTGGCTCATGTCGTTGTTGGTGACAACGCGCTCGGGCACAAAGTGGCCCATTCCCGCAATTCGACTGCCGCGCATGACAAACCCTCCTTAAACGTCGAGGTTGCGTACGTTGAGCGCGTTCTGCTGGATGAAGTTCCGGCGAGGCTCCACTTCATCCCCCATGAGCACGGCAAACGCGTTGTCCGCCTCGACAACGTTGTCGACCGCGACCTGCTGAAGCGTGCGATTGGCCGGGTCCATCGTGGTTTCCCAGAGTTGTTCGGCGTTCATTTCTCCGAGACCCTTGTACCGCTGCACATCGTACCCCTTCTCGGACGCACCGAGAATATCGCGACGCAACTCCATGTAGGTGTGGCGTTCCGCCAACTCTTCCACCCGCGCCGGCAACGGCAACGCGTCTTGCATCTCCTCTCGCAGGCGTCGCAACGAATCATGCTCGACTGCGCTGGCGGGCGCGCCGAGTATCGTCAACGTCTCGCTCGAATCCTTGAGCGTGCGAACGTGAATCGTTCGGGAGCCATCGGCATCCAAAACGGGCCCCGATTCAAGCACATCGAGGTCCGGCGCGACGAGTTTCAACCGCGCGCGCAGCTCCACCGCCATCCGAACGACACCTTCCGCATCGTCGGGCAGGATGCCGCCCAGGTGGAGGAACTGATCGAGCACCACCGGCTGATAGCGCCGTGACAGCCGATCGAGGCGCAGCGCGTACCGGTGCATCCGATCGTACAGCGCGGCCAACGCGTCTCCTTCAACGACCATCTCCACGCCATGCAGGGTCAGGTGGCGAATACCTTGTTCGAGCAGGAATTTGTCCTTGGCGGCATCGTCACGCAGATAGGTTTCCGTCTTGCCCCGCTTGACACGATACAGCGGCGCCTGCGCGATGTAAAGGTGGCCACCATTGATGAGATGCGGCATTTGACGCCAGAAGAACGTGAGGAGCAGCGTCCGGATGTGCGAACCGTCGACGTCGGCGTCGGTCATGATGATGATGCGGTGGTACCGAAGGCGCGTGACATCGAAGTCTTCCCCAATTCCACAGCCGAGCGCAGCGACCATGATCTGGATCTGCTCGCTGGCGATCATACGGTCAAAGCGAGCTTTTTCAACGTTGAGGATCTTGCCTCGAAGGGGGAGGATGGCTTGAAATTTTCGCTCACGACCCTGTTTGGCGGTGCCGCCCGCGGAATCGCCTTCGACCAAGTACAGCTCGCATTTCGCGGGATCGCGTTCCTGACAATCGGCGAGCTTGCCGGGGAGACCGCCTCCATCCATCACCGTCTTCCGCCGGGCGAGATCGCGGGCTTTCCTTGCCGCCTCCCGTGCGCGTGCGGCCTCGACCGACTTGTTCACAATCGTTTTGGCGACGACCGGATTTTCATCGAAAAACGCCTGCAACTGCTCGTTCACGATCTGCTCGGTCAGCCCTTTGGCTTCGGAGTTGCCGAGCTTCGTCTTTGTCTGGCCTTCGAACTGAGGTTCGCTGATCTTGACCGACAGGACGCAGGTGAGCCCCTCACGGATGTCTTCACCGGTGACGGTGGCCTCGGTTTTCTGGTCCTTCAGCAGCTTGTTCGCGGTGGCGTACACGTTGACCGTGCGGGTCAGCGCGGCCTTGAGCCCGGTGACGTGGGTGCCGCCCTCGATGGTGTTGATATTATTGCAGAAACTGAGGATGCTCTCCGCGTACGACGTGTTCCATTGCAGCGCAATTTCTACCTCCAATCCCTCTTTTCCGCCCTTCAGGTACACTGGAGGAGAGTGCACGGCCTCCTTTGCGGTATTGAGGTACTCGACGAAGGAGACGATGCCGCCTTCGTACTGAAACGTTTCCTCTCGTTCGTCACGACGGTCACGCATCACGATGGCGAGGCCAGGATTGAGAAATGCCAGTTCGCGAAGGCGCGACGCCAGCAGGTCGTACTGGAACTCGACCGTTTCCTTGAAAATGGTCGTGTCGGGAAGAAACTGGACGCGAGTGCCGCGTTTTTCCGAGGCTTCCTTCTTGGTCAGCGGCACCATCGGAACGCCACGCTCGTAGCGCTGGGTGTAGTGAAAGCCCTGCCGCCAGATGTCCAGAAGAAGGACTTCCGACAAGGCATTGACGCAGCTCACGCCGACGCCGTGCAGGCCGCCGGAGACCTTGTACGAACCGCGATCGAACTTCCCGCCTGCGTGCAGCACGGTGAGCACGACTTCCGCTGCGGGGCGCCCTTGCTCAGCGTGGATGTCCACCGGAATGCCCCGGCCATCGTCTTCCACCGAGCACGATCCGTCCTCGTGCAGCGTCACGATGATGCGATGACAGTGGCCCGCCAACGCCTCATCCACCGAATTGTCGACCACCTCGTACACGAGATGGTGCAACCCGCGCGTCGCGATGTCGCCGATGTACATCGACGGCCGCACCCGAACGGCCTCCAACCCTTCAAGCACGGTGATGCTGGACGCACCGTACTCCTGCGATCCCTGCGTTTCTTCCGACACCGTCGACTCCATCGGGCAACGGTTCCACCTAACCCGGCTCGGCTCTCCCTGCCTCCACCCGGAGGTAGCGGCCCGGCATCACATCGGCTGGCACGAAGCGGCGGTCTGTCGTCGTCAGAAATATCTGCGCGCCAAGCGTACCGAGCAGGGCAACGAGCCGCTCCGTACGCGCCGGATCCAGCTCACTTCCGAGGTCATCGACCAGGAACAGAGGCGTCTCCCCGGACTCCCGGGCAGCGTCCAACTCGGCCAACTTCCAAGCGAGAATGAGAGAGCGAGCCTGGCCTTGCGACGCAATCGTCCGCGCCGGACGATCGAGGATTCGAAACGCGAGGTCGTCCCGATGGGGACCGACGAGGGGGCGCCGTGCCGCCCGTTCGCTTTCGCGCGCCGCGGTAAGGCGCGCAACCCACGACGAAACGTCCCCATCGTGATGCGCGCGGTAGGCAACGCTCGCCCCCTCCGCACCCGCAAATGCTTCGTAGAACGTTACAAATCGAGGAGAAATGCGCTCGACCACTCCGCGCCGAGCGGTCGTCACCCGCTCAGCAAGCGCCGCGAGTTGGCTGTCGAGCACGTCCAGGGACGTCTCATCGGGCGACGGATGCCGAAGCAGCGCCGCTTTGTGCTCCAGCACGCGGCGCAAATCCCGGGCGGGGGACAGGTAGCTCGGGGCGATGGTAAACGCCGCACGCTCCAACATCGCACGTCGTAAGGCAGGTTCACCACCAATCGGTGCCGTATCCGCAGGAACGAACCAGGTCGCTCGCAACGCGGAGAGCCAGGTCAGCGCGTCAACGGTTCGCTCTTCTCGCCGCAAGGAGCGCGCGCCCTCACCGAACGCATAGCGGAACGACCGCGTCATCCCCTGACTCTCTGCCGCTCCTTCTACAGCCGTTGTGGCCTGCCCCATCGCGATCATGTCGGCGGATCGCGAGGTGCGAAAGCTGCGCAACGACCCCAGCACGCCGACGGCCTCCAACCAGTTGGTCTTTCCTTGGCCGTTGGCGCCATGAAAAACCACCATCGGTGCATCGACATCGAGTACATCTTCCGGCAGATTTCGGAAACCACGCGTGGCCACGCGGAGGAGCTTCATCGGGGGGGCAACGGCGTCAGTCGAGCCGTACCGGCATGACGACGAACATGGCATTGTTGTCGTCCGCGTCACGCAGGATGCACGGAGAAAGGGCATCACCAAGCTCTGCGACGACTCTGGGTCCGGACAGCGCATTGAGCACGTCCAGCACAAAGCGGGCGTTGAAGCCCATTGCGATGGGTTCTCCCGAAAGATCCGCGGCAACCTCTTCTCGAGCGTCACCCGTGTCGAGTTTGCGGGCGGTGAGCACGAGTCCTTCGGCAGCAAACGCGAACTTCACGGAATTACTCTGGTCCGTCGCCAGGATGGCGACGCGGCGAAGTGCATCGCGAAACGCCTCCCGATCCACGACCACCTTGCGCTTGAACGCGTTGGGAAGGACCTGCCGATAGTCCGGAAAATCCGCTTCAAGCAGTCGAACGTGGAGCATCACCGAGGGCCAACGAATGAGCGCGGCGCGCTCACCGAAGGCGATTTCGATGGGATCGTCCACCCCGTCCATCAGCTTCCGAGCCTCGACCAGGCCCTTGCGCGGAAGCAACATCTTACGTGCAATGCCGAGTTCTCCCGAATACGGCGCCTGGGCCCAACACAGGCGATTGCCATCGGTGGACACGAACCGAATGACGGCCCCATCCTCTGCCGTCGTGTCTTCCACATGCACGCCATTGAGGCCATAACGATTGTCATCGGGCGCGATGGCGAAATGCGTACGGTCAATCACCGTTCGCAACGCAGCTCCCGCCATGGTCAACGCACGCGTCTGATCGAGCGAAGGCGTGACGGGAAAGTCCGCAGCCGGCCAGATATTCAGCTTGAACATCGAAGATCCACAACGGATCTCGATTCGCGCAGCGTCGACGAGCTTGATGGTTACGATATCGCCGCTCAGCACCTTTGCGACCTGGAAGAGCGCAACGGCGTCTACCGCGACCTCTCCTTCGTGCCGGATCGTGGCGGCATAGTCCGCAATCAACGTCATGGCCTTGTCCGTGGCCGTGACGCGAAGGCCCTCCCCTCGGGCTTGCAACAGTACCGAACTCAGGATCGGTGTGGCCGGGCGCTTCTCCACGATGCCCTGCACGCGGCCGAGCGCGCGGGTCAGTTCGTCACGGTGGATGAGAAAATCCATGGTCGGCTCCGGAAGCAAGGAACAGGGGATCTATTCTGATCTGATCGATCGATGGTGGTGTTTAACACCCTATGGGAACTATGGAGATCAACAATTCATGAGGTTGGAACAAAGCAGGCCGCCCGCATAAGTTCCGGAGCATTCCGCATAGCTCCCCCGGTTCTCCACACGGTGACCGGCGCGGAAAACGCCACTCCGTGTCCACCCGCGGTTTCTCCACCACCTGTCCCGTGGTGCTCCGCAGTCCATCCACAGGGTTGCCCACAGGTCACGCGCCCCGAACGACCTTGTCGAGCATGTCCACCTCAGCGCGCAGGTTCGCATCTTTCTTCACCGCGTTCGCCACTTTTTTGCAGGCGTACTGTACGGTCGAGTTGTCGCGCTCGAACACCCGGCCGATCTCCGGGAAGGACAATTTCGCGATCTGACGGCATAGGTACATCGCGAGTTGTCGCGGATGGGCGATGTTCTGCGGGCGGCGATCTCCCTTGATGTCGGCGGCGCGGATGTGGTAGTGGTCTGCGACGCGAGCGATGATCATCTCGGGGTTCGGAGGAGGAAGTTCTGGGCGGAGCACCCCTGCCATGTGCTCTTCGATGAACGCGCGCGTGATCGGCTTTCCGTAAAACGAATGGAGCGCCGACAGGCGGTTCACCACGCCTTCCAGATCTCGCACGCTGTTCCGGACACGCTGGGCGATGAGGTACTGGACATCGACGGGAATGACCAGCTTGACCGCGTCGGCCTTGTTCGCCAGGATTCCCATCATCGTCTCCACGTCGGGCGGGAGAATGTCGGTCAGCAATCCTTGCGCAAAACGTGTCCGCAAACGAGGTTCAAGCTTTCCGATTTCCTGTGGCGTCTGGTCCGCGGTCAAGACGATTTGCTTGCCTTCTGCCCGCAGTACCTCGAAGATGTAGAAGACCTCCTCCTGCGTGCGTTCTTTGCCGGAGATGAACTGCACGTCGTCGAGCAGGAGTACATCGACTTCGGCTCGGAAGCGGTGCCGCCACGCTTCGATGCCTCGGTTCGCGAACGCCCGAATCATCCCCTCCAGGAACTGCAAGGACTGGATGTAGAGGATGCCCTTCCCCCCCACCCGCGCGGCCACTCGATTCCCAATGGCGTGGAGGAGATGCGTCTTGCCGACGCCTGCGTCTCCGTAGATGAACAGCGGATTGTGAGATTGACCCGGCGCATCGGCAACGCTGAGCGCCGCTGCGTGGGCGAACTCATTGCAGCTTCCGACGACGAAATTATCGAACGTCATGGATCGATCAAGGTGATGCGTGCTGCGTCCTCGTGATGGGGGGCCGGCAATGCCCGGCGGGTCCGCGTCTCGCACGCTTTGCCCGTCGAAGGAAAGATCGACATCGACGGGATGGCCCATCGACTCGGTGAACGACTCCTCGATCTGCCGCAGCAGGTTGTCCCGAATCCACTCGTAGGCGTACTTGCTGTCCGCCTGGAGCATGGCCTTCTGCGGAGTCAGCGCCGACGCGCGCAGGGAGCCGGAGTTGACCCACACGTCCATGCCCGCCGGCCCGATTCGCCGTTCCAGGGCCTTGCAGAACTCCGTCCACGCCGTTTCCATTCGCGATCCACGGCTGCGAGGCAAAAGGAATTCCGTCGTGGATCCACCCCGATCCCCGGACGGCTACCCTTGCAGCCTGCCCATGTTCTACCGCGACCCCCGCGAAAGCTCAAGTGGGCGCGATCACGTAAATGCCTGTAGCGACGGGGATAGATTTTTGTATTCCATAGGTTATCCGCTATCTCCACGAAAGGTTGCGGGCTTCCCCACATTGCGTCCGTCGCGGCATCGGATAGAAGCCGTGGCCCGTTTCCGGACCTTGGAGAAATCATGTCGAAGCGCACCTTTCAGCCTCACAACAAGCGCCGGGCCCGTACCCACGGGTTCCGGGCCCGGATGAGCACGGCCGCGGGCCGCAACGTCATTTCGCGTCGCCGTGCGAAGGGGCGGAAGCGCCTCGGCACGATCATCGCGAACAAACAGGATTAAGTCGTCGACCGCCTTCGCCGCTCCGTGGACTACGATCGGGTGCAGACCGGCGGTCGTCGCCTCCGCGGCGGCAGCCTGCTGCTGATCCACGCCCGCGGCGCGCTCGGGGCAACTCGCGTCGGTATGGCGGTCAGCCGAAAGGTCGGGAATGCCGTGGTGCGCAACCGGGTCAAACGGTGGCTGCGTGAGGCGTGGAGACAGGTCACGGAGCCAGCAGGCGGCCCGTATGACCTTGTGTTTATTGCACATCCGGGGTCGAAATCGGCCGGATTTGCGGCAATCCGCTCCGAGGTGGAAGAACTCTTTCGACGGCTTGGCCGATGAAATGGCTCCTCCTCACCCTGATTCGCGGTTACCAGCGCGCCGTCAGCGATTGGATGCCTCCCGTGTGCCGTTTCTACCCGACCTGCAGCCGGTATACGGCAGAGGCGATTTCAGTGTGGGGTCCATTCCACGGAAGTTGGCTTGGATTCAAGAGAATATGCCGGTGTCACCCCTTTAATCCTGGCGGAGAGGACTACGTTCCCCCGCGCGCGGGCGGACATTCGGAGCCATTGTGAAGGACGCGAACGAACAACGGGCATTTCTCGCCATCGCGCTGTCGCTTGCGGCGTGGTACCTCTGGAATGCCTTTTTTGTTCCGAAGCCAGAGCCTGATCCGGCGAGCGCTGTCGCCTCCGCGCCGATGTCCGAAGGCGCTGTCACAGAGATGCCGGCGGCTCCCACGGCGGATGGAACGCCAGGGCTTTCGACGCCCGCGGCGGCGCCCGTGGTCGCGGCGGCAGCATGCACGCCGGGCCGCACGCCGCTCGTCTCCTCGGAGGTTTCGCTCGCCATCGAGAATTGCGGCGGCGGCATCGCGGAGATTGAATTTCCGGCCTTCAAGGCGCCGGTTACGGTCACCCCGTGGTGGACGTGGATTTGGCAGACGATCAGCGGCCAGCACCCGGGCGGTTGGGCGCCCTACGTTGCAGGTGACGGTGCGGAGCATCTCCTCGGTCCCAACGGGCGGTTCGCCGCCGCCGGCCGGGGCGCGTTTGTGGTCGGCGGGGCGTGGAGTGTCGTGAGCGAATCGCCGCTGACGATACGCCGTACCGACGCCGACGGATTCGTGGTGACGCAGATCCTGACGCCGACGGCGGACGCCGGCGTGTTCGATCTGAAGGTCAAGTTCGAGGGGAATTCGACCTTACAGGGGCCATTCTGGCTGGGTATCGTGGATTCCTACGCCAGTTCCGCTGGCGCATACGATTCGCTTCCCCAGCTGATGTCCGTTGCCAATGACGACTATTTGCCCTTCATGAACGCCAGCGAATTGCAGACAGGGGAGGATGTCGTTGGGCCGCTCTCCTGGTTCGGCGTTGGCGATCGGTACTTCCTTGCGGCGTTAATTCCTGCGGTGGAAAACCCGGTTTCACTCCGGTATGTCCGGGTCGGCGCGGACACGGTGGGCGCCTTTGGGCTCCTCGCAGCGACATCCCTCGACGCGGCGCATCCGATCGAAGCGAATTTCCAAGTCTTCGCCGGCGCAAAAGACGTGGAGCGCCTTGCTCTGCTCGGCCACAATCTCGATCTCGGCGTGGACCTCGGAATGTTTGGGTTCTTCTCCAAGATTCTGCTGTTCTTCCTGCACGTCTTTCAGTCGCTCATCGGCAACTGGGGCCTCTCGATCATCGCGTTGACGTTCCTGGTGCGCATCAGCTTCTACCCGCTCTCCGCGAAGGCGTTCAAGAGCGCGAAGCGGATGCAGGGGGTTCAGCCGCTGCTCAAGGACCTGCAGGTCAAGTACAAAGATGACAAGGACGCGCTGAACCGCGAAACGATGGCGTTGTTCAAGGCGCACGACGTGAACCCGATCGGCGGGTGCCTGCCGATGTTGCTTCAGATGCCGGTGTTCTTCGCGCTCTACACGGCGCTTTTGCTCACGCCGGACCTTTTCCACGCCCACTTCCTCTACGTGCAGGACCTGTCCGCACCGGATCCGTTTGGCGCATTTCCGGCATTCATGGCCGTTGGCATGATCCTTCAGCAGCGGCTCACGCCCATGACGGGCATGGACCCGCAGCAGGCGCAGATGATGAAGTTCATGCCCGTGATATTTGCCCTTTTCATGTTCGGCCTTCCGGCAGGCCTCTCGCTGTACTACGCGGTCAACACTATCTTGAGCATCGCGCAGCAGTGGTACAATACCCAGTACGTCAAGCCGGTCCAACTCGGAGAATTGAATGTCAATCCCTGATAATCACGTCGTTGCTGAAGGCCGCACCCTCCGTGCCGCCATCGATTCCGCTGCCACTACCCTGGGCGTTCCCGTTGCCGCCGTCGATCACAAGATCGACATGGCGCACTTCCGGTCTGCGGGAGGCGGTACCACGGGCGCGGAAACCGTAAAGATTTTCGCCTGGGCAAAGGATCCTGCGTCGGCCGCCGCGGCGGTCGCCGCTGCCGCAGCGCGCGCGGCCCAGCCGGCGTATTCCGAGCGTTCGGACCGTCCGGAGCGTTCGGACCGCGGGGAGCGTTCGGGGCCGCCGGCCTACGCCGCGCCGGCGCAGGAAGTCGTCACCTCGGCCGCCTCAGCGGCCGGAGAAGCATGGGTGAAGGGTCTGCTCGATGCGATGGGGCGTTCCGGTACGGTGCGCGGAGAAATGCGCGGTGACGCTGCGGTCGTTTTCCTCGACGTCGGGGAGCATGCGCGCCACCTCGTTGGCCGTGGCGGCAGCACGCTGCGCGCCATCCAGTGGATTCTGGAGCAGTCGGTCGGCCCGAACTTCAACGGGACGGAATTCCGGATCGACGTTGCCCGGGCGGATGATGGCGGTCGAGGCGCAGATCGTGGCGGTGATCGCGGCGGACGTGGTGGATACCGTGACGACCGGGGTCCGCGTCGCGATGAACGGCCCGCCTTCCGTGACGATCGCGGCCCGCGTCGGGATGACCGGGGTCCGAGGCGGGATGACCGTGGCCCACGCCGAGATGACCGTGCCGGCGCTCCGAGCGGCGGCGGCGCGGGTTTCCGCCGTGGTGGAGACGATGAGGAGCTGAAGCGCCTCGCCCGGAAGCTCGCAGAGAAAGTGGCCGACTCGGGTGCTCCTGAGGTAATCCGCCGGGAATTGAACAGCTACGATCGCCGGCTGGTGCACATCGAGGTGGCTGAAGTCGCCGGTGCCAAGTCGCGTTCGATCGGAGAGGGGCACGACCGTCGCGTCGAGATCTACCGAGAGGACGGGTCGTCGAATGAGGGCGGCGAGAGCTAGCGCGGTCGACGACACCATCGCGGCGTGCGCCACCCCTTGGGGAAACGGTGCCATCGCGGTGGTTCGCGTCTCCGGCGCAGGAGCGTTTGCGCGTGTCGAGGCGGTTGCAGGTCCGCTGCCTACGCCGCGCGTGGCGTCGCTGCGCACCTTCCGCGACGTCGGCGGGGCCTTTGATTCCGGGCTCGTCACCTGCTTCCGCGCGCCCCACAGCTACACCGGCGAAGACGTCGTCGAACTGAGCGGGCACGGCAATCCGCTGCTCGTCGAGCGCTTGCTTCGGGCGGTCGGCGCGCGCGCGGCGCTTCCGGGCGAATTCACAAGGCGCGCCTTCCTGAATGGGCGGATGGACCTCACGCGGGCCGAGGCCGTGCTGCAATCCATCGAGGCGACCAGCCCGGCCGGTCTTGAGATCGCGAGATTCGGAATGACGGGCGCCGTGGCGGCGCACGGGGATGCCCTCCGGGATCGCCTCACGGACATCGCAGCGGAATTGGAGGCAATCCTCGATTACCCGGGAGAAGACCTGCTTTTCGCGAGCGATGTGGAGATCGCCCGGCGATTTGCTGGCCTCGCAATGGAGGCGCGGAGCACGGCGAGCGGCTTCCGTGCGGGCCAGTTCGCCGTTGCGGGTGCGCGCGTCGCGCTGGTCGGCCCGGTAAACGCTGGAAAATCCTCTCTCTTCAACGCCCTGCTCGGCCGACCGCGCGCGCTGGTTTCCGCGACGCCAGGAACAACGCGTGACGTCATCGAAGCCACGCTCCAAATGGACGCGGTCCGAATAACGCTCGTCGATACCGCCGGGGATCGCGACACGGACGACGCGATCGAGGCCGCCGGCGTGGCGCTCGGCCGGCAGGCGAGGCGCGAAGCCGACCTTGTGATCCACTGTGTTCCCGGCCACGTGCCCGGACCCATTCCGGGCAGCGGATTTGTGGTGGCGACCCACGCCGACCTGCCCGCCGCGAACGACGTCACTCCCCGCGTTTCGTCGATTACGGGCGCGGGCGTGGACGCGCTGCGCGCCGCGATCCTTTCCCGTCTCGTCGGGGAAGAGCCGGGCGGCGCCGGATGGCTGCTCGCCAGCGCCCGCCAGCGCGATTGCTTCCTTGCGGCGGCCGATTCGTGTGATGAGGCGCTGGTCGCGTTGCGCGAGGCGGGTCCGGCGGCGGCGGTCGAGCGCTGCTACGCTGGCGTGAGCGCGCTCGCCGGACTGGGCGGCACCGACGTGCGCGAGGGCGTGCTTGACCGGCTGTTCGCGCGGTTTTGCATCGGAAAGTGATACGCGACGCCGATGCGTTCCCTGTTCGTCATGGACCCGGTCGAATCGCTGAATCTCGCAGGAGATTCGACGTACATGCTGATGAAGGCCTCGACCGCGCGCGGCTGGGACACCTCGTGGTGCATGCCGAACGATCTGTACATGAGCGGGGGGTACACGTCGGTTCGCGCCCAATCGATCCGGACGACGGCTGGCGCGTTTGCACGAGGCGAGTGGCTCGAGGAGCCGCTGGCGAACTTTCGATTGGTGTGGATGCGCAAGGATCCGCCGTTCGACATGCACTACATTTTCACGACGTACCTCCTCGAACAGGTGGGATCCTCTACGCTGGTGCTGAACCGCCCTGCCGGGCTCCGCAGTCGGAATGAGAAACTGTTTGCCGCCGGGTTCGCTGACCTGACGCCGCCGACGCTCGTGAGCCGGGACGTCGCCCAGATCGCTGCCTTCGTACGGGCGCAACCGGATCGCGCGGTGTTGAAGCCGTGGGATGGCAATGGGGGTCGGGGCGTGCTCGTGACACGCGGCGGCGATCCGAACCTGCGTTCGATGATCGAGTTGCTCACCGGTGACGGCCGCGAGTTCATCATCGCGCAGCGCCACGCGCCGGAGATTCTCGAAGGAGACAAGCGGATCATCCTGATTGACGGCGTGCCAGCGGGCGCCATCCTTCGCGTCCCATCGGCCAGCGATCACCGCGGGAACATGCACGCAGGCGCCACGGTCTCGGCGACGACGCTTTCCGCGCGCGATCAGGAGATCTGTGACCGGATCGGCCCAATCCTTCGTGCCGAAGGGCTGGTGTTCGTCGGTATCGACGTGATTGGTCCGTGGCTGACCGAAATCAACGTGACGTCACCGACCGGGATTCAGGAGATCAACCGCCTGAATGGCGTTCGGCTTGAGGAAACGCTGCTGGATGCCGCGGAACGCCGCACCCCCTGAGCGGGGGTGTCAGAAATCGCACGAATCGTTGGCTTCGCCGGGCGTGCCGGGCTCCGCTGCGCCGGAAAGAATCGTGGTTTGCACGCACCAGTTTTCGACGTCGTCGTTGGACACGCCGTCGAGCCGCGCGGGGTCGAGCCCGAAGGACATGCCTGCCTCGATGGGGTCGCTCGTGGTGTCGTTGTAATCGAAAACGTCGATATCGACATTGTCCGGCCCGGTGAGTTCGAGTTCGTCATCGTTGTTTGCGATGGCAATCCCCGAGCCGTGGCCAAGCCCGCTCGTCGGTTCCTGCCCGTTGGGGTAGCGGTAGAACCACGCGTCGCAAGGGATGCCGCCGTTTTCGGTGGGGTCCGGGTTCGAGCAAAGGACGAGATAGTCGTGAGGCGCTACTGTGACGGATGCGTCGAAGATCCAGATGTCTACGGCGTCATCGTGGAAGGAGTACCCCGCGATGTCGAGCGTGGAGCCAGACGTATTGTACAGCTCGACCCATTCACCGTCCTCATCCGCGACCGCGCTCGGGTCGACGGCAATTTCGCTGAAAATCAGGTCGCCGGGCTCGGGCGGTTGCGGCTCCGTGTCGCCAACGATCACGCTGATCGTGTCGGTGCCGACTTCGCCGTCCGCGTCCGTGACAGCGAGCGAGATCTGGTGTGCGCCACTCGACAATGTCGCCGTGATGAGCGCCGACTGGCCTCCGCCCGTGATGGCACCGACCAATTCGCCATCTAGCGCAGACGACCAGACGAATGCGAGGTCTTCCGCCGCAGAGGACAGATCGCTCGCCACGCCGGTGAAGGTGATCGAATCCCCGAGTGCGAACACCGAGGCGTTCTCGGGTGCCGTGATCTCCACCGTCGGCGCGCCGAGGGGCCCGCCGACGAGGAAGCGCACGTCGTCTTGCGTATTTTCACCGTCGGAATCCGTGACGGAGAGCAAGAGCGTGTGCTCGCCCAGCGTCAGGGAGCTTGCGTCGAAGCTGTCGGTCACGCCGCCCCCCGCAGCGACCGTTGCTGAAACAGCCTCCGCGCCATCCATCTCCCAGCCGACAATGAGGTCGGCGGCATCATCAAACGAATCTGCAACCATCCCCAACATCGGTGCGAATTCGATCCCCTGGCGAACAATTTCGCCTTCCGTCGGGGAGGTGACCCGCGCCTCGGGCGCCGCGTTGACGCGCTTCAGATCGGAATCGCTGCCGCAGGCGGAGGCGAACAGGAGCAGGGCCATCGTGGGGGCGATACGGCGCATGCGGCGGTCCTCGGGCGCGCCGTTTACATCCGAACGGGCAAGTTGGCACGCCCGGTGCGGAAAAGGGGATACGCGGAGCCATGTTGCTCGCGCTCGTTCTCGCCTGCTCTCGGCCCGAGCCACCGGATACGTTCGGCCAGGTTCCTGCATTTTCACTTACCGACCAGGCCGGGCAGGTCGCGACGTTGGCGGACTGGTCGGACGTGGCCTGGGTCGCGGATTTCATGTTTACCAGTTGTCCCGACGTGTGTCCGGTGCTGAGTGCCAGAATGGCGGTGTTGGCGGACAAATATGCCACGAATGATCGCGTCCGGTTCGTCTCGTTCACCGTGGATCCGGTGACGGACACGCCGGGGAAACTACAGGCCTATGCACAGCGTTTTGGCGCGGATCCGAGTCGTTGGCGTTTTTTGACGGGGGACAACGCGGCGCTGAAGACGCTCGTCATGGACGGATTCAAACAGTTGATGCAGGAGGCCCCCGCCACAGCGACGGAGCCCGCCACCGTTTTGCACGGTTCGCGCTTTGTCCTCGTGGATGGCAAGGGAGCGATTCGCGGATTTCCCGATCCGGCTTCGCCCGGCGAGGTGGAAGCGCAGCTCGATCTTCTCTTGTCGGTCGGCTGGTAGTCGCACCGTTCGGGGCGCCGTCAGCGACGGAGCGCGAGGACGTCCACGTGGGCGCGATCGGGGAGGCCCTTCCACGCGGCATACATCGCGGCGTGGGAGGGGAAAGCCCCGGAAAACCAGTCGAGTTGGCCGAGATTCGGTTGAAACGCGCCCCCCGTGTCGGCGAGGATGGCCAGACGCAGATCGACGCGGCCATCGTGCGTCGGCGCTTCGACCAAAAAGAGTCGGCCGACCCCGAGATTGTAGACATCGCCAGCCACCGCAACGCCCGCTTCCAGCGGAATTCGGTCGGCGGGGTCGATCCCCCACCCCCGGGGCCCGTCGACCTCCCGGAAGTACCAGAAACGGTCCTGAGCGCGACCCTTCTTCCCGGGCTCGTACGCGCGACCGTTCGCGACATCGACGCTGAACGTGCGCGTGGAGCCGTCGGCCAGGCGCACGGCTGTCGTTCCCTGCATGAGCGCGTCGTGAACGTCGGCTTCGCGGAGCCACACGAGCGGGCGCGAATGCGAGGCCACCTCTCCCGAAAGCAAGGCGCCTTCAAACACTTCGCGTCGGGTGTACTGGCTCCGCCAGGGTTCGCCGGGGTCCACCCAGAGGGCTTGATCGCAGATCGCGGTGCGAACGGCGCAGCCCTCCGCTTGCGCCACGAGGTAGCGCGTCAGGCGCACCATTCCGCCGGGATGTGCGGACGTCCAGCGAAGTCGATCGAAATGCGCAAACAACCATGTTGGATCGCGCAGCAGCGCCGGGTTTTCTTCGGCCGTGCGGGCGATGAACTCCAGCGTCGCGCGCGAGCGCTCCGGTGAAATGCCCAGTTCCCCGAACAGGTCGGCGGATGCCGCCGGATCGTTCGCTCCGTAGGTGTCGATGTAGCGCAGGACGGAGCGGGCTTCTCGGCCAAGCGCCGCTGGATCGGTGATGATGCGTGCGTGAGCCCACGCCGCGCTGTTCGGGGCGAAGAAGGTGCCCGTCGGAACATCGGCGCCCGTCCCCTTGCCCTCGGGCCCGAGCAGTTCCCACGCGAGCGCGGCCGTGGTGAGCACCAACCACATGACTACGGAATGGTGAGCGTTGTCCCGAGGGTCAGGTCCTTGCCGTTCTTGATCTTCCCGGCATTGGCGGACTGAATCCGCTCCCACTTCGTGGAGTCACCGTAGTACCGTTTTGCGATCTTGTAAAGCGTGTCTCCGGATGCGACGACGTGATCCTTGGGCCCCGCGGGTCGCGCTGCGGCCACCGGTGCCGCGATGGGCGCCGCCACGGGCTCTGCCGCGGGCGCTGCCGCCATGACCGGCGTTGGCGCTTGCACATCGACGATGGTCGGAGCGACCGGCGTCGTGACAGCGGTCGGCAGCAGATCCGCGTTCGTGGACGATGGCGTGGTGAACGCCAGCACGAGAATGACCAGCGAACCGAAGACGCTCGCGCCGATGGTGGCGTACTTCCAGAGCCGTTCGCGGTGGAAGGCGTCGGCGACTTCGGTTTCCAGGCGCACGTTGTCCGTGCGTAGCTGGCGCGCCTCGGTGCGCAGCGCCCGTACCTCGGCCATTTCCCTCGCCGCCACGCGGGTGCGCTGCTCCTCATCGCGACTGCGCTCCGCGCGAATCGCGGCCTCCAGATACTCGCGGAAGCCGGCGGGGGGCACCGCGCCACCGGCCGTGGCAGCCTCAAGTCGCGCAAGTGCCTCGGTCGGCTTGCTTTGTGCGGCGTGCACTTTCGCGAGGAGGAGGTGGGCGTCCGCATCGTCCGGGTCGAGGCAAAGCAGCATTTGCAAGCGGCTCATCGCCTGGCCAAGGTGACCTTGCCGCGCGTAGTCGATGGCTTCGTTGTAGAGCGTGCAGGGGACGTCTACACCAGCTTCTTTCAAGACGCGGCCGATGACGGCGGTGCCGTCTTCCGGGACGATGCCGGCACGCGGAGCGTCGTCAAACTGAATCAGATCCGGCGTGGACGCGAGGGCTTCGAACATGGCGGGCTCCGGGAGAAAGGGGCCGCGAAGGGAGTCGCGGGCGGGGAAGGCCACCATAGCATGTATTGACGCGACAAGAGAAGGGCTGAGAAGAGATCTTCGGCTGGCTTCACGCGGATGGCGGGTGTATACCCCCCGCCGCATGCGGCGCGACGAGATCCTTGTGACCCCGGAAGGCTGGCTGAGCCGAGGGGATGCGTTTGTCTCCGGGCAGCATTCCCAATTGACGATATTTGGCGGAATTCCAGGGGAGTTGGCGAAGGTAGGGATCTTCGATCGGGTAGCTCATCAAGCGCGCGGCCGATGGCTGGGGAGCGAGCGCCCCTCTCCGGAGCGTGTCGCCGTGCCGTGTCAGCATTACGGTCGATGTGGCGGTTGCCCGTGGATGCATTTGTCGGCTGCGGGGCAGGCGCGGGCCCATCGTTGGCTGATCGTGGAGGCGTTGCGCGCGGCTCAGGTGGACGTTCCCGTCGCGCCCATCGTCGTAAGCGCGGGGGCGGACGTTGTGCATTCTCTCGAACTGGTTGCCGGTTGGTCCGACCAGCGACACTTTCGGCTCGGAATGGCCGCGCGTGAGGGCCGCGGAATCGTTCCCGTCCCGGATTGCCTGAAAGTCACCTCGACGTTGCGCGGGCTCATGACGGTGGCGACGTGGGAGTTTTCGGAAGCGCAGGTACGTCCCTTCGACGGCCGGAGCGGGGCGTTGAAGGGGCTGTTTGCCTGGCAGTCTCCGCAGGGAGAGGTGCTCGTTGTCATCGACGTCGCGAAGTCGTTCCCGGTTTTCGGGGAGATCGCGGATCGTCTGGCCGAGCGCATCCCGGCAATTCGCGGTGTTCTAGCCCGTATGCCCGAGGGTCACACCAAGCGTCTGTACGGTGACCAACAGCTCGACGTTGAGATGAACGGCCTGCGGCTTCGGCTCGGCGCGGATGAGGTTCCCGTGAATCCCGTCGCCGCGGAGCGCATGCTCGCCGACCTGCCGGAGCAGCTCGGCATCGCGGAAGGTGACGCCGTCATCGACGTCGGCGCCGGCGTTGGCGTCCGAACGTGTGCGCTTGGCCGGGGCAGCGGCTGGGCGTTTGGGTTGGAAGCGGATCCGGCGTTGGTGCTGCGTGCTCGCGAAAATGCTGCACGGAACAACGTTACGGCGGAATTTGTCCCGGGTTCGCCGGTCGCGGAACTCACCGACGCCCGCGCTCGTTTTGCCGGCCGACGGCCGTTGGTTCACGTCGATCTTGGGCGGAAATCACTGGACGACGAACTGCGCGCTGCCCTGCGTGCGCTGGATCCGCGGCGCGTGGCGTTCACCGCCGTCAACCCCGTTGCGCTGGCAATGGAGCTGGCGCGGTGGGTGGGCACGGGCTGGACGCCGCTCGGCGTGACCCCCTACGACATCGCCGTTCACGGCCCCCTCGGCGCAGCCGTAGCTGTCGTCGCTTCCCCGGACGCCTCCGCGCCTTCCCTTCGCGCACCCCGTCGCCGCAAGGTCGCGTAGGCGCGGCGCACGATTCAGGCCCGTCGGGCCGATTCTGCGATACCCTCGCCGCGTGCTGCTCCCCCTCCTCGCCTCGCTCGCCCTCGCCCGCGTCCCAGACCTCGCGCCCGATGATGCTCCCGATGTCGCTCCCGATGTCGCTCCCGATGTCGCTCCAGACGATGCGTCGGACCCACGGGAGCCCGTCTCCGTGCTCGTCTCCTCGCTTCAGGCGCGCAACGATTCTGCGGAAAAACTCGCGTCCCTGATCGAGAACTTCCTGGCGTCGAAGCTGGCCGAGCAGCCGACCTTGCGCGTGCTGCGCATCGAGGACACGCCGCCGTTTCAGGACTACGATGCGCGGGTCTACATGGAGTCCTGTCCGCCGGGAGATATCGTAGGATGTACCCTGCTTCTCGGGGAGCGTGGCGAAGTCGCCTGGGCCGTGACCGGCACCGTTCAGGCGCTTGTCTCCGGCACCAAGGTGGACATCGACATCCTCGACATTCAGGGATCGCGCGTGGCCGTGAGCTTTACGAGCGAGCTGGACTCCGGGAAGGACGAAGCCTTCGCCGAGGGTGTGGCCAAGGTGTTGGTTGCGGCGATAGCTGGGGAAGTAGGCAAGGAAACGGACATTCGCATGTCCGAAGGTGGAGGGGAAGAAAGCGACCCTGCCGACAAGGCCGCCGTCGCGCGGGAACTCCAGCAACTTGCCAAGGAACTGGGCGGGTTTGATGTTGTCGTACGCCGCACCGATCAACACGTCGAGCGGAGCAGCTTCACGGCCGCGGACCTGATCGACAAGATGGACTCGGACGCCCAGAAGCCGTGGGATCGCCTGAAGATGACCCCCGGAGAGTACCTCCGCTACAAGAACTCCGGCTTGGTTCTCGAAGACTGGCGCAAGCGTCAGCAGGGCCGGAAGTTTCAGCTATTGATCCGCGGCGGCGGCGGATTTTTCAACGGACCGGTGGACGGACGGTACTACGGACGCAAAGCGCTCGACGGCGAAACGCTGGCGGCGCTCGACACCTACAGTGAGGAATCCACGAAGACCGGCTCCTCGGGGATGGGTTTTTTCGGCGCGGCGTTCGGTGTTCATCCGATGGTCGATGTGGGCGCATATGGTGGCGTTGTCGGCGGGAAGTACAGGCGTTTCATCGACACCGACGAAGTGGTCGATCAAACCCACATCGCCCCGGACCCCGTCGTTGAGGGGAACCTTTCGTACTTTGGCGGCGGAGAGGTCACGATGGCCCTCCTCCCAACCTTGAAGTATCGACCGATGTTCGGCGGCGGCATCCTCGTGATTCAAGGAACGACGATTGGCGATCATGTGGATCCCGCCAGTTTCGACCTTCCGGTTTTCGAGGCGGCAACCCTGATCCTCGCCAACGTCTTCGTGGGCGGCGAACTCCAACTCACTCCCCAGGTCGATCTGTTCGTGAAGCTGCCCATCACCGTGCTGGTAGGCGGGGAAACCGTGCAATCGACGCGCATCACGGAAGACAAGGCCGTTCTCGAGGCGCTGGACAAATCCGCCGGTGCAAACGCAGTCGGCGCCGCGCTCCTCGGCGGGGTGCAGGTCCGCTTGTTCGGCGCCCGCGTACAGAAGACGACCCTCCTTGACGAGATCGACGAGTAGAGGCGCAGACTACAGGATCGACAACCCGTGCTCCGCGAGATTGATCCCGAGGCCCGGGGGGTCCATGATGGGCGACGATGCAGGATCTCTCCACATGCGCGTGATGCTCATCCGCCCCCCCGCCAAGCACTCGGTAGAGAGTGAGGTTCCCGAGGCTGTTTCCGCCGAGAACCTCTCGTATCCGCCGTTGGCGCTGATGGCGATCGCCCAATTTCTCAAGGATCACAGTGAGCACGAGGTCACGATTCTCGACGCCCAACTCGATGATCTGCCCTACGACGAGTTGGAGCGGCGCGTGCGGGAATGGCGGCCCGACGTCGTCGGTATCACGGCGTTTACCGTGCAATTAGTGGATGTCCTGCGCACGGTTCAGGCCGCGAAGGCCGGCGGCGCGAAATACGCGGTGGTTGGCGGTCCGCACGTCAGCGATTTCCCGCGCGAATGTGTCGGCCTTCCTGGCGTCGATGCCGTGGTGAAGGGAGAAGGGCAGAAGCCCATGAAAGACCTGTGTGATGCCTGGGCCAAGGGGGATTCGCCGCGCGGTATCGCCGGCACGATGGCGCACCCTGACGATCCCGTTCCTGAAAACGACGTCTACTACTCGAACAACCTCGATGACTACCCGATTATCGACCGTACGATGGTGGATTATCGCCGGTATTACGATGTCATGGGCGGCGGCGGCGTGTTTACGACGCTCATCTCCTCACGCGGCTGCCCGTACCGGTGCACCTTCTGCAATACGCCCCGCCACCGGTACCGCGTCATGTCGCCCGGGCGCGTGTGCGATGAAATCGAGCAGTGCCTCGCGCTGGACATCGAGGAATTCTATTTTGTGGATGACACGTTCAACATCACGAACCAACGCGTCATCGAGTTGTGCGACGAGATCATCCGTCGCGGCCTGAAGCTGCGGTGGACCGTGCGCTTTCGCGTGAAGGGTGCGACTCGGGAATTGCTGGAGAAGATGAAGGCCGCGGGATGTCACCGCATCCAATTCGGCGTCGAGCAGGGAACGGAAGAAGGACTGTTGCGCCTCAAGAAAGACGTGACCGTCCGCGAGATCGAGAGCGCCTTTGCGTTGTGCCGGGAAATCGGGATTCACACCGTCGCGTATTTCATGATCGGCACGCCGGTCGAACGCACGCGGGAAGACGTGATGGACACCATTGCGTACTCCATCAAGCTCAATCCGGACTTCGTCATGTACAACGTCCTGACTCCGTTTCCAGGGACGACGCTGTACGACGAGGGTCAGCGAGACGGCGTGCTCGATGTGGAGCCGTGGATGCAGTTCATGCGCGCCCCTCGAGAGGATTTCAAGGCTCAGGTGTGGGACGAACACTTCTCGCGCGCCGAACTTCGTGAATTGCTGGAAACGGCCTACCGTCGGTTCTACTGGCGGCCAACGTTTATTGCCCGAAATCTCACCCAGATTCGCAGTCCCAAGGACTTCATGCGCAAGGCAACGGCTGGCCTGCGTATGCTCACCAGCTGATAGAGGGGTCGCGCATGGTTGCCACCGAAACGACGCATTCCACCGGCACGGGCGCGCGCCCGTTCACGGTAGTGCTGATGACGATCTTCAGCGTGGAGAACGCGGGAATTCGCTACGTCTCCGCGGCACTCAAACGGGCCGGCTTCGAGACGCACATCGTGTTTTTGCGAGACTGGCGCCACAACATGCTGGAGATGCCGTCCGACGCCGAAATCGACATGGCGCTGGATATCATCGAGGAAAAAGGCGCCGATCTGGTTGGGCTGGGCTTCATGTCCTCGCTCTTGCCGATGGCCTTGGAGGTCACCAAACGCATCAAGGCGCGCTTCCCCCATACGCCGATGGTCTGGGGCGGCATCCACCCCACGTCCTGTCCCGAAGAGTGCGCGCCTTACGCGGATTATATCTGTGTCGGTGAAGGCGAGATCGCGGCGATCGACCTGGCGACCGCACTGCGTGATGGCGCCGACGCCACCAACATTCCGAATATCTACGCCAACGTTGCGGGGAAGATCCACGTCAACAAGCCGCGTCCGCTGATCAAGGACCTCGACTGGCTGCCGTTCCCCGACGTCGAAGACGACAACAAGTACTACATTGAAGCTGGCAAGATGTCGATCGAGGAGCCGTGGAAACGGTCCGCCGAATACCGCGTGTACTTCTCTCGCGGGTGCCCCTACAACTGCTCGTATTGCTACGTTTCCATCCTCCGTGACGTCTACGACGAGAAAGGAAAGGACTTCTACCGCGCCCGCTCGGTGGAGCACATCATGGGCGAACTGGAGTATATGAAGGCACGCTTTCCGAAGGTTGTGCGCGTCAAGGTAGACGACGACACATCCTTCGCCTTCGGGCAGCAGTGGATGGACGAATTTCTCGAAAAGTATCCGCGTCGAATAGGAATTCCCTTTGAGTGCCTGCTCATCCCCCCGATGTTGCGGGAAGACATGCTGGTTCGCCTCAAGGAGGCGGGCCTCATTCGCGTGCAAACGGGCATCGAATCGGGATCGTCCAAGGAGTCGAAGGAGATCCACAATCGTTCGCCGGGAAACACCGCGATTCTCAAGTTTGGCGAGTTCAACAAGACGCTGAAGCTGGACATCGTCTACGACGTCATCATCGACAATCCGTACGCCACGGAGGAAATGAAGCTGGAAACGGCGGAGTTCCTACTGGAACTGCCCCGCCCGTACAGCATCTATTTCTACTCGCTCAACTACTTCCCGCATACGGCGTTGACGCGAAAGATGCTGGCGGACGGCATTCTGGACCCGCAGGAAGTGGAAGGTCGGAACACCAAATCGTGGAAACAATTCCGCGTGTCGATGGATTGGCCCCGGAGCGATGAGGACCGCTACTACCTTGCGATCTACTGCCTCGCGTCGAAGTCCTTCGTCCCCAAGCCGTTCATCCGGAAGCTCATCGACGAGCGGGAACATTGGAAGAAGCCGGAGAATCTCGACAAGGTCTACTACCTCGCGTGGGCCGCTAACTACGTGCGCATGTTCAAAGTGGCGATGCAGTATTTCCAACGCGGGGAATTGACGGTGTTCAAGATGAAGCAGTACAGCAACCTCACCAAGCTGATCAGCCAGTAATCATGGGCCTCCGCGACCGGATCAAGGGCATTCTGGGCCGAACGGGTGCGCCGGCTCCCATGGCGAAGCCGGTGCCAGGCGTCGCGCGCGTACCCGCCGCCGCTCCGCCCGTTGCTCCGCCCGTCGCTCCGCTCGCCGCCCCCGCCGGGAAGGCGGAGTTCCCGGCCGCAGCGGAACCCTTGCCCTGGTACCTCCAGAATGACACGGACGGTTGGGACGCTACGAATCCGGGCACCGAGCCGGAGACGAAGAATCTGACCAAGTAGCCGCGTTGACCGCGTCCGCGGGCCGCGTTCTGTTGGCGGGATGGTTCTGATCGCCGCGCGTAGTCTTCTTTCGCTTCTCTTCCTGCTCTCTGGACCGCCTGCGCTCGCGGGACCGCTCGTCGCCGCGCCTGCGCCGAAGCCGTCGCTCGACGATTGGGCTGCCACGCTCGACCGCGTCACGCCGGCGGTCGTGTCCGTCCGCAACCGCGCCACCCGCGCATTCGATACCGAGCGCGCAGGAACATCGGTTGCGACGGCGTTTGTCGTGGATGCCGAACGGGGCATCCTCCTGACGAACCGGCACGTCGTCACGCCCGGCCCCGTCGTGAGCGAGGCGGTCTTCCTCAACAACGAGGAGGTGCCGCTCATCCCGATCTACCGGGACCCCATTCACGATTTCGGGTTCTTCAAGTTCGATCCACGCGCCGTGAAGCACATGTCTCTCGTGGCGCTTCCGCTTCTGCCAGAGCACGCAAAAGTCGGGGTTGACCTGCGCGTTGTCGGAAACGATGCGGGGGAGAAGATCTCGATTCTCTCCGGCACGCTCGCGCGGATCGACCGCGAGGCGCCGGCCTATGGCGGGGACAAGTACAATGATTTCAATACGTTCTACATGCAGGCGGCGTCGTCCACCTCCGGGGGGTCGTCGGGATCTCCAGTGCTCGATATTCACGGCCACGTCATCGCACTGAACGCCGGCGCGCGTGGTGAGGCGGCCTCAAGCTTCTACCTGCCTCTTGACCGCGTCGTACGCGCCCTTGCGCGGATCCAGGCGGGACTCCCGGTCACCCGAGGCACGATTCAGGCCGTCTTCACCCATCCTTCGTTTGCCGAAGCCAAGCGCCTCGGCCTGCCCCCCGAGACGGAGGCGGCGATTCGCGCCGAGCGGCCGAACGAAACGGGGGTTCTGATCGTCGATCGCGTTATTCCAAAGGGAACAGCTTCGGATCTGCTCAAGCCGGGAGACGTGGTAACGCGCCTCAACGGCGCGGTAGTCACGACGTACGTACCGCTTGAGGCGGCGATGGACGATAACGTTGGGAGCACCGTGCAGTTGGAGGTCGAGCGGGGTGGAAAACCGCTGAAATTGACGATTTCCGTGCAAGATCTGCATGCGATTACGCCGTCCAGCTATCTCGAATACGGGGGCGCGATCCTGAATTCCCTCTCGTTCCAGCAGGCGCGTAACCACAACGAACCGACGGGCGTCGTGTACGTCGCAACCAACGGATATGCGCTCCAACGGGCCGGGGTTGCTGATGGTGCCGTGATCGTCGCGATCGCCGGGGCGCCGACACCCGATCTCGGGGCGGCGGAGGCTGTTCTATCCGCGCTTCCTGACGGAGAGCGTGTGCAGGTCCGGTTCCGCGGACTGGAGGACAAACAGGAGCGCGTCGGCGTGTTGACGAACGAGCGCGGATGGTTCCCGATGCGCCACTGCGAACGGGACGACGTCACGGGACGTTGGCCGTGCGTGGACCTTCCCGCGCCGCCGCTTGCGGGGGCCCGCGGTCCCGAAACCGTGGCGCTGCCTACCGCGAAGTCGCGCGTGGCCGAACGCGTAGCGCGCTCCCTCGTCACTGTGGAGGCGGCGCTCCCGTACCGGACGGAAGGGGTAGGCGGAGAGTCGTTCACCGGCCTCGGGCTCGTCGTGGACGCGAAACAGGGTCTGGTGCTGTGCGATCGGAACACGGTGCCCGTGGCGCTTGCGGATGTGTGGGTCAGCGTGGCCGGCGCACTCCGGGTGCCGGCGAGCGTGGTATTCATCGATCCCAACCACGATCTGGCGGTTGTTCGCTACGATCCTGCGTCGATCGGTACGACGCCGCTTACGACGGCGGTGTTCAACACCAAGCCCGTTACGCGTCGTGAGGCGTTGACGCAGGTGGGGCTCGACAACCGTCAGCAGGTGGTCTGGGGGGAGACCAAGGTGACCGGGAACTACCCGATGCAGCTCTCTCAGCCGAGAACGCCGGGTTTTCGGGAATACAACCTGGACGTGGTGGTCATCGAGGGCGCGCCGCTGAACCGGGGTGGCGTGCTGGTGGACAAGGCCGGCCACATTCGGGCGTATCAGGCAAGCTTTCTTGATGGCGCCGACAAGCCGCGCGAAAACTTTTGGGGAATCGAGAGCGCGGTGCTCGATGCCATCGTTGGCCCCCTCCGCCGAGGTGAAACGCCGGATACGCGCACGCTGGGCGTTGCGTGGGAGACGCTGTCGGTCGCGAGCGCGCGGGATCGCGGCTTGCCGGCCAGCGAGGCGGCGGCGTTGGTCGAACACAATCCGGGGCGCGCGCAGGTTTTGGCGGTGCACCGGCTTGCGGCCGGCACCGAGGCCGCGCGGATGCTGCGTCCGGGCGACATTCTGGTGGCGGTCGGCGGCAGGCCCGTCGTGCGCTTTGCGGAGGTGGAAGCGGCTGCGCATGCCGATATTGTGGCGTTGCGAGTCTGGCGGGATGGGCTCCCGGTGGACGTGTCCGTACACCCGGTGCGCTTGCCGGCCCAAGGATTGGCGCGTGCGGTGGTGTGGGCGGGAGCGCTGCTGCACGAACCGCAGTTTCCGGTTTCCATTCAGCGGGGGGTTCCACTCGAGGGCGTATATGTGGCGTTCGGATGGTACGGATCGCCGGCGGATCAGCATCGTTTGACCGGAACAAAGCGCATCATGGCGGTGGACGACACCCCCACGCTGGACCTGGACGCGTTTGTTGCGGCGGTGCGGGGACGAGCGGGAACCGTCCGGCTGACGCTCCGGGATTTGGCTGGACGAACCGAGGTCATCACGCTGAAGCAGGACGCTGACTACTGGCCGACCTTCGAGCTCGTGCACGGGGCCGCGGGGTGGCTGCGCACCCCGCTTTAGCCGGCGGCGACGTTACACTCGCGGATGGCTTTCGTCGTCACCGACCCGTGCGTGAAGTGCAAGTACACGGATTGTGTGGAAGTTTGCCCCGTGGACTGCTTTCACGAGGGCGAAAACATGCTGGCGATCGACCCTGCGGAGTGCATCGACTGCGCCGCCTGTGTCGAGGCCTGCCCGGTGCAGGCCATCTATTTCGCCGAGGATGTTCCCGGGAAGTACGAGGCCTACATTGAGTTGAACGCGCGCCTCGCGCCGTTGTGGCCCATCTTGACGCGAAAGAAGGCTGCGCCAGTGGATGCGGACGCCTTCAAGGCGGTGACGCCGAAGCGGCATCTGGTGTCGGAGCGGGCGGGCGGATAGCGAGGGACTGGAGCGCCAGTGTCCGGCGGTGCGCCCAGAGGCACAGCGCGAATAGCGATAGTTCTGCGAGAAACTTGGATTCTCGTAGCCAGGGGTCCATCCCGTCCGGAGCCCATCCCTGCGTCTGTCGAAGGCGCGTGAGCGGCCACGCCAGGAAGAAATACGTGAGGCCAAAGGCAGGGGATACGCGTGCCGCGGCACCGACGGCGAGGAGGAGAAAGACGAGGTGGTGTTCGTAGGTGTACACGGGCGTGACGACCATCATCACGGTGAGCGCGCCGAGCACCGCCGGCTCGTTGCCGCGCTTCCGACAGGCCCACGCCCACAGGGCGATCATCGAAAGCGTGCAGATTCCACTTCCGATGCGCGCGCCCGAACTCAGGAGATCCCCACCGCTTGGAAGCAGGCGGTTCCACATGTCAGGGATCGAATGGTTGGCGGGCAGCGAAATCGGCACGGTGAGGCCGTGGTAGTCTCCGGACGCGAACCCGGGTAAAATATCGCGATAGAACACGATTTGTTGCGAGAAGGAAACGAACGGGAGCGCGATCACGGACAGCGCCATGGCCGTCGTGACGGCACCGGCAATCGCGGTCCAGTTGCGGCGCAACCCCCAATACAAAAGGAACAACGCCGGCGACATCTTTAGCATCGCGGAGAGGCCCACCAGCACGCCTCCCGCCAGATCGTATCGACGGGATTCTCCGCGGGCGAGAGCCAGTCCGGCGAGCGAGGGAAGCAGCGCGAGCAGGTTCGCTTGCCCCATCCAGGCATGGTCGGGAATCGGCGAGTAGCTGGCGATCAGGAGCGCCAACGCCCACGCAGGCACGGCAAACCAACGGTGCAGCGCCGCGAGGCATGTCACCAGCAATATCTCGTTCGCGACGAGCATCATCCAATACGCATGGTGCAAGGTGAAGGATGGCGCCCAAAGCATCGTCAGGACGAACGGCGGCGGGTAGAAGTACGGGTTTACCGCGCGTCGCGTGTGGTCCTTGCGCGCGAGTTTGGAGAGAAGCGCCGTATCGTAGGGGTCTTTTCCGTCTCTGGCGGCGGCTGCAGCGTAATAGTAGCTGGAGAAGTCCTTGCCGCCGCGGTCGGCGTGCACCTTGCCCACGGCCGGCGCCACCTGCAGCCAGACGTGGAGGACAAGCGCGAGGGCGTACAGGGCGCGACGCATGGGCGCGATAGCTTCACACGATGCTGTCGGTCCTGCTCCTCGCGTGCGCGATGCGACCGGTTCGTGCGGCGTCGCCCGCGCCGCCGCTCCCGCCCCGTGACGCCGACGTCACGGAAGAGTCCGTCGTGGAGGGCTCCCTTCGCGCGCGGCTCTCCACCGCCCCGGCGGACCTCGTGATCATCTACGCTGCGGAGCACAAGGGCTCCGTTGAAACGTGCGGCTGCCCACGTCGCCCGCGGGGCTCGCTCGCCCGCCTTGAGGCCTACGCCGATGCCGCGACGCAAAACATCGCGAGCGTGCGCGTACACGGCGGATACTGGTTGGAAGACGCCATCGGGCTGGATGGCGCGCTGAGGCCGGATGTCGCCGTCATGAATCGGTGGATGGTCGACGGCCTGGCAGCGGGAGAATGGGACGCGCTGAACGTGACGTACCACGACCTTGCGGGCATCGCGTCGAGCGCCGGCGTGCTGGCGATGGGGCCTGACCCGGGCACGCTTGCGGCGCTACCCGTCGTCTCCGCCAACGTGACGGGGCCGAACATCCGTCGGTACGTCATCGTCACCCGAAACGGCGTCCGCATTGGCATCACCGGCATCACCGCACCTGGGATCACGATGAGCGATGCGCCTGGCTACGCCGTGGCGCCGCCGGCGTCTGCCGAGGGCGTTCTGGAGGAATTGGCGGCGCAATCCGACGTCGTCATTCTCCTGCAGTACGCGGCGTCCGACGCTGCGCGTGCGCTGGTGAGGCGCGTTCCCGCCATCGATGTGGTCATCGACACGGAGACGCACAGGGAGTCGATGGATCCGGTGCGGATGCGGTCCACGATTTGGACGTTTGCGAACTACGAAACCATGCGCGTCGGCGAGCTGAGAGTGCAGCTTGATCGCGGGCAGATTCAGGTCGCGCACGATCGGAAGATAGACCTCGACCCGGAAGTGCCGGACGATCCGGCGCTGCTTGCGCTCCAGCGTCGCGCCCGCACCGCCATCGACGCTGCGCAGAAGCAGATCTACGGGCCGTGATTCGCGGCGCCGCCTTCGTGGTTGCGGTGATCTCCGCCTGCGCACATCCGGCCCCTGTACCGGATGCCCGCTCCTCTCCAACGTTCGTCGGAACACAAGCATGCACGGCATGCCACGCCGCGCAGGCAGCAACGTGGCGTTCGTCACGGCACGCGGCGGCCTACGAAACGCTCGTCTCCGCGCAGTCCTCCCACAATCCGTCGTGCCTGCCGTGTCACGTCGTCGGGTTCGGACGCCCGTCCGGCTGGCAAGGCGCGGCCGACGTCTCCCTTTCTGGCGTGGGCTGCGAGGCGTGTCATGGCCCCGGAAGTGAGCATGTAATGGCCTCGCCCGTACGGAAGCGGGCCTATGGCCGACGGATCGCCGGAGCGGCGGGGTGCCTGAGTTGCCACACCGTCGATACCTCGCCCGACTTCGATTTTTTGACGAGGTGGCCGTTGATCCGCCATGCGCGCTGATTTTGCGCAGGTGATCGGCCGCCCTCACTACTCGCCGTTGTCCCCAATGGCTTCGACGGGGCAATTTTCCATCGCCTCGTAGCACTGGGCTTTTTCTTCTTCGTTATCGGGCTGCTTGTAGCAGATGTCGTGATCTTCGGCGTCCGACATGCGGAAGTTGGTCGGCGCCGCGTCGGAGCAGACCGAACATAGAATGCATTCCTTATCGACGAAGAACCCCACCTTCTTGCCGCTGATCACGGCGGTTCCTCCGGCGTTGTCTTCCCAACGATTCTTCCAGTCGGCCACGAGATGCTCCTGTCGATGGGGAGTTCTACCCGATCCCCGCGCGTCTGCAAGGCACACATCGGTGAGGTAGGAAACCACATGGCCATTCTACAGGTTGCCCGCATGGGCCATCCCGTCCTTCGTCAGCTCGCCGCCATCGTGCCTTCGGAGGAGGTTGCCACGGCTGAATTCCAGCGGTTCTGCGATGATCTTCTGGAATCGATGTACGAGCAGGACGGCGCCGGATTGGCGGCACCGCAGGTTTTCGTGTCCAAGCGCGTCGTCGTCTTTGAGTTGGACGAAGAGAGCGGCCCGATGTTCGTCATCAATCCGGTGGTCACGCCGGTAGGGAGCGAGACGACCACCGGCTACGAAGGCTGTTTGTCCCTCCCGGATATGCGCGGGATGGTCCGCCGGTTCGTCTCCGTCCGGGTGAGCGCGGTGGATCGCGCGGGAGATCCGTTGGTGTTCGTGGCGCATGATTGGGCCGCCCGAATCGTTCAGCACGAATGCGATCATCTGGATGGCGTTTTGTACATCGATCGAGCCGAGCCGAAGTCGATGACGTTCCTCAAGGAGTTTCGCCGTCACGGTCCGCCGGTGAAGTCCGACGACGACGACGAGGAATAGTTCGCGGCGAACCAAGCCTACTCCTCGGTGCGCGCCATCATGCCCCGCGCGGCGCGTTCCTCGCTGGCGAGCCATTCTGCGATGAATTGGTTCTGCTCCTCAACCGAGAGGTCGGCGCCGACAATCGCGCGACGGCGGTCCACGATGGTTCGCAGGATAATCGAGGCGCTGACGGAAACATTCAGCGATTCGGTAAGCCCGCGCATCGGGATGAAAACCGCACCATCCGCAAGAGCGCGGGCCGACGCGCTGACCCCCCGCGCTTCACTGCCGAACAGAATGGCGAGCGGCTTGTCGATCGGGAGGCTCTCCGGCGTGAATGCGCCGGGCAGAATGTCGGCGACGTAGATGGCGAAGCCGCGCGCGCGCAGGTCCGCGACCGAGCCTTCCACGGTTTCAAAGGTGCGCCGATTCACCCACCGCTCGGCCCCGCGCGCCGCTCCCTTCGACGCGCGGAAGCCGTGGGTGACGAGGTGAACCTCGTGGACACCGAACGCCTCGCACGTCCGCAAGAGCGCGCTGACGTTGTGGCGGCGTCGCACGCTCTCCGCGACCGCCACGACGCTTCCCATTCGCTCCACGAGCGCGCCTGTGACACGCGCGATGCGTTCGGGGGTCACCCACATCGAGTCCATCCGGACGGGCTAACCCAACCGAACCCGCGGAGGATCAGCGGGGACGCACGCCGAGAACGACGGGAACGGGCTCCGGGTTGGGCACGACCCGCGTGACGTCCCCGGCCCGAATCGCCAAGCCCGTGCTCGACCCGCCGTCGAATCCCATCGCATCGACGCAGCCGAGTCCACCCAGAATCGTCGCAAGCTCGTCGAGGCTCAGTCCACCGAGGACAGTGTCCGTAACAAGCAGAACGAGCATGCGATCGTGATCGATACATGCGGCGGTTCGACGCTCGACTCGCCATACGTCGAAGCCGCGCCCGCCGACGCGCATGTACCCATAGGTCCGCCCAGCGCTCATGATCGCCGGGAAGCCCTGAAACCCCTCTTCAATTCCGGTGACGTCGGCGCGCCGTTGGTTGACGATGTGGGGCCGCCCGCCGATGACCGTGAAGTGGGCGGCGCGGTGCGCGACCTGCCGATTCCGCGATTCGCCGCCGCTCACGACCAAACCCAGCGGACCTTCCGCCGAGAAATAGGACGCATTCACGGTGACCGCGAACCGTTCCGCCACGGCAAACGCCGCGATGGGGCGAGGGGACCAGTCGTTGTTTCCGACCACGGAGAGCGACCACAACGATGAATCGACCCGTACGAGCGCGAGATCAACGGAGCGAGGGTCGGGTGCTCGACGCACGTAGAGGTCCGCGAGGTCCAGCCCGGGCGCCGCGGCTTCCCATCCAACGTGGAGGAACGCGTCACGACGATTCCACGCCCGACGCGACGCATCCTCCACGGCGATGTCTCTCCACTCTCCCTCCCGATCCTGCCAAGACAACGCGCCGTTTCCGGCCAACCGCTGCCCAATGCCGCGAATGATCCAGACCCCCCAATCGGTGCCCACCCTGCCACATGCCAGCGCCAACGCCGAGAGGGCGAGCCCGAGGAGGAGGCGGCGGCGGGGCACCGGCATGCGTTAGACGTAGCCCGCCTTGGCGCGTCCCCGGAACATCGTCGTCATCATCGCGGACTCTCTACGATGGGATTCCATCTACGGAGGAGACGGTCCACGGCTGCCGTATGTCTCCCGCAACGCCGCCGAATTTGCGAACGCTCGCTCGGCCGGCTGCTGGACGCTCCCCGCCACCGCGTCGATGTTCACCGGCCTGACCCCCCATGAGCACGGCGCGGACACGCAGAGCCGCGGCCTCGACCCGTCGGTTCCTACGCTGGCGGAACGATTGCGCGACCGTGGATACTCGACCCATCAAGTCACCGCCAACGTCGCGACAACCAGTGTTTTCGGGTTGCATCGAGGATTTGACGAGGTGGTCCGCATTTGGAAGGAGGTCCCAAGCAAGCACAAGAAGATAATGGAAATTTTACTCCTGCTTGGGAAACCGCGCCTGCGCAATCATCTGATGTCGATGGACTGGATTCAGGGGCGGTTATCGGAGGATTTGGAGGCGTCGAAGGTTTGGTTGCAGGACACGGTCACCGATATTTTCGATCGTGGCCGCCGGATTATCGCCGACAACGAGCGCCGCGAAAAATCCACGTTTTTATTTCTCAACCTCATGGAAAGTCACTTTCCCTACCACGTTGCGCCAACGTTCAAGACCACGGGCAAGACGCCGCTGGAGGATCTGGCCGAGGTCGCCGGCCTCTACCACATCGTGAACCAAACGTTTTTGACCCGCGGCCGAGACCCGGTGGGCGAAACAACGATGCGTCGGTTGCGTTTGCGCCAGCGGAAAGCGTGGGAAAGGTTGGCGCCCGATGTCGATGATTTCGTGCGAGAGGTGCACGAGGGCAGGGATAACCTTGTCGTTCTCGGCTCCGATCACGGGGATTGTTTTGGCGAGCACGGGTGGAGCTACCATTTCTCCAACGTCACGGATGGCGGAAATCGTGTGCCGCTGTTTTGGCTCGCGCCCGGTGCCCACGCGCAAACCATCGTGATGCCCATCAGCACGCGCGATGTCTACCACGGCATCATGTCCGAGGTTGGCGCGTCGACCTGGCATCCCGTCCGTGAGCCGGAACGATCGGTTCCGGTGATGCAGAGCGCCTGGTACAACAGCCAGGGCCGCACCCTTCCGAAATACCGATATAATCAGATATGCATCCTCGAAGGGGGGATGCGGTGGCTCCGGCGCGAAGGGGTCTGGTACCTGGCACCCCCGTCCACGCTGGCCGGTGAGCCGACGTTTGTGCCGGCTCCCCGCGGCACGGACCCCATCGCCGAATTGCCTCTCGATCGCGACCGGCGCACGCAGTACCGCCGCCTTCTCTCGGATTTCGAAGCGTACTCCACGCGCATCGCCCCGTAGCGGAGCCGCTCAGAAGGTGATGTCTGCGCTGGTTCGTGGTTCGATTTTCCACTCGGAGAATGCGTAGTCGATGACACCGGTCAGCGCGCCGAGGTGGTCACCCTCCACCAGCCCGTGGACCATGAACAAATCGTCCAAATAGACGTTCCAGTTGGTTTCGGATTGGCCGTACCCGATGTCGGCACCGATATCGACGTTCTTTATTTTCACGAGCTGACTCTCGTACGGTTCCCAATCCGCCGGGATTGACGTGAGCGTCACGACGGTCGGCGTTGTTGAACCCGTCGTGACGATGTCCGAGTCGCTACTGACGACCAACTCCAACAACCCGTAATAATCCGTGACGGTGCCCGTGACGTCCACGATATCGCCGGCCGCGACGCCGAGTGTGATGGCGGGCATCCAGATGCAGATGCCGTCGTAGGTGGCCGCGCTTTTTTTCTGCACGAAGAAACCGGTGTCCGTCGTGCCCCAGGTTCCGCCCGTGACCACGGCGCTGCGAACGGTCACGCGGTCCCCGATGGCGATGACACCCGTGCGGATATCGTTGATCGATACCTCGGGCGCGGCCGTGTCTCCCGTATCGCCTCCGGTGTCGGTGTCGGTATCCGTGTCGGCGTCCGCATCCGCATCCGCATCCGCATCCGCATCCGCATCCGCATCGGCGTCGGCGTCCGCATCGGCGTCCGCGTCGGTGTCCGAATCGCCGTCCGAGTCGCTGTCGGCATCCGAGTCGGCATCGGCGTCCTCTGCGCCACAGTCGAGCACGCAATCTTCCGCGGAGTCGCTCCCGCCACTCTTCTCGGCGCCTCCAAACACGCCTGCGCATGCGATGAGTGGAGGCGTCAGCACGGCAAACGTCAGGGCGGAGGCACGCATGCTGCGTTCATACACCGGGATTCGCGCGCGGACTACAGCGGAAGCGCCGAGCAAGCGTGACGCTGGGGGATTGCGCCAACCCCCCTCACGTGACGCGAAGGACCTCGGCCAGCGAGGTCAATCCTTGTGCCGCCACGAGCATGCCGGCGGTCCGGAGGCGCGCGACGCCGCGGCGTTCCAACTCGGATTCGTATTCGGCCCGCGCGGCGCCTCCTTTGATCACCTCACTGAATTCGTCATCGATTTCGACCATTTCGAAGATCCCGCTTCGGCCGAAATATCCGGTGCCCGCGCAGTGTTCGCATCCGCGCGGCTCGTAGAGTTGGGCGGGTGGAAGAGGCAGGTTCAACAGGCGGCGGGCGGCGGCGTCCACCGGCACCCCGCGTCGGCACTTCACGCACAAGCGACGCACCAGCCGTTGCGCAACGATCGCGCGCAAGCTGGCCGCAATGACGAATCGTTCCTGCTCCATGTCGAGCAGGCGGACGAGGGTTTCGGAAATCGAGTTTGTGTGGAGGGAGGAGAGCACCATGTGACCAGTCAATGCCGCCTTGAGCGCAATCGACGCGGTTTCCGGGTCGCGCATCTCCCCGACCATCACGACATCGGGATCTTGTCGAAGAATCGCGCGTAATCCGGTGGCAAAAGTAAACCCGGCGCGCGTGTTTGTCTGCCCCTGTGTCACCAAATCGAAACGGTACTCGATGGGGTCCTCAAGCGTGACGATATTGATTTCGGCGCGCTCCAACTCACGAAGCAGGGAATAAAGGGTTGAGGTTTTTCCGCTCCCCGTGGGCCCGGTGACGAGGACAATGCCGTGCGGCCGCCGCACCGCGCGTCGCAACCCATCCGCCAGCGCGGTCGGCATTCCCAGCTCGTGCAGGGCGCTGACCTCTCGCTTTTCTCCAAGGAGGCGGACGACAATCTTCTCGCCGAACTCGGTGGGAAACGTGGACACGCGCAGGGTGAGCTCTGCGCCGTCCACGTCGTGCCGAAACGCGCCGTCCTGAGGCAGCCGCTTTTCCGCGATGTCCAGGTTCGCCAACACCTTCACGCGGTTGAGGACACCCGGCGCAAGCGCCGGTGCAACGGGCGAACGCTCCGCCAGCATGCCGTCGATGCGATACCGGATACGCAAGCGGTCTGCTCGCGGCTCCAAATGCACGTCGCTGGCGCGCTGACGCCACGCCTCGGCGAGCAGGTGGTTGACGACCGCAATGACGCCGGAGTCGTCGGAAGCCATTGGGGTCATCGGATCAAACCATGAAGTAACGTGGTGCTACCTCGACGACGCGCGAGACCTGCACGCCCGTCTTCAGTCCCAGCACCGTCGTTGCTCCGTTCACCACGTCCTCGGCCGTGAGCACGACCGCTTCCTCAAGCGCGAGGTTCTGGGCGATACCGGGCACGTATTTCTGACCGAGCGCTTTCGACGGAAGGCCGGGAAAGTGCTCCACGCAATCACCCTGGATCTGCCGCACAAATCCAGCGAAATGGCGGTCTTCGGCGGCGACAATCAATCGCCCCGTGCGCGCCACGCTGGCATAGATCAGGTCCATGTCCGGCGGAACGAGCGTCCGCAAGTCGATGATTTCCAACTCCACGCCGGTTTTTGCGAGTGTTTCTGCGGCCCGCATCGCCGTCCAAACCGCGCGCCCCCATGCTACGCACGTCACGTCGCGACCGGCGCGCCGCACGATACCCTTTCCGAGCGGAATCGCCATATTTTCCGGCAGGTCGGGGATTTCTCCCCGCGTGATGGATTTCCGGAGCGCAAGGATGGCGTCGGCGTCGGTCGGCTCTCCCGGAAAGGCCGGACCCAGCGACTGCCGATACATCCATTTGGGTTCGAGGCAAACCACGGGTCCGCGATAGCGCGCCGCGGACATCAGCAATCCGTACACGTCGAAGGACGTCGAGGGCATGATGATCGTGAGCCCCGGAATGCCCGCGAAATATCCATCGATGCTCATCGAATGGTAAACCGCGCCGCCGCCGAACGGGTCCACCGGCGTCCGCAGGATGGTGGCAAAGTTGGATCGCCCGTTGGTGCACCAATACAGGTTTCCCATGTGAACGAGCCAGTGAAACGCGTTCAGCGAATAATCTCCGAATTGGATTTCGGGCAATGCGACGAGCCCGTCGTGCAGACCCGCGCCGCAACCTGTCCCCAAAATCAGCGGCTCATTGAGCGGCGCGTCGATTATTTTGTCGGGAAATGCCCGTTTGAGGCCGGCCGTTGCGGTCATGACGCCACCCAACCGCCCGACGTCCTGACCCCACAGCACGCCGCCGTGATTCCGGATGATGTTGGCGAGGGCGGCGCGAATTGCGCCCGCATACGTGATGTTGGTTGTGCCGGCACCGGGTGCAGGCTCGGTCACTTCGGGAAAGGGGGCCCGGATTTTTTCGAGCGCGCTCGACGGCGGCGGTTCGGGCTCCGCGCGCACCTGGTCGAGGACAGCGCGTACCTCCTCATCTTGACGGCCCATGACGTTTCCCAACTCATGGTGCGCAAAGAAATCCCTTCCCTCTCCTTTTACGCGCCGGAGCACGTCACGTTCGGCGTAAAAACCGCGCGCCACGAGCGCCTCTCCGAACGCGATAAGGGGGTCGTCCTGCGAGAGATCATAGGTCACGTCCGCCGCGGAGGAATGCCCATTGAATCGCGGCAGGGAGTGTACGTGCATCAGGACGGGAAGCTGCGCGTCACGGGCGTACCGGGCGGCCCGATAGGTGGCCGCATAGACGTCCTGAAAATCGCGTCCGTCGGCGATGATCGACGCGATGCCGAAACCCGCGGCGTACAAGCCGAAGTCCTTGATTCCGCGCCCTTCCTCCGGGGTGGTGGAAATCGCGATGCGATTGTCGGTCACTAGAATAACCAGCGGCAGATTCCATACTGCCGCCGCCGTCATGGCTTCGTGCATATCTCCTTCGGCCGTCGTACCATCCCCAACGATCGCCATGCAAACGGCGTTATGGACGCCCTTGCTGATGAAACCCTTGGCATATCCTGCGGCCTTTCCGAGTTGCATGCCCACCGGGCTCTGGACCGGAAGAATGCCGAATTCCCGCATATCGAGGTGGTACACCATTTGGCGCCCGCGCGACATGGCGTCCGTTTCCTTCGAAAATTGCTGGCGCAGCAGGTCGAGCGTGAACGAGGTGTAGCCGTGCAGGCGAGTCCACGCCGCGCACAAGGCGCCCGACCGGTAGTGCGGGACAATCCCGAACCGGTCGATCGGTACGATATGTGAGAGGGCAAGCGCCGTCGCGGTGCCATGCACCTCCTCTCCTGGCCCCCAGATGGCAAACTTGACTTCTCCTCGGCTGACGAGTCGGACGATGTGTTCTTCCACGGAGCGGCTGCGCGCGCCGACCTCGTAGCAGAGGCGCAGCTCGTCCTCCGTCGGGATGGGCATGTCGGCGTAGGTCGGAACGTCGATGCGGGTCACAAGAGCCTCGCGTGGCGGGTCGCGCCGTCTAACACAGCCGCGTCCGCCTCTAGAACCCGAGCGCGGCCCTCAACGGGTCCGTGAGTCGTTCGTCGGGGACGTTTGCACAGGTTTCCCATGTCTTTTTTGCATCGTCGAGTCGGCCTTCTTCGGCGTAAGTCAAGCCGTCCATGCAATCGTACGCGGGGAGATTCGCGACCTCGCGCGCGGTCGTGAGCATGCCGTGCGCGCCGGCGTAGTCCTTTTTTCCCCGAAAAACCGCCTGGGCGACGTGGTGTGCATCGACGTTGGACGGCTTCATTGCCAGGGCGACGCGGGCCGCGGCCAGGGCCTCGTCGGGCTTGGCGTTGGCCAAGAGGCCGCGTGCGTAGTTCACCTGCGCATCCAATTCGGCTGGAAACAGCGTTGCGGCCAGCGTCAGCGGAGCCAACCCATCTGCAGGTTTTCCGCCTTCGACCAGCGATCTCCCCAGGCCGACAAGCGCCTGGCCACAGTTCGGCTCGACGAGGAGCACGGCGCGAAAACTGGCCTCTGCGTCGGCATACCGGTGTTGGACCAGTGCGTCATTTCCTGCTTTGTTATCGACTTTTTCAGCATCCGAGGGACGCCATGCGGCCACAGGCGGGGCAGGGTCCTTTCTGGCGTAGGCGGGCGAAGCAAACAGTGAAAGCGCCAGCAGGGTGGAGGCAAGGACGGGGAGGGTGCGCACCAACGCAGCGTACCACGCCGCGTCCTACTCCCCCCGCGTGCCGCCCCCCCCAGCTTGGAGCCTGTAGGTCGCCGCCAACGCAAGGTAGGTCCGACGCCCGATTTCGATGCGCTCGACATCGCGTTCCGTCACTGCGCGGACCACCCTTCCGGGGATGCCGAGGACCAACGAACGTGGTGGAATTCGCGCGCCAACCGGGACCACCGCCCCGGCGCCGATCACGCACCACTCCCCGATCTCCGCGTTGTCCAAAACAATGGCACCCATGCCGATCAGGCAATGGTCGGCCACGACGCAGCCGTGCAGCAGCGCGCGGTGCCCAACCGTGCAGCCCGCGCCGATGGTCGTGCGGGAAATGCCCCCGGTGGCGTGGGCGATGCTGCCGTCCTGAATATTGGTTTCCCGGCCGATGCGGATGGCGCCCTGGTCGCCGCGCAGGACGACGCCCGGCCAGATATTCGCGCTGGAATCCAACACGACATCTCCGATGAGGAGCGCCGTGGCGTGGACCCAGGCGTCCGGGGGGACGACCGGCAGAAAGTCACGATAACGCTCGATCAAGAGGCACTCCAGGGGTCAAGTATTGACGCGTCGTCGGCAGAAACGCCATTGACGCGGGGCGAAATCGAAAACACTTCGAAGGCGTCGGCGGGGGCGGTGCGGAGATGTAGCGCCGGGTCCGGATTGTTGCGGTCCAGCCAGGCGTCCTCCTCGTCTACCGCAAGAATCGCGGGCATGCGTTCGTGGACCTCCAAAATGGCGGCGTTTGCGGGTACGGTGATCAGCGCGACCGTATGTGGATCACCCGGTTCCCACACGCCGGCGATGGCGAAGATGCCGCCCCCCTTTAACCGAATGTGCACGGGCAATTTCAATTTCCCCACCTTTTTCCATTCGTGAAATCCGGAACACGGAACCAACACCCTTCGCGACGTCAGGTTGTGACGAAAAGCGGGTTTTTCGGAAATGGTTTCCGCGCGCGCGTTGATCAATGGGCGCCCGTCTTTCGACCAACGCGGAATCAACCCCCACGCCATCGCGCCCAGTTTCCGCTCTGGACTCACCACGCCAATCATTTGCGTGGGCGCAATATTATATCGAGGGGTGTGCAAGAAAAGCGCGTGTTGGATGGCGAAGCGCTCATGTATTTCGTCGGTGGGATGATGAAGGGCAAAGCGACCACACATGCGGCACCTACCCGTACACGTCAGCGCGAAACCCGGCCGCGCGCGCCTGATCGGCGATCCAACCCAAACGAACCAAATCGAGCGGTCCAATGGTCGGGACCGAGGGTTTGCGCGCCACGGAATACACCTGCACGGAGGAAATGGGGCCGATCTCCCGCAAGCGTTCCACCCACGCCGCGATTTCCTCGTCCGATGGCCCGACCCCGTCCGTGGTCAGGAACATGCTCTGGATGACAATGGGGCGATGCGTCGCGAGCTCCCGTAGATTCCGAAGAATGCGTGGAAACGGAAACGTGGTGCCATCGACGTGGTGAAAATATTCCTCCGTTCCTGCGTCGAGTTTGCACCAGATCTCGTCGAACGCCGGGAGCGCGGCCGCGACGCCCGACCGGTGGAGCAGCGTCGCGTTCGTCAGCAGGCGAAGGGGAATCGCAGCGGCGCACGCATCCCGCAGCGCGCGAACGATGTTGGCCGCCGCAGCGAACTCCGGCGCGGCGGTCGGCTCGCCATCGCCAGCAAACGCGATGTCGGCCACACGGCGCAGCTCGGGTGCCGCAGATTCGAACGGCGCGATATCCCACAACGAACCGTCAACGACGCGTTCGAGGAGGTCGGTCAACTCCGATGCCAGCACGGACAGATCAATCGCGGCGTCCGCGCCGGGCGTCGTGCGGTCGACCTGACAATAGGGGCAATCGAAGTTGCAGACTTTGTCAGGGTTCAGATTGATTCCAATTGAAAGGCCTTGCGCGCGTCGTGACACGACGGCGTAGACAAACCGATTCGTGCCCAATTCGCGGCGGTGGTCAGAAAAGTCGAGGCGGCGGGCCATTCGGCTCCGTAGCCCGTCGGGTTAGTTTCTGGGGATGCGGCTGACGCGTCGACATCTGCTGGCTTCGGGTGCCTTCGTGGCGTCGGCGTCATTGGCTTCCGCGGCGGCCGTTGCCGTTCGCTGGTGGGATCAGGACGCGGCCGCGCCGTATCGGTTTCTCTCGGCGGACGAGGTGCAGTTCCTCGACGCCGTTGCGGAGCTTGTATTTCCGGCCGGCGGCTCGCCGACGTTGGGGGGAAGGGAGGCGCAGGTGGGGCGGTTTCTCGATTTCGTCTACGCGGGGATCCCGGAAACGCAGCGAAACCTGCTTCGGCTTTCCTTTCACGCCGTCGATGCGCTTCCGCTGGCGACCCACGGCACGCAGTTTCACGCGTTGGCGCCTCCCGACGCCGAAGCATTGTTTCGGGAATGGTTGCAGCACCCGCGCGCCGAGTTGCGCGGCATTGCGCAGTCACTGCATATCTTCGTGGGCATGGCGTATCTGACCCATCCCGACGTTGCCCCGACCGTTTCAGCGTTCTTTACGTGCGGGTGGGGGCGCTAGACCGGTTCCGGCGAGAGACGAGCGCCACCAACGCGGCCACGGCAGCAAGCCAGCCCGTCACAGGTGAATTTCCCGTCGCGACGGCTCCACACCCGCATTCCATGTCCGGGGGCGCTTTGGCCGCAGGCACGCCCTCGGTAATCGTGATCGCCAACTGCAATGTGGTACGTTGGGAGCGCCCGTCGTACGGAGATTTTCCAGAATCGACCGCTTGCACGGTCACTGCGGCGGTGCCAGCGCGCGTCGGTGTTCCGGATACGACCCCGTTTTCGCCCAGTTCCAGACCTTCCGGCCATGGATCGCGCACCACCGACCAAACGACGGGCTCCACGCCGCCCCAATGTTCGAGTTGGTAGCTGTAGGTCTGATCCGCGACCCCCTCGGGCAACGTGCGCGAGGTGATCTGCAGCCCGCGCTCGGCCGCCAGTTGGTCCGCCAGCGTTTGGACCCATCCTGGCTCCAACGATGCAATATTTGTTTCCTCGAACGGATCGTTCAGCAGGTCATACAACTCCTGCTCCCCCGTTTCCGTTTCCAGATATTTGTGCGTTTCCGTGACGAATCCCGACCAACCCGGATCGTCCCACGGCCATGCCTGCAACAGCACGGTGGCGCGGCCGACGTCCGTTTCCGTGCAGAGCGTCGGGATCAGGCTGTTGCCCTCTCCTTCGATCGGGAGGCCGGCCCATTCTTGCACGGTGGCTGCGAGGTCGAGGTTGGACGCGACGAGGCCCCTTCGTCCGCCCCCCGTCAGCGCGGGGTGCGCCACGATCAGCGGGATGCGAACGGACTCCTCATACCCCACGCCCTTCCCGTGGAGCCGATGCTCCGACCACATCTGACCATTATCGGAGGTGAGTATAAAAACGGTATTTTCTCGACCCGGCGTGGCGCGAAACGTGTCGATGATCGCGGCGATCGATCGGTCCACCGCCAGCAGGCTCTGCATGCGCTCGATGTTGTTGGCGTCCAGATCCGCGCTTTCGGCGGCCGTCATCAGCGCCTGTTCGCGGATCCATGTCGGCTTGTCGGAAACATCGGCTTCCTCATAGGCCCGACCGCGGTATGCGAAATCGAGAAACGTGTCTCGGTCCTGATCCGCGGGAACGTGTGGGTTGTGCGGCGCTAGATACGACATATAAAGGAAAATCGGTACGTCGGCGTGTGCGGCCAGGAAAGTGGTCGCGGACTCTGTCTCCCAGTCCTGTATATATCCGGGATAATGTTCCAGAGTCGCCACGCCGGCCGCCGTCGGTGTCGATGAGCCGACTTGCATGTCGAACTTATTCCACGGCGTATCTTCGTACGCGCCGCCCCAGTCTGACCACCCCGGCGGGACGTAGGCTCCGAGCAACGCATATTCGTTCAGGTATTTCCCGAACAGGGCGGTTGCGTACCCGGTCTCCTGCAAACGCACCGGAAGGGTCCGCGCGTCATCGAATTGGGTAGCCCCGCCATCGGGGGTGACGTTTGTGCGCACACCCGTTTGGTGGGCGTACCAACCCCCGGAGAGGAAACTCGCGCGCTCGGGGCAGCACATCGGGGTGGTGACGTACGCCCGTGAAAACGCCACCGATGTCGGACTGAGGCGGGCTGCCGTTTCCGTGAGGGTGTCGACCTGATCGAAACGCATGTCGTCGAGGAGGAAGATCACGATGTCGAGTGGGCCCGCCCCGAAGCACGACATGCCGATCTATGCCCCTTGTTTACGACGTCGACTGGCGAGCATGGCGCCGAGGAGCAAGAGCGGCGTCGGCGTTGCGCGGGCCGTTCCACACTCGAAGATATTTCCCTCTCCCTCGAAGAAATTATCGTAGGTTTTCGCTTTCTCTCCGGTATCGCCGTTGTCGACCTGCATTTCGTCCCACGTGGTGAGGACGGTATACTCGGACAGAAACTCCAGATACGCGTCGATGCGGGCGCTGTAGAGTCCGTTTCCCTCACAATCGGCGGAGTCGCCGCCGACGGCATTCATGACGCCAACAACTGCATATCCGCCGCCCTCCTCGATGCGAAGGACGGGGCCCCCCGAATCGCCGTGGCAGGCATTCTTTTTCTTGTTTGGATCGAGGGTGAGCATCAAACGTTTGTCGAACGAGTCCAGCGGAATCTCGACCGCTCGTTTGGTGAGCACCGCGGCAACATCCGCGTCGCTTTCGGCGCCCCACCCAACCAAACGAAAGCCCACGCCCAGATCCTGCGGAAACAGACCGTTGAGGTCGACGGGCATGATGGCGACGTCGGAAAAAGGGGTTTCCAGGTGAACGAGGCCGACGTCGTGGTAGCCGCTGCCGACGTAGTCCGGATTGGGGAACCACTCAAGCGCGCGGGATTGCTCGGAGATCGTGTCGGATGTCGAGCCGACGGCGGCGCCGATGCCGGCAATCGTGAACTCCGGGGTATTGCTCACGCAATGCGCGGCCGTGAGCACCCAATCCTCTGCCACAAGCGAGCCCGAGCAAGCGGCAACGACGGACTGCGTCGAATCGGTGGCGTAAAGGAGGATGACCTCGGGATAGGCGGCGGTGGCCGTGCCATTGACGATCGGCGGCGGCGGCACGGCAAGTGCTTTGGCGATGATGAGGAGCATGGCGACGCCGGGCAGTATCCCGAATTCGCGCGCGTTTCGCTACCCGAGCGCGGCGCCTTCCGTTGAGGGCCGAGATTTGCTATCCTTCGCGCGGAGGTTCGATGCTCGCTCTGCTCATGGTTCTCGCATGCGATGGTGGTGGAAAGGAAGACAGCGCCGGCGGGGGTGATCTGGTCGGGGATTCGGCCAAGGGTGCCACCCTCTACGATTCGTGCGCCGGGTGCCACGGCGCGGACGGCACGCTCGCCACCGACATTGACGGTACGGCGGCCGCCGATCTCACGGTTCGAGTGCCCGCGCTCGATGACGCGGAGATTACGGATCAAGTGAAGAACGGTGGCACGGCGATGCCGGCGCAGCTTTCGGAGCCGCAGGACATCGTGGATGTGATCGCGTACCTCCGCGAGACCTTCCCGTAGGCCGAGCCCCGTGAAGCCCGCTTCCGTGCGCCGCGCGCCACTCCCGATTGCCGGTGTGGCGCTTGGGGCGCTCTTTCTTCCGGGGCTCGCGTGGTCGGCGGACACGCCGCTGCCTTCGAGCAAGCTGCTGGGCGCGTCCGTGCCGGGAAATCCGCAGGTCGTGAACAGCTTTCCATCGGCGGTCGCCGTTTCGCCGGATCGTACGCTGGTTGCGTTTCTCGCGAACGGTTTCGGAACGGTGGGTTCGGGCGTGAACCAATCGATTGTGTTGGTCGACGTCGCGACCGGATACCTCACCGACGTACCCGACCCTCGACTCGCCTACGACGCGAAGCAGACCGCGTTCGGCGGTATTGCCTTTTCGAGGGATGGTCGATCGTTGTTTCTGTCGTTTGCGTCGTTGTCCGACCCGCTGGGGAAGGGCGCCAAAGCGACGGGAAATGGTGTGGCGGTTTTTCGCGTGGAACATGGCACGGTGACGCCCGATCGTTTCCTGTCTATTCCTTTGCGGACGCTTGCGGCGGGGCAAGTGCTCACTGGCCCTTTACCCGGTGTTGCTGCGGGTTTTGCGGTTCCGTATCCGGCCGGACTCGCGGTGATTCCGCGCGAGGGGGGCGATCATTTGTTGGTGGCGGGGCACTTGTCCGATGAGTTGGTCGAAGTGGACGTGGCGAGCGGGGCCGTTGTCGCGCGCATCCCTCTGGGCACGGGTGCAATTGTCCCGTCCTTGTATCCCATCGGCGTGATCGCCTCGGGAAATGGAAAAACGGCGTGGGTGAGCTTGTGGAATGCGTCGGCCGTGGCGGAGGTGGACCTCGTCGCGCACCAGGTTCGGCGGACGATCTCACTCCTGCCGGGCGAACGCCCTACCGACGCGGGCTCGCACCCCACGGCGATGATCCTGGAGAAAAACCAGCGGCGATTGTTCGTCACGCTCGCGAATGCGGACGCGGTGGCCGTGGTGAACACCCGGACGGGAAAGCACCGTGCGACCTGGTCTACACGCCTGTCCGAGGCGATGCACGGGGGGAGCACGCCCAATGCGCTGGCGCTCTCAGCCGACGAGCGGAAACTGTTCGTCGCCAATGCAGGCGCCAACGCCATCGCCGTGCTCGGTACGCACCCCATCGCGTGGCCGTGGGCGCATGTGGGCCGGCGGTTCGGATTTCTCCCCACCGAATGGTATCCAACCGCGCTTGCGATGGTAGACGACCAGTTGTTTGTTGCGACCGGAAAGGGGAGAGGTACGGGTCCCAACAGTGGCCCCGCGCCCGCCGGCTCACGTCGCGCGCATCCCTACATCGCGTCGATACTGCCAGGGTCCATCGCGCGGATTTCGTGGGCGGATGCGGCGCGTGAGTTGGGTGGGTTGACCGAGGAGGTGCTCCGATCCAATCGAATCGCCGCCAAGCCACCGGAAATGAAAGTCAAACCGCCCATCCGTCACGCCATTTACATCATCAAGGAAAATCGCACCTACGATCAGGTGCTCGGTGACCTTGGCGTTGGCAACGGTGACCCATCACTGACGTTGTACGGCGCCGACATTACGCCGAATGAACATGCGCTCGCACTTCGGTTTGGCGTGCTCGACAATTATTATTGCAGTGGCGAAGTGAGCGGAGATGGTCACGTCTGGTCCACCGCCGCGACGACCAGTGATTATACGGAGCGCACCTGGCAGATCGGGTATCGGAGTGACGAGCATACCTACGACTATGAAGGGAAGGTGCTCAACGGCTTTCCAAACGAACAGGGGATTCCGAATATCGACGAACCGGGCACCGGCTATTTGTGGGCGCACGCCGAGCGGCATGGGGTCAGTCATTATAATTTCGGGGAGTTTGTGACGAGCGTGTGGTGCGATGAGCCGGTGGCGATCAATCCCGGCGTGCTCGGTACGCCGCTGACGGGCGTTTCCGGCTGCCCGCGCGCGTTCATACAGCCTGGGGAAGCGCTGCCGGACGGGGTCGGGCAACCACCTGGATCGCCGAGCCCATGGCCGTGGCCGGTGCCGGTACTCTCCAGCAACGTGGCGACGATGCCGGAATTGAAAGGCAACTTTGATCCGCGGTTCGCGGATTTCCGCATGGATTATCCGGACCAACTCCGCGCGGACCGATTTGTGCAGGCGTTGGACGAATGGTCAGCCACCAAGGCCAAAACGGGGACGGACCCCATGCCCCAACTCATTATTTTGCGCTTGCCGAACGATCATACGGCGGGAACGCGCGCAGGATTTCCCACGCCGGCCGCAACCGTTGCCGATAACGATCTTGCGCTTGGCCGCGTTGTCGAGGCCGTTTCCCATTCGCCGTATTGGGAGGACACGGCGATTTTCGTCCTTGAAGACGACGCGCAGGATGGGGCGGACCATGTGGACGCGCACCGTTCGATTGCGTTTGCCATCAGCAAATATTCGCCGTCCGGCGTCGAAGCACCGTTGATTGATTCCACGTTCTACACGACGGTCAGCACCATTCGGACGATCGAGGTGCTGCTTGGATTGCCGCCGATGAATAATAATGACGCGTGGGCATCGATCATGGAAAAGGAATTTTCCGGCCCGGGAAACCAACCGGCGTACGACGCAGACCGGCGCAACCTCGCCAACGGGCTCATCTACGCGATGAACAAACGGAACGCGCACGGGGCGATGGAGTCCGCCACGATGGATTTTCGGCACGCCGACGCCGTGGATACGACGTTGCTCAACTCGATTCTTTGGGCCGACCGGAAAGGCGATGTGCCGATGCCGCCGATTCGGCGCGCGGAGTTCATGTACGATCCTTCGGAAATGGAGGAAGGGGAGGGGGAACGGGCGGAGTGAGCCGGGCGACGACCGGGGGCGCGCATCGAACGCGGGGTCCGAAGCCGGTGTCACGCCACGTCGAGTTCGACGATTCTTGAAAAAGATATAGAATCGGATAGATTTTCAAGAACGTGCAACGAACTCGCCATGTACACGCACTTTCCGAGCTGATCGCCGCGTTTCCGGTGGTTGGAATCGTCGGCCCGCGTCAGGTCGGCAAGTCCACCATTGCGCGCCAACTCGCGGCGTCGGCGGCCGCCTCCACGTGGTTCGATCTGGAAGATGACGCGGACCTCGCGCGGCTCGCCGAGCCGCGACTCGCGCTCGGCGACCTGCGGGGCCTGGTCGTGATCGACGAGATTCAGCACCGGCCGGACCTTTTTCCAATGCTGCGCGTCCTCGCCGATCGGCCGGGACGCCCCGCCACGTTTGTGGTCCTGGGCAGCGCCGCGCCCGCGTTGCTGCGACAGGGTGCCGAGTCCCTTGCGGGGCGCATCGCGTGGTACACGCTGACGCTCGTTGGTCTGGACGAGCTCCCGGAGCCCCGTCGGCTCCACGTTCGTGGTGGGCTGCCTCCGAGCGTCCTTGCAGACAACGACGGTGCCGCCGCCACGTGGCTCAGCCACTACGTGGTGAACCTGACCGAGCGCGACCTCCAGAGGTTCGGCATCGACCTGGCACCGGTTGCGGCCCGCCGTTTCTGGACGATGCTCGCGCACCTCCATGGCGGGCTGCTGAATGTGGCTGAACTCTCCCGGAGCTTCGGCATCCGCGAACCCGAGGTTCGGCGCCATCTCGACGTGCTCACCGGGGCCCTGCTCGTCCGCCAACTTCAACCGTGGCACGAAAACGTGGGGAAGCGCCTCGTGCGGTCCCCCAAGGTGTACATCGCGGACACCGGCGTGCTCCACGCGCTTCTTGGCCTGCGCGACCCCGTCCAGGTGGAGTCCCACCCCAAGCTCGGACTCTCCTGGGAGTGGTTCGCGCTGCAGCAGGTCGTCGAGCGTCTCGGTGTCCGTCTGGACGACGTCGCGTTCTGGGCGACCCACGGCGGCGCCGAACTCGACCTTTTCGTACCGTTCGCGGGGAAGCGGCTCGGGTTCGAGTTCAAGCGAACCTCCGCGCCCGAACGAACGAAGTCCATGCACATCGCCATGCAGGACCTGCAGCTCGACCGCCTCTACGTCGTGCACGCGGGAACGGCGTCCTTCCCGATGGCCCCGAACGTCGACGCGCTCGCGATCGGGGACGTGTGGACGGAGTTACCTCGACTGGCTTGAGCGCGGCGCGCACGCTACCCCCGCGTGCAAAGCGGATCCACCGCGTCGACTGGCAACGCAGCGGCCTTCACGCGGGCCTCCTCCAACTCTTCCGCTTTGCATCCGGAATCGACCAGCGCCCACGCGGTGAGTTGGTCGATCCCGATGACCGATCCAGGCTCCGCGTAGCCCATGCCTCGGGTCAATCCCCGCGCCGCGTCAACCGCCCGTGCACGCTCGCCGAGCACGAGTAAACCGGCCGCAGCGACCGGGCGTTGTTTGTCATCGGCCTCGGCGTGGGCCGTCGCGAGCACGCGCCGTGCGCCGTCGGCATTTTCCAACGGCACGAGCGAGAGTTGTGCCAGCAGCCGTGCCTGCGGTTGGCGTCCGCCCAACATCCCCGGCGATTCCGCGAGGTACGCGGCCGCGATGATTTCGGCCTCCGTCAAGGTGGCGCGCGTCTCCGGAGCATTTTCCAGCCGCTCGACAATGACCTTTGTTTCGGGCTTGGGTTGGGAGAGGCGGGAAAACAGCGCGGCCCGATCATCGGGTTTGGACGCATCGAGCCCTTCGAGAATAAAATAGACGGCGCGGTTGTCGTCCAATACAGCGCCGGCCAAATCCGGAGTGGCCAGGCCCAACGTCCGACCCAAGAGTACGCGGGGCGCGCGGGTGGGGCACGCGTGCACGAAATCCGATCCAATCATCCCGACCTGCGGATATTGCCCGACGGCGTCGCGCAGCGCCGTGAGCGAGTCCGTGTCCACGTTCGCGCAGACGTCCTCGACGAGCGCCCGGAGGAAGGCGCGAGCGGCAAACGCGTCGGGTGAGGTTGCTGCCAGCGCACAGGTCAAGCCGATGCGAGCGTCAACCGGCCGGGTTGCTTGGCTGGCCGCGCGCAAGAACGTCGTACGCAACAACAGCGCGTCCCCCTGCGGATCGCTCCCCATGCATACCGACTGCAGGACGGCGGCGCGCGCGTCCTCCTCCTCCTGGGGGTCGGACATGTGCGCTGCCACCGCCGACATTGCCTCCACGCCTAGGAGCGTGTCGCGCGTAGCGTGATCGCGCTCCGTTTCCGCGCCGGGCCCCGGAATGTGGCGTCGTAGTTGGCGGTGTTTGCGTTTCCGGGCGTCGTGCTCGTGGTCGTGATCGTGATGGTTTGGCGTGGAGCGGGGTTCGTGGGG
>CAMAWH010000034.1 GCA_945861635.1 Klebsiella pneumoniae | reverse complement strand
AACTCGCAGTCGTGCGCGCCGCGGCGGAAACGGCGCGCGTCGAACAGGCGGCCGCGCGCGCTGCGGCGGAAACGGCGCTGCTGGCGCTTGCCGCGTCGCAAGCGGTATCGGAGCGTGACGTGCGGTCGCGGCTCGACGCTGCCCGTGAGGCCGTCGCGCGGGCGGAGGCGATCGCGGCCAAGCGCGCCAGGGCAGAGGTCCTTGGAGAGGAGGACGAGGCGGTCCTTACCGGTGTGATCGAGGCCGTCTCCTTGTGGGCGGGTCGCCAGTTTCCGGGTGCGGCGCCGGAGCGTGGGGATCAGCCGCCGCGCTTTCTCGATGCGGTGGCGTACGCGCGGATGCGCAGCCGGGCGTTCTTCGATGACGTGAGTGACCGCCTTCCTGGGGAGCTGCAGACCCTTGATTCGGGCGTTCGTGGGGCGGAGGACTGGGTGGTGGTGCGCTTCGACGGCGTGGCAACGCGCCTCCGCACGCTCGCGGAGTCCACCTCCCGCTCTGTGGTGGCGACGGCCGTACGCGGCCTCCGCGCGGGCGCGTCGTCCGGCTTTCGCATCGCGGAGTGGTTCGGCGATCTCGCGGCGCGGACGGCATGGCGGGGAGGACGGATCTCCGTTCGCGCTGCGTTTGGGATGGTACGCGGCAGCGCGCGAGCGCTTGTCGTCGGACTGCGTGTCGCGCGCTGGACGCTTGCCACGGGCACGGTTGTCGCGACGGCGCTCCTTTTGCCGATCCGGTGGCTCGGCGCGCGCATTGGGAGCCCGCCGGCCGAACGGTCGCCGACGGGTGAGATCCCGTTGCGGGGTGGGTTCCGTGGTGCGCGGCGTGCGGTGGGGTGGCTCGTCGGCAACGTCACGCCCGACGCTCGCGCGGCGAGCGAAGACGAATGGCAGGACTTCTCGGCCGACGCGGCCTCGCGGGATGCGGAACTTCGGGCGCAGGAGGACGGGCGGGCGTCGGGGCACTGGCTTCGGCTTGCACGGGCGTGGGACCGTGAACGAAGTGTCGTGGAGCGCGCCGAGCGGGTCGCCGCGCGGCGAGATGGGCTCGTGCAGGAACGGTGGGCGGGACACGACGCGTGGGCGCGCGGACAGGCGGCCCTGGCGAACTCTTCGGTGACCGGGATCGTGGAACGGGAGCAACTCCGGTTGGGTCGCGCTGAGGTGCGGGCGCGTGAGGCGCGGATGCGACTGGAGGCGGAGCGAGCGCGGACGGCGCGCCTCGCGGAGCAGGCGCGGCTGGCCGATGCGAGCCAGTTGGAGCGACTCGAAGCGGAAGCAAGCGAGGCGGAGGAGCGATTGACCTTGGCCCTCGCCGAGGAAACACGGCGCGCGACCGACGCCCGGCGAGCCCGCGCCCGCCTCGTGCCGGACGAATTGGAGCCGGCGCGACTTCGCCCCGACCCGGCGTTGCTGCTGGAGTTGCAGGCGCGCGCGTCGGCCCGCAGGCAGGCCGCCCGCGTCCAGCTCGAACGCGTGTCAGAGTCGCGCGCTGCTGCGTCCGAGGGCGCGCGCCGTGAAATTGAAGACCGCGGCCGGCCGTTCGGAGGCGCGGTCCGCCGCGGGCTGGTCCGCTTGCGGCAGGCCTCGCCGGCGGGCTCGCCGCTCGTCATGGGACCGGGGGTTGACCTCTCGGGGCAGCGGCTGGATGACCGCGATCTTGCCGGATCGGACCTCTCGGGCGCGGACCTCTCGGGCGCGGGACTCGTCGGTGCGGACTTGCGCGGCACGGACCTGCGTGGGGCGGACCTGCGCGGCGCCGATTTGACGGCAGCGCGGATGCAAGGCGCCCGGCTCGACGGCGCGCGGCTCGACGGCGCCCTGTTCAACCAGACGTCACTCCAGGGCGCGTCGTTCGCTTCCGCGAGCGTGATGGGTACTCGCTTTTTTTCGTCGCGCGGTCTGTCGGCGGAGCTCCTCGCGGAACTGCAGCTTCGCGGAGCGGACGCGGACCTTGGCGAGGGCAGGGAATGGTTTCGGGGCAGCTCCATGGCGGTCGCCGCGTCCGCGGTGCTCGTGTTCGGCATTTACCTGGCCGGCCGCTTCGCCAGCGACACGGCCGATGACGTCGGCTCCGTCGAGCAGGCCGCCACCGACGCGAGGCAGAACGGCAATGCGTCCGAAGCGTCGGCGGCGTTCAAGAAGCTCGCGGACATGTCCACGGATAAGTCCGCGCGGGTCAGCAACCTTTTGGAAGCGGCAAGCTCTGCGGAGGAGGCGGGTGACACGGCGGCGGCGCTGCAGTTTCTGACCGAAGCGGTCACCGCGGCTGCAGGCACGGGTGCCGAAGCGCACGTCCAGCTGCGCCTTGTGCAGGCGCAGGCGCGCGCGGGCCTGGACGAGTCGGCGAACGCCGGGTATCGGGCGCTTCTGGCCCGTGCCGACCTCTCGCCGGATGAAGCGGCGTCCGCGCTCACGGGCCTGTGGGGGTTGTTGCCGGAAGCCCAACGTGACGAGGCGTCCCTGCTCCAGGATGTCTCGCTGGCGCGCGCGGAGACGGACTCGCAACGCGCGTCGCTTTCTCTGGCGTTTGCGGACGGGTGGTCTGCGCAGAACCGTCCTGATCTCGCGCGTAATGCCGTGACAGCCGGCCTCGCGCTCGTCACCTCGTCCGTGGATTCGCTCGCGATGCGGCTCCGGCTCGCCCGATTTATCGCGGACGAGGGAGACACAGACGGTGCCCTGGCTGCCTACCGCTCGCTGATTCCCTTGGAGGGAGGAGGAGAAGCGCGACTGGGCGCGGCGGGGCTGTTGAGCCAACGTGGTCGCGATGACGAGGCCGTCGAGCTGCTCACACCGCTGCTCCGTGGCAAAAACGCCGATTTGCGTTCGCGCGCGCTGATTCAAGCGGCCAGCATCGCCGAGCGCAACGGCGATCTTCCGGCGGCGGTCGCCAATCTTCGGGAAGTGCTGAACACGGAGGGTCTGGAAGGCAACATGCTCGACGAGGCGCGCGTGTTTCTGGCGCGACTCGATCCGGAAGCCGCGGCCTCACTGGTGGGTGACAACCCGATGATGCAGGTTGAACTTCTGCTTGGCCGCGCGCGCGCACTGCGCGAGGTCGGCAAGCGCACCGATGCGCGCGGCATCTACGTCCAGGTCGCGGAGGACGTCGGGGCCAGCGAAGAAGCAAGGGTAGACGCTGGGCTTGCGCTGGCAGACATGCAGGTCGAAGATCGCGATTTCGAGGGCGCGTTGCGCCGATTCGATGCGGCGCTCGAGAACGCGGTGGGAGCAAACCTGCGCAACCGCATCAGCCTCGGCCGCGCAAATGCGCTCGTCCGCAGCGCGCGGGTGCAGGAGGCGGAGGCCGCGTACCTTGCGATGCTCGACCATGCGCCCGCAGACATGGCGGCGCAATGCCGGCTTGGGCTCGCCCGGGCGGCAGAGCTGCGCGGTCAGGCGGGAAAGGCGGAGAGTTATTACGCCGAAGTTGCCCGGAGCGACGGTCCGTGGGCGGTGGAAGCGCTGCTTTCCCTTGGGCAGTTGCGCGAAAACAGCGGCAATCTCCCCGGGGCCATCGAGGCGTATCGCGTCGCGCGGTTGCGACCGGGTGGAGAGGCGTCGCGCAAGACGGCCGTGGACATCGCCCTCGCGCACGCGCTGTCGGCAGCCGGAGATCCTTCGGCGGCTGACATTTACGCGTCGCTCTTGAGCGCGCCCGATCCGGAGGTTCGCGTTCCGGCTCGCATTGCCGTCGCGGAGCGGCAGATGGCAGCGGATCCTGCCGCGGCCCGTGAGCTGTACGAACAGGCCCTTGCAGAGGCGCCTGCGGGCCCGGAACGTGCCGCCGCGCGCGCAGGCTGGCTCCACGCGACGGTTGCATTGGGTGAGGTGGATGCAGGGCGGCAGAAGGTGGAGGCGTGGCTGGGAGACGAGTCGGACGCGGACCGCCGGGGAGAGTTGGCTACAGCGATGGTACGGGCGCTGCGGGAAGAGGGTCGGCTCGACGCCGCGGAGTCGTTCGCCGAGACCTACGAAGTAGAAGGTGGCTTCGAACTGGGGATGGAGAGGGCGGGCGCCCTACGGGAGGGGTCGCGCGCGTCGGAGGCTGCAGCGGTGCTGAAAGCGGTGCGAGGCGAAAATCTCGAGGACGAAGCATGGCGGCGGGAAAATCTCGCGGATGCGCTCATGGAAGCAGGAGATCTGGCGGCGGCGCAGAAGGTCTGGGATGAGCTGGCGACGCTGGAAGGAGGCGCCAAAATCGCGCGCTTCGGCTTGGCCCGCCTTGCTCGCGAAACGGGGGACAACACGACCGCGCTTGCCCTTCTCGCCGAAAGTGACGATCCTCGGGCGCCCGCTGAGCGCGCAATGGTGCTGGAGAATCTGGGTCGCTGGGACGACGCGGAGACGGCTTGGCGGCGGATTGCCGTTTCGACGGATCGGGATGCCCACACGGCGGGAACGCTGGGGGTCGCGCGGGTCCGCCTCGCCCACGACGACGCGATGGGGGCGCTTGCGGCGCTCGACGGCATCGTTGATCTCGATCCTGGCTACCGGCTTACCGCCGCGCAGATCCGCGGGGATGCGCTGCTTGCGCTTGGCCGGGTGGACGACGCAAAGGCGGTGTACGCCGGGCTCAAAGGAGACGCTGAGTCGCGAACCGTCGGGGCGCTTGGGCTCGCCGAATGCGCGCTCGCTGCCGACAACCCGGGCGCCGCGCGCGCCGTCTACGAGGCTGCCCTGGCCTCCACATCGGACAGGTACTATCAGGCTGTAGCGCTCGCCGGGCTGACCCGGGCGTGGGCACAGCAGGGCGACAAGACGCGCGCGGCGGAGGCGTTGCAGCGGCTCCGTGACGAGTTTGCCGACCAGACCGATGCCATCGCGAGCGCAGAGGCCGGCGTCGCGGATTGAGCGGAGTTATGGCACGGTGCCCTTGAGGAGGCCCAATGTGGAGCGTACTGATTGCAATGGCGTGTACCGGACCGGCCGCCACGACCGCCGCGGCAGAGGATTCAGGCGCGGGAGATAGCGGCCCCGTCGATGTTGAACCGGTGTGGGACAACCATCGCATCGAGACGGGCTCGGCGCTCAACGGAGTCTATGCCTCGGGCAAGGGCGTGTACGTCGTCGGTACGGTCGGTTTCGCCTGGACGGGGGGCGCCGAGGGCGATTGGACGTTCATGAGCGTCGATGTCGGGTCGCAGGATTTTTCGGACCTCTGGGGACAGGGCGCCGAGGGCGAACTTCAGATGGCGGCCAGCGTTTCGGCCGGTCAGGTGGCACGCTATTACGACGGCGCCTGGCACACCGATCTGCTGGGGGACTCCAGTGACATGCTGTGCATCGGCGGCTCGGGGCCCAACGCGCTGTATGCACTCGGCTGGGGGCGCTCGTTCCGCTGGGATGGTGCAACGTGGATCTACGAGGACCTTCCAGGGGAAGCGCAGAAGGTGAACGATGTCTACGGCGTCGGCGAGGACGCGATCGCCGTGGGGGAGGGGGGCATCGCCGTCCGTCGGAAGAACGGGGCGTGGGTTTCGTCCGACACCGGCGTCACCGTCAACCTGAACAGCGTCGCAGGAGATGGGATGGACGACGTGTGGGCGGTCGGCGCGGGGGGGGTCGCGATTCACTGGGATGGTCACGAGTGGAACGAGTCGGACACCGGCGTGAGCGAAACGTTGTGGGCAGTGTTCATGATCGATTCTTCGGTTTTCGCGGTCGGGAACAACGGCATGGCACTCAAGTACCGCAATGAAACATGGACGGTGTTGCCGACGGGCGTGGACAACAACCTGTACGCGGTGCACGGCGTCAGTTCGTCGAACGTCTGGGCGACGGGAAACCGAGGCATGGCGCTGCAATATAAGGATTAGGGTCGTCCGCCACACCGGCCTTCTCGCCTGCTACCGGCTACCCGCATGCCGCATCTTCCATCTCATTTTTCGCAACATGCCGCGTAGAATTGAGATTTCCTGCCGATCCAAGGCGGCCCTTTGCAAAATTCGCCGCAGCGTCCCGGACACCAGAACCGGCTCGTGGCCTCGCATGTAGCTCCCAAGCTCGACGGACTCCATCCATTCAGAAACGAGAGGTTCAATCTCGCCAACAGCAGCAATCTCCCGTTCGGCCGTCGCTCCGGGCGGTGCCCCCCGGGCCGGGCCGCCGCGTCTGCCCCTCCCCTCCGGCCGAACGATTGCGCCCCGACGACGTGCCTCTGCGAACAGCGCGGCGGACACCAGCAAGACAGCCTGCCCGAGGTTGAGCGAAGCGTGCACGTCCGTCGCGATGTGTAACAGGCCGTGCGCGTGCGCCAGTTCCTCATTGTTGAGCCCGTGGTCCTCGGGACCGAACAGGATCGCCGTGCGCCCCGCCTCGGCAAAGACGACCGGCGAAAACGCCTCGACATCCCAGGCCGGCCACGGGCTGTGACGCTGACGCGCCGTCGTCGCGACGACCCGGGCACAATCCGCAACGGCCTCCGCCACCGAGGACACGTACCGCGCCCCATCGAGCAACTCCGCCGCGCCGGGCGCCATCCAGCGTGCGCGGTCGATATCCAGCGCCGGGGGCGCCACCACCGCGAGATCGCGGAGGCCGAAGTTCTTCATCGCGCGCGCAACGGCGCCGACGTTTCCGGACTGTAACGGTCGAACGAGCACGATGCGGACGTTCTGGCGGAGGGTCGTCAGCGGATTCAGGACGCTTTCGTCCTGCCCAGGCTCGTCCACCCCACCGCCCTCGTTTCCGTCCGTCACGATGGTGCGGCTACCCGCCGAACAGGCCCTTGAACCAGCCGGTGACCCTGCTCCACGCGCTGCCGGGGGCCGCCTGCTTGCCCGCGGCGTCGGCGGGTTTCACCACGCCGTCTGCCGGCTTTTTCGGGTCCGATTTCGGCGGTGGCGGTAAGGCGCCATCTCCAGGTTGGAGCGTGGTGGCCTCGGCTTCCGGCTGCGAACCCGCGGTATTTCCGAAAAGCTCGTTTGCCAGAGAGGACGTCGGCATCGTGAACGGCATCGGTGGCGCGATCGGCTGCGTTTCCGGATTCGGCTCCTTCTTTGCAGCCTTTTCTCCCTCGGGCGGGGTCTTTCCGAGCTTCAGCGTGCTTTCGACCGTCTGCCCGGTGGCTTTGTCACGCGCCGTCAGGTTGAGGATTCCTTCACTGTCGATGTGGAAGGTGACCTCGATCTGGACCTTTTGCTTGGGCGCCGGCCTGATGTTGGAGAAAACGAAGGTGCCGAGCAACTCGTTTTCGGCGCACATCGACTGCTCACCCTGGTAGATGCGCAGCATGATCGACCGCTGATTGTCCTTCGACGTCGTGAGCGTGCGCGTCTTGTAGTCCGGCAGCGGCTGGTTCTTCTGGAACAGGACGTGCATCGAGCCATCGACCTTGTTGATGCCGATCGGCATCGGCAGCACGTCGAGCAGCGTGACATCGTCACTGGATTGCTGCGCCAGCGAGTTCGACATGATGCTTGCGCCGATGCCGACCGCCTCGTCGGGGTGGACACCCTTGCATGGCGGCTTGCCCATGAATTCGGTGATGCGCCGCTGCACGAGCGGCATGCGCGACTGCCCGCCGACGAGCAGGATCTCGTCGATCTGCCCGCGTTCGGTGCCCGCTTCCTTCAAGATGCGTTCGACCGTGGCAATGGTGCGCTCGACGAGGTCGTGCGTCAGTTCTTCCAGCTTTTCACGCGTCAGTTCGAGGTCTACGTCGATCGGACCCGATTCACTCTGGTGGATGAACGGGACGTGGATGCGCGTGCGCATGGCGCTCGACAGCTCGATCTTGGCGGACTCCGCCGCGTCCCGAATCCGCTGGATGGCAATGCGATCGTAGGAAAGGTCCACACCGTGGGCCTTCAGGAAGCGCTCAAGGACCCACTGCATCACGCGATCATCGAAGTCGACACCGCCGAGGAACGTGTCACCCCCCGTGGCGATGACCTCGAAGATGCGTTCTTTGATGTCGATGACGCTGATGTCGAAGGTGCCGCCGCCGAGGTCGTATACCGCGATGCGCTGGTTGAGATTCTTTCCAAGGCCGTACGCCAGCGCCGCTGCGGTCGGCTCATTGAGCACGCGGAGGACCTTGAGCCCCGCGAGTTTTCCGGCAGCGCGAACGGCCTGCCGCTGGCGATCGTTGAAGTACGCCGGCACCGTGATGACGGCCTGATCGACTTCGGCGGCCAACGACTCTTCCGCGACCTCTTTGATCTTCCGGAGGATGGCGGCGGAGATTTGCTCCAGCGTGAAGATCTGATCGCGGACCTTGATCAGGACCTCACTACTTTCTCCTTCGACGAGTTCGTAGGTGAAGACCTGACGCACCTTTTCGATGGTCTTCGAGTGGAAATTTCTTCCGATGAGGCGCTTGGCCGACGCGACGGTGTTCGTGGGATTGAGCTGCGCCTGATTCTTGGCATCGTGACCGACGAGGCGTTCACCCTTTTCATCGATGGCGAATACGCTGGGAATGGTCGAATGACCGCCCTTATACGTGATGACCCGCGGCTTTCCATTTTCGACGATGGCCGCGCACGAGTTTGTCGTGCCGAGGTCGATGCCGATAGCCTTACCCATTAAGTGACTCGTTCCAGCTAGGTTCGGGGCGGTGTAGCACGGCGTCGCAGGCGCTGCCAATGCACCGTCAATAGACGATCATCACCTTTCCGTCGGTGCGATCAATACTCTTACAAAGTCCGTCAAGGGTGCCGGCGAACGGAAAGCGCGAGGTGATCATCGGCGCAATGGGCAGCCGCCCGCGCTCCAATAGCCGCAGGATGCGCGGAAAGCAGCCTCCGCCCGAGTGTCCGCGCGCGCCGACGATGCCCGCGGCTTGCGTGACCAGCGTGTCGAGCATCACCGGGGCTCGCAGGCCCGTGCGCCCGAGGTAGACCATCCGGCCGCCGGGAGCGAATGCGCGTTCGATCGCGGGCATCGTCTGGAGCGCAGCACCCGCCGCTTCGACGAGCATATCGGCGCCCCAGCCCCGGGTGGCCTCGCGGATCACCTCATCGGGGGCGCACGTGCGTGGATCGGTGGCGACGTCGGCCCCCAACGCCATCGCGAGCGCGTTGCGTTCGGCCATGACGTCGAACGCAACGACGGTTGCGGCACCCGCCGCGCGGGCCAGGGCAACGGCGCCCAACCCGATGGGCCCGCACCCGAACACGGCCACGTGCGCGCCGGGCGAGATGCCGCCGGCGGCCACGAACATGCCGTTGTAGGAGCACGCAATGGGCTCGATGAGCGCCGCAAGCTCGCACGCCGCGGGGCCGCTGCCCATGCACTCCGCGAGTCCGTCGATCGACCACAGGAACCGCTCATGGGCGACGATTCGCTCCGCGAAAGCGCCCGGTGACGAGAACCCGACCATGTCGAGCGTCGGACACTGGTTCGGACGGCCGATCCGACACGCCTCACACAGCCCACAGGAGAGCATGCCTTCCGCCACAACCAACTCTCCCAGGCGCAGGCGGCAAACCCCGGGACCGACTTCGACGACCTCCGCGGTGTACTCGTGCCCGACGACGCACGGCACCCGGGCCGGGCCGCTGAACAGGATGTACCCGTCCTCGTCGTGCTCGTAGCAGTGGGTGTCGCTTCCACACACGCCGCAGGCGGCCACCCGCAGCCGCACTTCTCCCGCGCCGAGGGGCCGCTCCGGCACCTCCTCCCATGCGAAGCGCGGGTGCCGTAGCACTTGCGACGCCATCCCCGCTTTTCCGCTCTCCTTCTCTCCGTCACTCAGTCGGTAGCCTGCTCGCGGAGCCCACTCCGCCCGCAAGACCACCGCCCTCACGGTTCGACCACGAAAAGAATTCGTCCATCCGGCGCAACGGTTGTGCCCCGCACGCCTGCGAGGCGATTCAGGGGGAAGGGGGGAGGGGAGACGAGCGCTTCGGTATGGCCGACGATGCGGTCCACACCGATACACTCGCCGTTCGCGAGCAGGAGGCGGACGCTTCCCGTCACGGCGAGGCCAAGGAGCGGCGCAAAGGCCGCCTGGGTTTCTCCAAGCTGAACGCGATGCTCGGGAATCGCCCAGTTTTCGCCGCCGGCCTCGACCACGAGCAGCTTGACGAGGTCCGCAGAGATCGGTACTTCCAAGCGGAAACGCGTGCCTTTGCCGGGGGTGCTCGTCACCGCAAGGCGCCCCCCGAGACCTTCGACGACGCTGCGCACGACGGGCAGCCCAACCCCGCGCCCGGCCAGATGATCCAAGGCTCCCGCCGTTGTAATGCCCTGCCGGAACGCAATGTCAACCGGATGGCCGTCGTCGTCACCTGCGGCCTCACGCAGGGCTCGCGTGTCAAACCCCCGGCCGTCGTCCGTGAAGGTGACCACGAGATCATGACCCACCCGTTCCGCCGTGATGGCCATCCTGCCCACGGCGCTTTTCCCGGCGTCCTGCCTTGATTCTGGTGACTCCAGGCCGTGGATGATCGCGTTGTGTACGAGGTGCACCAGTGCGGACTGCATGGCCCCGAGGACGGCCTGATCGACGAGAATGTCCTCTCCCGCGACTTCGAGGCGCGCCTGGCGCCCATGGCGTTGCGCGACGTGGCGCATCTGTCGTCGTAACGCTGGAATGACCGTCACGAACCGGACTTGGCGCAGTTCCACGAGTTCCCGGTAGATGGCACGCGCAGCGTCCTCGATGCGGCTCACCTCCGCGCTGCCTGGGCTGCCCACCGTTTCCCGCAAGCGAGCGCACGCACTCATCACCTCCGCAATGGCCGCGATGGAGTGATCCATCCGTAAGCCCGCGGGCGCCTCTTCGTTTGTGCTGGGCGCGTCCTCCGCGGAGGCCACGAGCAGCGTGAATCCGGTGGTGCCGCCCGCCTTCAGGTAGTCGCGGAGGCGCTGCTCAAACTCCGCTTCGATGCTGGGATCGACGCCATCTTCCACCGCCCTGAGCTGCCGGCGGACCGCGCTGAACCCTTCTCCCAGCAAGCCGATGGTCGTCTCATCTCGCGGCAGCGTTTGCTTCACGAGCCCGTCACACACATCCTCCAACGCGTGCGCCAGCAACGTGATCGGCGCATGTTGCATCGTCGCCGACATGCCCTTGATGGTGTGGAAGCACCGGAACAACGCCGGGCAGTTGTCGGCAAGCGTGTCTTCCGACGCAATCATGGACTCGCCGTTGGCGACGAGACGCCGTGCCTCATCGAGGAAGAGCGCGCGGTAACGACTCAGGTCCACGACGCGATTATAGCGCCATTGACTCCTCGATGACCTCACACAGCTTGGTGATGTCGACGAACAACAGGTCACTGGATGCATCCACGACTTCAAGCAGCGTGTTGCGGCGGCGAAACGCAGGTGCGGGCAGCTCGCTGACGGGTCCGGTTGCCGCGATTCCGATGACGCCGGAGGGCGTGTCGACGAGCACCAGACGATCGGGATGGACGGGATCGCGATTGACGCCGGCGAACACCGCGACGTCCACCACCGCAACGGCGCGTCCGAGGTGATTCCAGGCGCCCAGCAACCACCGCGGAGCGCCGGGCGCAGGGGTGAGGTGCGGAGCCTCGACGTCGGAGCGCATCGCGGAACGATCGACGCAAAGTTGAACGCCGCCCACCGGAAACCGGGCGAGGGTGTGGATCACGTCGGCTTCCCGGTCACGGCCGCAGTGCGCTGGATCTCGACCTCGAGGATCGCACGGTCATTCGCTTTCGCAATGGTGAACAGATGCGTGCCCCAGCCGATCCTCTCCCCTACCGTCGGAACGTGGCCGAGTCGCGACAGCAGGAAGCCGGCGAGCGTCTCGTAGTCTCCGTCTGGCATCTCGAATCCGGTAGCGGCCTGAAGGTTTTCTGCTTCTACTCGACCTGAGGCGAGCCACGCCATTTCTCCCAGTTTGCGCACAAGTGGCCGACGTCGGTCGAACTCGTCTTCGATGTCCCCCACGATCTCTTCGAGGATGTCCTCGATCGAGATGAGGCCGACGGCGCCGCCGTACTCGTCTACCGCAACGGCAATGCGCTGACGACGCCGGCGCAGGTCGAGGAACAACTCATCGACGCGCTTCGTCTCCGGGATGAAGCTGATGTCCTTGGCAACGCTGCCGACAGGCCGCGAACCGTTTTCTGCGAACATGACGTCGGAGTGTGTCACGACGCCGACGATACGATCCACGCGCTTTCGAAAAACCGGCATACGCGAGAATCCATGCTCGACGAGCATGGCCGCAGCCTCCTCACAGGTGGCCGTTTCCGAGACCGCCACGACTTCGATGAGCGGCACCATTGCATCGCATACTTTTGTCTCCGAAAAGTCGAACACGCGGAGGATCATCTCTTTTTCTTCGGCGCGAATGTCGCCCGTTTCGGCCGAGTCGAGGAGAAGCTGAATGTCCTCGCGACGCACCGTGTGGACGCGCGTGGCGTCGACACCGACCAGCGCGAGCGCGATCCGGGTCACCCTGTCCGTGATCCACAGCGGCACCGCGAACAAGGTTTGGAGCGCCGCCAGCGGTCGCGCCAACGCGGGCGCGAGCGTATTGGCGTTCTGGAGGAAGATACCCTTCGGGATGACCTCGGCAAAAATCACGGTGATCGGCGTGAAGATCGCAATCACGATGATCTCCGCGGCCGCCCCGTGCTCACCGCCGAACAGATCGGCCGTAGGAAGCAAGCGCGTCACCATATGGGTCAGCAACGTCGCGCCGGCAATCGTAGCGACGTTGGCACCCAGCAGGCACATTCCGACGAGGCGGGCGGGGGTTTCCAGCAACTTCAGGACACGCTGCGCACCCGCATCCCCAGCGTCCGCGCGGCTGGCGAGCATCAGCCGGTCCGCAGCGACGACCGCCATCTCACTTCCTGCGAAAAACGCCTGTATTCCCACGCATGCCGCCACCAGCAGGAGCTCTCCGAGAATGTTCATCGTGCACGCCCGGGGGTCATTCGCCTTCCACCTGGTTCGCCGACGCATCCGGCATGTGCACGGTGACTTCCGTGATCCGCCTGCCGTCTACTCCAGAGACGTGGAAGACGATGCCCTGCCACGTCACTTCATCCCCCTTCTGGGGCGCGGCTCCGATGAGGTGGAAGACGTAGCCGCCGAGCGTGGTCCAATCGCCTTCCGGCACCTGGACGTCGAACCGATTGCCGAAGTCCTCGACATCCATCGTTCCGCGGACGGTCCAGACGTTTTCCTCCACGGGCGCGACGTCGTGCTCGATGGTGTCCGTTTCGTCGAGGAGCTCTCCCACTAATTCTGTGAGGAGGTCGTCCATGGTGACGAGGCCCTGACAAGCGCCGTGTTCGTCGACGACGATGGCCATGTGATTGTTCTTCGCCCGGAATTCGCGCAACAGGTCCTGCCCGCGCTTCGACGGGGGCACGAAGCTGGCGGGATGCAACATCTTCTGCAACTGGCGGGCGTTCGGCGGCGGCGCGTTGCGCAAACGCAGAAGATCCTTGACGAGCAGCACACCGACGATGTTTTCTGGGTTTCCCTGCCAGATCGGAACGCGGCTGTAGCGCGCATCCCTGATCTCCGCGAGCAGTTCGGCCCACGGCGTCGTCAGCGACCGCGAAAAAATATCCGGTCGAGGTGTCATCATCCGGGAAACCGGCAGGTCGCCGAATTCGAACACGCGATGGATGATTTCCTGCTCCATCGGCTGGATTGCACCGGTTGCCCGTCCTTGATCGATGAGCACGCGCAGCTGCTCTTCACGCAAGGCCTCGGACTCCGTGGGTGGGCGCACCCCCATGGCCTTGAGCACCGCTTCCGCGACGCCGTTGATCACCCATCGCAAGGGGCTCACCAGTTCGTTCCATACGATCAGCGGCCGCGCAACGAGCCGTGCACCGCCGCGCGCGAAGTGAAAACCCAACGCCTTGGGCAAAACGTCTCCGAACAAGACGAGGATTGGCGCCACGATCACGACGTTCAGCCAAGGCCACATATGCATCTCTTTCGTGACCAATTCCGCGGACACCGCCGCCAACGCGATGTTTCCGAACTCGACGCCGATCAACAGCGCCGCCAGCAACCGACGGGGCTGCGAGAGCATGTGCAAAATGGCGCGGCCGGCGGTACTGTCCTGTTCGCGCAACACCTCCCGGTCTACCTTCTGCAGGGAGAACAACGATACTTCGGCGAGATTGAAGAACACGCAAACGCCAAGAAGCACAACGCAGAGGGCCAAGTCGAGCGCGATTGTGTTCATGTCGATGGGAAATGGGTGAACCGTGGCGCCGGCCACTCCGGGCGCCCATCCAGCCGTATCGCGGGGTCGTCGGTCAATGCGCCGATGACGTGAAGGGGTTTTCCGTGCATCGCCGCAAGGCATCCTACCGCATCGAGGACCTCGGGGGGGAACGCGAGCAGCAGTTCGTAGTCCTCGCCAAACGCGAGTCGGTCCGGGAGAGAACCGCCGCCGGGGACGGCGGCCGAGGTGATGTCAGCTCCGCAGCCGGAGGCGATGGCAAGGTGAGCCACGTCGATGCCGAGCCCGTCCGAAAGGTCCATCATGGCGTGGAGATGTCCCGATTCGGCCAGCGCGAGCGCGAGCGCGAGCGGCGGCTCGGGACGGCGGAACCACGACACGGCCTCGGGGCTGGGCGCCGAGGAGAAGAATGCTTCGGCCGCGCGGCCAAGCGCGCCCGTGACGGCGAGGCAATCGCCGGCGCGGCCGCCCGAACGAAGCACCGGGCGTGGCGCGTGGCCGCCGGCCGTCAGCGTCAGGACGCGCGGACCGGGGCTCGCCGTCGTGTCTCCGCCCACGATGGGCAAACTCCAGTGGCGACAAGCTTCTCCCAAACCTGCCGCGAAGGCGTCGAGCCAGCGGCCATCGGCGGTGCCGTCTGCGCGGCGCGGCAGCGCGAGCGCGAGCGTCGCCCAGGCAGGCCGTGCGCCCATCGCCCCGAGGTCGGAGATGTTGACGGCAACGAGCTTCCAGCCCACGTCTGCCGGGTCCAGCCGTGCGTCCCAGTGAATCCCCTCGACCATCGAGTCCGTGGTAACAACGAGGCCGTCGGCAAGGATGGCACCATCATCCCCGATGCCGAGGCGCTCCGCGCCGCGCGGGGTGACCGCGGCAATGCGTGCGATGATGTCGGCTTCGGTCATGCTGCGATTATTCAGGGGCTGGCGGCATGATCTCCGGAGCGTCGAGAGGCCCGATGCCGTCTTTTCGCACCGTGAGCACGCGCCATTCGCGGCGCGCCTGCCGGTCTGGCGCCACACCGAGCGTGCCCGCCACGGGGTCCGGCAGCTCTGCCGCCTGAATGGCGCTGGCGACGTCGGCGATGTCACTCTGCAGGGCTACTGCGAGCAGGCGCGCGGTGTCGTACCCCGTGGCTTCCACCACCGTGGGCTCGCCTTTTCCGCGCGCGTGCCACGCCTCTACGAAGCGCACGACCGCAGGATCCTGGACCCGCGCATCGAACGCGTCCACGAAGATCGAGTCGATCACGAACTTTCCGCCGCGCCGCGGCCATTCGTCGTTGTTCCAGGCATTGAGGCCGAGCAACGGGAGCGGCGTGCTGTCACGCTTCGGTCGAAAACTCCCCACGGGGAACTCCTCGAATCCCAGCGCAGCCGCGATCAGGGCTGCGCGCTGGTAGCCGTCGGGGATGAAGATCGCGTCGAAATCGATCAGCGGCGGCAGTGTCGCCTTGTCCGGGTCACCGCCGGCGCGCTCGATCTCCTGCTTCACCCTGTAAAACTCACCGGAGCGCGCCTTGTAGTCCTTCCGCCCGAGTTCCTTTCCCAACGACCGGAAGTCCTTCGACTCCGGGTCGTACCCGATGTCGATGACAATCTCTCCGCCGCGAACGGCGACTTCTGCCGCGAACCCCTTGGCGGCATTTTCACCGAAAGCATTCTTCGGGTGCAGGACGGCGAAGCGCTTCATTACGCGCCGCCCGTTGACCTCGTCGAGGAGGGCCTTGATTTGTTGGCCAGTGGACGCCGAGGTTCGGAAGATCTGGTCACCCGCGCTCACGACGTCTTCGGAGGTAGTCAGGGTCAGCATCGGCACGCGCATCGCTTGTGCTGCTGCGGCGCAGGGCAGCGACTCTTCTCGGGTGAGGGGGCCGATGACAGCGGCGGCGCCTTCCTCGAGCACCGCCTTTTCCAGCGCGGCGACGCAGGTGTCGCCTTTGCCGGCGGTGTCGTGGACGACGAGCGTTGCGTGGTCGCCCAGGCCCAACTCCACCGCGGCCTGGAGGTTGCCGCCGGGAATCGCGTAGTCCCCGGTCAGCGGGAGCAGCAGCGCAATGGTGTGGCGGTCGGAGACAACGCGGTTGTCGGCGCGCTGGACGGCGTAGTCCGCTTCACGACGGAACGGCGAGTCGGGAAAGTCTACGAGGAACGCTTCCGCGGCTGTTTTTCCTTCGGTGAACCGCGCGTCGGACAGCGCCGCCCGCACCCGCAGGATCGCCGATTGATCCGCGGGCACGTTCGCGTCGGCACGGTTGGGCGCGTCCACGACGGGCAGCGCGGCTCGGGCCTCATCCGCTGCCCGGGTGACGCGCTTTTCTTCTCGCGTGTTTCGCGCGGCTGAAACGGCCTTTTTCAGGGCGGAACGCGCAGCTTCCGGCTGACCTTCAGCCCGTGCCGCACCAGCGATGAGCAGCCAGCGGTCGGCGTCGAGCGTGCCCGGAATCGTGCCGCCCTTGTACAACTGCAACGTCGCGAGGGTGTTGCCCCCGGCGCGTCCAGCCGCGTCGATCACGGCCATCCCGAGCTTGGCGGCGTCCTTTGCAGAGGACGTCGGGTAGTTCGCGGCGACCTCCTCGAAATGTGCGCGCGCAATCCGCGTCTCCCCGTTGAGGCGCCGCTCTTCACCCGCGTGCAACAGGACCCAGGCGTCCGCGCTGGCGGCGTACGCGGCCTCGTACAGGGCCGCCGCCGCCTTGTGAGAGGAAGCGTCGTTCGCCTTTTTTATCAGGTCAGACGGCGGCGCATCCGCGGCGACGAGGAACAGCGCACACGCGACGATCCAGCGATTCTTCATGCGTTCCTCTCCCGCATGGCCGCAAGGAACGCCTGCCGGCGTGGGTGACTCGTTGTGGCCACGCGACCGGCGAAGGCCTCCAACGCCTTTTTCGCCTCTGTGTCGAGCGAGGTCGGCACCTCGACCACGAGTTTCACGTGCAGGTCGCCGCGCGCACCGCCGCCAACGGCGGGGAGGCCGCGCGCCGGAAGGCGAAACGACTTGCCCGACGCGGTGCCGGCGGGGACACGAATCGTCGTCCGACCCTCCAGCGTCGGCACCGTCAGGTCACATCCCAGCGCGGCCTCGGCGAAGGTCACGGGGGCCTCTACGAGCAGGTCGTTGCCTCGGCGACGGAACAGGTCGTGTTCATCGACGTTCATCAAGATCAGGAGATCGCCCGTGATTCCAGGCGCGACCCCACCGATGGCGAGCGCGTCGTTTCCTTTGCCCTTCAACTTCAGCTTCGTACCGGTTGCCACGCCCGGAGGAACCTTGATCTTGAGTGTTTCTTCCGCGGGATGTCGGCCCTCTCCTGCGCAGCGCTCACACTTTGCGCTCGGCTTGTATCCCTTTCCATCGCAAGCGGCGCATTCGTTCCGGAACAAGCGGCGGGCGACCGTTTTTCCTGTTCCGCCGCAGTCTACGCACGGTTTCCGGTCCGTAGGACCATCCCCTGTGCCAGCGCACGGCCGGCAACGTACCTGCCTGGAGATGGTGAGCGGTCGTTCCGCTCCGGCGGCGGCGTCTTCGAGCGAAACCGTGACCGTGTACCGTAGCTCTTCACCTGGACCACCTGGCTTTTTTCGACGGAGGATGCCGTTGAGTGCATCCATCAGGATCTCGTTCAGTTCATCCGCGCGCGGCGGCCTGCCGCTGGGGGTGAAAAGCGGGCCCAGCCGATCGTAGCGCGCGCGACTTTCGGCATCACCCAGGACGCTCCACGCCTCCGCGACTTCGCGAAAGTGCCTCTCCGCGTCCGCGTCCCCCGGGTTGCGGTCCGGGTGATAGCGGAGTGCGAGCGCACGGAAGCGCTTCTTGACGTCGTCGGCGGTCGCGTCCTTTTTGACGCCGAGCACCGCGTAGTAGTCGCGCCGAGCCACGCCCGAAACCTCCGCGGCTTCCCGTAACGCGCCCTGCCGATTGCTTCAGAACCCGTCATTCGTCGTCGACGACGTCGTCCTCGATGGACATCGTAGCCGCGCCGAGCCCGAGGGAACCGGCGTGCTTCGGCAGGTCTCGCCGCGCGGCCGCATAGATCGACTCCGCGAGCCGCTGCGACGCAAGTCCGAGCGCCTCTGCTGCTGACGCAATGGCCTTGGCGTCGAGGCGCTCGACGGCGGACTCCGCTGCGAAAATCGCATCGCGAATCGCCAGCGAGTCGCTGTTCGACACCAACTCCGCGAATTCATCCAGGCTGCGACGCGTCGTGTAGACCAGGCCATCGAGCTTGTTTCGCGATTCAATTGCGGTGCGGCGTTCACGGTCCCGATCCCGGAAGGCCTCCGCGTCGACGATCATCTTGTCGATATCGCCTTCTCCAAGGCCGGAGTTGCTGACGATGCGCGTCGTCTGCTGCTTTCCCGTGCCCTTGTCACGGGCCTGCACGTGCAGGATGCCGTTCGAGTCCAACTCGAACGTGACCTCGATCTCCGGTAGCCCGCGCGGTGCGGGCGGGAGGCCGTGCAGTTCGAGGATGCCGAGCGATTTGTTGTCGACCGACAGCTCGCGTTCTCCCTGAATGATGTGCACTCGGACCATGTCCTGGTTGTCGATTGCGGTAGTGAACACCTTTTGCTTTTTGCAGGGAATCGTTGTGTTGCGGTTGATGATGGGCTCGCACAGACCGCCGGCCGTCTCGATGCCGAGGGAAAGCGGCGTCACGTCGAGCAGCAGGACGTCCTTCACTTCTCCTTTCAGCACCGAGCCCTGAATCGCGGCGCCCACCGCGACCACTTCATCGGGGTTGATGCCCCGTTCCGGCGGCATGCCGAAAATCTCCTCGACCTTCTGCTGCACGCGCGGCATGCGCGTCATGCCGCCGACCAACAGGACGGCGTCGAGCTGGTTGGCCTTCAGGCGCGCATCCTGCAGCGCCTTCTTGCAGGGAATCTCCAGCCGGTCGAGCAGGTCGGAGCACAGCGACTCCAGCTTGGGCCGCGACAGGGCGGCGACGAGATGTTGAGGACCGGCGGCCGTGGCGGTGATGAACGGCAGGTGGATTTCGGTTTCGGTCGTCGTCGAAAGCTCGTGTTTCGCCTTTTCCGAGGCTTCCTTGACGCGTTGCATTGCCACGGTGTCATCGGCAAGGTCGATGCCGGTTTCGTTCTTGAACTCTTCGATGAGCCAAGCCGCGACACGGTTGTCGAAATCTTCTCCACCGAGGAACGTATCGCCGTTCGTGGAGCGCACCTCAAACACGCCGTTGTCGATTTCAAGGACCGACACGTCGAACGTCCCGCCGCCAAGGTCGAATACGGCAACCTTTTCATGCGTGGCCTTGCCGAGTCCGTACGCGAGCGCCGCCGCCGTCGGCTCATTGATAATCCGCAACACGTCCAGCCCGGCGATGCGCCCGGCGTCCTTCGTGGCCTGCCGCTGGGCGTCGTTGAAGTAGGCGGGCACGGTGATGACGGCTTCGGTGACCCTGTCCCCGAGGTAGGCCTCGGCGATTCCCTTCATCTTATCCAGCACGATCGCCGAGATCTGTTGCGGTGACCATTTCTTGTCTCCGATATCGACCCACGCATCACCGTTTTCTGCCTGAACGATGTGGTACGCGACCGTCTCGTTGGTGCTCCTGACCTCCACGTCGTCGAACCGCCGGCCAATCAGGCGCTTGACGACGCTGACGGTACGCTCGGCGTTCGTTACTGCTTGGCGACGCGCAATCTGCCCAACGAGGCGATCACCATCCTTGGGAAAGGCGATGACGGAGGGCGTCGTGCGCGATCCTTCGTCGTTTGGGATCACGAGCGGCTCCCCCTGCTCGAGCACGGCGACGCAGGAGTTCGTCGTGCCAAGGTCGATTCCAATCACCTTTCCCATCGGGTCACTCCCATCTCATCGGGGTCGAATTCGCTCATCGTATCATTCCCCATCCGCGGTCGGTTGCGGCTCAGCTTCGGAGGGCACCGGAGCGGGGTGCGCCGATGCGACCACGACGCGCGCGGGGCGAACGAGGCGGCCGCGCAGAATAAATCCCGCAGCGACTTCACTGACGATGCCGCCGGCCGCGACGTCGGACGTTGGCAGGTGGAGGACCGCTTCGTGAACGGCAGGGTCGAACGGCGTGCCGAGGGCCGATCCGACACGATCGACATTCATTTTGCGCAGCGCGCCACGGAATTGCTCGGCGATCATTTGCAGGCCCGAGAGGATCCGCGTGGGCTCAGAGGAATCCGCGTGGGCCAGCGCACGCTCCACGTTGTCCACGATGTCGAGGATCCCGCGAATCGTGCGCTCTTCGGCGAGACGTTCCGCCTCCTCACGGTCACGACGCGCGCGCTGAAAAGCGGACGCGGCCTCGGCTTCGAGTTGGCGCGCGGCCTTGCGCAGCTCCCGCACCTGCGTGTCGAGCCCGTCACGAATCTCGGTGACGCGCGCGAGCGATTCTTCCAGCCGACGCATGGATTCCTGCTGCGCCGAAACCCGAAGGGTGAGGCGCCGGCGCTCATCGTCCGACGCTGGGACCGCGCTCGGCGCGGCGGCGGCGGGCGCTTCGGACGTTACTGTCGGCAGCTCAATATCGATTGAAACATCGGCGGACGAAGCGGCTTCCGGGTCATCCGCCGTGACGGCTTCCGCGGCGACACGAGCTACGGACGCGCGGTCCAACGACGCGAGCGCCTCCTCGATGAGGGAGGGGTCGATGTCGATCTCCAGCGATTCCAACATCGGGAGTGCGGAGATGTCCGTCGGGCCAGTGGCCTTGCGCATCCGGGGTCCAAGCGAGGGGGGGGAGTATGCCTTACGCGCCGCAAGAATGCGGCCCCGCCTGTATAACCATCGCCTGCAGGAGTTGCTCGGAAATCGCATCTGCGAGCGGAAAGCCCATATTGGTAAGGCGAATCACTGAGCCATCGTCTGTCACCAATCCCGCGTCGATGAGTTTTCGTGGGGCCGCGACCCGCCGATTCGTCCAGCGGAGCAATTGCGCGTTTTCCAAACCGTCCACGTGGCGCAGGGTGGACCACGCCAACTCGCTTGCGAGTTTGTGAGAATCGGGACGTTTTGCGTATTCGACCGGGTCATCGCTCGCGACGTATTCGTCGGGATTGGCGCGTGCCGCCGTGCGAGCGCCGTCGGGGCGCCAGCCGTGCGCCCCCGCGCCGATGCCGGCCCAGTGCCGCGCCCGCCAGTAGTGCTCGTTGTGCGTGCTACGGGCGCCGGCCCGAGCGAAATTGGAGACTTCGTACCTGTCCAGTCCCGCTGCGGCGAGACGTTCCACCGCAAGATCGTACATGTCCCGCCACAGGTCATCGTCCGCCGTCGGGATCGCCGCCCGGTGAAACGGTGTTCCCTCCTCGATGGTGAGCCCATACAGCGAGACGTGGGGAGGAGAGAGCGACAGGGCGATATCGAGGTCCTGTTCGAAATCTTGGAGCGTCTGGCTGGGCACTCCGAAGATGAGATCGAAGGAGAACGCCGCGAATCCCGCGCCGGCGGCGTCCTCGACGATCGCGTGGTTCTCGCGGACGCCGTGGCCTCGGCCAAGTCGGGCGGCCACGTGGGGGGTGAAGCTTTGTACGCCGAGCGAAAGCCGGGTCACCCCTGCATCGCGGAACGCGGCCAGACGCTCGCGGTCCACACCGCCCGGATTGGCTTCGAGCGTCACTTCTCCGGCCGGCGCCAGCGCGCGGATCACGGTGGCGATGTCGTCTGGATTCGCAATACTCGGTGTACCTCCTCCAAAATATACCGTCTCTGGCGCGCCCGGAAAATGCCCGGACTCGCGCCCCCAATGGCGCAAGAGCGCGGCGGTGTAGGCGGCATGCGGGATGTCCCGGCGAGCATCGACGTTGAACGCGCAGTACGGGCAGCGAATGCGGCACCACGGGATGTGAACGTAGACGCCGTACATTTGGGTTGCCGCCGGCTATCCCGCGAAACGACACCGCGGTCCGTTCACGCCCCTGCCGCCAGTCCGCGCGTTACAACGCGCGGGATGCTCGCTACAACCCTGCCGAATGGGATGCGGGTGCTCGTCGATGAGCACGCCCCATCGGACGTCGTCGCTGCCTACCTATGGTTCAACGTGGGCAGTCGGGATGAGCGGCCAGGAATGGAGGGTGCGGCGCACTTCGTCGAGCACATGCTGTTCAAGGGAACGGAGCGGTACGGTGTCGGCGGTGTCGCGCGGGCAGTCGAGGCTCCGGGCGGAGATATCAACGCGTACACGAGCTTCGACGAAACGGTTTTCCACATCACGGCACCCGGCTCCGCCCTCGACGAAATGCTGGGCGTACTCGCGGAAATGGGGCAGTCGGCGCGTTTCGACCCGGCCGAATTGGAACGGGAACGTGACGTCATTTGCGAGGAGATCCGGGGCGGTGCGGACGATCCCGACCTCGTGCTGACCGAGGCGCTCTTTGCGGACGCATTCCCGGGTGACCCGTACGGGCGTTCGATCATCGGGACGGTCGCCAGCGTGCGCGCCATGAGTCGCGACGATTTGTTTGCGTTCTACCGGGAGCACTATTCTCCCGCGAATGCGTGTCTGGCAGTGTCGGGTAGGGTCAAGGAGCAAGATGTCCTGACGACGGTGAACCGGCTATTCAACCGCGGGGGGAGCGCGCCGGCGCGCTCGACTGCGCCGGCGGCCCTCCGGCGGGGCGGCTCTCAGCGAACACTCGTTCGTAAATTCGCGGCGCGGCTGGCGGAGATAGCGTTTCCGGCGCCCGCGCACGGCCACCCCGACATCCCGGCGCTGCACGTCCTGGCGGCCGTGCTCGGCGGGGGGACATCCTCGCCGCTCGGCGCCCGCGTGCGCCGCGCCGGAATCGGGTGTCTGTCGGCGACGATGCAGCTTGATGTTCAGGCGCGGGGCGGGCTTTTACTGGTCTCCCTTGCCTGTGAGCCGCGGGGACTCGATCCCAGCGTGACGGCGGCGCGCGGCGTGATCGCGGACGCGGCGGCCGGCCGAATCGACGCCGATGACGTGGCGCGTGCACGCTCCCGGTTGGTGGCCGGGCGCGCTTTCGATCGCGAAACCGTCGATGGTCGCGCGCACGGCCTGTGTTTTGATCAGGAGGTTTCCGGCGATCCGGAGGCATGGCGCACGTTCGACGCGGCGCTCCGTGCGGTTCAGCATGCTGACGTGGTCCGCGTGGCGGCGGAATATCTCCGCAAGGCCGACGCAATCGAGCTGAACCTCGTGCCGAAGAAGGCGAGCCTTACGACGGTCTGGCCGAGTGCCGCGCCCGCGCTGGTGGCGTTCGCGCCGACCCTGCACACCCTTGCCAACGGACTCCGCGTCCTGCTCGACCCGGACGACTCGGACGTCGTTGCCATGCGGGTCGTCGGGTTCGGGGGGGCGCTCGCGGAGCGTGCGTCGTCGTCCGGCCGGTTGGCGGCGTGGACTCAGGTTGCGGCCGTGGCATCTGCGGGACGCAACGCGGCGGCCGTTTCGCGCGCGGTCGAGCGGCTTGGTGGCGGCCTCGGCGGTAGCGGGGGGCGTTCGTCACAAGGGATACGCGGGGATTTCCCTGCAGAACACGCGGAACCCGGCCTCGATTTGTTCCTCGACGCAATGTTGCTGGCAACGTTCCCGGAAGGAGAGGTTGCGCGCGTGCGCCAGGAATTGCTCGCGGCCCTTGCCGAGCGTGACGACAGCCCGGAACTGCGGGTTGCCGAGCGGATCTGGTCGCTGGCGTGCCCGCATCATCCGTGGGCGCTGCCGATGAGCGGCACAGAAAGGGGAATTTCCGGCCTTGACGGTGATGCGTTGCGCCGATTGCACCGCCGTTGGCTGACGGGCGGGAACCTTGTCGTGTGCGTCACCGGCGGGTTTGACCCGGAGTTGATGCTGGGCCGGCTGCAGGACCGGTTGGCCGATGTTCCGGCCGGGTCGTGGACACCCTGTCCGACGCCGCCTGCCCACCCGGCGGAGACCCGCCGTGACCGCATCCGTAGCGGTCGCGAACAGGCCCACGTTGCGATGGCGTTCACGGTTCCGGCGGTCCACGATCCCGACCAGATCGCGTCGGAGGTGCTCACCGCGATCCTCGGCGGACAGAGCGGGCGCCTGTTTCTGGAGCTTCGCGAAGCGCATGGGTTGGCCTACGCGGTCGGTGCTGGGTCGATGTCCGGCGTGCATCCTGGTTTGTTGATCTGTTCGCTGGCGACGGACCCCGCGCGCGCGGCGGAGGCCGAGTCGCGACTTTCGGCGGCGTTGGCGGCGCTGAGGCATGGCGCGATTACGGACGAGGAGGTCGAGCGCGCGCGCTCGTCGATCCTCGGCGGATGGGAGACGGAAATGCAGACCGCGTCGGCCCGGGCGGCGGAAGCGGCCGTCGCCGAACTGTACGGACTCGGCGGGACGTCCTACCGACAAAACGTCCGCAAGGTGCAGAGCGTCAACGTTTCGGACGTGCGGCGCGTAGCCGCGCGGGTCCTAGCCCGACCCCTCGCCGTCGTGTCGTTGGTGCCTCGGTGAGCCTGGCGTCGGCCCCGGTCGACGCGGACCTTCGGGCCAAGGACATGTACCGGACGCTCGCACCGCGCCGCATCGTGGGGCAGGCGCTGAGCGAACGAGTTGGCGCGCGCGGCTGGAACGCCCCGCGATTCGCGAAGGGGCGCCGCCTGTTTGGACGCTGCGGTCTACCCGACCCCTGGGATCCTTCCGCCCCGCAGGTGGAGATTGGGTTGGGCGATGTGGGGATAGCATCGGTCAAACGCGCACCCGCGCCGCACGCCGCGCCGCCGTCCGGCCCGAAGCCGCCGCCCGGCTTTCCGAACATTCCCCGCGCCCCTGCCGTTTCATCCACGACCTCCGGCGGCGACGCCGCGCCCGGCCGGCCCGCTCCGAAGATTGGCGAGACACGGGCATTCAAGAAGGAGGATCAAGAAAAGGCAAAGCACACGCCTACGCAGCGCCCCAAGAGTCGCGACGGCACGTTTGGCGCCGGCAAGGTCATGCAGCCCGTCGCCAAGCTGCCGATGCGTCCGGGAATGGAAGGCCCCCCGGCGCTGTCCGGCTCCGCAGCACCGGCACCCGCGCCGTCGGCCCGACCGACGACCCCGTCGATGCCAGTCGCGTTGCCCCGAACGGCGGCCGCTGCGGCGGCCGCACCCTTCCCCTCGACCTCCCGGTCGCACGCCACCTCCGAGCTCGTCGAACTCCCGATGCCGGAAGCGGACGCGGCGTCGCCAGGTGCGGCGCGTGTCGTCGCAACGCCCAACTCGGTTCCCGCGCCTGTCAATCGCAGCGTGACACCCTCGAAAGGTGGGTTGGACGACCTTTTTGGCATGGGTTCTGGAGACAACACGCGGCTCCGCATGCCGAAGAAGGAAGACGCGCCGCCGCCATCGCGCCGCCCGATGGTGTCTACGCAGGAGGAAATGGACAAAGCCGGCATTGATCGCCGTCCACCGTCCATCAAACCGCCGAACGTGAAGCCTTCCGGCGGTGGCGGCTTCGATCCGGGAGAGGGTGAGCCGTAGGTCGATGAATCCGCGCTTTGGCGCTCAAGTATCGTACGGATCGGCGTGGTAGAGCGGCGCGGGTTCGTCGGGGGGAGGCGGCGCAACGCGCTCGGGTCGGGGGCCGACTTCCACGCGGAACATCACCGCCGTGGCGACGGTATTGTACGCAGGAATGGTAAATATCCGGGCTTCACCGCCGAACGCGCGCGCCCAACCGACGCCGCCGGCGTTCACGCGTGCGTACGCACCGATTTCCGACGAAGGGTAGCCGATTCCGCAATAGCCGCCGGCTGAAAACGTGTGTTTTCCAAAGCCAAGGCCTGTTTCTGCCATGAATGCGGCGGCAGGAACCTTGCCATTTCCGGAGTGCGCGTAGAGTGCCGAGCCAAAGCTCCCGATCCAGATGTCGAAGACGCCGGGGTGCCAGCCGTAGGTAACGGCGAGGGTGGGCGACGCTGTGTACCACATTGCACCTTGATCATAGCTCTGGCCGATGCCGGCTCCGGCCTCCAACCCGAGCGTACCGGCGTGCGCGAACCCGCCGTGAGCGAGAGTGAGGGCGAGCAGCATGCGGAGAGCATAGAGCGGTGCTCGCCGATCGTCACCCCCGTTCCGGCGTGAGCGCGGCGACCTACTTCGCCTTGTCTTTTGGGGGCGGTGGCGTCGGCTCGGGCACCACCGGCGGCGCGGGATCTGGCGCGACCGGCTCAACGGGCGGCGGAGGCGGCGCCGTGAGGTCCGCGTCACTCTCCCCGCGCAGGAGGAGCATGGCGTACGCGGGGTCTTCGATGAACGCGGCGCCGGCTCGGTGACGGAGCGCGTTGCCCCCGGCAACATCTCCCCGCGCGTCGCTGACGTCGGCCTTTGCGAGCAGCGCGCTTGCCTCGAATGGCGTCAGACGCATCGCGGCGTCGGCGGCCGCGGCGGCCTCTTCGACGTTGCCGGCGAGCACCAGCGCGTGGGCCAGGTTCGCCTGTGCAAATTGGCTGCGAGGAAACCAGATCGCGTCCGATCGGGCGGCGGCGATGGCCCGCTGAAGGAGGGCGTCCGCGCCCGCCGCATCGCCGGCGAGACGGGCGGCCCGTGCGGCTTCGGTCAGGATCTCCGCCGAATCCGGGTGGCTCTCAGCGAGCGTCGCAAGGCGTTTCGCCGCTTCGGAAGCGCCGTACACTTCGCGCGCGGCGTCACCCCAGACATAGAGCGCAACGTCGCTGATGTGCTGGATGCCGTCTACAGCAGGATCGACCTGCATGACTGCGCGTGCGGCGTCCGCGCGTTTGTACGCAAGCATGAGTCCCTCCCGGGCCCGCGATGGCCAATCCCCCTCGGTCAGCTTCACGCTCTGTTGGAACGCGGACGTCGCTTCTGCGTACTGTTTCTGAAACAGGAAGGCAGAGCCGGCGGCGGTTGACAGCCCTTCGTCGAGATCCAGCTTTGCCGGGTACAGTGCGGCGATGCCGGCGTAGTCTCTGGTCAGGAGCCGTGCGTTGGCGAGGCCGCTCCACGCCGTGTGGCAGGCGTTCGATTGCGGGATGGGTCCTTCCCAAGCGCCGGGCTTGGCCTTCTCGTGTTCGGCCGTCCTTTTCTTCCGTACGTCGAGGGGCTGCACGGACCAGACGCCGTACAGGTCACCCGCGCGCTGGAAGGCGTCGGCAGCGGCGGCGGCCTGACCCAGTGCGAGCGCCGAGGCGCCATACGCGATCCAGGCCTCACACTTGTCCGGAGTGGCGTCGGCGGCTTGCTTGCGGAGGTCGAGCGCCTCTTCCGCGCGCCCCCGTTTGTACAGGAACGTCGCGAGTGCACCTTGTGCGCCGGCCTTGCGCTTCCGTTCCGCTTCGGCATCGGGTGGCGTCTTGGCTTTCGGGACCGCGGGTGGCGTGTCGAGCGCCTTTCGGAAGTCGGCCTCGGCGATCTCCGCCCAGTCCTGCGCTTGCGGGGCGTCGATGCGCTTCAGCGCGAGCTCGTGATTCATGGGATCGACGGCGAGGTCAAACTGACGGAGGATGTTGGCTCCGAGCTGGGCGTTTGCCTGGCGGACGGCGGCGATGCCGTACCCGAAACGGTGGACCGGTGCGGACAACGATGCACCGGCCACCGTGATCTCTCGCCACTCGACCGTCGTCTCCGTATCGACGTACGATGGCGCGGGCGGGAGCTTGTAGGTGACGGGGTTGGTTCCTTTCACGTGGAACCACGACGCGGCCTCGGCCTCTCGCGAGAGGGTCGGCGGGCTCACCTGCGACACCAACTCCGTGGGAATGCTCACGCCCGAAAACGCCACGCTCACGATGTACGGTTCGGACCACCAGGCGATGTCGGACTCGCCGACATGTTCCTTCTTCCCAGCCACGAACGTGGTGTACGGAAGGGGCGCCCCCACGCCCGCGACCATCTCTGCACCCTTCTCCGCGGGCCCAAAGCGAACCTTTCCTTGCGACGGCAGCACGGCCCACGCGACCCCCGCCAACCCCGCCAGCCCGAGTTCCCCGTCCACGAGCCAACGATCGGATTCCGGTGTCTCGACGCTGACCTTCACGCTCGCCAATTTCATCGTGCCGACCGTCACTTCCTTGGCGGACGCAGTCTTTTTGTCACCGGCCTCACGTACCTTCAGCCCGGCCTTTTTCGCCCCCGCCTCGCTGAGAATGAACCGCTCGTGGCCCGTCGCAAGGCGAAGGAGGAAGTTTTTCTCCCCAATCTGGGCGTTGACGTACCAGAACGGGTCCGTCCGGTCGGGGCCGGCGTAGAGCGGCACCTCGACAACCTCCGTCAACTTCACGGAAGCCGAGGCCTTGAGCTCCGCCGCGATCGCGAGGGAAACGAGCGGGGAAAGCAACAGCGAGGCGAGCATGGGAGTCCTGAAAGCGCCGCAGGCTATCGCGGCGAAAGCGTTGCATCCAGCAGGGAATACAGGGGAGCGTTATACGAAGCGAGGAGTACGGAATGGCGCTCGTTCAGGAAATCTACGGTCGGATGATCCTCGATTCACGCGGCAACCCCACGGTCGAGGTCGAAGTTGCGTGTGACGACGGGACGGTTGGCCGCGCCGCCGTCCCCTCGGGCGCATCCACGGGAGAACACGAAGCGGTCGAACTGCGAGACGGGGACAAGCGGCGCTGGCACGGCAAGGGGGTGGATCGAGCGATCGGAAACGTTAACGACACCATCGCGCCCCAGTTGATCGGCCTCGACGTCCGCGATCAGCGCTCCATCGACCAGATTCTCATCGAACTCGACGGGTCGGCCAACAAAGGCCGGCTCGGGGCCAACGCCCTGCTCGGTGTATCGATGGCCGTCGCAAGGGCGGCATCGCTCTCTCTCGGAATGCCGCTGTACCGGTACATCGGCGGGACGAACGCGCGCACGCTCCCCGTGCCGCTCATGAACGTCATCAACGGCGGCGCGCACGCCGATAACAACCTCGATTGTCAGGAATTCATGATCGTGCCGGCAGGCTTCGAAACGTTTTCGGAGGCCCTGCGGTGCGGAGCGGAAATCTTCCACACGCTGAAAAAAGTCCTCCACGATCGCGGCCTGAACACCTCCGTGGGAGATGAAGGCGGGTTCGCGCCTTCCCTCACCAGCAATGAAGAGGCGCTCAAGCTGCTGGTGGAGGCCGTCGAGAAGTCCGGGTACAAGGTAGGAGAGCAGGTGTTTTTCGCACTCGATGTCGCGGCGAGCGAATTCTACAAGGACGGCGTCTATACTTTTGACGGGGAGAAACGCTCCGCGGCCGATATGATCTCCGCCTACGCCGGGTATGCCGAGCGGTATCCGATGGCGAGCATCGAGGATGGACTCGATCAGGACGATTGGTCGGGCTGGAAGGCGCTGACCACGACGCTGGGAGCACGGGTGCAGCTCGTGGGCGACGATCTGTTCGTGACGAATACCACCCGCCTGTCACGCGGCGTCCACGAGGGGATTGCCAATGCGATCCTGGTGAAGGTGAATCAAATCGGCACGCTCACGGAGACGCTCGATGCCGTCGAGATGGCGCACATGGCGGGGTACCGCGCGGTGATGTCGCACCGGAGCGGAGAAACGGAGGACACGACGATTGCCGACCTTGCGGTTGCGACGAACTGTGGGCAGATCAAGACCGGCTCGCTCTCGCGCACCGACCGCACCGCCAAGTACAATCAGCTGCTTCGAATTGCCGATGAACTCGATGGCGCCGGGCGGTACGGCGGGATGGATGCGCTCCGGCTCAGGCGGTGATGCTGACGCCGGAGGGTGAACGGTGGTACGATGCCGACTCGGAGGCTCGATGGTTGTCTTATTGATGCTCGGTTGCTCCACGGCGACGTCCTCCTTCGGCTTCGGCAGCGGCGGTGAACGGTACGACGTCAACGTGCCGGACACCGGCGGTGATACCGCCGGCGACTCAGGGGATTCCGGGGGTGGAGATTCTGGCGGGGAGCCGGGGGCGCCCGTCATCACGAGCTTCATCCTGACGTGGTACGAAATCGGGAATCAGGGCTTCGCGCTCTTCGCCGACATCGAGTACGTCGACGATGAAGATGACGTGATGGGCGGCAAGGTGTTCTACACGCTCAGCGGTGGCGCGGAAGACGAAAACGGTCTGGAGGTGGTCGAAGCCGGTGACGACATCGAGGACGGGGCGGCCTACGGCCAAATCAGCGATGAAAGCGGGAATCCCGAGGTTTTCTTCGCCATCGCCGACCTCGACGACGGCAAGGATTACGCCATGGACGTCTTTCTTCGCGACAAGGCTGGACATGAGTCGAGCGCCAAAAATGCGGCGCTCGAGCCCAACGAAGATGGCGGCAAGTAGTCGCGGCAACGGTCGAACCTACTCGTAGCGGCTGGGCACGGGCGGATCGGCCCTGACAACGCTATCGTGGCCCACAGATGGAGATCGCCGCGTGCGTATTCTGCTGATCAACCCGTCGATGAACATGGCCAAGCTGGGGCGCTTCGCCGAATTGCTTGAGCCGATGCCGCCCACCGGTATTGCCTACATTGCCGGCGCACTTGTTGCCGAGGGCTACCTCACCCGCGTCATCGATATGTTCGCCGAAAAGCTGACGGCCTTCGGCGTGATGGAGCGTGTCAAGCGGTTCAAGCCGGACGTCGTTGGCATGACCGTGCTCACGCCGTCGGCGCCGAATTGCGAGATCATTTCGGCGATGATCAAGGAATTCTCGCCATCTACCAAGATCATCTGGGGCGGCGTTCACGCGGACGTGTTCGCGCGGGACATCCTGCGTGACGGGCACGTCGATTTCGTCATCCACCACGACGGGGAAGAAACGGTCGTCGAGTTGATGCACGCGCTCGAAGGGGGTGACAAAGACCTTTCGAAGATTGACGGGTTGACCTGGATGGACAGCGGCGAACCGCGCACGAACAAGACCCGCGCCCTCCTGCGGGATCTCGATTCGCTCGCCTACCCGGCATGGGATCTCTTCCCCTACCATCGGTACGGGCTCCTGCCGTTCGCGGATATCGACAAGCCGGTGCTCACCATGACGGGCTCGCGCGGGTGCCCCTACCGGTGCGATTATTGCTCGCTCCTGCACAGCGGCAAGGTGTACCGTCGTCGCGACCCGATGAAGATCGTCGAGGAATACGAACATCTCGTCGATCGGTACGGTGTGAAACAGATTGGGTTGGTTGACCCAATATTTCCACTGGTGCTGAAGGACCTCAAACCCCTGTGTGAAGAGCTGATCCGGCGCAAGCTCGACCAGCGGTGCGTTTGGCTTTCGGAGACGCGCGCCGACCGTTTGGACGAGGAAACGTGCCGGGTCATGTACGCGGGCGGCTGCCGGCGGGTGCTCATGGGCATCGAGTCCGGCGTGGATTTGCTCCTCGGCAACGTAAACAAGAATCTGACCACGGAAAAAGTGCGATGGGGCGTCGCGAACGCCAAGAAGGCCGGTATTCAGACGGTAGGCCTGTTCATGATCGGGATGCCGGGCGAAACCCCGGAAATGACCAAGGAGACCATCGAATTTGCTGTCGATCTCGATCTCGATTTCGCGAAATTTGCCATCACCGTTCCGTTCCCCGGCTCCAAGCTGTTCGAGGATCAATGGCAGAAGACGCTGTTCCGGGATGACTGGGAAAACTATACGACCTTCAATCCCGATCCAGATCGCCTCATCTACCATCCGCAAGGCTACGATCCCGAGTTGCTCATCAAGATGCAGGCGTACGGCCTTCGCCGCTTCTACATGCGCTATGAGCAGGTTCGCCGTCAGTTGGTTGAGCTAAAAACGATCAATCCGAAAATGATGCTTTATGGATTGTATGGCATGGCGATCTGATTCCCTGAGGGAAGGTAGAAGGGCGTCTTTCCCCCCTTCACAGGGGCGCGCGGCGCGATATTGATTCGCGCGATAACGGAGCGAGAATGGCGGCCCCCGGAAAATCGACACCGTATGAACCCCCGCGGATGAAGCGCCCGCTCTCGCTCGCGATCCAGGGGGAATATGGCCTCAACATGGGAGAGGCCTGGTGGATGGACTTGCGGGAAATGCTGTTCTGGTCGCCGGAAAAGATGCCGCCGGGCCGAGATCTGCACACGCGCATCGATTTCCACGAGGGGTTGATGCTGGACGTCACGCTGCGTGTTCCGGATGCCCAGCCGCCGATGCGACATCGCAATGGATACCTCCACACGGGCCTCTGGATCGCGAAGGATGCGGCTACCGAGGCCAAAGCCCGCGCGCGTCTCCGCGAACTGAATCCCTTGATTTTTGTCCCGGAGTACCAATCCCCGCGGTTGCCCGCACCGGCCCCCTCTCACGCTGCGCGTGCGCCCGAAAAAAAGGAGGTTTCGGAGGCCGATCAGGTGCGTGCCCAGTTCGCGGATCAGGCGCAGAAGATTCACGCGAGCTACGCGCGTCAGGTGCGGCGTTCCCGGTGGATGGTTGGTGCCTCGCTCGTATTCGGCCTGGCCCTCGGCGCGGTCATCGCGCAGGTCGCCGACGATTTGCGGAAGGTTCGGTTGGCAGCGTGGGCGCTATCTCCCGAGACGGTCCTGGCGCGGGGGTGGTTTCACGGCGTGGCGTTACCGGGTCACGACTTTGCGGGTGCCGCGCTTGGCGGCGTGGATTTTATTGGAGCGGACCTGCGCGCGGCGTCGTTCAAAGGGGCGGATCTGCGCGGCGCGAGGCTTTCCGGGGCCCGGCTGGAGCATGCGGACCTTACCAAAGCGAACCTTTCAGGTGCTGATCTGAGCGGTGCATCCTTGCGCGGCACGACGATGCGCGAAGCGGATCTGCGCGGCGCGCGTGTCGCGACGTCAACCGTAGGCGCGGATTTCACCGGGGCACAATTCGATGCCGCGACGCTGTGGGGAGATGGCGGGCCGGCGGCGGGAGCGCTCGGTCCGGCCGGCCATTGCGCGGAGGTGGTCATGGCCGCCGTGGATGCAAACCACGCGACACTCGACGGTATCGACCTGCGCGGGGCGCGGCTCGAACGCGCGAACTTCGCGGGGGTCCACCTCGACAAGGCGGACTTGCGCGCAGCGATTTTCGCTGGAGCAAACCTCACAGGTGCCTCGCTGGTTGGTGTGGAGGCGGGGGCGGCGGACTTCACCGGCTCCGATCTCTCCGGCGTGACGTTGGACGGCGCAATGCTGGAAGGGGCTACGCTCATCAACGTGGTGGCGAAGGGTGCGCACGGCAAGGGCGTGAAGTTGGCGCGTGCCGAGTTGAGCGGTGCCGACCTTACCGGTGTCGTCCTCGAAGAGTCGGAGTTGATCGGGGCCAAGCTGATGGGTGCGATCTTGACGGACGCGGCGTTCCGAGGCGTCGTTCTCCTCGGCGCCGACTTGACCGGCGCGCACCTCGAACGGACCCGCTTCGACTCCTCCATCGCCGGCGCAAACACTCGCCTTCCCTTCGGCGGGGCGGCGGGAATGGGGCTCGTTCTCCTGGGTCCCAACGCGCTCGTCGGGGGGATGAACCTGCCCGGCGCGATGCTCGACAAAATCGACCTCCACGGCGTGCAAGCGCACGGTGCCAATTTTGCTGGCGCAACGCTCACGACGGCAAACTTCATCGCCGGTGACCTGTCGGAGGCGAACCTGACCAGCGCCAACTTGTCGAACGCGGTTCTGATACGCGCAAACTTGAAGGGGGCGGACTTCATGGGTGCCAATCTGGAAGGCGCGGTGATGTCGGGCGCGGACTTGGCCGGCGCAAAACTGTGCGGCGCAAATCTAAAGAACACGGTCATCGCGGGCACCAAATTTGTTGGCGCCATCGGCTGCGCCAGCACGGTTTGGCCCGTTGCCGGCCGGCCGCCGGTCGGCGTCAAATTTCAATAGGCGGCGCCCCAGTCCTCGATCCGCCACCCGCGCTTTCTGGCGATTCGGGCCAACTGCGGGTCCGGGTTCACGGCGACGGGGACCGCCACCACCTCCAACACCGGCAGGTCACTGGCGGAGTCGGTGTAGAAGGCCGCATCTTCTAATCGTTCGCCGAGCTGGTCCGCGAGCGTGCGCGCGTGGGCGAGCTTTCCGGGCCCGAAGCAGAGGGTACCAAGCGGCTTGCCCGTGAACCGCCCATCGACGACCTCGAACCGGTTGCAGAGCGAGTGCTCGATGCGCAACTCGGCCTGAACGGGGGCGGAGAGGTAGGTTGACGACGACGTCAGCAGCGCCAGCACGTCACCCCGCGTGCGGTGATCCTCCACCACCTCTCGTGCACGGCGGCGGTAGGTCTGGGCCACCTCCTCGGCGTAGAACGACTCCGTTCGTCGTCGGATCTCGTCTTCGGACACCCCTTCCAGCGTCCGGATCGCGTCTTCCAGCACGCGTTCCACGCGGGAAAAACCAAGGTGATAGCCGAAGATCCACGCGGCAACCTTCGTTGCCTGCCATCGAGACACGTGGCCGAGGCGCATCTCGCGTCTGACCCAGAGTTGGCCGGCGTTGACCGAGAGCAGCGTCCGGTCGAGATCGAAGAGAGCCAGAGGCATGGCGCGTCGTCCTAACCCAAAAGTGCCCGTTCCACGAATGCTAGGAGTCGTACCATTCCGGCGTGACCAGCTGTTGATAGGTTTCAACCTTCAGCGGGTTGATCCGCTGCTTGATGGCGTCGATGGCCATGGCGGCGCTGACCTTGGTGAACCAAATATACATGTCGCGTTTGTACGGCACACGGGAAAACAAACCCTTGGCCATCCATTTCGTGTTTACGAATTGTTTATTCATTTCGTACAACGACTGTGCGATTTCGTCTTTCGTCATGTACTTCGAATCCAACACTGGCGAGAGCCAATCGAAGTTGTCGAAGTCGGCTTCCGTAATCCAGCCCTTTTCTATGGCCTCGTCGTAGATCGGCGTGCCTGGAACTGGGGTAATCGGGTGAAACGCCGGAAAATCAACGTCTATTTTTTTAGCAAGTGCAACCTGCTTTTTCATTGACTCCTTCGATTCATCTTTGACGCCGACGATGAACGTGGCCTGAAGAAATACGTCCGGATATTTCGTTTTGAAGATCCGCAAGGCCTCTTCAGCGACCCCGCCCGCATAGAATCGCTTGTCCAGCAGGGCCAGGGAATCATCGTCCGCGCGCTCCACGCCAATCAGGATGTGCGAGAGGCCGGCGCGGACGAGTTTCTCAAGGATTCCCTTCTTCTCGTCACGGACAATGCAATCGGCCCTCATGAACGCAAACCATTTGGTTTTCATGCCGCTGCGAATCATCCGTTCACCGAACTCATCGTTGAAACGGGGATCGATGTTCCAACTTTCGTCCACCCAAACGTAGGATCGCTTTCCGTAGCGATAATACAGCTCTTCAATTTCCTCCATCACGCGGTCTACACTTTTCGAACGCCAGCGCGGTGAGAGCTGGGCTTTACCGTTTTCATCGTATTTCCGGTCCGCCATGACCGTCCACCAGGCGCAGAAACTGCACTTGGAAACGCAGCCGCGCGAATGATGAATCGTCGTTCCGCCGGGGGAAAATAAATAGCGGCTTTTGCCGTACAGATGCATCGGCATCAGGTCGTACGCCGGCATGGGGAGCAAGTCGAGATCGTGGATGAGCTTCCGCGTGCGGGTGCGCACGGTTTTTTCACCATCCCAGTAGGACAGGCCATCGACCTTGTTCAGGTCCGCGTCGGACTTGGCCCATTCTTCGCAGACTTCGCGTATTGTTTCTTCACCCTCGCCGATGCAGATGGCGTCGATGTTGAAGCCATCACGGGCGTACCGGTGCGCGAGGTTGGTGAAGTGCCCGCCACCGGCCAGCGTCTTGCTTCGGGGAGAAACTTCCTTGCACATTTTGAAGAATCGCAGCGCCTCGTTTGCGTACAGCGCGTGATTTTCTCCCGATGCAATCACGTCGGGATCCAAACGTTTGATTTCATCGGCCAGGGACGCCCAACCGATGTGGCTGGGCATGCAGTCGATGATCTGGACGTCCATCCCCGCGTTGCGAAGTGGGGCGGCGAGCGTGGGGAGCGCCTGCTGAAGGAGGAAGTTGTCACCTTCTGAAGTGAACGGCCAGTATTTCCGGGGCGGTTGGACAATGAGGACGCGCAAGGGCTCTCCCGGCCGCCACTATAGCCGACGGCGCGGCCATCAGCCGGAGCGGAGGACCGCCATCCAAGCGCGATTCAATGGGCCGGTGACCGGATTTTCCCGCAACCGAGCCTCCAACCGGCGCACTTCATCGACATCGAGCGTCCCCGCGGCGTCCTCGAAAGGCCCGCTCCAGATGTAGTGCGTGGGCAGGATCTCGACGATCTCCCAGTCGCAAAGCGCCTCTCGGAACGACTCACCGGTAAATGTGCGCACCCACCGATCGCCGGGGATGTGCACCACGCCGTCGTCGAGGAGCATGCCGAGGGTGCCGGGCGGCACGTCCATTGCCAGCGCCCACCCCCAACGTGCTTCACCGCTCGTCAGGAAGGTGCCGCCGGGCTTCAGGTTTCGCCGGATGTTGGCCAACACGCGCGGTACGTCCTCGACGTAGCAGAGCAATTCCGCTCCGATCACCACGTCTACAGGGGAAAGTTGGGGCATCGATTCCCCGGTGGCCCAGTGGACGTCGAGGCGTCCAGGACGCCCGATGGCGTGGGTGACGGCGCGACGAAGGGAGCGAAGATCGGGGTCAACCAGTTCGACGTCACAGCCGCGGTCGAGGCACCACTGCGTGAAACGCCCGATGCCACCTCCGAGATCGAGCACTCGGGCCCCTGGGGCTATCCAGCGCTCCCACCGGTCGAGGTAGAGCTGGCGCTCCAGCATTTTTGCGGCGTGGGCGGGGCTGTCGGTCTGTAAAAAATCCATATGCGCAGGCCATTCCCGCCACGCTACACACGCTCCGGCGAGGTTGGCAAGCGGGGCCGTCGGTTCACGATGCCCATCGTGAAGCGAACGCAGGCGAGCGTCCGCGGTCGGCAGATCAAAGTCGTGGCCAGCCCATGAGAAAAGCTCCGCACACGCGTAAGGTGGCCCTGACGGAAGTGAGCGCGGTGGGGTGGCATAGCGAAGGGACATGGTTCAGAAATGCGAAAGCCGCCTCGAATTCGAGACGGCCCCGCGAAAGCCAGAAGCGTGAATGCCGCGAGGAGCTAGGCCTTGGGGCCGGGCTTCGGGCGGGGGGATGGGCGCCAGTTCATGAGACCTCCAAAAAAGGGGATTGTCGGGATGACAGACTGATCATGGCCGTCAGGCGGCTCGGTGTCAAGCCTGCGCATGCGGATCGCGACGGATCGCCGCACGAACCGCGTGCAACAGTGCGACGTGGAGCGCGTGGCCGGGGCGGTGCGCGACAAAACGAGCGAGCAGCGGCGACCCGAGCAGGGAAAGATCCCCGATGGCGTCCAGCGCCTTGTGCCGCACCACCTCGTCGCGCGAACGGAGCCCGCCCGGGTTCATGACGCCGGCGTCGTCGAACACCACGGTGTTCTCCATGCTCACGCCACGGGCGATGTCCGCGAGCGCGTTGCGGTCACGAAAAAATCCAAAAGTTCGTGCGGAGGCGAGTTCGTTCGTCGCGTCGTGCAGCGCGCCTGCCCATCGCTGCGTTCCGATCGCGGGGTGATCGAATTGAACCGTGACATCAAGGGAGAGCGCGTCGGCCGGCTCAAGCCGCGCCCGGCTCCTGCCGGACGTGACTTCGACGGGGTAGGGGATGGATAGGGATAGTCGATCCTCGTTCTGTTCGACGCTGCCGGCGTCCGCGATGGCGGTGAACCACGGTGCGGCGGAGCCATCGAGGACGGGGATCTCTCCCCCCTCGACGTGGACCCGAACGTTGTCAATCCCCGATGCGTACAGGGCGGCGCACAGGTGTTCGACGAGCGAGACCGAGACACCCGCGCGGCCGAGGGTCGTCGCAAGGCGGGTGTCGACGACATATTCAACGGTCGCCGGGATTTCGACGCCGCCAACGCAGAATACGCGTCCGACGCCATCGTCCGCCGGCTCGACATGGACCGCGGCGCGGACGCCCGAGCGCAGCCCCCTGCCGGCTCGCGAAAAGGGGAGCGCAATCGTGCGCTGTCGGCTCATTCTGCCGCGGCCGGAGGGAGACCGCTGATCACCTGGCCGACCGCGATGCCGTGCGCGGCAAACCAGCCCGTGTTCATTTCCAACGCATACATCGCGGGTTTTTCCGAAGGCGTTGTCGTCGTGTCCAGCGGGTTCATTTCCGCAAGGGCAACGACCTTGCCTTGCGCGTCCAAAAATGCGACGGCCAGGGGCATGCGGGTATTCTTCATCCAGAACCTGCGTTCCGCGGCATCTGGGTACACAAACAACATTCCTGTGTCCACGCCGATCGCATCCCGGTACATCAGCCCCTGCGAGCGCTCTCCTGGCGTGTCGGCGACTTCGACGGTGATCGACGTCGAACCGACGACGAGCGCCTGTCCGCCAGCGTGCGCGCAGGCAGCGAGCGATGTAAGGCTTAGGAGCCGTCCAGAAATAACTGGCAGCACCGAGGGCGTCGGCGCGCCGCGAGCGCAAGGCGAGAAGAGCGAGCATACGCCAGTATGTGAGCGCTGAGCAACGCAGCGATCGTGGATGCGACGGCGGTCGAATGCGTCCGTTATTTTTGGACGGCGACTTACGACGATCGTCACGATGGCGGCGCTCACAGCAGCTCTCCCCGCCTCAACCCGATGAGCGCCGCGCCGGAGGAGGTCAGGATTCGCCCCTGCGGCGTCCGCTGCAGCAGCCCCTCGCGAATGAGGTAGGGTTCGTAGACTTCTTCGATGGTGTCGGACTCTTCACCGATGGCGGCGGCGAGGTTGTTGACGCCCACGGGGCCGCCGTCAAACCGATGACCGATGGTGTCGAGGATACGACGATCCATCGCGTCCAGACCGCGTTCGTCCACCTCCAGCCGCTCCAGAGACGACCGCGTGATCTCCAAGTCAATCTCGCGCTTTCCACCGACCTGTGCGAAGTCCCGCATGCGGCGCAACAAACGATTTGCGATGCGAGGCGTCCCCCGCGCTCGCCCGCTGAGTTCGGTGGCCGCGGCGTCTTCGATGGGGAGGCCCATCCGCTCGGCGCTGCGCAGAATGATGCGCTTCAGCTCCGCCGGGGAGTAGAAATCGAGCTGGCAGTGGATGCCGAAGCGCGCTCGGAGCGGACTGGTCAAGAGACCGCTGCGCGTGGTGGCGCCCACAAGCGTAAACCGGCTGAGTGGGAGCTGGATCGACTGTGCGCCCGCGCCGCTTCCGGTTTTCACGTCGATCCGGTAGTCCTCCATGGCGGGGTAGAGGAATTCCTCGACTACCCGGTTCATCCGGTGGATTTCGTCGATGAACAGCACTTCTCGGGGGCCGAGGCCGGTGAGGATGCCGGCAAGGTCTCCGGCGCGGTCGAGCGTCGGGCCGCTGGTGGTCTTGATCTCCACCCCCAACTCTTCCGCCACGATGTACGCCATCGACGTCTTGCCGAGCCCGGGAGGACCGGCGAGCAGCACGTGATCGAGCGCATCTCCGCGCTGAACGGCCGCTCGAATGTAGATTTTCAGGTTCTCCTTGATTCGGTCTTGGCCGACGTATTCCTCCAGCCGTCTCGGGCGGAGGGCCGGATCAGGAGTTTCTTCTTCATCAAAATAGCGTGTCATCGACCCCTCGCCAGCATGGACAGGGCCGCCGTGATCCGCGCCGGCAAAGCGTCGTCGGCCAGACCTTGCTCCGCGAGGCGAGCCGCGACGGCGTCTATCTCCGACTTTTTGTACCCAAGTTGTGCCATCGCAAGTGCGAAGCTGTCATCCGCCTTCGTTTGGGCGGCGGTGGCGCCTGTCGGGTGCGCGGCGGCAAACAGCTTGCCCTTCAGCTCCAGAATCAGCCGGTCCGCCAACTTCTTGCCGACGCTGGGAATTCCGATGAGTGTCTTCGTATCTCCGGTGTTGATCGCGGCGACGAGCTGCGCGACCGTCAGATGGGAGAGCGCGGATAGTGCGACCTTCGGACCGACCCCGTCGACGGTGCGGAGCTTCTGGAAGATCTCCTTGTCGTCGATGGAAAGGAATCCGTAGAGCACAATGGCGTCCTCACGCACGTCCGTGTGAACAAACAGGGTAGCGATGCCGACGGGTTGGTCGCGTGCGGGCATCAGCACCTCGTAGCCGACGCCGCCGACGTCGATGACGAGCTTCCCTGGTTCGGTGAGCACAACTTCTCCCTTCAGGCGCGCGATCATTGGGCACGCCCCGCCCGCGCCGCCAGTACGGTGGCCGCTGCAGCCGCGACCGCGTCTGCCGCAGCGAGCGCCGCGTGCATGCCGGCATGCGCGTGGTGTGTCACCGCAATCGCCAGCGCGTCGGCTTCATCCGCCGGACCCTCCAATGTGACGCCGAGCATGCGCGCCACCATGAACCCGACCTGCGTCTTTTCAGCCTTTCCTGAGCCAGTTACCGACTTCTTGATCGTGCTCGCATTGTATTCGAAAAGCGGCAGGCCGGCCTCGGCGACGGCGAGCATCGCCACGCCGCGCGCCTGACCCAGCACCAGCGCGCTTGCGGCGCTTTTGTGCGCGAAGATGGCCTCGATGGCCACCACGTCCGGGGCGTGTTCCCGCAAGGCATCGCGCAGGCCATCGTGAATCTCCCGCAAGCGGGTTGGCATCGGTGTTTCAGAGCGTGTGCGAATGGCACCGCTGGCGACGCGCACGAACCGCCCGCGCTCCCGACGCACGACGCCCCATCCACAGGTCCGACTGCCCGGGTCGATGCCCATCACGATCATGCGCCCTCCTAACCGGCGCTGCGATATACTGGCCGGCAATGTTGCTGTTCCTTTCGCTTGCGTGGGCCGGGACGCCAGAGTTGGTTGTTGTTGGCGTACATGTTCCGGGGTTGCTCGGCGCGGGTCCCATGGACGCGGCGACACGTCTGACCGACGCGCTCGATGGCACGGGAAAGGTAGACGCCATCGATCCGATTGCGGTGTCCAAACGAATCTCGGGCCGCGAGGCGTTGATTCTGGAAGCTTTTGCGCTTGGCCCCGGTCGGGAGCGGCTGAAGGAAGCGCATGTACTGTACGACCGCGCGCAGGTCGATCAGGCCGTGCCCGCGCTGGAGGATGCAGTGAAGCTCCTCGGTGCCGGACTCGCCTACACAGCGGACGCGCGTGATCTCGGCGAAGCACTGGTGTTGCTCGGCATGGCGCAGGTCGGACTGGGGGAGGAGGGCGCGGCGAAGGCGGCGTTTCGCAAGGCTGCGACCCTCGATGTCCGCCGTGAACTCGACCCGGTGAACTACCCACCCCGCGTCATCGAGATGTACGACAGCGTGCGCACCTCGGTGGCGACACAGACGCCGGGTGTCCTGACGGTCACGGCGTCGATGGAGGCCACCGTAACGGTCGATGGCCGGTTGATCGGCCCCGTGCCCACCGGAGATGTGCTGCTCGTACCTGGAGAGCATTACCTCCTCGTGCGCGCGAAGTCAGGCGCGGCGCGGTTCGAAACGCTGATGGTGGGCGCGGGCCAGCGAATCGCCAGAGATGCGCTGTTGGAGCAGCGTGGTGTGGGTGTTCCAGCGTTGGATCTCGGCGGCCGCGGGCGGCAGGTACGCGAGTTGTACCGGGCGCTCGGCGAACACGTGAACAAGGCTCCCGTGGTGCTCGCCGGTGCCACCACACCGGGTCAGGTCGCGGTGCAGCTGTATTCGCCGGCGAGCGGGAATTTCTCGCGTGCGTTGACGGGTGAGGCGGGAGATGATCCCGTTTCCGCGATTTGTGATCTTGCGCCCGCGCTCGTTGGCTATCTCAACGAGTCGGGGGACATTCGGGTGGACCGCGTTTCGCCGCAGATCATCCCACTGGACATCTCCCAGAACGATGTTCTTGCCGCACTCCTGTATGATCCGCCGCGCGCGCCAATCACACCTTCGGTTACGATGAATCCGAGCGGCGCGCCGCCGTGGTGGGTGTGGGCGGGGATAGGCGCTGTGGTTGTCGCAGGCGGGGGTGTCGGTGCTGCTGTCGTGGTGGCGAACGCAGGTCCGGGCGCCGCTGCGGATGACGGTGGTGACGAAGATCCAGATCGGGGCACGGTAGAGTTCGGGCCGATTCCGTAAGTCGCCGCAACGCGACGTCGTGATCCCCGGCCTACGGCGGCATCCCGGCTATCCAGACTTCCAATGAATCGATAAGCGTCGTGTCCGGCCGCCATACCGCCGCCGGCGGCATGTCTGTGTTCTCCAGGATGTCCAGCAGCACGGATGCGTCCGGATCGCCAGGGATGATCAGGTACTCCGTGGGCGGTCCGTACGGTGTGAGTCCGTTGTAATAATTCACGCGTTCACTGACCGCAGTGAGTCCGTCCGCGTCATACCGAAAGTCAAGTTGTACCTCACTGATCATGCTGGAGAGCGCGCCCTGCTGATGGCAGAACGCGCAATTGCCGTGCAGGACCCCGCGGACGCCGCGGAAGTCATCACCGGTGACGGTTGGCACCGTGGGTGGGGCACCGTCGAGGAGCGGCCTGAATTTGGCAAGGCCGGCGTCTCCAAGTTGGAACGGCTCGGGTCCGATGGGCCACTCTTTGTCACCATCCGACGCATGACAAAACGCGCAGGTTGCCTGGGATGGCACCGTGTACATACCATTGGTAAGTTGCAGGTCTTTCCGGCGTCCATCCGTAAGATAGGCGTCATCCCCCTCGTAGAGGTAGACGCCCCCAACCCAGCCGGCCTCCTGCTTTTCCAGCACCCGCGTTTCGATGTTCACGCCGTCCACCGCAAACGTCTTCCAGAGTTTGGCACCGACCGGGTAGACCCAGTGCGCAGGCTGACTCACATCAATTTTCGTGCCTTCCGGCAACTGGATCATTCGCTCCTTGTCGGCACCATTCGACCATAGCGGAAAGCGGACGTCGAAGGTGACTCCGCCGTCTGGGAACGAGGTCGCAGAGAGGGCTTCACCGACGGTCCCGGCCGTCGGGCGGTCCGCGCGAAAGATCAGCTTCGACAGGTGCCCTTCGAAGCTCAGCGCCCAGATGGTGCCGTCCGGCGTTTCCGCCATGGCCATGACGTGTCGGGCGTTGGCGATCGGCACGTCCTCCCCCGGGGTTCCGTCATCCGCGATGCTCAACCCCCGCACCCAACCGTCGTAGAATTCGCCGTACAGGAGGACGCCAGCGAGGCGACCGGCGTACCCAAGTCCACTGGCTCGAACCCCCAACATGGGGACCTTGACGAACCGAAGTTCCCCCGATCCATCCGCGTCATTTTCGACGAAGGCCGGGTCGTGGTGTTCCCAATACCGGATGGGATCGATGTAGGTCCCGGTCGAATCCGGACCCTCCACCTCGCCTGCGCCAAAGTTCGCGCCTGGGCCCGTGTAGAGATTGATCTCCTCAATATCATTATAGCCCGGATCTGAAGCACATAAAACTGCTCCGCAGTCGATCATCCGCCAAGGATTACGCAGGCCGATCGCGACGGCTGCGGGCTCGGCAAACGCACCGGGCAGCGCGGGTGTCGGCGTGCCGGTGGCCGGGTCGATGTACATCGCAATTATGCCTTCGGCCTGATCATCGTCCTTCTGCGGTTCGATGTCGGTGAACGGCCCGGCCGCAAGGTAGAGCGCTGGTTCCGCGGTTTCGTGGGACCAGAATACCAAGTCACCCGACGAGTGCCCGCCGCCCGGAGCGCAGGCCGGATTCATGACCGTCATCGGGTTTCCGACCGTGAAGGGGTCGAGCGCGACGTCGAATTGCATCAACTCACAGGTCTGACTCGTCCAAGTGTAGACCTTGTCGTGGGTTCCATCCCCAAATCGCGGATCGACGGCGAGTGAGAGCAGTTCGTCTCCCCAGTCCGATACCGTTACGCGGCCAAGTTCGGTCCCGGCCGCGGGATCGATCAGGATCAGGTCACCGGAGATGCTGCTGACCAGCAATTGCCCGTTCGGCAGCGCGGCCAGATCCGTGCCAAACTGCACGTCGATGGCGGGCTGGAACGCGTATTCACCGGGGACGGGGCCGGAGGCGATCCACGTCGCGGTGGCGGGCTCGCTCGTCTTGTCGCCGTCGTTGGCCGAGGCCGTGCACGTCCACTCCCCCGCGCGGACGGCCACGTCCGGAGGGACGATTTCCGTCGTGAGGGAGATGGCGCCGGCGGACCACGCGAACGTGTAGGCCAGCGCGTCGTTGTCAGGGTCGGTGGCGAGTGCGCTGCACGTCAGCGCGCCGTCCGGGGCGGCCGTGATTGCAACGACGGGGTCGGACGGCGCATGGTTGGCGGCAGCGGTCTTGTCGGTCGTCCCGATGTCGGGACCGGTGCAGGCGAGCAGGAAGAGCATGGTGGAAGATAGCTGATGCCGGCCAAGGATGTTGTCGAAGAGTCCAGATTTTCGGCACCGCCGGCGCCGGTTCCCAGCGCCAATTCACTGCGCCAATTCACTGCGCCAATTCACTGCGCCAATTCACTGCGCCGAAAAACTCACCGTGGCCGTTTCGCCACTTTTGATGGTCACCTGCTTGGTCGCGTCCAAGCCCGTGGTCTCGTTCTTCGCGCGGACGCTGTGCGTGCCGGCGGCGAGGCTGTGTCCGAAGATGGGTGTCTGACCAATCTTCCGTCCATCGACGAAGACGTCCGCCCACCCCCCACTCACATTGAGGTTGAGCTTGCCCGGGGCCGCCTCAACCGCCGGCTTGGGTGGCTCCACGGGTGCCACGCCCCCAGCGCCAGGCGTAACGGCCCCATTCGGCCGCGGCGCGTCATTCCGACCGCCTTGACCGCCTTGCGAAGGTACGGGCGCCTTGGGCACCTCCGCCTTCTTCTGAAGCGCGGCGGTCATGCGGAGCCGTTCTCCTTTGCCGAGCGTTGCGTCGTCCTTGAAAATCTCAAACCCATCGGCTTCGACGCGGATTTTATGGGCTACACCGGGCGCTACGTTTGGCACCGTTGCGCTGGCGGCGTTGCCGATCAGCTTGTCGTCGAAGTAGATCTTTCCGGCCACGGGCGTCACTTTGATGTCGAGTGTGCCGGTCGTCACCTCGACCACCGGTACCGGCTGCTCCAAGGTCGTCATGTAGACGCCACCGGCGATCAGCGCTGCGGCGGCAAACCCAAGCGCCACCAGCGCGAGCACCAGCGGCACACGCGACGGCTTTTGCGGGGGCGTCACCACCTGATTCGCTTGTGTCCCGGTGTTCTGGCCCTCTTCCCACTCGGGCTCGATGTCCACGTTGTTCGCGTTCTCGTAGAGCGCCAGCGCGCCACGCGTGTTGGCTTCCATCCGACCGCGCTCGGCCGAAATCTCTTCGTTGAACAGCTCCGCCATGAAGTGGCTCAGGCTCTGTTGCGTGAGGTCGGGGCTGGCCGGGTACAGGAACTCGAGGAGGTCGGCCTTCATTTCCGAGGCGTCCTGATACCGATCACTGCGATCCTTGCTCAGGGCGCGCATCACGATCTCGTCGAGGCGCGCCGGAACCTGCGGATTCGTGGCGCTCGGAGGATCAATGTCCACTCCCTTGATCTTGTCGAGCGTCTTGATCTCGTTGTCCGTCTTGAACAGACGCCGGCCGGTCAACATCTCGTGGAGAATGATGCCCAGCGAGAAAATATCGGAGCGTCGATCCAGTTCGGCGCCGGAGGCCTGCTCGGGGCTCATGTACTCGAACTTGCCCTTCAACGTGCCTTGACCCGTCGTTTCCGTCACGTTGCTGGCCTGCACGATGCCGAAGTCGGCAACCTTCACGTCTCCATGGTAGCCAACGAGGATGTTTGACGGGCTGATGTCCCGGTGGACGATGCCGAGCGCGTGGCCTTGAATGTTGGCCTTTTTATGGGCGTAATCGAGGCCCTTTGCTGCCTCCATCGCGATATAAACGGCGAATTCGCGGGGCAGGATCTTGCGCCGTTCCGCCAGCTTCCGGAGCAGGAGCTTGACGTCCTTGCCCTCGACGCATTCCATCGCCAAAAAATAGTTTTCACGGATGCGGCCGAAATCCCAGATCCGGACGATGTTGGAGTGCTGCAGCAGTGCCGTGACCTTGGCTTCATCGAGAAACATCTGGATGAAGTTCTCGTTATCACTCATGTGGGCGAGGATGCGCTTGATGACGACGAGGTTTTCAAAGCCGCCGTGGCCGAACGATTTGGCCTTGAATATCTCGGCCATTCCGCCGACGGCGACCTTGTCGATCAGGTAGTACTTCCCGAATGCTTCCGGCTGGAAGGCGGGCGGGGTCGGGCTGCTCGTGCTGGTCGTTACCGTCGACATGCCGCGGCACCTCTACGATGTCCGGGGGTTCCGCGCAACGCACATCGGCAGCGGGCGCGCCCACTCCGCGCCGATCGGCACCCCGGCGGTCGGCGGGGAGTCGCGTGGCACCGCGAATCCCGCCCCGCCGCTACTTGGCGCCCTTCGCGAAATTTTCCTCGAGCTCCGCGCAACTCCACCATTCGCGCAGCTGGTCCGGATCTCCGGCCTCCGCGCACGTGGCCTGCAATTCCGGGGTAGCCGAGGCGTAGGCCTCCTGACAGGCCTTCACGTCGGCCTCCGTGGCGTTCAACTCGCATTCGATAGCGTAGTCCGCCATCGTCGTGCACATCTGTTGGCAGGTATTTTGGCAGGCGAGAAGGAAGAGGACGGCAAGCATCGCCGGCATGGTATCCCAACGGCGCGCCGGCAGGTAGAGTAGCGACGTGGCCACTACCCCCGCGCACATGGGCGTGCTCCAGATCGAGCCCACCGACCATTGCAACCTTGCGTGTCGGATGTGCGCGCCGCACGCGGAGGGGTGGGACACGGTGCACGGTGTGCCAAAGGGCTGGTTGGACTTCAGCTTGTACCAGCGGATCATTGACGGGCTGGTGTCGGATGACTGCCGATTCGATCACATGATTCTGCAGTGGCTCGGCGATCCATCCTTGCACCCTCGGCTGGAGGAGATGGTGGCGTACGCTGGGAAAAGAATGGCGGGGCGGGTGGGCTATCTGCGCTTCGACACCAATGCCATCGTGCTCACCGACGCCCGAGTGGATGCACTCCTTACGACGCGAGCGCCGGACGTTCCCTTGCTGGTGGTCTTCACGCTCGATGCCACGACGCCTGATGCCTATCGACGCGTCAAGGGCAAGGACGGCCTCGATCGTGCGCGCCGGCATGTTCGCAGGCTGCTCTCCAGACGAAGGGATGCGCCAATCAACGTGCAAGTTCAGTTCGTGGTGCAGGAAGGGAACGCGCATGAGGCTGGCGCATTCCTTCGCTACTGGACGGACGCGCTGCGCTGTCACGGGTTTTCACGAGGGCACAGCGAGATCATGTTCAAGCGGCTGTCCGTCGGCGGCGGCGCGGCAGGCCAGGCGGCCGCCGACCGTTTGTACGAGCGCACGCTCGTGGAGCATGGCATCGCGGCCAGGGAGGAGGAGGGTTTCTCTGTGGTCACGTGGAGCGATCGGCCGTGGCAGGCGGACGACGCGCACGATGGCAGCGGGCGCGCCGCGTGTCCCGGCTTGTGGTTCACGCCGGTGATCCGTCAGGACGGCGTGTTGCAGATGTGTTGCGCGGACATGCACGGCGAGTTGGCGCTTGGCTCCCTGGCGACGCACTCGTTCCGCGAACTGTGGTTTGGGGATCGCGCCGTGGCGCTGCGGGCGCAGCATCTCTCTGGCAAATTCAACGGCGTCTGCGCGTCGTGTGGGGGGATCAACTGGTACAAGCGGTAGGCGCCGGACCCCCGTCGATCGGCCCTCCGTCGATTGCCGCGCCGTTTGATGCCGGCGCTCCGGTGAATGGGTCGAGGTCGGCGAGCGAAATCAGGCGGTTGGCCCGGCCGTCTCCGAAGGGCAGGACGACGACGCCGAGGTTCAGCGTGGCGTCCGGTTTCGCCACGATGCGGGCCGCCAGCGCGGGAAAGCGGTGAATATCGTCGGGATGCATATACGCCTGGGATGGGCCGCCGATCCATGAGTTCAGCGCCTTCATCGGGCGAACCGACGTCACCAGACAAAGATCGTGGGTCCGGGTTTCTCGCTGCGCGAGCGCGGTGATGAACGCGGGGATGGCGTACGTCGCGTCGCGCGTGCGTTGCGTGGGCGCGGGCAGCAGCATCGCCAACGTGGCGAGTCGGCGCGGCGTGAGCAGGCGAGAGAAACGAGCGGCGGGGCGCATTTCCGCGGCAAGCGCCGTGAGGATGTCCCAGTCTTCGCGTACCTCCGGCGGCATCGGCACCGCCGGTTCGCTCCATTCAATGTGCGGAATCGGGCGCTGGTTTGCCATGTGCACACTGCTGTCGAAGCGCTCGGGCCAGAGGGCGATGGGGAGCGTCGTGTGCGCATGCATGCTTGTCGCGTTCGAAAAGGCGTCCAAAACCGTGAGGGATTGGAGCGATCTCAACGCGCGTTCCGCTCGCTCACCATCGGGAAGCGCCACGGCCGGATTTCCGCCCACGACGACGAGCGCTCGCACCCTTCCGTCGAGGATGTCGTCGGCAAGCGTTGCGGCGGCCAACGTGCCCAGCGTCGCAGGGTGGCCGAGGCGGCTGCAATTCGTCGTGTCAACAGCATGCACGCCGAGCAGGCGGGTGACCCCGCGGAGGTCGATGGCACCTGTATTTGAGAGCCAGCCGCCCTGCCGATCGATCCCCCCCAGCGCCGCCTGAAGGCACAGGGTCAACCAGTATCCAAGTGTCCCATCGCGGGCGAGCAGGACGCCGAGGCCGGACCAGACAAGCGGGCGTTCTGCCTCTAATAAACGTATAACAAGTTCGTCGACGACCTCGTCCGGCAGATTCGTCGCAACACACGCACGCTCGAACGTGAACGGCGCGAGCGCGGGGATCAGGGCCAGCAGGGACGGGGAGTGGGAACAGGGCAGGTGGGTCGCGGGATCGCTGCGCGTGGAACTCGTTGCGGTGAGCACAGCGGAAAGCAGGAACGCCAGCAGCTCGACGTCTCCGCCCGGTCGGGGCTGGATGTGGAGCGCCGCGTGTCGTGCCGTCGCGGACTGCCGGGGATCGACCACGATCAACTGCGCGTGCCGCATGAGCGTCTGCACCCCGCGCGGATTCGACTGGGCTTGTGACGGTTGCGACGCGAGGGGATCGGTCCCGAACAAGACGACGCAATCGCTGTTTTCGTAGTCGGCGGTGAAGGTGTGCATGGCGGAGCCGAACACGCTATCGAGAACCACGAATTGACCGGCATTGTCGAGGGTAAGGCAGCTGTACGCGCGCCGCGTGCCGATCGCGCGTTGCAGCACCGTTGCGCCGAGGATCGAGCCTAGCGAATGCCCGGCCGCGTTGCCGAGGTAAAGGGCGATGGCGTCGGGTCCGTGTGCGTCGCGGATACGACGCAGCGTGGCGCCGAGGCGCGAGAGCGCGGCGGTCCAGGTTGCCGGCACGCCATCGACGTGGGGGTGCAGCCACCGATCGGGGCGGGAAAGGGATTCGCCGAAGTGGACGCCCTTCGGGCAGGCGTACCCGCGAGAGACGGGGTGGTGCGGATCGGGGCGGAAGCGGATCGGGGCACCGGGCCCGCCCCCCTCTCGCTCGGCCAGCAACCCACACGCCGACTCGCAGAGGCGGCAGTGCAAATGCGTCACGCCTTGCGATGATTTTGGCGGTGCCGCCCCGCTCACGACCGCGTCGGCCGGAGCCGAGCGAGAACGCCGTCCAACCGCGACCGATCCGCCTGCACCGCCGCCAACTCCAGCGTCTTTTTGTCGAGGTCCGCGCGGGTGATCTCCAACTGTCGGCGCAGCTCCTCCGCTTCGCCCGTCTGGCCCGCCAGTCGGGTTCCCAAAACGGCGACGGTTTCGCGACGGAAACCCGCGACGTCGGCCATGGCTTCGCTGAGGCGCGAGAGCGCGCCCGTCAAGCGGGCAACCTGCTCGTGGAGGGCGGCGACTTCCTCGCGCTTCCGACGAACTTCCTCGTGCGCGGCCTCCGCGCGGAGCTGATTTGTTGCCGTGCGCTCTCGCGCGCGGGCCAGGTCCACGGCGCGTACGGTGGCGGAGGCGATGCGCTCGCGGACGGACGGCGTCCACGCCAAAAGCGGCGCTTCCGTCGTCTCCCGCGCGTAGCGTTTGCCGAGCGCGCGCGCGCCATCGCCGCGATCCTCCTGCAACGCCGCATCCAGCGCATCCTCCAAGGGCTCGTCCACCCAGCCCGCCCTGTAGGCACGCACCTCGTCCGCGAGCACGGTCCACGGATCGGTGATCATCGGCAGCCCGCCGCCGAGGTAGTCGGCCTGCCGGAAGCTCGCCGCCAACTCCCGTTCCGGGTTGTGCGCGTATCGGTCGAGCGCGACCGTCGCGGTTGAACACGCTTCCCGCCATTCCGCGAGAGAAACGAGGCCGCGAGACTCCACACCCGCCATGAGAGGCAGGCCGTAGCTCACGACGTCGGCGCGTTTGCCGAGGTGGTTCAACGCGCGCGCCAGCGATTCGTTTCCCTGCGCCCACGGCCACGGGTACCCGCCCACGATTACGCGCGGTCGTCGAGGTTTTTTGCGAGCGAGGCCGTGGGCAGCGAGGGGAATGATCAGGCCGGCCGCGCGGGAAAGGTCCCATCCGGCAATTCCGAGCACGCCCAGCCAGTACCAACGCTGCCGCGGATTGGAGAACAGCACCTCGTCCGCGGCGTGCACCGCCTGCAGCGCCCGCACGGCCTCTTCCGATTGTGTCCCCTCAAAGGCTGCTTCCAGCACACGCGGCGCGTACAGATCGACGACCAGAGGCGCAAGCCCCCGCAGCGCGGGCGCATCTTCCGGAGCGACCGCCAGGATCCAGTCCGGAGCGTGCTCGCGGGCGAGACGTCGTAAGTGAGCGGGACTCCGGAAACCGCCGGGTTCATCCGCCTCCCGTGTCAGCAGGCGTACGTCGTGTCCCGCGGCGCGCAGGGCTTCGGCGTGATGCCATGCGCGGAGGGCGGCGCCTGGGGTCGGTGCGCCCGGCGCCGGTGCGTTGGCCGATCCGGTCGGCTCGGGCACTCGCCAGCGATGGGTGATGAGGACGCGCATGCCGTGCGATGGTAGCAGGTCGGATGGACACACCCTCGCTCCCGCACCTCCACGAACACCACGGCGACTTCGCTGCGTTTCGCGATCTGATGGTTGAAACGGCAGTCACGCGCTTCGGTAGCCTCTGGTGGGGACTTTGGGATCAGTTGGTTGCGCCGCCGGACGCGCCGACGCTCATCGACCTCGGCACGGGCCCGGGCGCGCTTCTTCCCGGGTTGAGGCGGCGCCATCCCGACGCGCGCATCATCGGCGTGGACGTTCAACCGGTGATGCTCGACACGGCGCGGCAAAACGCCGAGGTGGCGCGCGCGGAAATCGTGGTGGCCGATCTCGCCCGCCCGCTGCCCTTTCCGGACGCGGTCGCGGACGTCGTGACGGCGGTGCACGTCGTCCACGAAGTCGAATTTCCGGTTCCCTTCCTCGCCGAGATGGCGCGCATCCTCAAGCCGGGTGGGGTTGTCGTCGTCTACGACTGGGTGAAACAGCCGCTCGCGGACTACGTCGGGGACGCCGCGCTCGACGAATCTCAGATCCAACACTTCCGCGAACACTGCTTGTACGAACCGCGGGACCTGGAATGGATGCTGGGCAGGGCGGGGTTCCGCGTGCGGGAAACGCTCACAAGGCGAGGGGGGAGGTATGTGATTATCGTGGGGGAGAAGGTGGCGTAGGCTCGCTTTCCTCGGGTTCACGACGCCCGGCGCGTCCGCTTTTTGGGCGAAACCGACCGCAGCCCGGCAAGCGAGCTTGGCGGTACGGTACGAACAACGTTGCATCACGCTGATATTCTAGCATTGTGCAGAATAGATAAATATCAAACTATTTTCTTGACATCCCCCCCCTCCCCGTGGGCGCTGACATTCTGCCGCCCACGTACCGGCCGGCATCCGCCGACGTTTTCGACGTCGTGTAGGTTCTACGATGTGTTTTTGCCAGTCGGTGCGCGTCCGCGGGGGCGTCTTCAGACGGACGGGTCCGGCGGCGGGTGGACACCGACCGGACGATGTTCGAGGATCACATCTCCCCTTCCTCGGTTTCTACCGTTGGTTTCCGGAGGTGTCCGGGTGCGGCCGGGTGCGGCCGGGCGCGTCGTAAGCCGCAGATCGTTTGACCCACGTGGGCCGCCGCGAACTTTATTTTTCCCGGCCTCCACCGCCAAAAACGCCCTGCCGAGGGGCGCCATCCGTGCCGGTTTGGCGGGGTCGCGCGGAAGGAGGCTCCCGGCCACCAGGCGCGGCGAACGGGCACGTCGCCGACGCGAGCGTTGCTCGTGCCGCTCGGCGCGCATCCTGACCCCCCGAAAAACACCGAAAATCGGCGCAATACGTGGACTGCATGCACGCCACATCGCTGAGTCCTGAACTCGATCTCGCCCGATCCCTCGATGCGCGTCTGGTCGCCGCTCGCAAAGCACA
>CAMAWH010000033.1 GCA_945861635.1 Klebsiella pneumoniae | reverse complement strand
CCGCGCGTATACGTTCCAGTTCTTCTCGCACGGTAGATACCGTTTGACGAAGCTGCTCTTCTGTGTGTGTCGAGGAGAGGAAGAAGCGGAGGCGTGACCCATTGTCGGCAACGGCTGGGTACAGGATCGGCTGAACGTTGATGCCGCGTTGGAACAAGGCGTCGGACAGCAATAGGGCGTGGAAGCTGTTGCCGACGATGATGGGGACGACCGCGCTTTCGCCCGCCGAGGGTCCCGTGTCGAGCCCAGCGGCCTGACACTGATCGTAGAAGTAGCGCGCGTTGGATTGCAGTCGGGCCACATGCTCCGGCTCCCGCTCCATCAATTCGAGAGCGGCGATGGAGGCCATGGTGTTCGCCGGCGTCAATCCCGCCGAGTACACAAATCCCGGCGCCGTGTATTTCAGGAGTTGAACCAACTCACGAGAACCCGCCAGATATCCACCGCACGAGGAGAGCGTTTTGGAGAGGGTTCCCATCCAAATATCGATATCGCGGCCATCGACGCCGAAGTGTTCGCTTACCCCGTACCCGCGCGTGCCCACGACGCCGAAACTATGCGCTTCATCCACCATGAGGAACGCTCTGTGGCGTTTCTTGAGTTGGACCGCCATGGGCAAGTCGCACATGTCTCCGTCCATCGAGTACACGCCCTCGATGATCAGCAAACATTTCTCGAATCGCGGCCGCATTGTTTCCAACATACGGGCCAAGGCGCCCATGTCGCCGTGTGCGAAGGGCCGGCGCGTGGCGCCGGAGAGCTTCATTCCCTGCAGCGCGGAATCGTGGATCAGTTCGTCGTGGAGGATGAGGTCCTTGGCGCCGAAAAGATGTCCGATCACGGTGACATTCGTGGCGTGGCCTGCGGTGAACACGACCGCATCGTCGACGCCCAGAGCCGCGGCAAGTTTGGCTTCCAGTTCAAGATGGATGGGGCGCTCTCCGCTGGCAACGCGCGAGGCGCTCACGCTGGTTCCGTACCGTTCAACGGCTTCTTCCACGCGCCGCGTGACATACGGATGCCCGCTGAACCCGAGGTAATTGTAGCCGGAAAAATGAATGAGCGGCCGGCCCTCGATCGTAATGGTGTCCCGGGCAACGCCGTCCAGCACCTTGAAATATGGATTGTTGATGCCTAGAAACTTTGCGGCTTGCAATCGCTGTTGTAAATCCAGAAAAGCCGGAAATTGGCCGAAGTCGGTGTGCTCCGGGGCGACCTTGATTTCGTCTCCGCCGCGAAGTTCGGCCTCGACACCCTCTCCAATGGCGATGACCTGACCGTCCGGCGTCGTGAGCACGACCCGACCGGTGAAGCGATCGCCCTTCTGGGTTTCGAACGAAAGCGTGGCATGGAGTTCGCGGGCGCGAGTTGGCACCTGCGTCCATTTGGCGACGCGGACGGGAAATCCAGCCCGCCCAAGTTTAAGGTGCGCCCAATACGCGGAGAGTTGTAGGGCCGAATCGACGGCCAACGGGCCGATGGACCAATCGGACTGCCCCCAGTCCTCTGCGCGACCTACGCGGACGATACCGGAAACGTGATGATCGCCCAGGCGATCGACGCTCTCGATACCGCGCAGGGTTGGCCCATGGAACGTGTGCTTCGCGTAGAACTCGGGGAGCGGGAGGGTTGGCACGGCACCGCCGGGTACGACCGGCGAGCGAAGGGCGCCGGTGTGCTGGCGGACTGTGCCCTTCCAGGCCAGGCGGCCGCTCGACCAAACCGTGAATCGTTCGCCGTCAAGGCGGCGGCGCACTGTGACGGGTTTATCGACGACCACGCCGTCGTAGAGCGTCAAGTCGGCGATTTCGGCGGCGCCGCCGACGAGTGCGGCGGCCCACTCGATGACCATGGCCATCGGCACCGTCGGCCGGCCCATCAGGGCGTGGTCACGCAGCCAGTTTTGGCCCGGATCGAGGGCTTCTTCGACTTCAAGTACCGGGCGCAGGCGGGGAAGGTCGAGGCCGAGCACGCGCTCCCCCGTTCCGCCGAGGTTCGCAAGAAACGCGGCCGTTCCCTGTGCGGTATCGACGAACCAGACGCCGTCCTCGCGCATGGTGCGTCGCATCACCAGGGGAATGGTCGCCACCATTTCGCTGTCTGACCACGGACCCCACACCTGGGTTGACGCACCGATCCGTCGAGCGAGAGCCGCCATCGCTTCGTTTGCCGCGGCGTACTCGGTTTGCCAGGCATTTCCGAAGCGCGCCGCGTAGGATCCAATCGCAACGATCCAAGCGTTCGGAAAATGTTGATGGAGATTGGCGAGACCGTCCACCTTGATCGACCACGCCGTTTCGGGGTCGGCCGTGCCGACCGGTCCATCCGCGAGAACGCCGGCCGCATGGATGATTCCGTCGATGTCCAACGCCGGAAGTTCGCGGCGGACGTCGGCGCGTACGTAGCGCCCTGCGGCCCCGAGTTCGGCCAGCGCGTCTCCAGGGTCCGCACGCGTTCCCATCAGAATAACGGTTGCGCCCTCTGCGACCAACGTCCGTGCAATCAATCGACCCAACCAACCCGTTCCACCTGTGATTAATATTTTCTGACCGTGCGATACGCGTGTCGCGACAGGAGCCTCAACCAATCCAACGAGGTGGCGAACGCCGTCGCGGTACACAACTTCAACATCGCGTTCCGCAGCGCTCGACTCTCCAGTCGCGTCCGCCGCCGAGCCGTCCACCACGCATACCTTATGGTCCGGCCACTCGCGCGCGAGCGCCTTCACGAAGCCGGTGACGCCCGCCGCCACGGGGTCGCTGCCGAGCACCTCCGAAACGACGACCAGATCTCCTGGCGGTAGGGAGCGCAATTCGGTCAGTGTGGGGCGAATCAGCACGCGGCCAGGCCGCCGCAACAGTCCGGAGAGCCGGTGCTCGACCAGCGTCGGAATGTACGCGACCAACGCCCGATCCGGCGACGTCAGCGCAACCGCATCCTCGGCCGACGCACCCTCGACGTGCCGAACGAGGTCGGCAACCGTCGGCGAACTTGCGAGCAGTGAGCGGGGAATCCCGGTGAAACCCGGGAAGATCTCCGCGAGGCGGGTTCCCAATTCGCTTGCCATCAGCGAATCGAAGCCGAGGTCGTCCAGCAATTTCTGGTCCGAGCGCAACGCCTCCAGCGGAAAGGCAGAAACCTTCGAAACAACACGCATGACGCGGTCGGCCACGGTCTCGCCATCCGTCGAGTCCGTCGCGGACGGGGCGCCAGGAAGCTCGTGCGCCTCCAGCTTCGGTCCGGCGTCCCGCGCCTTTGCGACGTGGATGGGGGCCGCCATCTGCGTCGTCGTCTGGACCGGCCAGTAGACTTGTGTCGGGAGCGGCGTAGGCGGCAGCGTCGCCAGGCCGTCGCCAAAGGCGGTCAAATCAATCCGATGACCGTTTGCCGCGCACAACGCGAGCACGCGGAGCAATCCGAGGCCCTTGTCTTCGTCGTCGGCGGCCACGGACACGATTGCGTCGGCTTCCGGCACGGAGCCGCGTGCAAACGCGCACAACGTCGCGCCGCCGGCCAATTGGATGAATATACGGGCCCCGGCCTGCTGGCATTGGTTCAGCCCGCGCACATATTCCACGGGCGAGGTTGCGTGGCGGCGGTAGATGGCGCGGACGGCGTCCGCGGTAAACGGGCGATGCTCGGCGATGCACGACGCCATCGGCACGGTCGGCGCCGAAAATACCATTTCTTCGACCCCGCGCTCCACGTCCGGTTGGACGGCCTCCAGCAGCGGGGAGTGGAATGCGTGGGAAACCGGAATTCGGCGTGCCTTGAGACCGGCGGCGGCGAGGCGTCGTAGCGACGCCTCGACGGCTGCGGTGGGGCCGCTGATCACGTTCTGGCGCGGGTGGTTGTGGTTGGCGAGTACGGCACCGGGTGCCAGGTGCGCCGCGACGTCCTCGGCCGAGGCCATGATCGCGGCCATGGCGCCGTGGTCGCCCGGCATCTGCGCCATCGCGCGGCCACGCAATGCCACAAATCGGAGCGCCGCCTGCGCTTCCACCGCGCCGGAGAGCGCGGTCGCCGTGAATTCTCCGAGTGAATGGCCGAGGATAATCGCGGGGTCAACGCCGAATCGGTGGAGTACCGTTGCGACGCTGATGCCAATCGCCAGCATCGCCGGTTGGGCGATTTTCGTGTCGGTGAGCGCATCTTCGCTCGCGCCATCGCCGTAAATGTAGGACAGCAATGGGCGCGGGGTGATGTCGGCGACCGCCGCTTCCATTGCCGACATGCTGGCTGCAAAATCGGGAATGCGGAGCCAGTCCCGCATCATTCCGACTTTCTGCATCCCTTGTCCGGGCGCGAGAAACGCCACCGGCAGCGCCTCGGCGGCATCCCCCACGTAGCTGTCCCGATCGAGCGCGCCCCGGGTGGCGGGGTCGGCGGCGAGCACGTCCGCCGCGCGTTGCAGGCGGCTGCGCAACTCGTCGAGGGTTGTGGCCACAATCGCGACGCGGACGCCCCGGCGGCGGCGGCCGAGATTGAGCGTGTGGACGACGGCGCTGAGGTCGCCGCCGTCGTGGAGGGTCGCGGCGAGATCGGCGAGGTGCGCGGCGAGCAGCGGGGCGGTGTCCGCGGAGAGCACGACGAGCGAGCCCGGCAGGTCCAGCATCGGCGCCGAGGCGGGAAACAGGCGGGTGCGAGCGGCGGGTGGGGCTCCTTCCAGCACGAGGTGCGCGTTGGTTCCACCAAACCCAAACGAGGAAACCAGGGCGACGCGACGTCCGATCCACGGGGTGGACGCGGTGGGAATCGTGAAGGTGCCGTCATCCAACTCATGGTCGGGGTGAGGGGCTGCCCAATTGGCGAGCGGCGGAATGACGGCGTGATGCACGGCCAGGGCAGTCTTTATTAATCCCGCAATTCCAGCCGCCGACATCGTGTGGCCGATATTCGCCTTTGCGGAGCCAAGCGGAATCGGGATTTCCCGGGGTCCGAGCGACGCGCGGAGCGCGGTCAACTCCGTTCGGTCTCCCACGGAGGTTCCGGTGCCGTGTGTTTCAATATATCCAATGTCATTCGCCGATATTCCGGCATCCTTCCACGCGTCGGCAATGACGGCTTCCTGCCCCTCTCGGCGCGGCGACATCGGGCCGTCTCCGCGCCCGTCGTTGTTACACCCCGAGCCGCGAACGATCGCATAAATGCGGTCCCGGTCACGCAGGGCGTCATCCAGTCGTCGCAGCAGTACAAACCCGACGCCCTCTCCCTGCACGAAGCCGTCGGCATCCGCGTCAAACGGGCGACAGACACCCTTTGCGCTGATCGCGCCGATGCGCGAAAATGCGATGAGATTTTCCGGCGTGAGGTTCAGGTACGCGCCACCCGCCAGCGCGGCGTCGATTTGGCCGGCGCGCAAATAGGTAATGGCGTCGTGAACGGCAACCAGAGCGCTGGCGCACGCGGCATCCACGGTAAATGCAGGGCCGCCAAGATCCAACTCCTGGGCGATGGCCGCGGCGCTCATGTTTCCGAGGACGCCTGGTGCCGAAAATGCGCGCGACGGTACGACGCGATCGACGTGCGCCCCTAGTCGGCCCGCCTCGGCTTCGTCGGTTGCACCCTCCCCGAGGTCGCCAGCGGCCATCATTTGGGCCGTCACGCGCGACGACAACAACAGGCGAAACTCGCTGCCGCATAGCCCGAGAAACGTTCCAATTCGGCGGCGATTGATCGGCCTGCCGTGTTCGGCGTTGTCGATGGACGCGGCGTATCCGGCGTCTTGAAGCGCATACCAAGCCGTTTCCAGCGACATCCGCTGCTGCGGGTCCATGACTTCAACGCGCCGTGGAGGAATTCCGAATTCCATCGCCGCGAAGGATTTGATGTCCTCGATGAACGCGCCGGCGGGCGCGTAATATCGGTCCATCGCGCGGTGCTGCGTCGAGTAGAACGCTTCGTGCGACCAGCGATCGGCCGGTGGGGGGCCGAAGGCGTTCCTGCCCTCGCGGATCAATCGCCAGTAGCGTGACACGTCCGGCGCACCGGGGAACCGACACGCCATGCCGACGATGGCGATGTCAGGAGATCCGGTCGGCAGGGCGCGCGCCATCTCAGCTCCGGGACTTCTCGATCAGCGCGATGAGATCGCCGAAGGTCTGGATGCGCACCATGACTTCGTCGGAAAATTGGGTATTCAGCTTTTCCTCCAGGTCACCGACCATTTCCATGGTCGCGACGGAGTCGAGGCCCAACTCGCGAATTTCCATGTCAGGGCGCACGCTGGCCAACTTCGCGGATTTCGACGGGTCGACAGCAAGTACGGCGTTCTTGATCAGGGTCATCGGGTCCATGTCATTTCTCCAGGTCAGGGAATTATTCAGGCCGGGCGAGCACCTTGCTCGCCATGTGAGTTGCGCGGCCGAGCAAGGATCGCGCCATATGTTTGGCCACGTTGAGGGTTTCGCCGGTCGAGCCGAGCGTTCGCACGCCTTCCTGGCCGAGCTCGCCGGAAAGATATTGCTCGCGCGTTTTGCGGCGCTGCAGCTTGCCGCTCGACGTTTTCGGGAGCTGGCCGGCGCCGAGGAGGATGACGTCACTCACCTTCAGGGAGAGCGCGTCCACGACCGCCTTCTTCACGGTTTCCGCAAGGTCGGCCGGGTGCCCGGACTTCGTCTCGCACACGACGATTAGTTCTTCGGTTTCTGCGCCAGGGCGAGAAAATGCGACCACATTTCCCTTGCGAACGCCTTCGAGATCCTGCACGGCCCATTCGATGGTCTGGGGATGGTGATTCCGTCCGTTCAGGATGATGAGGTCCTTGCATCGGCCGGTGATGTAGAGGTTTCCATCGCGCAGAAACCCGAGGTCCCCGGAGTGCAGCCACCCGTTCCGGTAGGCGGCCGCGGTCGCGTCCTCGTTCTGCCAATATCCGCTCGTCACGCTGGGACCGCGGAAAACGATTTCTCCCTCGCGATCCTCGGCGAGAACGTTTCCTTCCGTGTCGAGGATCCGCAGCTCGTGACCCGAAAATGGTTTCCCCACGCTCACGAAGGAAAGTGCCACCTCGTCGTCCTTTGGCGCCGCAACATCCCCCGACGCGCGGAACGCTTCGGCGTCGAGCGAAAGCGTGTCGAACGCGGTGCCGAGGTCGTGAAACGTCATCGCAAGGGTGGCCTCGGCCATTCCGTATGCGGGCATGATCACGCCGGGCTTCAGGCCGCATGGCTGGAACCGCTGGATGAATTCCTGCATGACCGCTGCGTGGATTGGCTCTGCGCCGCACCCGAGGCAACGAACGTTCGACAGATCCCACGTTTTCAGGTCCGTTTCCGTGGCCCTTCGGGCCGCCAGGGCGTACGCGAAGTTGGGTCCAAACGAGTAATGCGCCTTGTACTCGTGCATCGTTTGCATCCAGATATTCGGGCGCTTCACGAACGAGAGGGTGGGAATATAAATGGTTTCGACGCCGCGCATGATCGGGGTGATCACCAAGCCAATCAGCCCCATGTCGTGGTAGAGCGGCAGCCAACTCACGGCACGATCTCCCGGGGAGATGCGCATGCCTTCGGTCGCGATGGCCCACGTGTTGGCGACGAGATTTCTGTGGGAAACCATGACGCCCTTGGGCGCGCTGGTGGAGCCGCTCGTGAATTGTAGAAACGCAATGCCGTCCGGGGTGACCGTGGGCAGCGGGCCCGGGGCCGACGGAAGGGTGTCGAGTTTCTCGATGGTGTGCAGGTCCTTGAGGCTTTTCACCTTTGGCATGACCTGCCACAGCACGCTGGCGATTTGTTTGTCCGTCAGCAGCAGTTGGGCTCCGGCGGCATTGAGAATATTAACTGCGCCGTCGGCCCAGGCATCCAACTTTCCAAACGAGAGCGGCGGATACATCGGAACGGGGACCAACCCGGAAACGAGGCACGCCAGAAACGTGATGACGAAATCCTCAGGCTGCGAGAGCACCATCGCAACGCGGTCACCCTTTCGCAGGCCAGTGCCGAGCAGAATTCGCGCTCGGTCTTCCGCCGCCTTCCACAACGCGGAAAACGGAAACTTCGTCGGTTTGCCGGCGCCGTCGAGGAAGGTGTAGCCGAATTCGTCGATGCGATTGAGGCGTGCAAGGGCCTCGACGACGGTGGCAGGGACGGTTGAGAGATCGGGGTCTGGCATGACCGGCTCCGGGGCCGAGCATCTACCACGGGGGGCGGATGCGTCCAAGTGCCTGTTTCGACGAACTTATCATACTCTCCAGTCAGTATGGGATCGACCCACGGGTCGGTTTGCCGCTGGCGGTGCAGGCAGCGGAGCGGGGCGTTAGCGGCCCGCTTCCATGCAACCCCGCTTTCCCGGCTTCGCTGTCACCGTGCAATCCAGCCATATCGATATGTTCGGGCACGTAAACCACACGCGTTACCTGGAATATATGGAATGGGCCCGTTTTGCATGGGCCGACCACGGCGGCGCGCCAATCCCGGTCATGGTCGCGCGTGATCGCATCGGTCCGGCGATCCTTCGTGCGGAGGTCCGCTACCGGCGGGAGTGCCGCATGGGGAATGAACTGTGGGTGACCGTCGAGCCGATTTCAGCACGAAGGGACATCGGCCGCTTGCGGCAAGTCATCACGGACCGCGCCACGGACGAGGTGGTGTGCGACGCCGAACTGACCTTTGTCATGCTGGATCTCGATGCGCGAAAGGCCACGCGTCTTCCTGCGTTGTTCCTTGATCAGCTGGCCGGCCGCCGGCCGTAGAGAATGGCTTCCGCCACGCGCTCCGCCGACAGGCTAGCGGCGCTTTCATCCATGTTGAAAAGTTCTTTCGCCAGGGCAAGCGCAGCGTGGTCCCGACGGGCGATTTCGCCCCCCCAGGCTAGCGCCTCGGCGCGTGGGCCGTCCGCGAGTCGGTTGACAAGGCCCCAATCGAGCGCGGTACGGCCGTCGAGCGCCCGACCCGTCAGGATCATTTCTTTTGCTCGCGGGACGCCGATGATTCGTGCGAGTCGGGTTGTTCCGCCGGCACTCGGGAGGATGCCGAGTGCCGTCTCCGGGAACGCGAAGCGCGCACCGGGACCGGCCACGCGAAAATCGCAGGCCAACGCCAATTCGAGTCCGCCCGCGATGGCCGGCCCCTGAATCGCCGCGATCGTGATGGAGGGATGGCGTGCCAGGCGGGTAAAGACGGCCTGCGATCGCAGCGAAAGCGCGTCAAGTGGGAGAGCCTTCCGCAGGCCATCGAGGTCGGCGCCGGCGCAGAACGCACCTTCTCCCTCACTTTGAACGACGAGAACTGCGCATGAAATCGCCAGCGCGTCGTCCAACCCGTCGAGCAGGGCATCATCGTAGGCGTTCGCGCGTTGGGCGCGATCCAGCGTGATCACCCCTACAACCCCGAAGCGATCCGTCCGCACAGGCATCCGACCGGCTAACATCCTCAGACGATGAATTTTCGCGTCTTGTGGGATCAGCTCGAGGACTGCCCCTACCGGAAGGGGCAGACGGCGCGCCTGCCCCTGCGCATGCCGCTTGCTGCGGTGACGCCTGAGGAATTCGATGGATGTCTGGAAGCGGGAGACAGGCGTTCGGGGCGGATGTTGTACCGCACGATGTGTCCGTCGTGTTCGGCGTGCCACCCGTTGCGCGTCCCCGTGGCGACGTTCCAGATGACGAAAAGTCAACGCCGTGTACATCGACGCAACGCGCAGGATGTGACGGTTGAAATCGGGATGCCGGAGCTTTCGTGGGAGAGACTGCAACTCTATAATCGCCACAAGCAGGAGCGCGGACTGTCCGCCGACGGCACGCCACTCAACGCCTACGGCTACCGCACCTGGCTGGTCGACAGTTGCACCGAAACGCGAGAGGTTCGCTATCTCGTCGATCGAAAGCTGATCGGAATCAGCATCGTTGATCTTGGTAAAACGAGCGTTTCCAGCGTCTACCACTTCTTCGATCCCGACGAGTCGGCGCGATCCCTCGGCGTCTACTCAGTACTCAAGGAACTCGAGTTCGCTGCGGAGCGGGGCTATCAGTGGTACTACCTTGGGTTTTACGTTTCTGACTGTGGTCATCTGCGGTACAAGGCCGCCTATTACCCGCACGAACGAAAGGTGGATGGCGTTTGGCAGCCGTTCAGTGGGCCGGAAGATGGATAAGACAAGCGAAATGTCGCGACCCGCCTGTGCCGGCTTGTGGAGCACCCCGATGGTTCAGGTCAACGGGGACGTCACGACGTGTTGCCTCGACGAGCACCTCGTCAATCGGCTGGGAAACGTGCGAGAACAACCCCTTGCCGAGATCTGGAATGGGCCGGAGGTGCATCGTTGGCGCGTGGCGCAGGCGGCGGGGCGTTTCGAGGATAGCGGACCACTTTGTAACCGATGTAACTGGAGAAGTGCCGGTGCGGCCTCTGCGGAGGAGGTGGAGGCATATCTTCGGCGCACGGGGGAGAAAAGGTAGATGGACCCGGCGATTCGTATCCAAAATCTAGGCAAGACGTATCGATCTGGCTTTTTGCGAATCCCGTTTGTCGGACTGCGCGAGGTGAACCTCGACGTGCCGCAGGGCGCGGCGTTCGGATTTGTGGGTCCGAACGGGGCTGGAAAGACGACGACCATCAAGATCTTGATGGGGTTGCAGGCACCGACATCCGGATCGGCGTGGATACACGGCGTGCCCATCTCCGATTTTCGCAGTCGAAAAAGCGTTGGCTTCCTTCCGGAACGACCCTACTTCTACGAGCATCTGACGGCGTACGAATTTCTGGACTTCTATGGGCGTCTGGCAGAAGTTCCGTCGTCGGATCGACGTGGCCGCATCACGACGCTGCTGGAGCGCGTGGACCTCGCTCGATTTCGTGACGTCGCGCTCGGGAAGTTCTCCAAGGGCATGCTCCAGCGCGCCGGACTTGCGCAGGCGCTCATCGGCGAACCGAAGCTGGTCGTTCTCGATGAGCCGATGTCGGGCCTCGATCCGCTCGGCCGCGTGCTGGTGCGCGATCTGATCCTTGAGGAGCGCCGAAACGGGCGCACCGTGTTCTTTTCCAGCCACATTTTGTCGGATGTTGAGGCCATCTGTGATCGCGTAGCCATCATCGTCAGCGGTGCGTTGCGCGGCCACGGCACGGTGGCCGAGCTCCTCGTCGAGACGACGCACATCGTCGAGGTAGCGGTGCGCGTAACCACACCGCTGCGCTGGGCGGTCCATCGCGTGGAGGGCGAGATCACGCACCTTCGCGTCACGCCGGAGGCGGTGGACGAGGTGTTGGACGCGGTCCGCGCGGGCGGCGGCCGGGTGGTTTCGGTTGTGCCCGTGCAGAAAACGCTCGAGCAGGTGCTGCTCGACGAGGTGGAGCGCGCCAGGCCGATTGATGCCGCGCGATTGGGCGTTTTGGCATGACGGGGGTGCGGAAATGAATCGACTGTGGGCCATTGCAACGAACACCTTTCGGGAAGCCGTACGGGACAAGGTGCTGCACAGCATCCTGTTTTTCGCGGTGTTGCTCCTTGGCGTTTCCCTGGCGATGCGGGAAGTAACGATCGGCGATCAGGCCAAGGTCGTCCGGGGCGTGGCGCTGGGTGGCATCAGCGTGCTCGGCGCCGTCATCGCGATTTTTCTGGGCATCGGCCTTGTTTACAAGGAGATCGAGCGAAAAACCATCTATACGCTTGCTTCCAAGCCGATTCCGCGATGGCAGCTCTTGCTTGGAAAGTACGTCGGCCTGTGGATCACCCTCGCGGTCGAGATCGCGATCCTCGCGGCGCTCTACACCGTCATCGTCGGCGCGCAGCAGGGCATTCCGTCGCAGGAAATCTACCTGGCGATGGGGTTGCTGATGATGGAACTCACGCTCCTGACGGCGTGGGCAACGTTGTTCTCAGCGTTTGCCGAACCCTTGTACGCGTCGGCGTACACGATCTGCATTTATTTGATTGGTCACTTCGTCGATGATCTGAAATTGTTCGGGGAACAATCGCAGAATCCGGCGTTCCGGGACGTGATGCTTGCACTGTACCGCGTGCTTCCCAACCTGGAGATGTTCAACATTCGGACCGCGGCCGTCCATGGAGTCCCGATTCCCATGGCCGAGGTCGGCTGGGCTGGCCTCTACTGTGCAGCGTATACGGTGGTCGTGCTGTCGGCGGCAATGTGGGTGTTTGAGCGCCGGGATTTCAAGTGATCCGCATGGCGGACCTTGCCGCCCGGCACGCTCGGGTGGCCGCGACGGTGGAGAGCGGCGTGGCTGGTGTGCTCGCCAGCGGTCGGTACGTCGGCGGGCCGGTAGTCGCGAACGCGGAGCGTCGTTTGGCGTCGTCGTTTGGCTGGGCCTACGGCATTGGTGTCAACAGTGGAACGGACGCATTGGTGTACGCGATGCAGGCCATCGGGGTCGGCCCGGGCGACGAGGTGATCGTGCCGGCCGTCACGTTCTTCGCGACGGCCGGGGCGGTTGCGCGCATCGGGGCGGTTCCCGTCGTGGCGGACGTCCGCGCCGACCTGCCGTTGTTGGATGTCACTACGCTTCCCGTTTCGTCCCGTACTCGGGCGATCATCGCCGTGCATTTGTATGGGGAGGTGTGCGTGTTGCCTCCGCTTGCCGTTCCCATCGTGGATGATCTCGCGCAGGCGGCGGGTGCGCGCTTCCGCACGGGAATCATCGGAGCCGTCAGCTTCTACCCGACGAAAACGCTGGGCGCTGCGGGAGATGCCGGCATCGTGCTGACCGACGACGCGGGGGCGGCGGATCGCGTGCGCCGACTCACGCACCACGGTATGACGTCGGCCTACGTGCACGAACGCGTGGGCGGCAGTGTCGGCGCCAACAGCCGAATGGACGCGGTTCAGGCGGCGGTCTTGCTCGCCCACCTCGACGATCTTCCAGCGCGGGTCGCGACGCGCCGTGGACATGCCGCGCGGTACGACGCCACGCTGCCGCCGTCGGTTCGCCTACTTCCGCGCCATGCCGAGCACCCCGTGCATCACTACGTGGTGCGTGTTTCCAAGCGTGATGCGCTTGCGTCGTTTCTCGCCGCCCGCGGCGTAGAGACGGCTATCTACTACCCGCGTTCCCTGGCGCGGCAGCCCGCGCTCGAACCGCAGCCGCCGACGCCGAACGCGGATGAGTTCTGCGCGGAGTGCCTCGCTTTGCCGGTACACGAGTGTTTGCATGCGTCTCAGATCGACGAAATCGTCACCGCCGTGAGGGCGTTTCACGCATGACCCCGGACATCGCCTACGCCGTATTTTGTGCTTACGCCGCCCTGATCGGTCTGTTGTTCGGCAGCTTTCTCAACGTTTGCATCGCCAGGATGCCGGAAGATCGATCGGTCGTTTGGCCGGGATCCGCCTGCCCGAAGTGCGCGACGCCGATCAAGGCCTACGATAACGTTCCGGTGCTTGCGTGGGTGTGGCTGCGCGGGCGTTGTCGCGCGTGCAAGGCAGATATTTCGCCATTGTATCCCATCGTTGAGGCATTCTTCGGGGTCATGTCGTTGTTGCTTTTCCGGCACGTGGTGCCCGACTTGGCGGACATCGATCTCCGTCATCTCACGGCGTTCGCCTGGTATTTCTGGCTGCTGTTCTGCCTGGCGGGTTTGACGTTTATCGACCTGCGGCATGGCATCATTCCCGACGAGTTCAGCATCTACTCCGTACCGGTCGGCGTTGGAGGGGCACTTCTGCTCGGGCACCTCGGCTACGTCGGCGTGCCGACTTGGCAGCAATCGGTCCTCGGCGCCGTGGTCGGGGCCGGTGGACTCGCCGCGATCATGGGCATCTATTGGCTCGTTCGGCGGGAAGAGGGGATGGGCATGGGAGACGTCAAGCTCCTTGCTCTCCTTGGCAGCTACTTTGGCGCTTTCCCGGCGATGATTGTGGTGATCATGGTGGCCTCCATCGTCGGCGCCTCGGTTGGGATTTCCGTGGCGCTGGTGAAGGGAAAGGGCCTGCGCCTTGCCATCCCTTTCGGGCCATTCTTAGCGTTGGGAGCGCTGATCTGGATGTTCGGGGGGGCTACTGTTCGTGCGGGGTGGCGGTTCTGGTAGCCACGCTTGCACGTGATCGGCTTCGGGGGCTAATTATTCTGTGTGCTCGTTCAAAAGCACGTACGCTTCGCCGGCGTTGGTGGTGGCTTCGGGATCGCCGATGGCAAAGTCGCTCAGGCCGTCGCCATCGATATCCCCGCCTTTCGGCGCCATGCCGTACCCGGCGTTGCCATTCCCATAGTCGCTCGTCCCTTTTCCATTCCCGATGCGATCCGCTTTCGCGTCGAGATCACCCCGCAGCGCGGACGAGAAGATCATGACTTGACCGTAGTAGCTGGAGGCGTCCTCCAAAAAAACCATCATGTCGCTCGACCCATCTCCGGACCAATCTCCCGTTTGCCGGATCATCTCGGCGTCCGTCGCGATTTCCACCCAGTCGTAGTACGCCGCGTAGTCGGCGGTGGGGTCGAACGCGTAACGGCGTTCCGGGCCGCCTTCGACGACGTATAGGCCGTCCGACGCGTTGTACATCCACAGCTCGTCGTCACCGTCCGTGTCCCAGTCGTCTCCCATCTGTGTCGCCCAGCCAGCCTTTGCGCCGGACACCCCGCCGTGTGCCACGGTTGTCGCAACGGCCTGAATCACGTTGTTCCCGCCATAGTGACTGCTCTGGCCCCACAGGACCCACACCTCTCCGGCGTCGGTGCCGAACGAATCCGCCGACCCATCCGAGAGCACGAGGTCCGTCAACCCGTCCCCGTCAAAATCGCCGCCAACCGGCGCATTTCGGTAGAATGCTGACTCCGTGCCCGTCGTTGTCCACACCCCATCCACGGAGCCGATGCCGAACGAACCGGAGTCGCCGCCGTACGTCAGCGCGATGGCGTTGGACGAGCCCGATGCGTAGGCGGCGATGAGGTCGTCCATGCCGTCTCCATCGAGGTCGATGTCGGTGCCGAGCCCTCGGCCGAGGTAGTTGTTGATGCCTCCGGTGTACGTTGCCAGCGCGTCACTGGTGTCGCCGCGGCTCACGGCGTCATTGCCATCGAGGATGTAGACGGTACCGCTGTTTCCGGAGATCGCCGACGCGCACATCGCAAGGTCGTTCGTGCCGTCGTCGTTCCAATCCCCCATCACGGTGACGGCCACGCCAAGGGTGTCTGAACTCCCATCTCCCTCGATGTAATTGTTGGCTTTGTCGGCGTGCGTTCCGTCGGCTTTCAGCGCGCTCCCCCCCTTGAAGACAGAAACCGCGCCGCGTCCTGCGCCACTCGCATTCGTGGCCCCCGCGTACGGCGAGCCGACGATGACCTCGGCAAACCCGTCCATATCAAGGTCACCGATGGCCATCGCATAGCCGACGCGATCGTAGTTCCCATCGGCCAAATAGGTGTACTCGCTGTTCTCGACCTCGGCATGGTCATCGAAGAGGTCGTTGCAGTCGTCATCCTCGCCGTTGAGGCGCTCGGTGCCGCTGGAATTCACGTCGGGGTTGTTGTCATTGCAGTCGAGCCCGCGACCGTAGTCCGAGGAGCGCGAGCCATCCTGATCGTAGTCCCAGTCGTCCAATCCGTCGCAATTGGTATCGCGATTGTCGTACGGAACATCTTCTGCATGCGGATGGAATTCGGGATCGGTGTCCTGACAATCGGCGAGGTCCACGGGGTGTTGGTCGGTCTCGGCGTCGTACCCGTCCAGATCGTGATCATAGTCGCTCAGACCGTCACAATTTTCATCGACGTCGTCGTACCAGACCTCGGGCGCTCCCGGATAGACCAACGGATTCGTGTCGTCACAATCATCGCCCCCGCCGGCGACGAGATCGTGGCCGTCCTGATCGGCATCGACGATGGCTTCGGCGGAGAGCGCGATGCGCAGTTCGCCCTGGTCTTCGTCGTTACTGGTGATGGTGATGTCGGAATCCGCGTCCTCATACGTTGTCAGTTGAACGCGGATGGTGAGCTGGGTCGATGCACCGGGGGAGAGAGAGAGCGAAAGCGGGTTTACCGTGAACGGCGCGTCCACCGTGATCGAGGTGATCACCAAATCCGTGCCGCCGACGTTTGCGATGTTCATCAACTTGGCGGGGGGCGCGGTGCCAACCACGAGGGCCCCGAAGTCGTAGCTTTCTTCGCCGAGACGAACGTCCGGCGCCGTTCCCGTTGCCGTGTTCGTGTCGGTGACGCCCGAGCCGGTTTGATTCGTGACGCCGCCGCAACCGGGCAACGCAAGGACGCTGAGGGCGAGCAGGGGCAGGAGCTGGGGTGTCGCGCGCACGGGCGTCTCCGAAGGGTCGGGACAGGATACAACGGATGTGCTCGACTTGCCGCACGAGGCTTCCATGTCCGACCGACTCGCGGCCGCCCGCGACTATGTTTCTCGAAAGCCGACGGACCGTTTCGGGCTCTACGCCCTGGCGATGGAGCTGCGGAAGGCAAAGGCGTGGGAAGAGTGTTTTGCTGCGTTTGACAACCTCCTCGTCGTGCATCCGGACTACGCGGTGGCCTACTATCACTATGGTTCTGCCTGCAAAGAATCGGGGGATCGCGTGCGTTGCCTTACGACGCTCCGGCGCGGCTTCGAGGCCGCCACGCGCACGGGGGATGGCAAGACGCGCGCGGAAATCGAGGGACTGATCGACGAACTCGAGGGCGAATAGGCGCTCAGTCGGGATCGACGATGTCGAGGTCGCCTTCGGCAAAACTGCGGAGCGCGCGGACGGCCGCCGAAATCAGCGCATCGCTCTCGCACTTCTCGGCGGAGAATGCACCGGACAGGTCCACGCCAAGGTCGAAGGTCACGCCGAGTTTCCCCGCGTCGTCGGACGCGACCAACTCGCCTACGGCCAGCTCATCGACGTCGTAGTCCGTGGGCTCATAGGTGTAGACGGCGCCGAGCTGTTCTCCGAGGCGGGATTCGTTGATGTGCAGCCAACCGGCGCCCCCGAAACCGTCCGTGTCTCCGGGCCAGCCGTCCGGCGCGAGGTCGATTTTTCCCGTCGGCAACGCTCCGGCATCGACACCATATCGAAAGACGGCGATCCACGCGCCCTCTCGCGTGACGGCGGCCGCGAGCTGCGCCTGCCACCACTCGACGGCAGACGCGGCTTCGTCGATCGTGGGTGTGTCCGGGTTGTTTTTTACGTCTTCGGCCTCGCAGGGAATCGTGGAGTTTGCAGCGATAACTGCGACGGTGGATACGCCGCCCGTGGCACCCTGATCGAACCACAGGGCCGCCCGCACGGTTTCATCCCCGCGCGCGGTGTGGAATTGGTCGGCGCATGCGAGTAGGACGAAAATCATCAAAAGCTCCCGTCCGCGCGGCGTTGTGGCGCGATTCCGACGGCGCGGCAGGCCTGTGCGTGTATGGCGTCGGCGCCGGGCTGATCGCCGGTGTTGAGGCGGCGAAGGTACACGGCGTCCGCGTCCATTGGCGGCCATTCTCCGGTCAGGTTCCACGGGCGGCCGAGTTCGGTCAGCAGGCCGCCCCAGTGGTCAACGAACGCCTGCACCTCCCGATGATTTCCTTCTTGCACGACGAACGCCAAGTGCGCGACCGGGCGCGTGGCCGTGCCGCGGGCCCGCAGGAACCGCTCCACGTTGCGGTACACAATCTCACGTCGGTCGGCCCCTTTGACGAAGGCATACGTGGCCGTGAAAAAGGCGTCGATCGAGAAGTGGATGGCGAGAAAGGTGTCTGGCGCGAGGGATGGTGTCGCCGCGAGGCGGAGGACCAGGTCGGTTCGGTCCGGGGGGAGGATGACGGCGTTGGTGTGGACCTTGAAATAGCGGAAAAGTGCATTGTTGCGGTTCGCGGCAAACGCGTACTCCGCGAACCGATCGAATTCCGGGTGCAGCAGCGGTTCGCCGAGCCAGTGCGGGCAAAGGCTGACATTTTCCAATCCGCGAAGGCCGAGAATCGCGCGCCGCCACGTGTCGAAATCCATGAACGCCGGCTTGGCGCCGTGGGCCTCGTCACGCAGCGATTGGCTGCACATCCGGCACTTGATGTTGCAGTGATCGGTCAGTTCGAGGTTGACGTTCATGCGGCAGGCAGGTGCGCGCGAATCGCGCGTTCGTGGGCGAGGATGTTTTCCGAGCACTCGGCGCAGCGTCCCGTGGGCCGGCCCGCGAGCATGCCCGCTCGAATCGTCGTAAGGGAGGCGCTGTTTTCCCAGACCTCGGAGAGAGGCGCGGACGCAACACTCTCGCCCGTTCCGGCCAGAACACAGCACGGCGATGTCCGTCCGTCCGCCGCGACCACCAGAGAGTGCCAGGCCTTGAGACACGGGGCGGTGCCGTAGCCAATCCCGGTTCCGGGTGCGGGCGGCAGCGTGCCGCGCTCCACCGCATCCAGGAAACGGTGAAGGGTCGTAACGATGCCGTGCGAGGCCGCGATGTCGAGACCGGCGCGGGCCCGGGAGGGCAGTCGGCGGCGCGCCTCCTCATCGAGGGCGTGCGCGCGCTGCTCGGGCCGGTACGCGATCAATCCATCGAATTCGACGCGCTCCGCACCCACTGCCGCCGCGAGGCGCACGATGTCGGCAATTTCATCCACGTTTTCGCGCGTGATGACCGTGTGGAGCGCAAGGCGTGGAGCGCGGTGACCGTTTCGGAGCGATCGCAGACGACATAGTGCGCGAATCGATCGGTCGAAGGCTCCGATTCGTCCGCGAAGCCGGTCATGGGTGCTCGGCGTCGCACCGTCGATGCTCACGTGCACTTCATCCCATCCGACCTCCACCATCATCCGCCGTACGGGCTCGCCCATGAGCGTGCCATTGGTGGTGAGGATGCCCTCCATTCCATGCTGCTTCACCCGGCGCATCAGGGCCGGCGTGTGGGCGGCGAGTAGCGGTTCCCCGCCGCCGAGGATGAAAACGCGCTGAACGCCCGATGCAGCGGCTTCATCGAGGAGCGCGAGCGTGCGCGCCTCCCCCAATTCGTTCACGGGCGGCCGGTGGCGATCCGTCGTGTCGCAAAACCCGCAATCAAGGTTGCACGCGAGCGTCGGGTACAGCTCCAGCGTCCACGGTCCGCGCACGCCGCCCGAATCCCGCCGGGTGATGCGATCGGCGATGGCGGTGAGCTCATCCACGCGTCCACAGTAGCACTCGTGGGGGCTCCCGCGGTAGGATTGGTGAATGCGCCTGCCTTCCGTCCTCCTCCCCCTCCTGGCTCTCGCGGCGTGTGCCGGCGCCCCGTCCACCGGAATCGACACTTCCGCCGACGCGAACTTCTGCGACACTCCGGACGACGCAAGTGCCTGGAATCAGGAAGAAGGAGGCGGGGATGGATCGAGTGGCGAGTTGGATCTCCTGGTGATCAACGACGCGGTGGAGGATCCCCATCAACCCGAATACGTCGCCTATAAAAACTACACGCTGGAGCCGACGGAAACAGGGGGAGTGCAGACGCCCGGCCAGACATCCGGAGATGGAATCGTCAGTCAGAAGCTGGGTGCGGGGCAGTGGACGTTCAAGGCGAGCACGCAACGCGGTCCCGACTCGTGTCACGCGGAAATGGAGTTTCCCATTGGGGCCGGGAAGACAACCCATGCCTGCGCGCTCATGAGCTGTGAGTAGTTTCGAATAGGCGGAGGGCTCGCCGCGTCGGATGGATGTTCCCAAGGAGAACACCATGCATCCCCTCAAAGTCGTCCTGATTGCAGTCCTTTCGCTTTGGTCCACCGTCGCGTTCGCACATTCGGGTCGCGTCGCCCACCGGGCGGCCGGTGGCCCGCGGGTCGTGATCTCGGCGTCGTTCGCGCCGCTGGTGGTGGTGGCTACGGGCTGGCACATGGCGCCGCATACCGGAATGGTTTGGATCGACGGGCATTATGCGCGCCACGGCCACTGGATTGCCGGCCACTGGATGCCGCGCGCCGCGCTGCGCTAGTTTCTCCGGGCTACGCTGGACGGGTGCAGCCCGTCACGCTCCCCGGCAGCTACCTCGTTCTTGAAACGACGAACCAGTGCTCGCTGGCCTGCGTCCACTGCACGGTAGCGGAAGGAACGGCCCATCCCCATCACGGGAGAGTGGGCTTTCTACAGTTGGCGACTGCGGAAAACGTCTTCGCTGATCTGAGAGCGGTCGGCGCGCGTTTCGACACGCTCATTTTTTTCTGGTTGGGTGAGCCGCTCCTGCACCCGGAGTTCGGTGCCCTGTACCAACTCGCGTTGCGGTCGGCGCCGGGGCTGTTCGGTGCCATCGAAATCCACACGAACGGAACGCATCTGGGTCGGGATCGGGTGCGCATCGCGCTGAATGAATCGCCCGTGCCGCAGACCTGGCATTTTTCAATAGATGCCAGTACCGCGGAAACCTATCGGCGTGTCAAGGGGCGCGATGAATTCGCGAACGTTACCAATAATATTGATGGGTTTCTTGACGCGCGATCCGCGACGCGTGCGCGTTGGCCCCGGCCGATTTTTCAATTCATCGTGGGTCCGAACAACGTGACGGAAGCGGCGGCATTTCGCGAGCGTTGGGAGGCCGCGTGCCGGACGCGCGGCATGTCCTTCCGAGCGGCGGCGCAGAATGTGCCACCCGGTGACGACGCGATAATTTTCTTTCGCCAGTTGGACGCGCCGTCGACCGGTGAGCAGGCGGTCGCCAATTCGGTATTTCGTGGCGAGATGGCGCGGCAAGGGCTGGCGTTGCCGCGCCCGGCCGCGACACCGGTTGCCGTGGTCGGCGGCCCCGGCATCTGTGGTTGTTTCTGGAAAAGTCCCGTCATCGGGTGGGATGGGCGCGTCACGACCTGCACGCGTGACAATCGGCTGGAGAATGTGCTCGGCAGCGTTAATCACCAGCCATTTTCCGCGATTTGGTGGGGACAGGCGATGGCGAAAAATCGTCGTCAAGTCGCGGTCGGGAGATACGACGGACTGCCGGCCTGCCAGGGTTGTTTCATTCCGCGGTCGGCGAACTACTCGGATATTTCCGCGGAAGAGATCGGGAGCGCATCGTGATCGAGCGCGCGCTCTCTCAGTTACGTCTGCGCCACGCCGAGGGGCTGCCGACGCAGGTCCATTTGTCGGTCACGGATCGGTGTTTTCTCCCGTGTCACCACTGCGACATCTACAAAAACAAGGCGGAGGATCTCCCGGAAGCGGCGTGGGCGGGCGTCATCGACGAACTCGCCGAGTGGCTCGGCCCCGCAGCCATGAACTTCGTCGGGGGAGAGCCGCTGCTCCGGAAGGATCTCGAGCGGTTGATGGCACGGGCCGTTCGGCTTGGGTTTTCCGTGACGTTCAACACCAACGGTTGGTTGCTGACGGACGACCGCGCGGATGCGTTGTGTGACGCCGGCGTCAGCGTCGCCTACCTCTCGTTGGATGGATTTTCCGAGGCCACCGTGGATCATTCACGCGGCCGTCCGGGCACCTTCAGGAAGATGATGGAGGTGTGCGATCGATTGGATCGACGGCCGAATCCGCGGGTAATTATCGCTTGTATATTGCACGGCGGGAATGCTGAGGAGATTCCCCCGCTGCTCTCGTGGGTGAAATCACGAGGGTACGAGCTGGTGTTGCAGCCGCTCTACCAGAACTTCGGGGAGAATGCGCACGATCCGGGGTGGTGGCGTCGATCTCCCATGTGGCCGAAGGAGTTGGGAGCCATTGACGCGGCGCTGGATGTTTTAATTGCGGAGCGTGGGGCTGCGGGCCAGGTTTGCAATTCCGTGGACCAACTGGAAGCCTTCAAAAGGCATTTCCGGAATCCGTCCACGTATAATGGCGAGGTGTGCAAGGCCGGGCACTCGGATATTGCCTTCGACCCCGCCGGAAACGTGCGGCTTTGTTATTTTCTGGAACCGGTCGGAAATATCGCGGACGCGCGTTCGATGAAACACGTTTGGAACGCGGTGGGGACCATGCGCCGGCGGCATCAAGTGCATCTGTGTACGCGGTCGTGCAACTTGCTGAACTGCAACTTTGAGAGGTCATAAACTCAAAACCGATACCGCCCCCCCACGCTCACCATCGGCCCGTTGAGAACCACGTAGGTGTCATCCGGGTTTCCCTCGATGTAGCCATAGCCGGCGGCCACCTGGAGGCCGAGACTCCCCTTGTCGCCGTTGCCGCGGAGCCAGGTACTGACCCCGCCCTCGACGACGATCTCGCCGGCCTCCCCGAACGACCAGTTGGCGAAAAGGTCTGTTCGATCGCCGGTGGGGACGTTCAGGCGCATCGCGAGTCCGCCGTACACGAATTCGTCACGCGAGCTTTCGTCGGAAATCGGTTTGCCGTCCTCGTCGACCACCTGTTCACCGGTGTCCTTGTCGTACTCGTACGTGATCGTCGTGATCGGCACGAGCAGGAAGGTGTTGCGCACGGAGATGGAAAGTCCGTCGCGCGCGCCGAGTCGGGCCTCCTGAACGATGGCAAAGGCGCTGTCAACGTCCGTGAACTGCGTTTCTTCCGCGACGTTGTAGTCGGACGAGGCGGCGGAGTAGCGGGTCGATCCAGGCTGTGAGTTGAGCATGGACCCGCCGGCGCCCAGACCGACGGAGAAGTAGCGGCTGTCGTAGCCCCCGCTCAGCACGCCTGCGACGCTGAGCGGGTTGCCATCCGCGCTCCAGCCGAAGGCGAGCGGCGCGAGCCGGGCTTGCGCGTACCACGGCTTGTCGAAGGTCACGACGAGCCAAGCGTCGTTGATGAAGGCCACGCCGACGGTGTCCAGCGCCAGCACGGGCCGGATCACCATGCCGACTTCACGGACGCTGCCAAGCCGCTCGGGCGCCAGGGGGTATTTGTAAGCCCCGGCGCGGACCTCGATGGTGTCGCCGACGTCGACGCGCCCCCCGCGCGAGAGATCGACCAACGCTCGTTCATCCTCGGTGACGCGTACTCGGCCGGTTGCGACGACCCGCTCGACCTCGCGCGACTCGAATCCGACGCCGTCGAGCGAGGGGGTGCGGACCGTTTCCTTTCCGAAAAATCGGAGTTCCGTACCGACCGTCAACCCGGCGTTCCGGCCGCGATTGACGACGGCGATGCCGCGATTCACCCGCACTACGCTGGCGGCGGAGGCGGGCAGGGGAGCACTCAGCGGCGGTGCGCTCGGTAGGGTTGCACGCGGTTCGGTCGCCGTGCCAATCGTGCCGATTTCGCCAGACGTCACGATCGCCGATACGAGGCGTTCCATAGGAATAGCCCGAACCTCCCGCACGGTCACCCACGCCCTTCCGTTCGCGACGAAAAGGCCATCGGCATCGGGCTGGGAAATGCGTCCGAGCAGGACCGGTTCCGCGTCCAGCAACCAGGTTTGCAGCTCGCCTGCTTCGGTGAGGATGTACAGGCGGCCCTCGTGGACGAGCACCGCCCGCGGTGGCGTCCCGACGTCCGTGATCGCGCGGCCGTCGATGGAGATGCGTCCGCCCTCGATGGCGGGCTCGGCGGCAAAGGCCAGGGTTATCCACAACATTGGGGGTGTCCGGGGAGAACGGAGGGCGGAACTTCTATCGCGCGGCGCACTGCGCGTCGCGAGCGATGCGTGTTGCCCGCTGAGCGCTACGGTTAATATCACGGCCGGCCGCCGCCACGTCGGTCGCGTTCGTGGCATGATTTCGGGCAGACCCCGCCTTCGTCGTCACGGGCGGGGCGGTTTGGAGTGCACTGTTATGGATCCGCAATCTGCTCGCCGCTCCCCGCCTCTACTGGGTGGGCGGGTACCGGCGGGGTTGGAGTGATCGTTTCCGGCAAGGCGGGCCTTCACGCCGACGCCGGCTACGGCGTTGCAGATCCGGCCACGGCCCCCCTGGGCGCCGACCTCGGGGAACACGGCGGCGCCGTGCTGATCGAGCGCGTCAGCCCCGCCGGAATCGTCGTGACGTCCGCGCGCCTGGTCGGCGTCGATCCTCGCGCGCTCGGAGACCTGCGGCTCGACGTTTCGGGCGAACAGTTCCGAATCGCGGCCGTTCAGGCCGAGCGCCTGCGCTCCGACGCGTTTCATGTCGTCCTGACGGGCCTGACCTTGTCGCCTGCCCGCCGGATTGCAGGATTATTGCAAGGGCTGGTTCGGAGGGGCGTGGTCACGCCACCGGCGCCGGTCATGCCGCGGGTCGAATACATGCGGGACGCCGCGCGTATCCACGAAACGCTCTACGCGCTCGTGCGGAACCACTGCGAATGCTCCACACGCGACGCGCGCGGCACCGGGACGACCGGTCGCCTGCACGCGCTCGGCGGCCCGTCGGGTCCGCTCGAATTTCTCGGCCCACTCACCGGGCGGGGCCACTGACGATCGACATCTATGGCTACAACACCGTGTTTCGCTTCGACGTCACCGGGATCTCCCGCAACGCCGTCGGATTTTCCGTCGCGTTGCCCGGGCAGCTGGAGCTTCGGCGAAGTCGTTGGTATCGCCGGGTGAGCGCGCCGGCTGGGTCGTGGGTGAGGTTCCAGCACGCGCTTTGGCCGGAGATGGAGGTGATCCGTCCGCTCCGCGACGTTTCTTACGCCGGGCTGGCATTTTCGGCGGACGCAGTGGACGATCTCCTCTTCCCGGGGTTGGGACTGCGCGCGGTCGGCGTTCACGGCTTCGACGGCGCCCCGCTGCCGCTCGACGCCGATGTCCGCCTGCTCTTTTCGGCGGGTAGCGATCTGGCCGATACGGCGGGAACGCATGTTGCACCCCCACCGGGAGAGGTAAGACAGCGTTGGATGGCGCGAATCGGAGAATTGCTCAGCCCACGCACGCGAGTCGGGGGCGTGTGGTCGAGCGACAGTTGGGATCTCTACGAGCGCTCCGGGTATTTCAACCTCTCTGGCAAGAGCGAGGCGCATTTTCCGATGTTGCGCGACGCGTTTGCGATCACGTCGAGCAAGGTCGATGCGGCGCCGGAGATCGGTTGTCAGGTCGTATGGCCCTCGGAACGTGGCATAGAAGCGTCACTTTCTCTTCTTCGCACCTATTCGCGCGCGTGGTTCGGTTATCAAATGGCGCGACGGAAGGACGAGCCGCCGGACGGCTCCGCGCCGCGGATTGTCCTGCGCGAAATCCACTACCGCGCGTATGAGCACGCCCTCGCGGACGGCGACCTCGATTGGGTCATCGGGTACGTGCAGGAGGACGCTCGGTTCTCGAAGCTGGTCCACCATCACCTGCCCGCACGTCACGTCGGTTCAGGCGAGGCCGCAGTCGTCCCATTCCGGGCGTTAGAGGTAACGTCTGCGGGGCGGCGTATCGGTTCGCTGCCCGGAAATGCGCGCGTGGCACCGGCTACAGAGGAGGAAATCCGCGTCCTCCTGGCGCGCATCCAGGTGATCCGTCCGCACGCCTACCGGGAAGCGCTCGATCTTGTTGCCGAGCGTTATTCCCTCGATGCCGTTGCGGTGGCTTGGCAGCGGGCGGGTTTGCGTCGGGAGCGCGGTACACTCATGGCGACGGAAAATGATCGTCCCATGGCGGCCGCCGTTCTGGAAACCGCCGACCCCGGTTTGCATCTTTTCGGCTTGCTCGATTGTGTGCGCTTCTACGCCCTACGGCCTGGCGGAGAGATGGCGTACGCCGCACTTTTAGAGGCCAGCCGAGTCTGGTTCGCGAAGCGCGCCCGCACCCGATTCGCGCTGCTTCTAGAGGGTGGCGGGGTCGAACCAAGCGCGCTCTCCGGAATTACCGATCTCGGAGCGGCGGATCTTACGATCTTGTCCGCGGCGCTGGTGCCAAACCTACTGGAGCATGTGTTTGAAGTGACCGCTCCGCGGGATGGTCGTCGGTGAGCGCGGAGGCTCGGCCACGGGAAGTCAGCTGCCTCTCTCTGACGTTCTTCCTGGACTATCTTGCGGCGCATGGTGCACCGGACCATCGCCTGCTCGACAATCTTCCCTACGCGCGTGCCGCCCTGCTCGACCGCACGAACTGGATTGACTACGCGACGTTTTTGACGATTGAAGAACGCGTTCAGCAGTATTTCCCTGACGACCCCGACATCTATTTCCGCATCGGCTCATCGTTTCCCGATACCGGCGGCTTGGGGTTTTTGCGGGTGCTGGTTCGATCCGCGTTCTCGCCGCACAGCGTCTACGCCCAGTTTCCAAGGTTGGTGCCGCGTTTTTTGTTCCCGTTTGTGACCATTTCCTTCGTCCAAACCGGCCCCGGTGCGCTGCACGCGACCTACCGCTTCCACGACGGCTACCCGCCCAGCAACGCGTTCCTGGACACGGTGCGCGGAATCATCACCGGCGTACCCACCATACTTGGCGCCGCGCCGGCAGTGGTCACGATGCAACGCATCTCGCCGATGGAGGTGCACTTCGCGGTTCGCGTCAGCAATTGGGTCAGCGTGTGGGAGCGGATGGCGGCCGCGGTTCGGAGAATTCCTACGTTTGTTCGCAGGCGATTGCGGAATCTGGGCGACGCGGCAACAGAGCTGGAGGAGACCAATCGCACCCTCAACGACAAGGTCGACCAGCTTCTGGTCGCGAAGGGCGCTCTTGACGCGCGCGTGCGCGAACTCGACCTCCTCCACGCGGTTGGTACGGCAACCGCCCGATCGCTCGACCTGACCCACGTGATGCGGCAAGCCGCCGCAGCCGTGCGGGAGCGCTATCCCGACGCGCCGGTGGCGATACTGCTCGCGGAAAGCGAGCCGCCGGGCTTGGTCATCGCCGCCGGCCACGAACTGCCGCGCCCGCTGGAGCGCGTTTTGCGAGGCCTTGCCGCGGCGAACAACGTCGTGACGGTGTCGCTGCTCGCGGGGAACGCGGCCTCCGCCGTTTCCGACGAGGTGGACGCGCGGCTCGTTCCCCTCCAGAGTCGAGATCGCGTCGTTGGCGCCTTGTTCGTCGGGGCGCCCTTGGGAGATGCGCTGCTCGGTGCCCTCGCCGGGCAACTGGCCGTGGCGGTCGAGAACGCTCGCGCTTTTCGCACCATCGCCGACCTGCGCGACAACCTTGAGGTGCGCGTTGGGGAACGTACCGCAGAGTTGGAGGAGGCCCGCACCCGCCTTGAGGACACCGTGGCCCAATTGGAGCAGGCGGACCGCGCCAAGGCCGAGTTCTTCACCAACGTCAGTCACGAGCTCCGCACGCCGTTGACGTTGATTCTGGCGCCGTTGGACGACGTGGAAACCGCGCTCGCGCGATTTGGCGACACGACGACGGTTGGGAGCGTGCATCACATTCGTCGCAACGCGCGCAACCTCCTTCGGCTGGTGAATGAGATCCTCGACTCGGCGAAGTTCGACGCCGGACGGGTTGCGGTCGAGCGGGTTGCCGTGGATCTTGCGCCGATGGTGGAGGATGTCGTCGTAACGTTGATGCCGCTCGCAGACCGCAAACGGATTGGTCTGACCTGCGCGATCGAGAGTGCAGCCGTTGTAGCAGGGGATGCCCGCCTGCTCAGGCGAGTGGTCGTCAACCTGGTTTCCAACGCGCTGAAATACGTGGACACGGGAGACGCGGTGCGGGTCCGGGTATGCGCCGGCGACGCCGAGGTGGTCATCGAAGTGATCGACACCGGGCCCGGAATCGCGGCGGAGGAGCAAGCCAGGGTATTTGAACGGTTCCAACGTGCTCGCGATGCAGAGGGTCGTCGGATTGAGGGCACGGGAATCGGGCTTTCGATGGCGGCGGGGATCGCGCGCGCCCACGGCGGGGTCATCGAGTTGGAGAGTGAACTCGGGCGCGGGTCTACCTTTCGCGTCCGTTTGCCGCTCGGCAGCGGGGCAGACGCCATCGGGTCGCCGCCGAGCGATGTGATGTCGGACGAGGAGCGGGCGTTGCTATTGGAGGATCGCCCGCTTGCGCTCGCTGCCACCGTCGCGCCGGCGCCTGCGAATCCGTCGGCGCGTGGCGGACGGGTCCTGCTTGTCGAAGACAACGAGGAGATGCGTGAATTCCTGACGCGAATCATCGGCGCACACCATCACGTAGAGTCGGTACCGGACGGCCTGGCGGTCATGGCTGTACTCGCGGGTGATCTCCCCGACATCGTCGTGAGCGATGTGATGATGCCGGGCATCGACGGCTACGAACTGTGTCGTCGGATCAAGGCGGATCCTGTCTCCCAAAGCGTGCCAGTGATCCTGCTCTCCGCGCGCCACGGCGCGGAGGCGGCCCTTCAGGGGTTTGCGGCGGGTGCGGATGACTACGTCGTAAAGCCATTCTCTTCCCCCGAACTTCTCGCCCGGATCGGAGCGCAGATTCGACTGCGGCAGCTCGCGTACGCCGTGATGCGGATGGAGAAACAGACCACGCTTGGATTGTTGGCGGGCGGCATCGCCCACGAGGTGCTCAATCCGCTGAACGCCGTCACGAATTCGCTCGGTCCGCTGCGGCTCGGCGTGGAGCGAATGTCCCACGGGACTGCAACGGAGCGCGATGTGGTGATGGCGGCGCGCCTGCTCGACGCCATCGACCTTTCGGCGGGGCGAATCCAGCGGATCGTCAACGCCATCCTCACGTTTACGCGGGGAGAGGAACGGCCGAGACAGACAGCGGCCCGCCTCTCGGAAGGCATCGAGTCGATACTCACCATCATCGCGTACCGAACGGCGCACGTTGACATCGAGCGAGAGTATAGGTTTGACGAGCCGTTTCTGTGCTATCCGGAGATTCTCGATCAGGTGATCATGAACCTCTTGGTCAACGCGGCCGACGCGGCGACAGAAACGGGCTCACACATCTGGATTCGCACCGATCGCGTGGGCCGTGACGTCATCGTTTCCGTTCGAGACGACGGTCATGGGGTCCCGCTCGCGATTCGGGAGCGCATCTTCGCTCCGTTCTTCACCACGAAAGCGCCGGGCAAGGGGACGGGCCTCGGCCTCGCGGTCTCGCGCGAGATCGCGTCGTTGCATGGCGGCACCCTGGAACTCGCCGCCGGCGCGGGACCGGGCGCCGAATTTGTCCTGACCCTGCCGAATACCCTGCGGGAGGTGCGCGTTGGAACCGACGACCCTGTGCTGGAACCCGGACCGATGCCGACCGGATCATCCCGCGAGATTCCGCCATGACACGATCCGCGAGCAGTTGACCGAGTCGATTGAGCGTCGCGATCCTGCGGCGCGTCGTGACGCGGCGTCGGTATCGGCGGAAGTGGATGCGATGTTGGGAGGCGATCCGGATGGGTACGGCGAGTGGTTCTGGTTTCCGTGGTCCGACCGCGTCGTCCACGTGCTTCCGGCGGGTCCGTTCCGCGCGGTGAGGACCGATCGGAATCGGTACAAGATTACGTCGCGCGAACAGGATCGGCTTGCGTCGGCGCGAATCGGCGTCATCGGCCTGTCGGTTGGTCAATCCGCCGCGTTCATCCTTGCGATGGAGGGAGTCGGCGGGATGCTGCGCCTGGCCGACTTCGACGATCTCTCCCTCTCCAACATGAATCGCCTCCATGCGGGCGTTCACGAACTCGGCCTGCCGAAGACAGTGATGGCCGCGAGGCGCCTGGCGGAGATGGATCCGTATCTGGACGTCGAAATCGTTCTGGAGGGCGTCGTCGCGGCCGGAATCGACGCGTTCCTCGACGGGCTCGACCTGCTTGTCGAAGAGTGCGATGACCTGTGGATGAAGGTGCGGATTCGGGAGGCCGCGCGGGCGCGCCGAATTCCGGTGGTCATGGACACGAGCGATCGTGGTCTTTTCGATGTTGAACGCTTCGATCTCGAGCCGAACCGTCCGGTTCTGCATGGCCTCCTCGGCGATGTACCCACCGCGGCACTCCGTGGCCTGCCATCCAAAGAAAAGATACCGCACGTCCTGCGACTATTGGGAGAGGATCAGCTTTCTTCCAGGATGATTGCGTCCCTACCCGAGGTGAAGGAGACGATTTCGACGTGGCCGCAGCTCGCGTCAGGCGTCGCGCTCGGGGGCGCCCTGGTTTGCGACGTCGCAAGGCGAATATTGCTTGGAGAGTTCTCCGAGTCAGGCCGGTACTATGTGGACGTCGAAGCGATCATCGCGGACGGCGCTGGTGCGTTCCGTCTCGCCGCTTCCCCTCCGCCGGCGGAGACCGTCTGCCGAGAGGCCCAGGCTCCCGCTGTCCTGGATCGGTCGACGTGGCGCGACACCATCGTAGCGCACGCCGCCAGCGCACCGTCCGCGCATAATCAGCAGCCGTGGACGTTTTTTTGGAGGGCGGACAAGCTGGAATGCCGACGCGATCCGACGCGTAGCACGAGCTTTCTGGATTTCCGGCACTCCGCGACCTGGTTGGCGTTCGGTGCGGTGTGGGAAAACGTCCTCCTCGCCGCGGGCATGGTAGGCAAACGCGTCGAAGCCGAGTGCTTCGCGGAGCCCGATCTTCCGCTTCTGCTATCCTTTTCAGCGGGAGCGATCACGCGCGATCCACTGGCCAGCGCGCTGGCGCTGCGTTGCACCAACCGCCGGCGGGATGGCGCCCGCCCGCTCTCCGAGTCCGATGCCGAAGCGCTTTCCGAAGCCGCAACGTCCCGGGGCGCATGCCTGCTGCTCGCCAGGAACGAGCTGCCGGCGCTCTCGGACATGATGGGGCGCGCGGATCAGCGCTGCCTGTTGGACCCGCGCATTCACCCCGAGATTTTCGCCGGCTTTCGCTGGACCGAGGCCGAGGTGTCGGAGACGAGAGACGGACTGGACGTCCATGCGCTCGAATTGACGGCGTCCGAGCGGGCGGCAATGCGACTCATGCGGTACCCGGCCGCGACCGCCCTCCTCCGCGCCGAAAGCGGCGGCCGCGCCTTCCGTTCGATGGCGCGCGATCACGTGCAGAACGCTGCTGCCATGGGCCTCCTCGTGATTCCTGGGCGCGATCGGCGCGCGTTCCTCGACGGCGGACGGGCCATGCAGCGCCTTTGGCTCACGGCGACGCTGCGCGGCCTCGCAATCCACCCGCTTACGACGCTGCCCTACTTGTTCCTGCGGGCGGAGACGGGGGAGGGGCTCGATGCGGGCTGGCTCCGCGAACTCGCAGAGATGCGCCCGCGGTGGCTGAATATTTTCCCGACCCCTTCGGACCACGCGGAGATCCTGCTGTTCCGGATCGCGCACGCGGGACCGCCAACCGCCCGCTCGCTCCGTCGAAACCTCGCCGACATCGTCTCCACCGCCGGATAAGCCCGGCGCTCACTCGGAACCATCATGAAAATGGTCAAGCCGTCCTCCGCTCACACCGAGCGATTCCGGTCACTTATGCCGGCGGAAGTCGCCGTCCGACCGATGTTTGGGTGCACGGCGGGGTTTCTCGGCGGAAATATGGCGTGCGGAACGTGGGAGGAGGGCGTGATGGTTCGGCTCTCGGCAGAGGACGCGGTGGAGTTGGAGAGCCTCGGCGGCGCGCCATTCTGTCCAATGGGCAGGAGAATGGGGAGTTATTTTACGTTGCCCGCGGCGATCGTCGCGTCGGATGCGGACCTCACTGTGTGGATCGGGCGCTCGCTTGCCGCAACCCGCAGACTGCCGCCCAAGCCGCCCAAGGAAAAGAAGGCGGTAAAGGCGAAGAAGTGAAGCGTACATGATGAATTCGTGGCAATTCATGGTGGTCCGCGTGACCGTTTGGATTGCCGTTGCCATCTGGGCGGCGATGTTGATCCGGACGCCATGGAAGACCAACTCCCTGCCGCGGATCGGTACCGTCGTCCCCGGGCCGGATGATCCGGGCCTGGTCCTGACCGCGCTCGCAGGCGTCACGACGTTCGCTTGCGTGGTTCCGGCGGGAACCACCCTGCACGTTCGCATCGACACCACGGGCCTTGCGGACGCCTACGTCTCCCCCGGGATCGAGGATATTACGTGCCTCTCGGGCGCGGTCTGGGCCCAGACGTGGCCCGCCCTCGCTCAGCAGATGGAAATGGATTTTCCGCTCTAGCGACGGTGGCCGAGGCGTCACACCTGAATCGTGACGATCCGTTTGATCATCACCCCGCCGATCGTCTGCAGGATCAGCATGACGAAAATCATGACCCAGCCGAGCCAGGTCGTCCAGAGCCGGGAAATCAGTACCGGATCGATGGTCCATAGTGCAAACGCCAGCACGAACGGCATGAAGACGATGATGATGCCCTGAGCGACGCCCTGCGCGGTCAGAGAGCGCACCTTTCCCGCGACCTTTTTGCGTTCCCGGATGGTCGCCGCGACCGTATCGAACGTTTCCGCGAGATTGCCGCCACTCTGCCGAAGAATATTGATCGACGTGACGATGATTTGCACGTCCTCCGTGTCCACGCGGCGCTCCAACCCGAGCAGCGCATCCTCCAACGAAACGCCCAGGCGCTGCTCGTTCAGCGTCAGCGCAAATTCCTGCGAAATCGGATTCGGCAGTTCCTCTCGCACCATATCCATCGTCTGCAAGAGCGAAAGGCCGGACTTCAACCCGTTGGACATGAACGCCAGCGCGTCGAGCAATTGATCTTCAAACATGTCGATGCGGCGCTGCCACATCCGCTCGACCACGAACCGCGGCAGGCCGTACCCCGTCGGCATGCCGAAAGGACCGACCACGAGGACGCCAATCACGATGACGCGGATGAGGTGGTAGGCGGCCGGTTCGTAGGGCACGGCGCTGGTAATCCACCATCCGAACGCGCCGAACAACAGCATGCTTCCGACAATGCAGCCCGTGCAGACGCCGACCGATACCTCCATGAACATGCGATCGAACTGGCCGCGCATCCACAGGACGTACCCGCTGGTGCCGTCGTCGAATTTCTTCCATGCCCACGGTGCCACAAACCAGCCGACCGCCAACCAAGCCAGCGTGGAAACGCCCTGCCATGCCAACCGACCGAACGTCGGCGCGTCCCACCAAAGCGGCATCATCAGGCGCGCCCGCGGGGTGCGCTGGCTTCATTGGACGCGGCAAAGATTCCCTTCGGCAGCGCGATTCCGAGCGCATCCAATTTGGAAATGAATTTCGGCACGAAACCGGTTGCGACGAAGCGACCGATGACCTTTTTCTTTTCGTCGACGCCGGTTTGGCGGAAAATAAAGATTTCCTGCAATGTGATGGTCTGCGCTTCCATGCCCGTCACTTCGGACACGCTCACGACGCGGCGTGACCCATCGCTCATACGTGAGGTCTGGACGAGGATATGCACCGCGCTGGCGATCTGTTCGCGAATCGCGCGCGAGGGCAGGTCGAGGCCCGCGAACATCACGAGGGTCTCCAACCGGGAGAGCGCATCTCGCGGGGTGTTCGCGTGAACGGTGGTGATCGACCCGTCGTGGCCGGTGTTCATCGCCTGCAGCATGTCCACGGCCTCCGCGCCGCGGCACTCCCCAACGACGATGCGGTCGGGACGCATGCGCAGCGCATTCTTCACCAGGTCGCGAATCCGAACCTCGCCCGCACCCTCGATGTTGGCCGGGCGGGATTCCAGGCGAACGATGTGAGGTTGTTTGAGCTGAAGCTCCGCCGCGTCCTCGATGGTGACGATCCGCTCGTCCTGGGGAATGAAGCTCGACATGACGTTGAGCAACGTCGTTTTTCCGGAGCCCGTTCCGCCGGAAATAATGATGTTGAGGCGCGCCTCGACGCACGCGCGGAGCAGATCGGCCAATTCATGGGTGAAGGAGCCATACCGGACCAGGTCCTCCACGACGAACGGCTCGCGGGCGAATTTCCGGATGGTGATCGACGGCCCGTCGATGGCAAGTGGCGGAATCACCGCGTTCACACGGGATCCATCGGCGAGCCGGGCATCCACCATCGGCGACTTCTCGTCGATGCGGCGCCCGAGTGGCGCGACGATGCGCTCGATGACGCCGAGCAACTGGGCGTCGTCGGTGAATGAGACCGGCGCTCGCCGGAGCTTGCCGTCCACTTCCACGAAAATATTGTCGCGGCCGTTGACCATTATTTCCGTGACCGCGTCGTCGGCAAGGAGATCTTCGAGCGGGCCGAGGCCAAGCGCTTCGTCACACACCTCCTTCACGATCCGTTTGCGCTCGGTGCGATCGGAGACGGCGCTGCCCTCTTCGTCGAGAATCCGCGCCACGGCCGTTTCGGTGCGTTCCCGCAGCACACGATCACGATCCGTATTGTTCGCCAGCTCCTTGTCGAGGCGTTTGAGGTCGAGCACCTCCACCAGCCGTTTATGGATCAGGAGTTTCAGCCGGGAACGGGCGTCGATTTCTTTCGCGTTCTTCGACTTGGATCCGCGCTGCTTCATCCACGCGCCGAGTTCCTTTTCCTGCGCATCGGCCAGCAGCGTGGCGCGGGCGCCGACCGCCACGTCCTTCGGTCTTGCGATTGCGCTCAGTTGCTCCAAAACGCCCTTTTCGATCAACTGCCGGACCAACTCATCGTAGTGTCGCGTGAGTTTTTCCCGCGGCGCATCCAAAACGAACGGCGTGCCCTTCGTAGCCGACGTGGCGGTGAGCGCATCGTCTTTCGGCAGCGTGACGAGGGCCGGGCGCCCAAGGCGCGCCAGAACGATGTCCTTGGTAATGGCGCCGGCCGGATCGAGCGCGTTGACGACCACCTTCATCAATTGCTGCGGAAAATGCAACGCCTGCAAGCGATCGACAAATCGGCGCGTTGCTTGAACCACGTTGAAGTCCGGGGTGGTCACCAGGAAGATGCCACTCGACATTTCCAGCGCGGGAATCGTCCGCGGCTCAACGCCCGCGCCGGCATCGATCACAATCGTGTCGCAGATCGGCTCGACCAGGGCCAACATGGCGCGAACCGCTTCCGCGTCCACCTTTTCCGCGTCCTCGGGTGTCGCGGCGAGCGGCAGCAGGCCCAGCCCGGACGCGTGCGTTGCGATGTACGGCCCCATCGTTTCCGGCGTGAGTTGGGCCAGATAGGGCGCAAAGTCGGCGATGCTCCGCAGCTCCGTCATGCCGAGCAAGGACGCGCAATCGCCCGTGCCTTGCGGGTCGAGGTCCATGACGAGGACGCGGCCGCGCGTTTCTTTCAGAAACGATAGAGCGAGATTCACGGCAAACGTTGTTTTGCCAACGCCATCTCTTGCGGCGGCGACCACAACGACCTTGCACGCCATGGCTACTGTCGAACCTCGATGAGGTTGAATTTGTCCTGGATTTCACGGTTGGCGGTGGAACTCGTTTCGTGTATCTGCGGCGTCAGGAAAACCAAGAATTGGGATTTGGATTTTTTGTATTCCTTCGCCCGGTAGAGATCGAACAAGCTCGTCGTCGTGCCGTCCGAAATACCCGTAGATGTGGGCTCCTTGTTCCAATTCACCCGATCGCTCACCCGCTGAAGTCCGCCGATGACGATGCTCTCCCCCGCACGGCAGAATTGGGAGGTCGTGATTTCGCTGGTGTCGATGGATTGGAAGCCGCTCGGCGCGACCTCACCCAGAGAGCTGACCTCGACCGCGATTTGAAGATCGACGTCCGTGCCCGCGGCATAGGCGGTAACGTCGAGTTTGATGCCGACATCCTCGAATTGGATCGATTTGGTCCCGTTGTCAATAAATACAAACGGCACCTTGGAGCCGGAAAATATATGCGCCGTGTCTCCGCTTTTCACGGAGACGGTCGGATTTTCCAGCACCCGCGCGTACCCGCTCTGTCGCGCCTGCTCCAACTTCGGAAGGAGCATGTTGATGCTCGCGGCCGCGTATCCGGTCGTGTCCTGCCAGCCATTGGCGTAGTCCCGTTGGAAGAACAAGTTGACGCCACCGGTCGAGAGCGGCGACCAATTCACGCTCCAACTATTGACGAGGCTTTTCGTCAGCTCCACGAAGTGCACGATCATGACGATCGTCTCCGTGCGGCCGGGAATGCGATCGACCTCACGCACCTCCAGAACGTTGATGACATCAGGGTAGTAGGCGCGCGCAATGGCTTCGGCACGCGCCGATGCCATCGCGGAATGCACGATGCCCTCCAGCATGATTTTCTTGCTCACCAGGCGGACGTCCACACCGGGCTGCCCGATTTCCTTTTCAATCAGCGAGGCGAGCAGGCGTTGGGCGATCGGGGAGAGCGTGACCATCGATTCGACCAGCGGCTCGCGCTCGTCGAGGTCCTTCACGCGCTGCAATTCCTCGTCCAGCGAGACCTCTCCCTGAATGTAGATGTGGTCATTGACCAGCTTGAACGAGAGTCCCTCGATGTCGGTGAGGAGCGATTGTACGTTCTTCATGACCTTGGCGAGGTTTCCCGGAATGACCGTGACCTCGAATTCATCTTTTCGTACGCCACGAACGTCGTACACGATGATGTTCGTTGAACCGGCTTCCCGACCAGCCAGAAGGATTTGTTTGCTATCCCGCAGCGGAACGACCTTCACGATTTCCGAGGACCCAACCGACACGTCTCCGAAGGCGTACGGCACGTCGATGGCGGTCTGGTTGTTGATGACGACGACCTGATCCGGAACCAACTCCTCGGCGTTCACGGTTGGCCCGGCGAGCAGGCAAAACACGAGCGCGGCGCCCAGACCCAGGCGCGTGGCGATACCACTTCGCGTGCGCCGCATCAGTTTCCGCCTCCGCCTTCGATGACCCGGTACGACGGGCGCGATTTGAAGCGCACCTGTTCTGGAATCCCGAGGGTATTTTGCACGGTGGCCGGCGCAACCTCGACGGTGCCTTCGTTTTCGTTGAGCGAACGCAGGGAAACCGAGAGCTTGCCCAATTCTTGCGCCATCGCAAGTTTGGCGGCGTCGGCCGGCGTCACTTCGACGGCCAGAGTGGCGTAGCCACTGAGTTTTCTTGACGGCCGCCGGTCTTCGTCCGGCTCTGCGGACGTGCCTTCCGGCGGAAGCGGCACGACGTCGTCGGACGTGACGGCCGGCGTGTCGTCTACAACCGAGAGGACGCGCACGTTCTGCATGAGCGTGATCGTGCGGAGATCCGCCTTGTCCCCCACACCGAAATCGAAGCTGCCCAGGATGTCAATGGCATTTCCCGGTTTGATGTGACCGCCGACCGCGTTGTACACGTCCACGGCAATCGCCACGGCGCGGTACCCCGTTGTCACGAAGTAGGCCAGGCCCGCATCATTGGCATTCACTAGCTTTGTCGCCAATACTTGCTCACCGGTGAAGATGGCCTCGGACGAGATCTGCTGCATCACGTCCTCCACTTTGCCGAGGGCCTTCGGTTGCTGCCACTTGCGCGGCACTTCGACGATGATCACCATCGTCTCGTCGAGGCGCACATTCGGTGGTATGTCTCGCTTTGCAACGACCGTTTTCATGGGCTCACTATCGTAGAGCAAGGCTTGCTCACGCGCGGCGACGTAGCGACACTGCGCGGCAGTCGCGATGATGGCCACAAGGAGGGCAAGGAAGAAGGCGCGGGGATTGTTCACGGCGGCTCGACTCTGGCGGCGGAGTCTACCCTACCCGCGCTGCGGCGGCGTCAGCGCTTATCCCCGTGGCCGTCTCCTTGTCCTTCCGAGAGCAGCGTCGTCGTATCGTCGTCGAGGCCCGTCATGCCTTGCTGAAACGCGGGCATGAACACCCACGCCGTCGCGACGAGACCGATGACGATGACGCTCACGATGACGAAGTATTCGGTGGTGGCTTGACCGCGGCGCATCGGCACTCCACGAGGTTGCCTGTGGTTTACCACAGATCGGGAAACGGTTGTATGCGCGCGGCCAGGATCCCGAGCGCGACGACCGGCGCGTGCGCGACAATGGTCGGGTCGCTGCGCTCTTTTTTGACCCAGAAGCGCCACAGGTTTCCGAGCTTGCCCTTCACCAGGAGCACGAGGAGGCCGCAAGGCAGCCCCAGCATGTACGTCCAAATCACGGCGCGAACGCCGCACTCCGGACCGAGCAGCGCGCCAGCCGCCATGAGCATCTTCACGTCACCCGCGCGGATGGCACCGCCGAACCGCCAACCGGGAATGGCGACGACGAGTGCCGCCAGAAGGCCGAGGGCGCCATCGTAGTAGTGAGCGGCAAATATCGGTGCGCTGGCGACGCCCGCGAGCATCATCGGAAACGTCAACCAGTTCTTGATTTTCTGCGTCCGGATATCCGTCCACATTGCGATGGCGCAAAGCGCAAGGAGCGCGATGTCGTTCGGCGTCATCTCCCGCGTTCGCTCACGGGTAGGGTGCCTGCACCGTCGTACGCACGTTGTCGAACATCATGGAAATGTGGTCGGAGAAGATGACAAAGCCGGCGGCGAGTCCGACCGCCAGAACCGATACGGCGAGCATGTACTCGACGACCGATTGGCCCGCCCGTCGGGTGAACATTGGACGTGGGATGAGGTGATTCATCGGCCCTCCATCCAGGCGAGCCACGTCTGGAAAATTGGCTGTGTTTCCAACCAGTTCACGCACCCGACCAGCACGCCGTAGGCGCGCTCCGGCTGGAGGCCCGCCCACGCGAGCACGCCCAACACGACGACCGTAAGGACGAGCATCGGCTCCAGGCTGGATTGACCGCGGCGCATGCTGGCATCGTACCACGTCATTCGTGCGCAGCGATGCCGTAAAACGTACCGGGCTCCGTGCCCTCGGAAACGTAGAAGTTGAGCGCCGCGTTCGTGCCGCCGACGATGCGCCATACGGTCTGATACCAGCCGGCGGTTGCGGTGACGTAGTAATCCGGGTGCTCCGGGTCATCGCCATCGACCGTCAGCATGTAGGGCGCCCAGTCCTCATCGTGCCATTCATCCGATTTGGTCCATGTTTTTTTGGCGTCGTCGTAACCATAGACCCCGTAGGTGCCCGTTTCGAGGTCCTGCGCGGGGACGTACCAGGAACCGCCGTCCCGATGGGCGCCGGAAAACGTCTTCAGCGCAGGATTGGAAAAATCGGCCTGAATCTGGATCACGAATCCGTCCGTCGCGTCGTAGGTAGCAAAGCCTCCGAGGTAGTCGAAGATCCCGATCTGCCCGGTTTTGGGGTCCGTGGCGAGGCCGACCGCGAGCATCTCGGTTTCGGGATCCCACGACGCCAGCGTCGTAACGGTGCCGCTCGTGGCGATGGAGACGAGGGAGTCCACGGTAGTGGCGTAGTACGTGCCGTCCAAGCCCAACGTGATGCCGTATACGCCGTAGTCGGTTTCGGAAAAATCCGCGAGTTCGGTGCACGTGCCCGAGCGGTCCACGGTCACGACGGTTGCAAACCCGTTGTTCACGAGCCATCCCGTTTCGTTCGGCAAGTAGGCGAGAAATGTCGGGGCGCACCCGCCGTCGGTGTCGATGGTCTCCGCAATCTTACCGGACCGGCTCAACTCGAGGATTTGCCCGGTGCCTGCTCCGGACACGTAGGCGACCGCGACGCCATCCCACTCTTCGTCGATCCGACCATCACAATCATCGTCTTTTTCGTTGTCCTCTCGTTCGGGGAGGCCGGGGCCGATGCGAAGGTCCGTGTCGTCACAATCGCCCTCGGCCGTGGTGACACCGTCTCCGTCGAGGTCGTTCGGATCGACGTCGTCCCCGGTGTCGGTGTCGGTGCCATGCCAGGTGCCGGAGTCCGCTGCCGTATCGCCCTGGGGCTTGGCGAACGCCCCCAATTGCTGGTCACAGCCGCCGAGCAGCAGGGGAACGGCCGTCACGAGGATGGGGAGTCGCGCAACCATCGCGATAGTGTAGCGGGCTTGGAGCGGGGATGGCGTTTCGACTTGCCACCGACATGACGCCGGCGGGAGACCAACCCGAGGCGATTCGGCAATTAATCGGCGGCCTGACGGCGGGGGTCGCCCATCAGACTCTGCTCGGCGCAACCGGAACGGGCAAGACGTTCACGATCGCGAACGTGATTGCGGCGTTCAACAGGCCGACGCTGATCATGGCGCACAACAAGACGCTTGCCGCGCAGCTGTTCGGCGAAATGAAGAAACTCTTTCCCGATAATGCCGTTGAGTATTTTGTTTCGTATTTCGACTACTACCAACCGGAGGCGTACATCCCGTCCTCCGATACGTACATCGAGAAGGACAGCCTCATCAATGATCACATCGACAAGCTGCGGCATTCCGCGACCCGTAGCCTGCTGGAGCGCAAGGACGTCATCATTGTTGCCAGTGTGAGTTGCATCTACGGGCTCGGCAGCCCGGAAGCCTATGATAATATGATTCTTCAGCTCGAACCAGGACAGTCGATAAAGCGGAAGGACATCCTCGCGAAGCTGGTGGAGTTGCAATATACGCGCAACGAGCAGGACCTCCACCGTGGCACGTTTCGCGCGCGCGGTGACGTTATCGAGGTCGTTCCAGCCTATGAAACGGACCGCGCCATCCGCATCGAGTTGTTCGGCGACGAGGTGGAGGCGATCTCGCTGTTCGATCCACTGCGCGGAAAGCGGTTGGAGGCGCTCGAAAAGGTGTGTCTCTACCCGGCTTCGCACTACGTCACGCCGAAGGAAAAGGTGCGCCGAGCCATCGATTCGATTCGGACCGAAGCCCAGGAAACGCTGGCGGCGTTTCGTGTGCAGGGCTTGTTGTTGGAGGCGCAACGACTGGAGCAGCGTGTGATGTTCGATCTCGAAATGATCGAAGAGTTGGGCTACTGCAATGGTATCGAGAACTATTCACGGCATTTGACGCAGCGCGCTCCGGGTGAGCCGCCACCCACGTTGTTGGAATATTTTCCGAAAGAATGGCTGCTCATCATCGACGAAAGTCATGCCACAGTTCCTCAGATCGGTGGCATGTACCACGGAGATCGTGCACGCAAGGAAACGTTGGTAAAATTCGGATTTCGCTTGCCGAGCGCGCTGGACAATCGACCGCTCAAGTTTGAGGAATTTCAGGCCTGCGTACACAAGGTGATTTACGTCAGCGCAACGCCGGCGAAATATGAACTCGAGAAATCCTATGGGGTGGTCGCGGAGCAAGTGATCCGCCCGACCGGCCTGCTGGATCCCATCGTCGAGGTGCGTCCATCACGTGAACAGGTCGATGACTTGCTGGCCGAGATTCGGGCAACGGCAGCCCTGGGCTGGCGCGTGCTGGTCACGACCCTGACGAAGCGGATGGCGCAGGAATTGACCGACTATTACAAGGAGTTGGGCGTCCGTGTCCGCTACCTCCACAGCGATATTGACACGCTGGAGCGAATGCAGATTTTGCGCGAGCTTCGGCTGGGAGAATTCGACGTGCTTGTGGGGATCAATCTCCTGCGCGAGGGATTGGATCTGCCAGAGGTTGCGTTGGTGGCCGTGCTCGATGCCGACAAGGAGGGATTTCTCCGGAGTGGCACCTCGCTCATCCAAACGATGGGCAGAGCGGCGAGAAATGCAGATGGCAGAGTCATCTTGTACGCGGACCGCATGACCGCGGCCATGACGTTGGCGATATCCGAAACGGACCGCCGGCGCGACAAGCAGCGTGCGTACAATATAGACAATAATATTATTCCTCGGACGATCATCAAAAGCTTCGAAAGCCCGCTCGCGGCGATTCTGGACGCGGACTACGTCAAGGTTCCGCGGGAGGATGACGAGTTGCCGGAGATTCCGCAGCTCACCCTGGAGCGCCTGCCCGGGGAAATCAAGCGACTCCGCGCGGAAATGCGGGCGGCGGCTGGAAAACTCGAGTTCGAGCGCGCGGCGGATTTGCGGGATCGGGTCCGCGGCCTGGAGGAAATGGCGATGAAGCTCGGCGGGGACATGCCGGCGTAGCAAAGGGCTTCCTGGTTGCCGTACGCACTGCAGGTACGGAAAGTTTCAGGAGACCGCGACGCAGGCACCGAACGCTGCGACACTGCCGTTGATGGTTGTCCCGCGCGCGAGTTGCCCGGTCTGGCGTGGGTCGGTGGCGAACGGACTCCGCTTCTGGCAACGTTCGCGCGGCGTCGAACGCCGGAAAGGTTTACATTCTCCGCGCCCGCTCGGCGCTACTCACGGATGGCACCATGAAACTCTTGCTTCTCCTTAGTCTTTCTGGTCTTTCTGGTCTTTCTGCGTGTTCCGGCACCGTTGTCGTTTCGACGAAGGACGCGGGAAAGGGCAACGACCCCGTCGACACCGGCGCCGATGCGGACACGGGAGATACCGCCGCGGATACGGCCGATACGGCCGATACGGCGGACACAGCGGACCTGGCGGCTGAAATCGACGTGACACCAACGACGTTGGATTTCGGCTACGTCCTTCTCGGGGAAACGGGTTCGGCGCCGTTCACCGTGTCGAATTCCGGAACGGGCACGCTGAACATCACGCTCGTCGCGAACGCCCCCGAATTTTCCGTTTCCGTTGCTGCCGTGGATCTGGCACCCGCAGCCGGATTGGACGTGGACGCCACCCTGTCCAGCACCGTTCTGGGGGCGTACGCCAGCAGCATCACCATTTCCGCGAACGACGCCGATGAGCCGACCACGGAAATCATCGTGACCGGTCGCGTGGTGGACGACCTCGATCAGGATGACGATGGCTATGACATCGGGGATGACTGTGACGACGCCGACGGGGCCATCCATCCGGGTGCCACCGAGGTCTGGTACAACGGCGTCGACGAAAACTGTGATGGGAATGACGACGACCTCGACGAAGACGGTTTTGCGTTCGGCGACGATTGCGACGACCTGGATCCGCTCGCAAACCCGGGAATGGCCGAATTCTGTGACGGCGTGGACAACGATTGCGACGGTGCGGTCGATAACGACGCGCCGGACGCAGCGGTCTGGTACGCGGACACCGATGGGGACACCTACGGCGATGGGCTGAGCGCGGTGTCCGCTTGCGACGCACCGGTGGGCTATGTCGCGGACGCGACGGACTGTGACGACCTGGACGGCGCGGTCAACCCGCTCGCGACGGAGATGTGCAACGGCATCGATGATGACTGTAACGGTGTCCTCGACGACGACGCGGCGGATGCAGCGACATGGTACGCCGACGCAGACACGGACACGTTCGGCGACGCTCTGATCGCGCTCGCCGCTTGCGACGCACCCGCGGGGTACGTCTCGGCCGCGGACGACTGTGACGACGCGGATGGCGCGGTGAACCCCGACGCTGCGGAGGTGTGTGACGACGTCGACAACGACTGTGACGGCACGACAGACGCTGGCGCCTCGGACGCATCGACGTGGTACGCAGACGTAGATTCGGACGCGTTCGGCGACGCATCGAGCGATCTCACCGCTTGCGATGCGCCTTCGGGGTACGTCGCGGACGCAACGGATTGCGACGATGCGGTCGCAGCGACGCACCCCGGCGCATCGGAGTTGTGTAACGACATCGACGACAACTGTGACGGAGCGGTCGATGAGTCCGCCGTCGACGAGAACGTGTGGTACGCCGACACCGATTCCGACACCTACGGCGATGCCGACGTGGCGGTCAGCGCGTGTGACGCGCCCGCCGGGTACGTTGCCGACGCCACGGATTGCGACGACGCGAACGGCACGGTCAATACCGCCGCGTCCGAGATCTGTGACGACATCGACAACGATTGCGATGGTTCTATCGACGTCGGAGCCATCGATCAAACGACCTGGTATCACGATGCCGACACGGACACCTACGGGAACCCAGACGACGCTCAAATCGCCTGCGACCAGCCCGCCAGCTACGTCCTCGACGACACCGACTGTGACGACACGAACTCGACGGTGTACCCGGGTGCAACGGAGACCGCCTACAATGGGCTCGACGATGATTGTGACGGTCGGCAGGATGAAATGACCGCGTTGGGTGAGTCCGGCTGGACCGTGCGCGGCACGAGCGCCGCGCACGGGATGGCCGCGGTCCTGAAGGTGGATGACGATGTCGATGGAGACGGCAAGCCGGAACTGCTCGTCACGTCCGTCGGGGACGACGCACGCGCCGCCAACGCCGGCGGGGTGGCGTTCCACGATGACTCCAACCGCGGGACGAACGTCGCCTTCACGTCGGGATGGTTGATGGTAGGCGGCGAATCCGCGGGCGACGGTCTGGGCAGCGACGTGGAGACGCTCGGCGATGTTGAGGGCGATGGGCATCGCGAGTTTGCCGTCGGCGCGCCGTACGCCAATCAGGAGGACACAGACGACGGTGCCGTCTGGATTTTTGACACCTTCAACAGCCACGGGGTTGTGTACTCGGGCAACCAGAACGTCAGCTCCCTGCGGGAGGGGCGGCTCGACGGCGGCGACGAGGACGCGTGGTTCGGTTGGGACATCGGCATCGGAGATTTCTGGGCAGAGAGCGACACGGACGCGGCGATTGGCGCGCCGGGTTCGGATGATGAACGAGGTCGCGTCTGGATTTTTGCGGGTGTGGACGAATGGTACGCGAACGTGGACGGCGTCGCGGAGGATTGGGCCGCGGCGATGCTCCGGGGCGTGTCCGACAACGACCACCTCGGCAGCGCCGTTGCAGTCGACGATCTCAGCGGAGATGGATGGGACGACCTCGTTGCGTGCGCTCCGGCTCGATCCTCGTCACGGGGGGCGTGCTGGTACCTCGATGCCTACGAAGTCTACTCCGGCTGGGACGACAACATTACCGACTTCGACAGCGCCGACATTGCCGGCTCCGCGGCCGGGGATCTCTTGGGCAACGGTCCTAATTCCATCGCAACCGGAGACATCGATTTCGACGGCACCAGCGACCTGGCGATCGGCGCGGCCGGATACGATGGCGTGACGACGAACGGGGGTGCAATTCTCATCGTGGCGGGCGGCGCACCCACGGGAAGCTACACGCCGTCCACCGTGACGACGCTGCTGACCGGAGATGGCGCACTCGGCACGAGCGTGTCGATCCCTGGTGACGTCGATGGCGATGGCGTACCCGACCTGCTCGGCGGCGCGACGACGAGCGCCGGAACGCTCTACCTGCTTGCGGGTGGGTCGTTGTCCGGCACGCTGGCGTTCCCAGGAGACGAAGCGGCGAGTTGGTCGGGGGAGACGAGCGGGGACAACCTCGGGAACGCCAGCGCCGGCCTGCAGGACCTCGACAATGACGGGACGGACGACCTCGCGGTGTCCGCGTCCGCCAACGACGGAGCCTTCACGAACGCCGGAAAGGTATACGTACTGCCCGGGTACTGAACCGCCGATTCCGGCCGCGACTCGCCGCGCGGCGGCCGATTAGCGCGGCTTGGACCCGTCGGCGCAAAGCACGCGGACGTGGAGATGGTCCTTGTGATTCTCCGCGTGGCGCACGATGCCGGTGTCGGCCCACGAACCGCGGCTGCCCTCGCGCGGGAAAAGGCGGTTTGCCTCCTCATTGGTCAGCAGCCCCGCCTTCACGGTGTACGCCCGCAGGCGCGCAATATGTCCGCGATCGAGCAAGATCATATCGACCTTTCCCGTATCGATCATTGACGAGATCAGCGTCCATGTGGCCACGACGTCCAACTCACTGGGGGCAAGCGTCGTAAAGCCGCGATGGTGCTGCCACCCGCCGGTCTTGTAGATGCCAACGTCGGCATCGACGCCCCCGCGGTGGCTTTTGTGCCCGGAAAGGTGGCCCCCACGTTCACTCGCAATGTCGCCAATGACAAGCGTGCTGGCGTTCGGCATGAGCCAGCTCATGTGGCGACCCGTCTCGACGAGGAGATCGACCATTTCCTGCGTGCCCCAAGAGTGGACCGGCTGCGTTCGAATATAAAAAAGTGGCAGGTCGGGCAGGCTCACGCCATCGTGAAGGTACTGGTCGGTGCACCCGACGACGCCCGAATCCTCGGCCGGTGCTGGCTCACTGGGCACCCATTCCCCCTCGACAGACGGACCGTATTCCGCCGCAAATGCCGATAATAGGATGAGCGAGAACGGAATCAAGGAGGGGCCTGTCGCAGTTGCGCGGAGCGTAGCAATCCTGAGGCCGAAAGGGAAGCGCGAGCGCGTAACTTTTTACGCACACCGCAAATTATTTGGCATCGCGGGTAATAACCGTGATCAATGGCGGATCGTACTTGATGTGTCAAGGGTGCGAGCGTTCTGAGCGGCTAAGCGTTTGAGGGCAACAATGGGTGCCTCACCCCACACGCTGTCGATGACCAGTCGGGTATCGGCGCGGTGGCCCTCGATGCGCCCGACCAGGGCGTCTCCGTCGATGACGGGACAAACGTAGTACCCCCACCGCCGCACGTGCGCGGGCTTGTAGATCTCCCAGATGTAGTCGAATCCAAACGCATCGCGCACGAGCGTGCGGTCCCAGAGGAGGGGGTCGAGCGGACCGAGAACACGCGGGCCGATGCAGCGGGCCGTTCGGATCTCAGGCAGGGAGAGGTAGGGGCGCCGGGCAACGGTGACCTCGACCAACCTGCCACTTTCGACCAGGCGAGCAATGGTGCCGTCCGTCCGTGTCGCCTTGAGCATGGACCACTGCGGTCCACCCGCGCGCGAAAGCAACCCTGCACAGGCAACGCGCGCGAGCAGCAACTCCTCCCCGAAATCTCCGACGGGTGCCAGCGAGGCGTGCCCGGGCAATGCGCGGGCGGGCACGTCGTAGATGCGTCGCCCGCGCGCGTCGCGACCGCTGCACACCACGTCGCACCGCGTCCAGAGCACCTCCATCGCCAGCGAGGTGAGCGAGGATGTTCCCTTCCACCCATCCCAATCCATGGCCTCCGTCTTGCCTCGGTTCGTCATCGTCTGCGCCGGCATCGGCCCGCGCTCCGCCAGTTCCGCCAAAACGTCGTCGAGCAGCTCGCGGGAGAGTTTCAGCATCCGCTCGGTATTGCGCCACCACGGCGTCTCCACCGCCCGTCCGCGATAGTGCGGGAAGAACCGGGCATCGAGGATGCACCGCTCCTTGGCAAAATGCTCAAAGGTGACGCCGGCGAGGTGCGTGTGCACATCCCCGGCGGTCAGGCCGTCTACGCGCGCCGCAGCGACCAGTTCGGCGTTCGTGCCGATGCGGTCGATGGGGTCGAGCTGGATGCAGCCCAGCGTCGTCAGGAGCGCGCGCACGCCGGCGCGACCGGTGCCGAACCGTCGATCGAGGCCGGTGGATGCGATCAACCAGCCCCGCGCGTCGGCCGCGGAGAGGTCGATCAGCCGCCGCCCTCGCCCGAGCCGCCTTCCCCACCGGCACCATCGCCGCCTTCGGCGCTGCCCGCGCCCGCTGCGCCGTCGGCGCCATCATGGTTCGGCTCGCCACCCGCCAGTTGAGCCTCGGCCGGCGCATCTTCCGGTCCACCGGCCTCCGCGGCCTCTCCTTCCGCCTTGCCCTTCCCACCTTTGCCGCCGCGACGACGCTTGGTCGTGGTTCCTGGCTCGCGACGAACGGCCGGCCCGGCCTCCTTCGGCTGCGGCACTCCGATTCCAGCGGCTTCGGCAGCTTTCTGCAGTTCCACCGCCGCCCCGCTCGCAATCAGCGCCACGCTTCGGGCAATGGCAGCCTCGTACTTGCCGCGCGCGTGGGACTCCTTTGGCGAGCGTTCCAACGCCTTCCGGAATTCTCCCTCGGCGTTGAAGATATGGCCTTGTGCCTCGAACATCTCTCCCCGTGCGTGGAACGCCTGATGACAGCTCGGCTCGGTGCGAATCGCGCGATCGAGCATGGCGTCGGCCTCGGCCCACGCGCTCTGGCGTAACGCGACGCGCGCCCGCTCGACAAACGGCATTGCTGCACGTTCATCCAGCTTCGCCGCCTTCTTTAGCAGCCAGTCCGCGCGTTCGAGATCGCCACCCCGTTCGATCAGCAGGCGGCCGAGGTACAGGTGCGCGGCGTAGTTGCGGGAGTCGCCAACCACCGCGGCATCCAGCAGCTCCGCGGCTTGCTTCCAGCGATCCTCATCATCGCCGGCACGCTCCATGAGCAGGGCACCGAGGCGGGCCATGTGCAGGGTGTTCTCCGGGTCCAGACGCCGCGCTTCCGCCAGCGCGGCCTCCGCGTCGTCGAACCGCGACGCGCCGGAGAGCAGGTAGATCTCCCCGAGCAGGCCGTAGCTGTCCGGCATCATCGGCTCCACCTCCATCGCTTCCTTCAGAACCCGCACGGCGTCGTCGAACCGGTTCTGGTCCACATAGATCCCGGCAAGGCGCCGGCGCAGGCGGGCGTTGTCGGGAAACGCGACCACGCCGCGCTCCAATGCGGATGCCGCCTTCCCGCGGCCACTCGATTTGACTTGATGAAGCGTCGCTTCGACGTGGAAACACTCCGGGGTCGGTGCGGCGCTCTGGACCTCCGCGAACACGGCGGCAATGGCCTCGGCGTCCACGCGTTCCAGCACCATCAACTCCGCCTTCAGCAGGTAGAATTCGCTGTTGGCGGGGTCCTGCTTGAGCACCTCGGTGATCCGTTGCGCCGCAAGGTCAAACCTCGGCTTCTTTCCCCGCACCATGCCTCGCACGGACTCCAGCGCGGGGTCGTTATCCGGGTGCGGCATGCGGTAACGGTTGCGAATTCGGTGGGCCTCGAACAGGAGCCGATTGCCCTCCTGGGCGAGGGTGAGCCGCTCGACGCCCGACGCTTTGTCGGCGCGCGCGTTGTAGTGATCTCCCAGCATTTCGAGGATGCCGAAGTCACTCGTTGCGCGGCTGTCCAACGCGGCGTTCACGAGCCAATGCACGTAGAACGTGCGTTCTCCCGAATCGGTGGGGACGACGTCGAGCAGACCGCGGCCGAGAAGGAGAAGGCGCGTCTCCCGCTTGATTCCGATAGACTCCGCGTCAGAGGCCGTGAATGCGAGACGGAAGTGGGCGAGGGTGTGAAGGGCGGCACGCTCCTCGTCGCCGAGATGTTCCACGCCCTTGGTGATGCGACGCTTGACCGGCTCGACGTCGCGCACGTCGTCCATGGCCATGAACTTACGGGCTTCGATCAACCCTTCTCGGTCATCCGAGTCCCGTACGGCGATGGCGAACATTCGCGCGGCGAGCGGGTGGCCGTGGATGCGGTTGTGGATGTCTCCGAAGTGCTCCCTGGGGAAGTCCTCGACACGAAAAGCGTCGAAGACCTCGTGCAGCTCGCGACCCTTGAGGCCAGCCAGCTCGAGCATGCCGAGGCTCTGGCCCACGCCCTCGCGATAGAAGCGCGGGGCAATCGTCGAGACGAATAAGACGCGGGCCTTGTAACTACCGAGCATCAACGCCTTGAGCAGAAGCTCGATGCGCCCCTCTCGATGAAAGGTGCCATCGCGACGCATCACGTGTTCGAGATGGTGGAGGACGAGCACGCCGTCCAGCCCATCAAGAGCGGAAATCGCCAGGTGCGCCAACGCGGAAGGCACGGGGCGGTCCGTGGGCTTGTTCAACGCCTCCGCAAGCCGCTTGTCACCTGCGTCGGATGCCATGACGGCGATGCGCGCGTACAGACTGTCGGCCTCCGACCCCCAACCGATGTGGAAGTCGGGGTACCGTTTGGCGCCGGTGAGCGCCTTTTCCAGCAACCAACGCTTCCCGACCCCGGCCGGGCCCGCGAGCACCATCGGTCCGCCTGTCCAGGCACTGAGCGTCGCCAGCTCGTCTTCCCGACCGACGAACGTGGTCTTTGGCGCATTACTGGCCTTCTTCTTGGATTCCTCGACGCGCGCCACGACGGCTACCGGTGCGGCCGCCGCGGGCACGGGCAGCGAGAAAAGGAATTCCTTCGCCTTCTTTTTGTCGTGATCGAACTTCAGCATCCGCAGCGCCGTGGGGAGCGCGAATGGGTTGAACGCGCGTGCGGCCACGACAAGCCGCGGCTTGTGCGCGGCACTTTCGACGATGGCGGCCAGAGCGGACAGGCCGGCACCGTCGGTGCTCTCGGCCTCGATCAGACAGATAATTCCACCCTCACGGGTGAGCGCCGGCGCAAAAAACTCGGTCTTCAACGCCGCGAGCGGGCTGGTCAAGTCTCCCGCGAGTACCGTCGATGGAATTGCGCCACGACGGCGCAGTTCGCCGAGCGTTTCGGCGTCCTGCAGCGCCCGGCTGCCGAATACAAGTACGCACCGACCTTCGGAGATGGCGAGTTCTACGCGGTTCATCGACCTGCCCCTTTTGCGGCTCGCCGACTAACCTGATCAGGGAAAAGCGGGGAACTCGACCCCCGCGTTCTTGCCGCAGGTACGGGCGACGTGGGCGAGGCGGAGGAGCGGAAGGTCGTGCGGGGAGTCCCCGATGGCGAAGACGGGGCGCCGCCCGAACCACGTCCACGTGGCCCGGACCTTGCCTTCGCCGCACGTAATCGGGGATAGCCCTCGTCCGGTTTCGGGGGAAAGCCGCAGGCCGACCGCGCGCTCGATGCCCAGGCGGGGCGCGACGGCGCGGCCAAGCATTTCTGCGCTGCCGGTCAGGATCCAGACCCTGTGGCGCAGCGCGATGGCATGGGCGAGTTCGCAGGCCACCGCGATCGGCGCGACATCTCCGTGCGCGAAGGCGTCGTCGACGAACCCTTCAACTGCCTGCTGACTGAGCCCGGCCAGTGATTCCGCGGCGAAGCGGCACTGACCCTCGTAGCTCTCGATGGACCGGTAATGCTCCCACAGATCGGCTATTCCGTGCGTTGCTTCATTACGATGACCGGCCGCTCCCAGACGGCGCATCACGCTCTCCCCGATGTCACCGTGGATCAGCGTGCCATCGAGGTCGAAGATGGCTTCTCCGGCGGGAAGCGCCGAAAGCGCATCTAAAATCTCCATCATCGTCCGAATCCTCCGACCAGGCGTTCGACCTCCAGCTCCGCCTCCGCCTCGGCCTCCGCCTCCAGACCCGCCTCCTCCAGCCGGCTCACGTCCGCCGTCAGGCCCGCTACCGCAGCCGCCGCAACGGTGTGATCGACGCTCCCGGCAAGTCGGTTCAGGCCCTTCATCGCCGCCGCCACCTGCTCGATCAGGTTCGCGGCGCTTCCGTCCTTGCCGGTGGGATCCGTCGGTGGTTCATCTCCGCCGTCGACTACCTTCAAGGTGGAGAAGTGGTCACCGAGCCAGACGAGGTTGTCGGCGAGGCGATCCATCCTGTCCCGCAGATCGCGGTGGGCAGCGCGGGTCGCCTCGACTTCGCCTGCCACCGCCGCGCGAACGGCGTCATCGACGTCACCGCACAGGGGCGCGGACGGCACGATCGCATCGATGGCTGCGGTACGTTCGTCGATATCCTCCAGATAGAAACGCACGGCCACTCCCGCCTCGTGGCAGGTGCCGGCGGCCCGTGCCAGGTCGCTCGGCGGCGCTCCGGGTTCGGGTAAGGGTCCGAGGGTGGGCCGCCTCCGCGCCGTGACGGCGACGTGGACGCGCAAAAGAAGGATCGCACGGGTCTTCCAGACCATGGCCACCACCCGCCGCATGGATTCTGCGCGTCGGTCGAGCAGGGCGATGTCCTCCGCGTACTTCTTGGTCAGATCGTCACGACCCTCTTTCACCTCGACTTCCGCCCGCCGTTCTTGAAGGACGCGGAGTTGCTCCTGCACGGCGCTGTGGCGTTCGACGAGGCGCTCCTCGATGGCGGCGAGGCGATTGGGGTAGGTGCGCAGCTCGGCGGCGTCGTCGAGGGCACGGGCTCCGGGCCGAACGCCGAACAACGGCGGCTCGCGGCGGGTGGCCAGCCGTTTCACGCCGCGGGCAGCCCGCCGTGCAATGGCAAACGCCAGTAGCAGCGCGACAAGCAATACCCCGAGCAGGGCGAGCGCTCCGGACCCGATCAGCCACATCGGGCCCTGCCTAACGTGCCGACCGTTCATCGGGGTTGACCGCGAGAAGCAGAGGGCCGGTTCCCTTTCGGAAACCGGCCCTCGGAAGGCATCGGGCACTGGCTCCTTCACACCCTCGTCGTGGCAGAGCACTCCATCGGACAGGTCGGTCCGGCGCACCCAGAACGAAAACTCCAGCAGGTCTGGCTCGAACTCTCGCCGCCTCCAAACCTACGGTACCGCGAATCGGTCGCGCGTACTCACCCTTGTGCGCGCATTTTCGCATTTGCCGTATTCCGTGTGAGTACGGGAATCTGGGCGAGCCGCCACTGATGCCGATTTTTCGTGGACGAACGCAGCGGCTTGGCGTACTCATCAGGGGCGATGTTGCCTGACATCTACGGACACCTCGATTACCGGCTCTACCTGCGGGAGTGGTTTGCAGCCCGCAAGGCGGCGAACCCTCGGTACAGCCACCGGGCGTTCGCGCGAAAGGCGGGCCAATCCTCGCCGTCGTTGCTGCTTGCCGTCGCGGAGGGGAAGCGAAACCTTACGCCCGCGACCACGGAGGGATTTGTTCTGGCGTTGGGGTTGAAGGGCGACGACGCCTCGTTTTTCACCGCCCTCGTTCTACTCGATCAAGCCGAGACGAGTGACGCGCGAAATCGCGCGTGGGAAAGGGTTCGCGCCACGCGGCGATTCCGTGAGGCGCGCCAACTGGAGGGCGATTCGGTCGAATACCTCTCCGCTTGGTACTACCCGGCGATCCGCGAGCTGGCGGCGTGTGCGGACTTTCGCAACGACCCGGAGTGGATCGCGAGTCGCCTTCGCCCACGCGTGCCTCCCGCGCAGGTAAAGCGGGGTCTTGACCTACTCCTTTCGCTCGGGTTGTTGGCGGCTGACGCCTCGGGGACGCTACGCCCCGCGGAGGCGAGCGTCGTGACTCCCCACGAAGTTGCCGGTTTGGCGGCTTTTAACTACCACGTGGGCATGATGGAGCGCGCGGCGGAGGCGCTCGCGACGGTTCCCGCAGCGGAGCGTCACTATTGCGCCCTGACCGTTTCCATCCCCAGTTGGCTCATCCCGCGCCTAAAACGCGAATTGGACGCCTTTCAGGAACGAATTCTGGACCTGTGCGATGGCGTCGATGAGCCGCGCGAGCGCGTCTATCAACTCAACCTGCAGCTATTTCCGCTCTCCGTTCCAGCGTCGCAGCGCGATGTCGCTCCGGAAGCTCGGTGAGCGCCCGCTTGTAGTCCCCAAAGGTTCCGCCCGCGAGGACGGCGGTGAGAACGGCGAGGCCGGCCTCCTCTCCCCCCTGCGCCAGACGATACTCAACCCATGCCCACCGCGCCGAGGTTGGCCTCAGGTCCGCACGTGAGCCCTTCAGGCCACCACGAATGGCCGCGAGCCGCGATTCGACGACGCCGATCCCGGCAAACGGGGCATCTACAAGAGGAGTTGCGAACTTCGGCACGAACGGCGCAATGCCGAGCGTCACCGGGTGAATAGCCGCTAACTTGCGGGTGAACGCCAGCAGTTCCTCGATATCGTCGTCTTCCTCGCCGGGGAGGCCGACCATCATGTAGACCTTGAGTAGCCGATAATGGTGTTCTTTCGCGGCTTCCGCGCATGCGAGCAGGTGAGCCTCGGTCGTCCCCTTGGCGATGGTACGTCGTAAGCGCTGCGATGCGGCGTCACTTGCGACGGTCAGCGTCGCGTATCCGCCCGCCCGCAGCAGGCGGGGAATGTCCGGCTTCAAGGCTACCCGATCGGCGCGCAAGCTGGAAATTCCGACGCCGCGCCCGCTGTCGACGATGGCGCCGATCACGCCAACCAGTTCGGGGTGGTCCGAAATGGCGGCGCCCACGAGTCCGACGCGCTTCGCTTCGGCAGGCACAAAGCCCATGATTGCAGCGGGCGTCACCAGCCGCATGCCGCCGTTCGTGCTTCGGCGCATGACGCAAAAGGTGCACGTGCGGTGGCAGCCACGCTCGCCCTCGATGAGGAACATGTCGTGCAATTCGGCGTCTGGACTCATGATTCGAGAGCGCGCGGGCAGAAGGTCGTCGTTGGCCTTGGCTACGGGCACGCGCCCCATTCCCGGGAGCCAACCCCCGGGCATCGTCGCAAGGGCGTCGAAGTCGCCATCCGCAAAGAACGCTGCTACCGCCTCCCCGATCACGGCCTCCCCCTCTCCCCAGATCATTGCGTCGGCAAATGGCGCGCACGGGAGCGGGTTGGAAAACGTCAGCGGCCCTCCGACCAGGATTTTCGGGTGATGGGACGTCCGGTCCTTCCGCAGCGGTGGAATCCTCGCGAGGCGGAGCAACTCGACCAAGCCGGCGATTTCCAATTCGTACGCAACGGAGATGGCGATGAGCGGAAAATCAGCGAGCGACGTACCGGATTCGAGGGAGTACGGAGAGATGCGCGCTGTGCGCCACGCCTCCACGTCATCCGGAAGAAATATTCGCTCAACGCCGAATCCCGCCTCCGATAGTACGGAACCGATCCACTGGTACCCGAGCGAGGACATGCCGGCGCGGTACGGGGATGGGTACGCCAGCGCCAGGCGTTGCCGTGCTTTCGGAAAGGGCCGGCCGGTTTCCCGCGCCACGGGCGCCTGATAGGCGTCGCGAAGCTGGCGCGGAGACGGCATGGGCGTCGGTATAGCCGGGTTAGTGTGCCGCCGATGTTTCTTGCGCTCGCCGCCATTGCGCTCGCCGACGACGCACATCTCGTCTACGATTTGTCGATCGACGGGCAGAAGGCGGGAACCAGAACGGTGGATATCCGGTTTCTTCCACGTGAAGATGGGGAGAGGCGGGTGCTCAATGTGTATACCGAGCTTCTCGTGGCCGGAGTTTCGGTGCGCTGCAGGGAGAGTGCGTCGTCCTCTCCGCGCGGTGCCAACTTCTCCGCATCCACCGAGATTGCAGGCGTTGTCTCACAAATTCAGGGCATTGAGGTCCCAGGCGGCGGCTGGCGCCTCACGCGCGCGCAGGGAGACGGCGTGCATGAGTCGAACCTGACTGCCGGACAAGCCCGGCTCACGACGCTGGATCTGCTCGATCCGGGCCGAACGTCCCTGCTGCAGGTGCCAGGGGTGGCGGGCATCATCGTCGCCGAAACAGGCGACGTCCTGACGGGTACGGTGGCGGAGGGGGTGCCCGTCGCGGTCCGTATCGGAAACCAGAACGTCCCGGCGACGCGGTTTTCGGTGTCCAGCCCCGACGGGCTGGCGCGTTTCGATATCGACGGAAATGGCGTGCTGCTGCGCTCGGAGGTGCGTACCTTTGGGGCGACAATCGTCGCAACCGTGCACGCGGTGCCACCGCCGCGAAGCTACGGCGCCGTCGAAACGATCGACGCCATGGGTGCCGGCGTCCGTGAGGAGGGATTGTGACGGCGGCGACGTGAGAGGTTGTTGACACCCGCTCAGGGTGTACAGCCGGCGGCCGGATCAGCGGTGACGTCTTCTGTCGCCTGTGCAACGTGTTCGTCGAAGAACGTCTGGAACGCGTCGAGGTCGAGGCAGCGTGTGAGCAGGCGATGTTCCCACGCCACCGCCGCGAATTCGCTCGCCATGGCGGCGTAGGGCGTCAGCAGACCGCGCCCCGTTGGAAGGTCGGCGACGAACGCCGTGAGCGCGGTAACCTCCTCCTCGCACCCATCCGGGCAGTTGTATAGGAATACCACGCCGCCATGCTCCAGATTATGCACCCAGTTCTCCTCGGGCACCTCGGTTGTGTGGGCCGTCCACGTGGTCCAGCAGGCGTTGTGGTCCCCGCCCATTGGCGGCGTGTCGGCATACTCAACCTCTCCCTCCACGTGCTCCGCGCCGGTGATGGTCGTGTCGGCAAGGGAAGCATCCCCATCGCAAATCTCGCTCAGGGGAGGCAGCTTTGAGCACGCCGTTCCCACAACCGCGGTGCCGACAAACAGTATGTTCCTCACGATGCCCGCCACGCTCCCGACCGTCCACCAGACTTTTCGAGGAGGCGGACGCCGTCGATCCGGATCCCGCGGTCCACGGCCTTCAGCATGTCGTAGACCGTCAGCGCTGCGACACTCACGGCGGTCAACGCCTCCATTTCGACGCCGGTCCGGCCGGTACACCGGACCGTGGCGACGATATGGATGGCAGTCGCTTCTGTCGTAAGCCGCACATCGACGGCGTCCAGCGCCAGAGGATGGCATAGCGGGATGAGATCCCCCGTCCGTTTCGCCGCCTGAATGCCGGCGATCTGGGCTACGCCCAGCACGTCTCCCTTTTTCGCCGTCCGAGCGTTGACCTGTTCCAACGCCGCAGCTGTGAGGTACACCCGACCTTCCGCAATCGCGACTCGCGTCGTGATTGCCTTTCCGCTGACATCCACCATCCGCGCATTTCCGGCTTCATCGATGTGGGTCAACGACATGAACAGATCCTAACCGGAAGGGTACGCCGGGTGATGTTTCTCTTCTTGCAGCGACGAATGGAAACGAGCGTTGATAGCGCGTTTCAGCGCGGCCCGCTGGTCATTCAGCCGGTACACGGAGCGCGAGAGTTGGACGAATTCGTCGTCAAAGCGCTGCTCGGACTCGTGGCGACGCAGGGCGTCCTCGACATCCCACAGATGGCGATTGACCGTCGCAAGGTCAGCGCGTTCGGGGATGTCCTCCGGCAAGCCAGCATCGATCCAACAGGAAAGCAGCGCCGCCCGTTCCCGGACGACGTTTTCTCGTCCGGGACCGGCCGGAATCCGGCTCGCTTTCAGCTCCAGGATCGTCAAGCGGTCGAGCACGTCGGCAACGGCGGTGGGAGCTGACATGCGCATGCGGTGGCGGTCCGTTTCGCTCAACGTACCCGCCCGCCCGCGCTATGGTGGAGGGATGCTGTTCTTCCTCCTCGCTGCGTGTGGCGCCGCTCCGACCGTAGACATGCTGACTCCGGCGGACGGGAGCACGCTTCCGGCGGGTCACCCGCTGCAATTCGCCGCTACCGTCGTGGACGTGGAAAATGATCTTGCCGACCTGTCGATGTCCTGGACCGCCGACGGAGAGGCGCTCGTGGGCGAGGCGAGCTTCGCCGAGGATGGAACGGTGCTCTTTGCGCTTCCGGGTGGCGTGAAGGAGGGGGTTCGGGAGATTGGGCTGCGCGTCGTGGACCGTGATCAGATGGCCACGGACGTGCAACACGCTGTTTCCGTCGTGCCGGACGAGGCTCCGGGCGTTGCGTTCGTCTCCCCCGTGGAGGGGCTTGCCTATCCGCCGGAAACACCGATTGCTG
>CAMAWH010000032.1 GCA_945861635.1 Klebsiella pneumoniae | reverse complement strand
TCTCCTCCTCGCCTGTGTCGTGGACGAACCGCTCACCTGTGGGGATGGAACCCATGAGGAGAAGGGCGCCTGCGTCGCCGATGGGGAGGACACCGCCATCGATTCCGGAGCGCCGGCCGACGCCGACGCCGACGCCGACGCCGATAGTGACGCAGACGGGGATGGGGACAGCGACGCTGACGCCGACGCCGACGCGGATGCGGATGCGGATGGCGATGCTGACGGCGACAGCGACAGCGACAGCGACAGCGACAGCGACAGCGGCGGAGGCACGAGTTCTCCCTGCGACGTTGATGACGACGGCGGGGCGTTGTACACCGATATTCAGGACGCCGTCGACGCGGCTTCCGATGGCGACACCGTTGTGGTGTGTGCGGGTGAGTACTCCTATGTGGAAATCGTGCGAGACGACGTCTCCCTCGAAGGCGTGGACGGGGCTGCTCTCACGACGATCGACGGAGGCTCCTCCCCGGCTATCAGACTCGACAGCGTCACCTCCGAGATTCGCGGGTTCACGCTGACCGGCAACGCCGGCGCGAACTCGGCGGCGGCCGTCATGGCGACCGACGCCACGTACTCGGTGAGCGACTCCATCGTTTCCAACTGTATTTCAAGTGCTTATGGGCATTGCGTGCTTCAGGAACGGGGTGACTCGACGTGGGACAACGTGGTGTTCGAGGACAGCGCGCCGCAGGGCATGGTGTTCGCCGCGTACGACTCGACCGGCGGGCGCTCGGGCTCGGTGGACATGTCGCATTCCACCTTCCGGAACAACGGAGGCGGGGGCCTGTTCATGGTCGTGTACATCGATTTGTTGCTCACGAACAGTCTCTTTCACGACAACACCGGGACGGCCAACACCGAGACGATCCGGTTCAACCTGTACGACGCTCCGAACACTATGACTGTCTGGAACAACACCTTCGCAAACACCACGTCCTCCGGCGGCTCGACTACCATGGTGGTTGGCGATAGCACCGACTTTCAGAACAACATTGTTTCGGGATCGAGCGCATACGTCTATGTGTACGACAGTGTGTCCGCCAACTACAACGACTATTTCGACAATGGCGGGCTTCAGTACTATGATGGCGGCAGCGAGTCGAATAGCCTCGCCTCCAACCCCTACTACGTGGACGCAGCCGCTGGCGACTACGCGCTGGATCCAGGCTTCTCACCCTGCGTGGACGCCGGCAATCCGCTCTCTGGCTACAACGACGTGGATGGAAGCCCGAACGACATGGGCGCCTACGGAGGGCCCGGCGGAGCCTGGTGATCCACCGGTCGTGGCGGTCCCTCGGGCCGCGCGCCGCCCGATAACTACCCGACGCCGTCGAGCGCCCATAGCGCGCATTGAGGCTCGTCTCTTCGGCCGGAAATCGCCACCGGCTGGCGCTCGCAGGCTCGCTGGCCGGTAGCGCTTGCCGGCCTCGGCGGGCCTGGTCCCCGGCGCTATGGGCGACACGACATGTCGGCCGAAGACGGCGGCCACGGCGCGTCCGGGGTCGGATGGGCGTTATGGGCCATGGCCTTGGCAGCGTCATCGTCGTTGCACTTCCGTCCTCGTTGTGATATGCAACGGCGGCATGAATGCCGCCGGCTGGTTCCAGGTTCTCATCGCCCTCCGCGATGACCAGCGCGCCGTGCTCCACCAGCCGGAGACCGCCCGGTACTCGCGAGCGCGCACGAAGCTGGGCTACCTGCTGGTCAATGCCAGCCCGCTGGGCATCCGGGCGGGCGAGGGCGGTCGCGACTCCGCCATCGAGCTCGCATGCTGGGCCCGACCATCGACCGGGAGAGGCCACGGTTACCTTGCCATCTTCCGGTTGCTCCTGGAAGAAGGGCAAGCCGTCTTCGCCATCTTGTTCTGCTTCTACGACGGCACGGAGGGTTCGCCGGGCTTCAGGTCCCTCTCCGCTGCCGCCACCCACGCCCGGTCCACGGGCTTTTCCGAGGTGCTCGATGAAGACAACCCGCGTCACTGAGCGCAACTACACCTACCTCGCGGCCGGTCGCGCCTGGCTCGTACCCCAGCTTCACCTCCAGCGGTTGCCGGACGGCACGGTGGTGCTGCCACAGGCCGAGGCAGCCCGCGTGCACCTCGCCATCGCCAACGAGGTCTGCGGCTCCGCGGCGCCCCTCACGGCGGACGAGATCGAGTTCCTCTGCGACATCAGTGGGGCGTCCTACGCGGAGGTCGCGGCGGCTGTGGGCGTGCACCGGAGCGCCCTCACCCGCTGGCGTGCCTCTACCTCCCCGGTCCGCCAACTCGCCAGCAGGGCCATCAAGCGCTGGTTCTGGTTCCGCCTGTTCGGCCAGAGGCTGGGCCCATGCAGCATCACTCTGGATTCCGCCCGCGATGACGAGGCCCTCATGCGGGCGGCGCACGACCACGCCGTCGCCGAGGCCGTGGTGGTAGAGGTCCGCGAACGGCGTGCCAGCTGAGGCTCCCGGCCAGGAACTTCCCGCTTGAACCAGGTATTCCCGCGGGGGGCGGCCACGGCCCATAACTACCCGACCCCGTCGAGCGCCCGTATCGCCCGAAGACGGGCGATACGGGCGACACGCCATGCTTCGCACGGCGCGTCCGGGGTCGAGTGGGCGTTATCGGTCAATGGCTCGATGGACTTCAACCGTCCCGATCCTGAATTGGCAGGGGCACCCGAAAGGGCTACGTGCGACAAATGACCAGTCCTCCCGACGATTATGCCGTCGAACCCGCCGAGCACGCGGAGGAGGGCGTCGCCGATGGGGATTCGGGCGCCGTCACAGAAGTATTCGGCGATGCGAAAGCCGCACATCTACAGATTCGTCACCACTTGCGTGGCATCGGCCCGCTGTGCTTCCATGTACACTCGCTACCTGCCATCGACATATGGAAGGCGATCATTGCAGCCGGCGGGAATCGCCATCTTGCGAGTATTCCGCATCTCGGCACGTTGATCGACGTATTTCCATCAGCCACCCACACACGGTGGGACTACGTCTTCCTTCAGGGGTTCCTTTGCGAGAGCCTTCGTGATCTGGGCAAGAACTCTGGGCTGGGTGCCAATATCCGGCTCGGTGGTCAACAGTACACCGCCGCCGACATCGTGAAACTCTGGGCCGTGATGCTGAATATGGGGCATATGCGGGGGACATTCACCGCAGAACGCTGTGCCCACTACAAGCTGAGTCGGCATCCGGAACTGCACGATGACCTTCTCGAGCTCATGGAACCCCCACTTCGTGCGCACGCGACGCGAATATTGGATTCCGAGGGATGGTATGACTTTCACCACATTCTGGCTTGGATGCGTCTCTCATCAAACCCTAGGTTGAAAGGGACGAACTGGGTCGCCGTTGCTCTGGCGTACTACGACACGGAATCGGAAAAGATCCGCAACCTACGCCAGTCGTTTGAATCCATTAGGCGTCTGGCATTCGTATATCTGGACTCGCACTGCGTGAGCCCGTATCTCCGGACGGACCTGCCGGCGGCCATTCTATCTCTCCGTTCGACGCCCACCATCGCGCGTGACTTCCTTTCTCTGGGTTTGCCCATCGCAGATATCACCGATTTCATGTCGCGTTACCTGTACGACACCGTCTACCTCGCGCCCGAAGCCTCACCTATTCAGGTGGAAGCGCTCGAGCGGTTAGCAACGCAGTTCGAGGACAAGTTCAGGGGACTCAGCGCCAAAAAACGAAGAATTGCCCTGTCCAACCTACAGACTACATTGGCCGCTCGGAGAATTCACGAACCGAAATACCGCTTCATCGCGAGGCTCGAGGTCGGCAATCCGCCCTTCGCGCAGATAGCGCACCTGAGCGATTTCACGATCTATTCGCACCTCAAGACTAAGGTGACAGGTGGAGAATTCAAGATTTTCGTCACGCGACGGCCGCGGAACCGTCGGGTGTTTATCGACTTTCTCGGCGGTCCGTCGGGGACCCTCCCCGCTGGCATGGTTGACGCCGTCCGCATGCTCATTCAGCCCGATCCACAGTTTCCCCTTGCGGAGCTGCGCAACCTGGCTGCGAACCAACCCCAAGTGCACGCACAGGTCGTGCAGCGGACGCGAGCGTCCGCTGCTCGCTTCGTGCTGGACGTTCTCGGCTGGATGTGTTGCTCCCGGGCACCACACAAATGCGATCTCCGCGTAAGTCGAAATGGGCGGTCAACTGACCTCGCAATGCCTGCGGTCATAGATCCGGCCCCGACCTACATCGGACGGGCCCTATCCTTGGCCGCCAACGCGCTTCCCGAACCAGAACGAACCAACCACGCCGCGGAGATTGCGGGACTGGCCGCCTACTTTACGGGACCTGGGCTCCGACAACGCGCAATATGGATTGCCTTGGCCGGTCCGATCGTCTTCCGCGACGCCGAAACCCATCGGGACATCGCCGAGTTCGATGGCGTGGCTGTAGGATTTCGGGACATGACAATCAGCATCGTATACATCGAGGTGAAAGGCGGTCGAAAAAAATCCGGGCATCCACTCCGAACGCGCGAATTGCATGAGAAGTTTTCGAGATGCGGGCTGCACGGTGGCGCCGAATTTCGTGTTTCTGAGGTGAACGCCGACACTACGTCGATCGAAGTCCGCCTTCCGCTCGCGAAGGGCGCAGTGGTCGCCACCGGCTGATAACTCGGCCGACCACGGCAAGCCCGAGTAGCGCCTTCCCACCCTCCCTGCTCAGCGAACGCCTCCACCAACGGCGCTACTCGGGACACGACAGGCCTCGAAGACTCGGCCCGTCGCGCCCGCCGTCGTCTGTGCGTTATCCGCCATGCCTACACAGTTCCTCGTCGGGCTCCGCATCCGGTCACCCGGTCATGCCTCGCCGAAGCAGACCACGCCTTCGGCTGGATCAATGGCAATGATGCAGCGCTCGATGCATCCTCTGTATCCAAGAAAGTTCGGAAGCGACTCCAATCCTTGCTGCCCGGCATCCGGGATAAAGAACAGCCCCTCGATGACGAGCGGCGATCCGACCATTGCAATCAACGAGTACTGCGCCCGCGCCAATTGTCCATCGTACCAGATTCCGCGAATCAACAATCTTCGAGGCATGTCGAGCCTCTCTGGAGCGCACTCCATGACTTCCACCAGCTCGGGCTGGAGCACATTCCAGGGGGCACCAGTATCTAATACCATGGGCACCACTGGGGCCATTTCTCGGCCAAGTCGAACCATTACCACAATGCGAGGCTCCGTGGTCCCCTCAACATGGTCCGTGTAACGACTACACCCAGACGCCAACCCTGCGCCCAGCATGCGCGATCCGAAATTCGTCAAACTGGAATCCGGGCGAGCAGGACGTCGGGATCTCGGAGCGAGGCGACCTTGGATCGCAACAAGCCCAGGTCCACCGCGCTGCCCAGCAGCCGCCCGTCCTTCACCGCTACCCAATTTCCGCGATGGTTCGCTCCATGACGGGCAAGCCACTCCCGACTTCGTTCGAGCCCGCCGTCGTCGGCATGATCGCCAGACCCCAAGATTCGCGGAGGAGCCAACGTTGCCACCAAGTTCGATAGCGACGAACTCTCCCAACTCGCAAGCATCTGCGCAGATAGTTCGCGGGCCAACCCGACGTTCTCCATGCGGAGGCACAGTCCCACCAGATATGTCGCCCGCTCGGAGTCATCGATGATCGCCGTCAGGTCGCGCGCAAGCTTCGTAAAGGCTACTGAATCGCGAAGAGCAACCAGTTCTTCCACGCGATCCCAGGGAGACCGCACGGAGACCGTGCCGGTGTTCGCGGCCACCGATCTCTTTGCCACGGGTCCGACTTCCGCACACCCAGCAGCGCCCCCGACGCCAGAGACTTGTAGGTCGCTCCTCGAGGAAAGAGCGAACGCGACGCCCATGCCGGCAACCCCACTGAGCGTGAAAAGCAACATCATTTCATCCGTTCTGCTGCCGCGACCAAATCGTGAAGGCGACCCGGAAGCGTTTCAACGCGCAGCACCGGGCGGAGACTTACGTCATAGATCTTGGATGCAACACGCTGAATCTCAAGCGGTGGCAGGTGGTAGAAATCGAGTGTGATTCCGTTGGTGCTGGTTGCGACGTACGCGGCCGTAACGCGGAAGCTTGGAATCTGCTCAGGAAGTTGAAGATCGGGGGGGGCGCTCACGCCGGTGGGCGCGCTAAACTCGAGAGCAGCCTTGATGCCCCGTAGGCTGCCGATGAAGCCGGGGAAGCTAGGCTCGTCGAAGACCAGTTGCACGGCGGCCATTGCGACGGAGGGACGTTGCGGGTGGGCAACCACGGCAAGCAGCCGCATTCCGTATGCGATCTCCACGAGTAGCAGGTAATCAGCGTAGAAACTGTCAACCGGCTCCGCCATGGTCGGTCCGAGTTGGACCTGAATCTCACCGGTTGCCCGGTTGATCGAAATCGGGTTGACGGCGCCTCCGTTCGGCGCGTGCGTTGGGGTTCGTGCGGCTGGGTGTCGGGCCATGGGCGCAGTTAACCACTTGCTCGGGCCAGTGCGCAAGGCCCTGTTTTTCAGCGCCCGTGCGTCGGCAGCGACCGCGCGTCAGGAAGCGGCGCGGATCGTGGCGAACTCCTCGGCCAGGCCGTTCACCACCTGCTGGCGGCGGACCCCGCACGGCGGATAACTGGCCGACTTCAGCAAGCCCTCCGCGCGCCGAATCGCTCCCGAGAAGGGGAGGTTTCCGTGTCCGCGCTCCGGAACATCGGCTGCCCGCCCTCTCCACCACCCTCCTCGTTCCGTCGAACGCGGTGGTTGTCGGAGCGGTGGCCGTTCCGCGAGCGGAGGCGGGCACCGGCACTGCGCGCCTGCCGACGTCTGTAGTCGTCTTTTGTTATCGGCCATGCTCAACGGCGCACGGCCCACGACGAGAGAGCGGGGGGCGAATGAGCGGCCCGCACTCTTTTTCCGCTATAGCGTTGCGCTACAGCTATAGCGGGAGTAAGATCGTTTTGGAGGCCCTAATGCCCAGCATCACGGTCAGCGTCGAAAATTACCGGCGTTTCATGGAACACGTCAGCTCGATCTTCCCTCCTGACGTCGTCATGGCGCGCCTCCTCGACCTCGCGGCAGCTGCCGTGAGTCCGCCGCCGCGCGACGCGGATCGCGTGGCTCGTGGCCCTCTGGAGGATGACCTCGGCGATCCAGATGAGGACTCCGACGCCCTGTACGACGGCAGCGGCAACGTCATCGACGACGAGGGCGGCGGCGACTTTCCGCGCGCCGTCCGGGGAGAGTCGTTGAGTCGGTTCATCTACTACAAGACGATTCTTCTGCTCTTGGCAGAGAGCGGCGGCAGCGACCGCGCGAGCTCGGTCAAGAAGCGGCTGCTCTCCCACCTCCGGGCCCAGATGCGCGAGGTCGACCTCGCACCGCTCCCCAAGAACTCCCGGGAGCCCCGGTGGTGGAATCATGCGCGGTTCGGCCGTGAGTGGCTGGTTGAACGCGGATTCATCCACCGAAACGCCGGGCACGGCGTGTGGCGGCTTACCCCCGGCGGGCGGGACATGGCGCGAAAGCTCGCCCGCAACTTTGATGATCCCGATTTTCCCGGCAACTGACGGCGAGCCACGGTGGGCATCCGGGAGACGCACGGCCGATAACTACCCGACGCCGGCGAGCGACAATATCGGGCGAAGACGCCCGATATTGCCGACACACCATGCTTCGCACGGCGCGTCCGCCGTCGTCTGTGCGTTATCAGACAGGCCGTTCGGCGCGGCCGCAGCCGCCCGGGCGAAACCAATTCAACTCACGACGGGTTGCGAGCGTCGTGGTTGGGATTGTTGCCGACGACCATTTTTTGGCACCCTCGCGTGTAAGGGTTGGCGGGCCCGACCCGACCCTCGCCGCGATAGATGGAGCCGACCCCGATGACCGACAGCTTGTTTCCCTCCCTCCGCAGCGCAAGCGTCACCAGTGCGGTGGAAGAACTGGCGTCCAATGGGGATACGGAGCGGGGAGCGGTGTATACGAAGCCCGAGATCGTGCAGGCCATCCTCGACCTCGCCGGGTACACCGAAGACCGTCCGCTTCATCAGCTTCGATTGCTCGAACCCTCCTTCGGCGGCGGGGATTTCTTACTTCCGGCGCTTGATCGTCTTCTTGCTGCCTTCGCGACGACCGGCGGTTCACCGGCGGCGATTGCCCAGCTTCGTGACGCCGTTCGAGCCGTCGAAGTCAACATGGCCGCGTTCGAGGCGACAAGCAACGCGGTCAGCCGCCGCCTGCTGGCGTTTGGCTGCGCGCCGCAAGCCACCGCGGATCTCGTGTCGGTCTGGCTTCGTCGCGACGACTTCCTGCTCGCATCGATCGACGGCACCTTCGATTTCGTGCTCGGAAACCCGCCCTATGTTCGCCAAGAGCGCATCCCGGAATCGCTACTCGCCGAGTATCGCCGCCGCTACCAGACGGTCTACGACCGCGCGGACCTGTACGTACCCTTCTACGAGCGTGGTCTTTCCCTGCTCGCCGAGGGTGGGCGGCTCGGTTTCATCTGCGCGAACCGGTGGCTCAAGAACAAATACGGCGGCCCCCTGCGCGAGTTCGCCGGTGGCCGGTACGGCCTGCGCTACTTCATCGACCTGGAGGGTTCGCCAGCCTTTCAGGCCGACGTGATCGCGTACCCAGCGATCACGGTATTCGAACGGGGCGGGAATCAGGCCACCCGTCTTGCCCGCAAGCCCGAGGTCAGCGCCGCGTCCCTTGGGCGGCTGGTACGCGCGATGCTGGGTGACGGAGCCCGCCAGGACGCCCGTGTCGAGGAAGTGACCCGGGCAACGTCCGGCTCCGATCCTTGGCTACTCGATAGCCCCGATCGCCTTCGCTTGCTCCGCGCGCTCGAAGATCGGTTCCCGACGCTCGAAGCTGCGGGCTGCAAGGTCGGCATTGGCGTCGCGACCGGTGCGGACAAGGTGTTCCTCGGGCAGTTCGCAGACTTGCCCGTGGAGGATTCCCGCAAGCTGCCGCTCGCCATGGCCGCCGACCTTCGAGGAACCACGCTGACGTGGGGCGGGCGCGGCGTAATCAACCCCTTCAACGACGACGGGTCGCTGGCCGACCTCGACGCATTCCCGCGCTTCGGAGCCTACATCCGGGCCAACTCGGAACGGATCGCAGCTCGGCACTGCGCGCAGAAATCGGAAACCGGCTGGTACCGCACGATCGACCGCGTCTGGCCGGCGCTCACCTCCACGCCGAAACTCCTGATTCCCGACATCAAGGGCGAGCCGACCGTCGTATTCGACGAGGGCGGCTACTACCCCCACCACAACCTGTACTACGTCGTGTCCGACGAGTGGGACCTACGGCCGCTCGGCACGGTCCTACGGTCCTCCATTGCCGACCTGTTCGTGTCTTCATATTGCGTGAAGATGAGTGGCGGTTTCCTGCGGTTCCAAGCCCAGTACATCCGGCGAATTCGTGTCCCGCGCTGGGATTCGATCAGCGCCGCCGCGCGTCGTGGGCTGTCGGCTACTGCGGCATCGACGGACCTGGTCGAGATCGACGCCGCTGTCGCGGCGGCTTTTGGCCTGAGCGCCGCGGAAACACGCATGTTGGCCGCGATAAGCCACGAAACCCGAGCAAGTCGCAAGCCAAATGCCGCCCCAACTCCTTCCCACTGATTTCGAGGACCGCGCCGCCAACGCTGTGAAAGCGTTTTGGACGGCGCGTGGGGCCGGCGGCGCGGCGAAGCAGGGCGGGACGCGCGACGCGGTCACCAGCGGCAAGAACATGGACGGGTTCGTCGACCTGGTCCGCTTCGTCGCGACCTACGCTGGCCTTCCGGACGACGCGGTCCACACCCGGAAGGCCGACGTCGTCTTGCCGGGGTACTTCCGTGCGACAAAGAACTGGGACGTGCTGGTCATCCACCGACGCCGGTTGCTGGCGGTCTTTGAGTTCAAGTCGCAAGTGGGCTCGCTGGGCAACAACGGGAACAACCGGTCCGAGGAAGTGATCGGCGCGGCGGCGGACCTGTGGGTCGCCCACAACCATGGGGCATACGCCGATGTGCCCCCGGCCGACGGCCCCGCCCCCATGATGGTCCGCGACTCGACGCCCCTGTTGCATCCGGACATCCAGCGCGACCCGCGCCCACCGTTTCTGGGTTGGCTCATGTTGATGGAAGACTCGGTCGCCTCGATGCAGACGGTCAGCGTCCGGCAACCCCACTTCAAGGTGTTTCCGGAGTTTCGCGGCGCGTCGTACGCGATGCGGTACCAGATTTTGTGCGAACGCATGGTCGCGCGGCAGTTGTACGGTGCCGCCGCGCTGGTCTTAAGCGACCCCAAGATCGGCGCGGCTACCGGCGAACACCGAGCACTTTCGGATGCGACGAGCCTTCGCACGCTCTTTGCGGAGTTCTCGGGCAAAATGCTGGCGTCGCTTGGGGGAAGTTGATGACCTGTGGCCGGACTGTACGTCGGGTGGGGATCTCCGAGACTAAAGTGGGGAGCGAACGGCCCATCTGATAACTCGGCCGACAGCGGTAAACCCGAGTATCTCCGGGCATAGTTTGTGACCTCACGTCGGCAGCGGACACCACTCGTCGCAAGCTCCTCGGGTATCCGGTGCCGACGCTCGACAAAATTGGTCGCGGCGATACTCGGGACACGACAGGCCTCGAAGACTCGGCCCGGCGCGTCCGCCGTCGTCTGTGCGTTATCTGAAATGCCGACGCGCCACCTTCAGCGCTCCGAACGCCTGCATCCGTCGTCCAAAGTGCGTCACGAGAGCGGAGACTACCCCGCCAGCGCCTTGCCTCGAATGAACTCGCTCCGACTCCGTGGCCCGCGCAACCGGTCCAGAAGCCTCAGTTCGGTCGGGGTCAAGAGCACGTGTACCGGCACGCTCCGCTTTTCGGCCGGCTTCCGACCTGGAGGCGTCACCGCCGGCAAGGCTTCCCCGTAGGTCTCCAACCATGCGACCTCCATGCGGGCCCGCTCCAGCGACGCAAGCGACGGCGTCGCAAAGCGAAACGGCGCGACGCCGGCCTCGTTGGTGCAGCCGGTTCGACACTCCCACGTCGGCAGCAGCGCGGGCGCGACACGGTCACCCCGTCGCACGCGGAACTCGCGGTCGACAAGCGTGGCGGCAGTTCCACAGTATGGGCAGTTGGCGTGCATGCGTTCAGTCATCGGTTCACCCACGGTGAAGGCTCACGACAACGACGTCACCCCGCTCGCACAAGCGGAGCCACACGCGGCCTTGGCCAGAGTTTGGTAGGAATACCCAGATGAGTCCGCCCTCGGGCGCGGTGCTGGGCATGGATTCAGAAAAGTCCGATCCGTCGAGCAGGTAGAGCAGTTCCATGATCTCGGCGATACCCCACCCGAAATCCTCAAGCGCACCCTCGCGGGCGTAGTCGGCGATGCCGACGCGATCCTCGGCCAGCGCGAGCGTGAGCCGGTCCAGGAAGGCGGCAGCAGAGGAAGGCGCGGGCACGCTGGTAGTCTATACATGCTATCCGTGTATGTCCACCGTTCGGTCTGCGTCAAGTGTACGCGCAGCCGAGACGGGCGTGGTATGGTTTCGGCGCGATGCCCTCCTCGCTTCGAACATGGCTTCCAACCTAGACGGGATCGATGTGGGCCCCCGTTGGACGGTACGCTCGTGGCGGCCAAAGTTGGCATTCGCTGGTCTGGTCCTGCTGCTCGTCGGCAACGCGGTCGCGTTCAACCACGCGTGGAGCTTCACCCACTTTTCGCGGGCCGAAGCCAAGACCGCGCGGCCCGAGACGCTCTCGTTTGGCGATCGGCTGACGGTGCTCGCCACCGGCGTCGCGCTGCCCCGCCCGGAGAACACCCGGTTCCCGGGGCAGTTGGGGCTCGCCGCCACTACCGTCGTGGTGGACGGTGCTTCGTGTTGGGTCGTGGCAGGTAAAAACCCGGACTTGGTCGTGCTCTTCCACGGGTACGGCGGCTCAAAGTCCGACCTTCTGGAGGAAGCGGCGGTGTTCCACGGGCTCGGGTACTCCGTCGTGACCGTCGACTTCCTGGGCAGCGGCGATTCCCCCGGCAACGTCACCACGTTGGGGTGGTCGGAAGCCGAAGTCGTGGCAAACGTCACGGCGCACTTTCGCCTTAGCGGGGAACTGGTGTTGTTCGGCAAGTCGATGGGCAGCGCCGCGATTCTTCGCGCGGTGGGCGTCGACGGGCTCAATGCGGATGCCCTGATCCTCGAAAACCCGTTTGACCGGCTGGTGACCACCGTGGGGCACCGCTTCGAAGCGATGGGACTTCCTGCCTTTCCGGGTGCTGAAGTCCTCGTCTTTTACGGGGGCATGCAGGTCGGGTTCAATGGATTTGCCCACAACCCGGTCGAGTACGCCCGCCGCGTCCGGGTGCCGACGCTGATCCTCCACGGTGAGGAGGATCCAAGGGTCAAGCCGGAAGAAGTCCAAGCGATTGCCGACGCGCTCGCGGGACCAAACGAGGTCGAGTTGTTCCCCGGGGCCGGCCACGTGGGGCTGATCGCCGCGGATCGGGACCGGTGGATCTCGACGGTTTCAGCCTGGCTTCACGCGCCCGGCGGATAGTCGTCGCGACGGGGCAAGCCCGGACGACCTTCTGCAATGCGTCGGCACTCCAGATAACTCGGCCGACAGCGGTAAACCCGAGTATCGCCGAGCGTAGTTGGTTGCCTCGCTTCGCTCGGAGCGGGTTGGTCGCGGCGATACTCGGGACACGACAGGCCTCGAAGACTCGGCCCGTCGCGTCCGGGGTCGTCTGTGCGTTAGCTGACAAGCGGGGCAGCCGCCCTCCGCCGTTCCGGACCTCGGTTTGGCCCGCCGTCGGTAGCAAACCCAGCCGCGCGGCGAAATTTGCGCGATCAACTCGTGCACAACTGCCACGACGTGCCGAGTCCGACGGCGAATCCGCACCAGAATCTGGTGACGCCGGCTCCCGCGGGTTCGGCTAGCTCAAGTGGCCGACGTTCGCTCGAACGCCCCTCGACGATCACGGCAGTACCGCGCCACCAGTGCGGACAAATCGTCGGGGTATCCGTAGAATGCCTGATCGAGCGCCTCGAATGCTTCGTCGTCAGGAAGTTGCACTTGTCGAGCGGTCTGGTCGACTGGCGGTGAACCATCGGGGAATTGCGCGCAAGCCTGGCTCAATATTGCTGCCGCGCGAAGCGCCCCAACCGCAAGCAACCCTTCACCAGCCTCCCGATAGGATTCGCCCCAGCTGTTGTAGAAATATAGGTGAAAACCTCCATTATTCACTTCCATCTCTAACCAGCGGATGCTGACGAGATGGCGTTCGCAATCGGCCAAGTCAGCAAGTGACTGGGTTTCCAATCGCAGTTCCACGTAGTCATGCAGCGCAGCGCCGAACTGCTCGTCGTCAGTCAAGGCGAAGATCTCGCGGAGGGTGTGGGCCATGGTCCATCGCGCTTAGCACGCGCGCCGGGCACCGCTCAGGCCTGCAAGCGGGCCTGCCAGCGCCGCTCGCGTCAACCGGGCACCCGGAAAAGAACAACTGCGGCGTGCCGAATCGCGTATTCGGGACGAATTCAGAGCATAAGTTGGACTCGCGGTCGGCCCCATTCGGGAACGCTGCCCTCAAGCGTGTACCGATGACCGCCGCTGGTGACGCGCCGCATCGCCCGCTCCGATGCTGGCTGCATCGTCAGCCAGCCACACGATGTTCAGCGTTGCTATCGGGTAAACCCGTGGCGTGGGTGCCGGACACCGCACGCGTCGCGCTTTTTGGCCAAAATTTAGGTCTCGCTTTAGGCCCCAATTGGGGTACACTTAGCAGTTGGAGTCGTCATGACCCGTTTCAGCGAAGACCTCCGGCCGATGAGCGACCTCAAGTCTGGGGGCGCCGACATCGTCCGGCAGGCGCAGGAGTCCGGGCGGCCGGTCGTCCTCACCCGGCACGGCCGCGGGGTCGCGGTCGTCTTGTCGGTCGAGGCCTACGACGAACTCGCTGCAGCCTCGCAAGTCGTCGCGCTGCGGGCGGCCATCGCCGAGGCCGATGCTGCGGCGTCGGCCGGTCGGGTTTCGCAACACGACGACGTCGTCGGCCGGATCACCGCCCGGATGGCGCGGGATGGGGTTTGAGCGTCAAGAAGTCGGGTTCCGCCCACTCTCGGGCTGGCCTTTGGTCGGAACCAGCTGAGCGCGATCTCGGTCGAATCTACGAGTATTTCTTGGCCCGCACCCGCGCGGGTACGCGCACCGTCGTGAACGGAATCCTCAACACGGTGCGGCGGGTAACCAACACCCACGAGATCGGCGCTCCTGCCGACTTGGTCGAGCCGGGCGGCGATCTGCGCCAATACGCGTGGCGCCATTGGCTCGTGTTTTACCGCGTCCGCGACGAGTATGTTCTAATCTTGAGGATTTGGGATTCGCGTCGTGACCCAGACTCGTTGACGCTTCCCGAGGAAACCGACGCCTACACCGCTGAAGACTGAACCGGCCAACCCTCCCGTCGAATGATAGCGTCCCAACCAGCCGGGCGGTGAGAGCGTAGGCTCGGTGATGCCCCGCTCGACAGCTAACTTGGCCGACAGCGGTAAACCCGAGTATCGCCGAGCATAGTTTGGTGCCTCGCCCGAAAACGGACGCCCGTCGTCGCAAGCTCCTCGGGGTATCCGTTGCCGAGCTCGTTGGGGCCTTGGAGAGGCGATACTCGGGACACGACAGGCCTCGAAGACTCGGCCCGTCGCGTCCGCCGTCGTCTGTGCGTTAGCTGCCATGGAACCAGCCGAGTGCCGATGCGCGGTCGCCGACGAGCCATCGCAAGGCGAACGTCGTCACTGGCTCGCGTTCGTGCTTCGCGTTCAGTCCGGTGAAGTACGTCCGCATAATAGCAGGTTCCCGGCAGCTAACGTGGCCGAGATTGGCCGCTCACGAACTCTCGTTCGTCAGCCTATTCTATGCGACGACCGGCGGCGCCAAATCCGGCGCGAACCTCGACAGCGCCTCGGCAACGGCCAGAATCATCACGCCCTCCCACGAAGGACGTAGCGCGAGAAGATCAGGATCCCCCGTCACAAGCGCCTCGGCCCCACCGTCACGGGCACACCACAAAAACTCGTCGTCGTCGCGATCACGGCAGGCCGGCGGGTGGCGATTCGGCATGACCATCGCGGCATACGGCAACACCTCGGTCGCCATCAACCCCGTCACCAATTCGGCGGTCAGGTGGAATTTCCGGTACCCCAGCACGCGCGCAAGTTCAGCCAGACTGACATCCGTCGCCAACAACTCGATGGTTCGCCGCTTCCAAACAGCATGAAGCACGCTCGTCGGGCCGCGAAAAAGAAGCGCACTCACCACCACGTTGGTGTCCAAAACGACCCGAGTACTCACCGGGTTCGCCCGCGTGCCCATACCACCGCGTCCGCTACGTCCGACTCGACCGCACCGGCGCTCGCCACCGCGTCACGCACCCGCTCCAAATCGAGCGCGGCCACGACCTGCACGGGGCGAAGCATGATCGCACCGTTATCGATAGATGCTTCAAAGTAATCCGCCCGAGGAAGCTGGCGCAGCAGGTCGATCGGCAGCGTGAGTTGGTTCTTCGATGTCAGTTTAGCAAGCATGATTCCTTTACTCCTTACTACAAGGATAGCCGCTTCGGCACGCCGTGTCCATCATTTCGTCGGCGCAGTCGGCGGCGGTGCTCGCACCGAGTAGCCACCCTGCGCATACGCCTTCTTGAACCTTCAATACACTCCCAGCGGCGCCACCAATTTCGCAGCGATCACGTCGCCACGCGGTGTACACCGGGGCGCGGACACAACACACGAATCGCCAAAAATGCGTCAGCCTAAGCCAAAGAATCACGAACCACGAAGACGAAGATGCCGATCTGTCCACCCGCATCGCAGCACCAAACGAAGAGGTGCCCCACGGCAGCTAACTTGGCCGACAGCGGTAAACCCGAGTATCGCCGACGATAGTTGGTTGCCTCGCCCGAAAACGGACACCCGTCGTCGCAAGCTCCTCGGGGTATCCGTTGCCGGGCTCGTTGTGGCCTTGGAGCGGCGATACTCGGGACACGACAGGCCTCGAAGACTCGGCCCGTCGCGTCCGCCGTCGTCTGTGCGTTATCGTCCATGACGAGGCAGATCGTGGCCCGTTGAAGATCGCGGGGCTCCGGCATCAGGCCTTCTTGCTCGCTCGGGTAATGGCCAGGGCCGGTTCAACTTCGAGCCCCCTGATGCGTTTGAAGTGCTCGATATTTCCAGTGACGACCTTGAGGCCGTGACGGAGTGCGGCCGCGCCGATCAAGAGGTCCAACTCGCCCGGTATGTTGCCCGCGGCTTCGAGCTCGGCACGGATCTCACCATAGACCTTGGCGTCCTCCACCTCGTAGGGCAACACGGTGAGGCGCGGGAGTACATCCCGTTCGATCCGTTGGAGAAGGTCCTCCTTCCGCGGTGAGCGGTAGGCGCCCTTGTAGAGCTCACCGACCACCACGGAGCTCGTGTATTGATCTTCGCGGGGGACGCGCGAGAGCCACCGTGCATAGGTCTCGTTGGGCTTGCGACGCATGGACTCGGAAATCGCATCCGTGTCGAATAGGTACGGCATGTGCTTATTCCAGGGACGGCGTTGGCCGCGGAGGGCCCCGCTGGGCGGCAGCCTTCTGAACGTCGTCCACGAAGTCGTCCATGTCGTCGAACCGCCCCACGAGGCCATAAAGACCCGCACGCGGACCTGCCGCTCGTAGTCTCCGAAGGCGCTCCAGCTCCTCCGCAGACACGATGGCGGCGACGGGTTTCCCGTAACGCGTGATGACCACCGGCTCTCCATCTTCGGCCGACCGTAGGCACTCAGCGAAGCGAGCCTTTGCCTCCGCAGCGGATACCTGTTTGCTCATCGAGCACCTCGGCTCGATCATAGCCCATACCGGTCATCTTGTACATGACGACCTTGGAGCATCTCGCCGGGATCGCCGCCTACCGTGTGCCTCGTCACGTCCGATAACTGGCCGTGAATCAGCTCAGTTCGCGGAAGACCGCGAACTGGCCCTCCACGCGAGGGCCTCAGGATCCTGATACTCTACCGCGCTTTCGGCCGCTCCCACCCGGGTCCGCTCGCAAGCTCGCTGGCTTCGCCGCCCGGGTAGAACCGCCCGACGCGCTCTTGTCCCTCGCGGGCCTCGGCGCGGGGCGCCGCGGCCCACTTCGGGCTATCCTCTGGCCCTCGCGTTCCGGGACATTGTCGGCCGAAGACGGCCGCCAACGTCTGATCCCGGCTTCGCGTTATGCGAAATTGGCCCCAGCGCACTTTCGGTGCTCCGAGTGCGATCAACCGAGTTGGCCACGTCGGTTGGGGGTTGGCTATTCTGCTTCGGTATCGGATAGATAGTCAGCAAGGCGTGATTCGGGAATTCGTCCGCAGTCGATGCGCGTGGCGGCGATGCCGATGACTGCGTTGAACAGGATTCCTACGTCGGATCCACGACCAACTTCGATGTTTAGGGTGGTTTCCGGAGTAGCAGAATTAGAAAGCGATGAAACGGCCCATCCCACCCCGCCCAAGGCCTGAATGACGCGAATGCTGCGCCGGCCGGCCTCCGACAGGAAGCAAACATGCCGTTCTGAACCCACGACGCCCACGCGGCCACCGTCCAGATCTACGGTCCATTTGTTCATCGGTCCCGGGCCGCGCACCACGCACACCTTGCCTACCCCAGAGCTTGTGGCCGACGTCGGCACACCCAAACTCTCACAAATTCTGTCCGCATTGCAACGAAACCCACTTTCGCACGAAGGATTACACGCTTGGATGCACTTGCTCTCGTGGCAGAGGTAGCCAGGGCTGCAGGGCGGGAAGCAATCCCCGCCAACCACCGGCCGGGCGAGGGTTGCGTCAGCTGATGGTGGGGCGACGGGTTCGCTTGGTGCCGAAGCCGCCGGCACCACACGAAGGGTCAGTTCAGCCAGCGCTGCGGCCGTCGGTTCGTGCTTCGCGATGCAGGCGATATCGTCCTCAGTTAGCGCCGGTTGCATCTCACGGATCGTAGAGACGACCACCTCGTCCGGCAGGCCCGAGGAGACGAGCGCTCCGAGGTCCGCGCAGGGATCGTAGCGCGGCTAGGCCAAGGCGAAAGCAAGCGAGAACAGCAGCATTCCGACTTGTAGCCTCGCCCCGTTAAACGATCCACCGCGCTCGGTGGTCGACCATCCCCGTCCTTGCCGGTGTGCGGTCGCGCTACTCTTTCCGGCGACAGATCCACAAAGCGTCGAGTGCGGCCGGGCCGACATCGCCGACCCTGCGTTTTTCGCCGCTGCACCCCACGAGGTCGGTTTTTGAAGTAGCCGGTCGCCCTACCGTACGTTATTCTGTACTCATGTCCAACCCCCCGATCAACCTCCAAGACGACATCCAACCCGTTTCCGACTTCCGCGCCAACACGGCGGATTCGCTGCGGCGACTTCGCGAAACGGGTCGGCCACTGGTCCTTACCCAAAACGGACGTAGCGCGGCGGTGCTGCTCGACGTCGCGTCGTACCAAGCGCTCGTCGACGAGAACGAACTCCTTCGGGACCTTCACGCTGGCCTAGAAGACGCGCGGGAGGGGCGCGTCACGCCCCATGATCAGGCCAAGGCCGAAATCTTGGCGCGATACCGCGCGTGAGCGTCGAACTATTCTGGTCTGACCGCGCGAAGCTCCGGATGATCGAGATTGGCGACTTCATCGCCGAACGCGATCCGGCCTTGGCGTTCCGCACGATCACCTCGTTATTCGACCGAGTCGCAGTGCTGGCCGAACATCCACAGATGGGTATCGTTTTTCCGGGGTCCCCGACCGACAACGTTCGTGTCATGCACTTCGACAAGTATCGGGTGTTCTACCTGTTTGATTCGTCCATTCCACGGGTGACCGTCCTCACCGTTCGTCATGGGCGGCAAGCCCCGCTGTCGCTGGAAAGGGTATTGGACGATGACGAACCCTGAAATTCAGTGGCTCGACGAAAACGCTGGTTTGGGGACAACATCGCATAACTTGGCCGACCACGGCAAGCCCGAGTAGCGCCTTCCCAACCTCGCCGCGCTGCGAACGCCTCCAACAACGGCGCTACTCGCGACGCGACATGCCCTCGAAGACTCGGGACACGACGCGTCCGCCGTCGTCTGTGCGTTATCTGAAAGCGGCGATCACCGGCATTGCCGTGCGAACCCTCGGTATGCCCTGCACGCAGAGCGTCAGGTCCTCGGCGGCACGCTCCGTCCGATAGGCAGGACCCGAACGCGGGTCCTCGACTCATCGAGGGTCACGATCGCACCCCCGGCCAGCGCCTCCGCGTGGTCCCGGAGAAGCCGGACCACGTCGTCGCCGATCGCTTTCGGCACCAAGTCCAGGGCACGAACCTGCACGACGCTCGGACCGCTTGCGCCGGTGGTGGCCAACAGCGTGCCGAAATCGAGGTCGTTGGTGAATACCACCCGGCCCTCGGACGCCGCCCACTCCATCAACACTTGGTCCTTCGCCCAGCCTTCACCGATGGTTGACCAGTGGACCGCGTCGATCCCCGCCGCAACTAGAAACGGCACCCACTCCGGGGTGAGGTTCATATCGATCAGAAGCTTCACGATGCCCGTAGCGGGACCTCAACCTCTTCGACCCGCCACGCGGCGTACGAGAGGGCGGCGAGGATGTCTTCGCGCTCCAGATACGGGTAGAGCGTCAGGATTCGGTCGACCGAGTGCCCCGAGGCGAGCAGGCCTACGACCGTCCCCACCGTCACCCGCAAGCCACGGATGCACGGTTTGCCGCCCATGACTTCCGTGTCGTGGGTGATTCGGGTTTGGGCGGCGGTGTACATCTTGCCGGAAGTATACCCCGTGTTCGGCAAGGACGGCCAACACGCCACGAATCTTCAACTTTCGCCGAATTCCTCAGCCACCCGCTGATTCGGGTGCAGCATGGACGTTGCCTCGGATAGAGCCACGGCGACCGTCGGCGGCTTGCCACCCGCACAAACGAACGCGTCCAACCTCACGTCTTCGTACGAACTGAGCCAACTGGTGTCACCAACTCGTGCGGGGTGACCGTGCGCCCCGCACCAGCGGGGGGCATCAACGCGAGCAAGGTGGCGGTCGTCGTCACCGCCTGGGCCGCCAGCGCACCCGCGCAGCGACTGCGGGTTCGTGGCCAGGCGTCGATGACGACCTTGATGGCGTGGACGGCCGGTGCTCGTTCACGTGCGACACAGTTCGGGAAAAGGCGCAGCGGTTGGCCTGGGTCGCGGATCCGGGTTGGCGCGGTGGTGCTACCTGCCCGGTCGTCATCGAGCGCTATAGCGCATCCAACAGGCTCGGCACACGCTGCAAATGCTCCGTGCCAATCGTCAAATACCGGCCGGTCGTGCGCAGGTTAGCGTGACCCAACATCGATTGCAGCGTCCGCAAGTCCGTTCCTGCGGCGAGCAGGTGTGTCGCAAATGCATGTCGAAGTTGGTGGCACGTCACCGGGGGACTCAGTCCGGCGCGCGCCGAAGCGATCGACACGGCCCGTGAAACCGAGCGCGGAATCACGGGGCGCCCCACAATGCCGCCCGGGAACATCCCCGGATGTGGTGGCCGTGTTTCGCGCCAGTAAGCCCGGAGTATCCCCAACAACCGAGGCGACAACACAGTCGCCCGGTCCTTCGCCCCCTTGCCGCCGCGGACCCACAGAACGCCAGCCCGCGCATCGATGTCGCCCACCTGCAGCGAGCACGCCTCGGAGATCCGGAGCCCAGTTGCGTAACAAACGATAAACAACGTACGGTACATCGGTGTCGGCACAGCGTCGAACAACGCCCGGATCTCCGCCCTACTCGGCACGCGGGGTGCACGCGCTGGCACATGTGGGTACGGGATGTCCGCGACGACGTCGGCCCGACCAAGCACGTGCCGAAACAGTAACTTCAACCCAGCAAGGTGCATCTTACGGTCGCTCGCCGAGCGCGGTCGAGCCCCAAGCCCCGTCAGCAAAAACCGCCGAACGTCGGCCGCGTTCGCATCCGGCGCGGACCGGCCAAGAAATTCCGCGAAGCTACGCGCCACGCGCACGTATGCCGTCGAGGTATGCCGAGAAACATTCGCAATGATAACTCTTCTACTAACCGAGCGGTGATCCGATCCATGACGACCTCCACGAAGGGCGAGATCGCCCTTCGTGGATCATGCACCAACGTCACGAATCGCTGTAAGAACCCTTACCCCGAGGGCGGCGCGAGCTATCGTATCGACGACTTCGTGCACCCAAACCGAACGCGAGAAGTCGGCGCGAGCGAGAACAGTTGCCCGTCAGCCGAGACAGCGCGACCGTCGTAGAGATGGCCGGGAAAGTAGGCTTTCTGGGCATGCGGGCGGGCGTCCTCGCCAGCGGCCTCCAGATAACTCGGCCGACAGCGGTAAACCCGAGTATCGCCGACAAGCGTGGTGGCTCGCCCGAAAACGGACACCCGTCGTCGCAACCTCCTCGGGGTATGCGTTATCGGGCTTGTGGTAGGTTCGAGCAGCGATACTGGGACACGACATGCCCTCGAAGACTCGGCCCTCCCGCCATAGCCTGCGCGAGGGCTTGGGCGAAGGTGTCGTTCCGTGCGGCGGGCACGGCGATCCGTCCGGTCACGCCCCGCGCGGACCGCCCGTCTTCTGAGTGATGAACTTCGTCACAGTCCGAAGCAGCACGGCCACCATCGTCAGGCCCGTGCAGGCAAGGCCGAGAAATTTGGCGGCCGTCGTGATGCCGGCCCCGCGCGCCAGGGTGGGGAAGACCTGGCCGTCCTGGTACTGGCTGAGGAGCAACAGGCTCAGCGCGTTATCCATGTAGTCGAACGGGAGGGCGGCGAACGACACCAGCAGGGCAGCCCGCCCGCCGCCCTCCCTCACGTCCAGATACCGCAGCATCTTGCCAGTCAGGCAGAGGAAGCAGACCGCGAACGCCAGCGGAATCACGAAATCCAGCGCGTAGGGGAGCCTTACGAAGCCCAGCCTCCAGGGCTTCCGGCCGCCTCGCCTGAATGTTGGGGAGCACGTATGTCCCCAACGCGAGATTCGACAGGCCCATGCCTGCGAGGGCGAGGGCGACGTTCCTCCAAGTGGAGTGGCGCTCCAGATTATCGAACAGTTTCGCGTGCGTCACACGCATTGTGCCCTCGTCGTCGGGGCAGGGTCGCCCGAAACATTGGGAGCGTATTTCCCTTCCCATAGGCCTGCAAGTCTTCCGGTTGGCTCTCCGGGGGAGGGCTTTCTCGTGCCATGCCCTACAGCGGCGATCCGCCGTGACGCGGAGATCCGCCGTCCCAACCGGGAATGGAGGCCGCCTGCTCGATCCACTTCGCCATCTGCTTCTCGTCGAGGGCATCCGACTCAAGCAGATCCATTGAGCGCACGTCCCTGAATGCGCCGATGGGTGGAGCGGGCTCGAGCGAAGCTCCCTTGAAGAAGCTGAACTTGACGTGGTACTGGAAGGCCGCGAAGGCCAGGAACCAGCCCTGACCCTCGACGCCGTACGTCGGGCAGTGCCACCGCACGGCCTTCCGAACGCCGGGCACGTGCTTCACGACGAGCGCATCGACACGCGCGGCCATGGCGGCCTGCCACGGCTCCATGCTGGCGATGTAGGCCTGCACGCCGGCATCCCCCTCGGACTTGGGTAGAGACGCAGGTCTGCGGGCCTTCACGGCGGAGCGCGCGGGGCGGACTTTGGACGTTGGCATCGGTGCTCCAGCAGCCCCGCTACTCCATTCTCGGCCAGCAGGCAATCCCCGTTCTCAAGCGTCATTCCCCGTCGGCACGTTCACTCCCGTCCGGCATCAGCGTCACGGTGAACCGGAACGTGTCGGGGTCCACCCAACTCGTGTAGGCCAGGTCGGAGAGCGTCACACTGCCATCCCTCCCCTCGCCGCGCAGGACGGGTGCGTTCGCCATCCAGAACCACCGCTCGCCGCGGCGGGTCCGGCGAACGACATCCACGTTCGCCCCGGCAGGCGTCGGCCAACTTCCGGCAGGGGTAGACGACCACGGCGTCAGAAAGTATCGCCGCGTCGTAAGGGAGTCGGTGTGCACGGCCGTCCAGAACACTGGCGCCAGCGGGGCGGGCCACGCCTCGACCTTCTCCGGCGCTTGCGCGATCGCCTGCTGCTTCATCATCCCCCCGAACAGCATCCACCCGGCCAGGATCGCGATGGGAATCGCGCCCCGTGCAACCCCGCGCCGTCGCCACGCGAGCCCGCCCAGGATCGCCCAGAACATCGGGTCCACGATGAAGATCCAGTCCAGCGAAAATCGTACGTCCGACACCGGGAAGAACAGCAGCGTTCCCCACGTCGTCGGCCAATCCAACATCGCGTGGGAGAGCAGGCACGCCGCCCACAATCCGAGATGGTCGCGATACGAACCCTGCCCGAGCACTCGTCGTGACACGGCAGCACCGAGGAGCGCCATGATCGGCCACCCGAAAAACGAATGCGTGAGCCCGCGGTGGTACCAGCGCCCGCGATCGGCATCCACCAGCGAATAGAGGAGGTCACCGTCCGGCAGGTTCGCCGCGATCACCCCGATCCACGTCGCCCGCGGGCCCATCCGCTCTTTCCACCCCAGATCCGCGATTCGTGCACCAAGCAGGCTGTGGGCGATGTTCTCCATGCGGCACCGTGCTATAACCGCCGCCCGCCCCGATCCCGCTCCCTCAACCCCGCCCGCCCCCACCGATGGAAACCATCTCCCCGATCGCCCTGCTCGATGCAGCGCGTCACCGCTACCTCTCCTACGCGCTTTCGGTTATCAAATCGAGGGCGCTTCCCGACGTGCGTGACGGACTGAAGCCGGTCCAACGTCGCATCCTGTATACGATGTTCCACAACCTGCACCTCACGCCCGAAGCGCGCTATCGCAAAAGCGCCGCCGTCGTCGGCGAGGTCATGGGGAAGTACCACCCGCACGGGGACAGCGCGATTTACGAAGCCATGGTCCGCATGGCGCAGGACTTTTCGCTGCTGCATCCGCTCGTGGATGGTCAGGGGAACTTCGGGAGTATCGACGGCGATAATCCAGCGGCAATGCGGTACACGGAGGCGAAACTCCAACCCATCGCCATCGAGCTTTTGAGCGAGCTCAAGCAGCGCACGATTGATTATCGCCCCACCTACGACGGTCAGAACGTCGAGCCCATCGTTCTTCCTGCGCAATTCCCGCAGTTGCTCGTCAACGGGTCGGAAGGCATCGCCGTTGGCATGGCCACCAGCATTCCTCCCCACAACCTCCGTGAGGTCATCGACGCGTGCCTGCTGCTGCTCGAAGACGCGGACGCCACGATTGCGCAGCTGTGCAAGAAGGTTAAAGGCCCGGACTTCCCGACAGGGGGAGAGATCATCAACGACGCAGAAGAGCTGCGGCAGATCTACGAGACGGGCAGCGGATCGGTGAAGGTGCGTGGAACATGGGAAACGGAGCAGAAAGGTCGTAAGCACTATGTGATTATCACCAGCGTTCCGTATGGAGAGAACAAGGCGAAGCTGGTCGAGTCCATCGGCGATCTGATTCGCGAAAAGAAGATCCCCCAGCTCACGGACGTGAGAGACGAGTCAACCGACATCATCCGGGTGGTGCTGGAGCTTCGCGCGGCCAGTGACACCGAACTCGCGATGGCGTACCTGCTCAAGCATACGCATTTGCAATCGCCCTTTCACGTGAACCTGACGGCGCTGGTGCCGACGGACAATCCGGAGTCGGCCGCACCGGTAAAGCTCGACCTGAAAAGCATGCTCCGGTACTGGCTGGACTTCCGGTACTCCACGGTGCGCCGGCGGCTGGAATTCGACCTCTCCCAACTCCGGGATCGCATCCACATCCTCGACGGCTTCGCGAAGATCTTCGATCTCCTCGACGAAGCCATCAAGATCATCCGCGCGTCGGAAGGTAAACGCGACGCGGCGGAAAAGCTGATCGACCGCTTCGGCATCGACGATGTCCAGGCTGAGGCGATCCTGGAGCTGAAGCTCTACAAACTTGCCAAGCTGGAAATCCTGGTAATTCGTGAGGAGTTGGCGGAAAAGCAGGCGGAAGCGGACCGCATCGCGGCAATCCTGTCGAGCCAGCAGTCGGTGTGGAGCGTCGTGACCTCCGAACTGACGGACATCCGCAAACAGTATGGCGAGCAACGTCGCACGGCGTTGGGCATCGAAACGCCCGCTCCCGCCTATGAAGAAACTGCCTACATCGTTGCGGAGGATGCGGTGGTCGTCCTATCGCGAGATGGGTGGGTGAAACGCCAGGGGACGGTCACCGGCGTTGAGAAGGTGCGAGTGCGAGAGGGGGATAGCATCGGCTGGGCCATCCGCGCGTCCACGCGCTCGACGTTTACGCTGCTCACGACGCGAGGCACCGCCTACACGTTGCGCGTCGATGACCTTGCCGCAACCACCGGGTACGGCGAACCGGTGCAGAAGTATTTCAACTTCGCCGACGGAGAAAAGGTGATCGGCATCCTCTCCCATGACCCGCGGAACGTGCCGCGCGTGTCGGCGGAACAACTCGCCGCCGCAACGGAGGACACGCCGCCACCGCCGTACTTCGTGGCGGTTTCGAAAGGAGGAAAGGTCGTCCGCATGCCGGTTGCGACGCACGCCGAGCCTTCGAATCGCAATGGGAGGATCTTCCAACGGCTCAAGGAAGAAGGAGATGCCACGCTTGCCGGCTATGTGTGTTGCGACGCGGAGCACATCTGCCTCGCGTCGGTTCAGGGAAATGTGCTCACCTACTCCGTGGCCGAGGTGCCGGTGCTGAAGGGTGCCGGTCAAGGCGTGATGGCGATGAAGCTGGGCGATGACGATGCGATATTTGCATTCGAGCTGTCCTCTGAAAAGCTTCTTGGACCGATCGTTCTCACCGCGCTGGGCCGAGAAGAGCGCGTGAATCCGGGTCGGTACGAGGGCTCACGCGCAGCACGCGGCCGGCAACTCTTCAAGCGGGGGTACTTCGCCAAGTGGAACCGGCCCGCCGAAATCGAGTTGGGCAAGCCGACCACTGAGGGAGAGGCATGAGTACGCCTCCCCCCCCGATCTACGACGCAAGCTCGATCACCGCGCTGAAGGGGTTGGAGCCGGTGCGGCTGCGTCCCGGCATGTACATCGGCGGCAAGGGCGTGGAGGGCTACCACCATCTGCTCTGGGAGATCGTCGATAATTCCATTGATGAGGCGATGAACGGGCACGCGACCTCCATCGTCGTCACCCTTCACGCCGACGGACGCTCGGCCACCGTGACCGACAACGGGCGTGGCATTCCCGTGGACATGCACCCCGTCGAGAAAAAGCCTGCCATCGAGGTCGTGCTGTGCACACTCCATGCGGGCGGCAAGTTCGACGGCCAGTCGTACAAGTCAGCGGGAGGCCTGCACGGCGTCGGAAGCTCGGTCGTCAACGCGCTTTCGGAAGAGATGGTCGCTACCGTGAAACGGGGCGGCGCGGAGTATCGGATGACCCTGCGCCGCGGAAAAGTTCGCACGCCGCTCGCCCGCGTAGGGGAAGCTCGGGGCACGGGGACCTCGATTAAATTTACACCGGACTCAGAGATCTTTGGTGACCTGTCGTTCGACGCGGATCGCGTCCGTGAACGCTTGGAGGTCTCCGCCTACATCCACAAGGGGCTGAGGATCCAGTTCAAGGACGAACTGGCCGGCACGTATGAGGAATTCCGTTTCGACGGTGGCATTCGGGACTACATCGGGACACTCGCGCGCAAATCGCAGCGGTCCATGATTGTGCCGGAGCCGTTCTACCTGCTGAAGGAAAACGGCGTCCGTGTCGAGATTGCGCTTGGGTGGAGCGACTCCACACGTGAGCTGTTCACTTCCTTTGCGAACGGCATCCCAACCGCGGGCGGCGGAACGCATGAGCAGGGCGCGCGCGATGCCATCAACAAGGCCGTGCGGAACTACATCGAGACGCACGAGTTGGCACCCAAGGCCATTCCCATCACGCCGGATGACATCCGCGAGGGTGTGGTCGTGGTCACGTCCGTTTTCCTCGCAGAGCCGCAATTCCAGGGACAGACCAAGGATAAACTCAACAACCCCGAGATTCGCCAGCAGGTTGAAGGCGCGTTGCGCCTGTCGTTGGAGCAATACCTCAACACCAATCGAACGGTGGCCGACCTGATCGTCACGCGCGTGATCCAGGCGGCGCGCGCGCGCCTTGCGAGTCGGTCGGCGGAAGACCTCGTGCGGCGCAAGTCAGCCACCAGCGGGCGCCTGAATCTTCCCGGGAAGCTCGCGGACTGTTCGTCGTCGGACCCGGCGGAAAGTGAACTGTTCATCGTCGAGGGTGACAGCGCCGGTGGCTCAGCCAAGCAAGGCCGCGCCAGAGAGACGCAGGCCATCCTTCCGCTCCGCGGTAAGGTACTGAACACGGAGCAGTCGGGTCTCAAGAAGTTGCTGGAAAACAAGGAAATCAGCGATATCGTCGCGGCACTTGGGTGCGGGATTGGGCGCGATTTCGATGCGACGCGCCTCCGTTACCACACCATCGTTCTGCTCGCCGACGCCGACGTGGACGGACATCACATCGCAACGCTGCTGTTGACCTTTTTCTATCGATTCATGCCGGAGCTGATCAGTCGCGGGCACCTGTTCATCGCCCAGCCGCCACTGTACCGAATCGATGTCGGACAGCAGACGTGGTGGGCGGCCGATGATGCGGAGAAGGCGCGGATCCTGAAGAAGCTCCCGCCGCGCGCGCAGCCGGAGATCTCCCGGTTCAAGGGTCTCGGAGAAATGATGCCGAAGACCCTGTTCGAAACGACGTTGGATCCAAAAAAGCGTCGAATCCTCCGCGTCGTGATTCCCGACGGAGAGCATGTCCGCACCGATCAGATGATCTCCGACCTGATGGGGAAGGATCCGGCGCCGCGCTTCCGGGAGATCATGGAGTTTGGAGCAGAGGTCGGTGATCTGGACGTTTGAGCCGCCCACCGGATAAGTGGCGGGTTCCCCCCGGGACCCGCAATGCTCCTTTTCCTCGCCCTCACGCTCCCCTGCCCGCTCGCTCACGCGGAACCTCCCGAATCCGACGACCCCTTTGCGTATCTGGAGGACGTGACCAGCGAAAAATCGTTGGCATGGGTGACCGAGCGCAACAAGGAGAGCACCGGCAAACTGCAGGACGCGACCTACAAGAAGCTTCACGACAAATTCAAGGCGGTGCTCGATTCCGACGCCCGCATTCCCTACGTCACGAAGATGGGCGAGTCATACTACAATTTCTGGCAGGACAAGGACCACGTGCGGGGCATCTGGAGGCGAACCTCCCTGGCCGAGTATAAAAAGGCTGCGCCGACCTGGGAAGTCGTGCTCGACCTCGATGCGCTCGACAAGGCCGAAGGGGTCCCGTGGGTGTGGCACGGGGCGAGTTGCCTCGAACCCGAATACGTCCACTGCTTGATCGGGTTGTCTCCCGGGGGCTCGGACGCGGACGTGAAGCGGGAGTTCAACCTCACGACGAAGACTTGGGTCAAGGATGGCTACAGTCTGCCCGAGGCCAAAAGCGATGTCGGCTGGATTACCGCGGATAAGCTCTGGGTGACGACCGACACCGGAGCCGGGTCGCTGACCACTTCCGGCTACCCGCGGGAAGCCCGGATCTGGGATCGAGGCACGGCGCTTTTGGACGCTCCGGTGGTATTTTCGGCGCCGGTAACAGACGTTTCGGCGGGCGCGTGGTCGACGCATGACCCGGGCTTTGTACGACACTTTGTGACGCGGTCGCCCACCTTTTTCACCAATCGCACCTATGTGTCGCAAGGGGGTCTGTTCACCCACATTGCCGTGCCCGATGATGCAACGCCCTCGGTGTTTCGGGAATGGCTGTTCGTGGAGCTGCGGACCGACTGGGCGGCCGGCGGAACAACCTGGTCTGGCGGGTCGCTGCTGGTGACGAAATTCGACGACTTCATGGCTGGCAAGCGAAATTTCGAGGTGCTGTTCACGCCGACCCCTACGACGGCACTCCATGGCTACGACGTCACGCCCGCACACGTCGTGATCACCACCCTCGACAATGTGAAAAGCAGGGTATTTCTTGCGAATCACACATCTGGAACCTGGCAGGTCGCGCCCATGGCGGGCCTTCCCGCGTTCGGGAACATCGGCGTAACCCCAGTGGACTCAGAGCACAGCGAAGACCTGTTCATCACCAGCACCGACTTTGTCACGCCATCCCAATTGATGCTTGGCTCCGCTGCTGGCGGAACCCCGACGCTCCTCAAGTCCCTGCCGGCGTTGTACAACGCAAAAGGGCTGGAAATCACCCAGCATACGACCAGATCGAAGGACGGCACCCCAATCCCCTACTTCGAGGTGGCCAAAAAGGGGCTGAGGTTGGACGGAACGAACCCGACGTTGTTGTACGGATACGGTGGCTTCGAAGTGTCGCTACTTCCCAGCTACAACGGCATCATCGGCTCTGGATGGCTGGAGCGCGGCGGGGTCTACGTACTCGCGAACATCCGCGGTGGCGGTGAGTTTGGCCCGGCGTGGCACACTTCCGTCATCAAGCAGAATCGCAACCTCGTCTACGAGGATTTTGCGGCTGTTGCGATGGATCTCGCTTCCCGGAAGGTCACGAGCGCAGAGCACCTCGGCGCGATGGGGGGCAGCAACGGCGGGCTGTTGATGGGCAACATGATGACGCAATACCCGGAGCTGTTTGGCGCCATCGTCTGCCAGGTTCCGCTTCTGGACATGAAACGATACTCGCACCTCCTGGCCGGTGCGTCGTGGATGGACGAATACGGGGATCCGGATGACCCGGAACAGTGGAAGTACATTCAGACATTTTCGCCGTATCAACTCTTACGGCCGGGGCGAAAGTCGCCGCCCGTCTTGTTCACGACGTCCACGCGAGACGACCGCGTACACCCTGGCCACGCGCGCAAAATGGCCGCGAAGATGTTGTCCGAGGGCAAGTCGGCACTGCTCTGGGAGGACGTGGAAGGCGGCCACGGCGGCGCGTCCACCAGTGAGCAAAAAGCCACGATGTGGGGGCTCTCGTATGCTTTTTTGTGGTCTGAATTGAAGTAGGTAGGCGTCGTGCCGCGCGGGCGCTTTTTTCGTCACGGGCGTGCCTCACTCACACGAGCACGCCTCACCGTCGGGATAGACGAAGGCGCGGGTATCGACGGACATGCGATCCGCGGCGTTGTCCCAGCGATGCCAGGGATCTTCTACCGCAAACACGGGGGCCGACACTCCCGATCGAACCAGATGTGGGTGGCCCAGGCGCGACCATGTTTAACGGTCCCGACGACATCGCGGAGGTCGGCCTCGTTGATGTCGTTGCAACCCGAGGCATCCACCTCCGTCACACTGCTGCCCTCGACCCGATCGTCCGCGGGCGGCGAGCGCGGTGCCCGCGCTGGGCCAGTCTTCCTGAATGCGCAGCCCGGCAGAGAGAAGATCGGCCTCGCCGCACTCCGGCACCGATCACGCGCTTCCGACGCTCAGGCCGGTTGCCGCCGCGAGGAAGAATCCGCGAGCCGCGCGTGCGCGACATCCACTTGCCCCGGCCACGACGTTACACCCGTCCGCGCGGCGGCGGTCGGGATTACTCTGCACCGAACGCTCCAGGGAGTTCGACCGTGACCGTGACCGGAAAGTTGACCAAAGTGGCGGGCCAGTGGAGCGTAAAGGATCTCACGACGGGAAAGGAGTATACCCTGTCGGGCGTGGAATTTCCGCCACGGACGGAAGGCCTGAACGTGCGCATCGTCGGCACGACAGATGGCAACTTCGGCGGTGGAATTTTCGACGATGCGGTGACGGTCAGCGTCCAGCGCTGGGACGTCGTGTAGCGGCAGGCGGCTTCGAGGCGGCTGGAAGGCGCGGCCTCCCGGCTGGGCGTGGGTCGGCGGAGCATCCGGTTCGACATTCCGATGTAGAACCACGCCTCGGATACGTCCGGCCGGGATCCGTAGTCCGTGCTCAACCGACGATAGCGGCTGTGGGCTCGGCGTACTTGCCGGCTGATCAAATCTCGCCTTCCTGAGTCGCCGCCGGCGGAGTGGATTGGACGAAAGCAAGGGAAGTGGTGCGCGTCGCGACAGCGGAAACAGACTCTTCGTGGACGGAGCGCGCAAAAACGATGTCCGCTCGCGTGATCGAGCGAGAGGTTGCCGCCGCCCGGGTCGGGGATCCGGCACCCATTGGCGATCCGGACCCCGAGTTGCGCCCCTCGCGCGCGCATCTCCTTTGAGATGGAGGCCGCGGACGCCGAGGTTCTCTGCCAGGCGCTCTCAATCCTGCGCGCTCGCAGCGATCTCGGGCGCGAGGAGATCGACGATGGCGCGCTCCCGGCGTGCATTGCGTTGCGTCGGCGGCGACGGCGACGGCGCCTACCGCCGCAACGCGACAGGACGTCGCGTTTGTGCCAACTTGGGCACCCATGCGGCCACCAACGCGACATCGCGTCGCGTCGGGCTGCCGTAGCGAGCGATTCGACGCTCCCGAAGCGGAGGTGTCGCCGTAGCGAGCGATTCGACGCTCCGGACGCGGAGGTGTCGCCGTCGCGAGCGATGCGACGCTCCGGACGCGGAGGTGTCCGAGACGATCGCCGCCGAGGCGGCCTGCGACGCCGAGAGCATCGACATACAACCGGGGCCGACCGAAGGGCACGCAACCCGCGCGATTCAGCCAGCCGGCCTCTGCCCGACCCTGGCGCGTCGTCGCACGCGCCACCACTCTGGCGGTGCAACCTCGCCCGCCCGCGGATATAGTTGGCGCGTGCTTCTCACTCTCCTTGCCGCCTGCAGCCAGCATTTCGACGACACCAACGCCGTAAAGGATCCTTCGTCGGGCACCGCCGGAGATAGCGCTTCGGACGCGGATACCGACGCGGACACCGACGCAGATGCCGACGCGGATACCGGCCTGCCGGACGAAGACCACGACGGCTACGACGTCCGCCACGATTGCGATGATACCGACCCTGCCATCAACCGCGGTGCAGAGGAGACGTGGTACGACGGCGTTGATAGTGATTGCTCCGGCGGGAGTGACTTCGACAAGGACCAGGATGGCCACGACGCCGCAGCGTGGGCGGGGGACGATTGTGATGACGAGAACCCCGCGACGTACGGCGGCGCTCCCGACACGTGGTACGACGGTATCGATAGCGATTGCGCGGGCAATGACGACTACGATCAGGACGAGGATGGAGAAGAACACCCCTCCAACGGCGGCTTGGATTGTGACGACACCGATCCGACCATCTGGACCGGCGGCGTCGAAACCCTCGATGACCTGATCGACGGGGATTGTGACGGCGCCGTCGACGGCGCGCGGTTCCGTGCGCTCGATACCTACTCGGGGGTAGGCGTACAGGGCCCACGAATCGCGGCGAGCAACGGGTACGTGATCATCACGTTCATCGCTGACACCTACCTGGACCCAAGCACATCCACGATCACGACGACGGGTGGCATCTACCATGAGATCGAGGAGGCGGACGTGACGGCCGGCGTGGACATCACGGGCAGTTGGTACTGGGACACCGCGATCTACACATTCGACAACGGCCTCGACTTCTGGGCGAACGATGAGTTCTGGGTGTGGGGGTACGGTGTCCACAGTGGGGATACGCGGTACCTTATTGGGGATGCGTACGCGGTCGCGGACGATGACTACTACGGGACGGGTTGGGGAGAGGTGACGACCCAGACGATGGATGACGTCGAGATCTCTGAGGATGACGACGGCAGTCTCCACATCATCGGCTGCGATTCCGGCGGCGGACGCCTCGACTGGATGCACGGGCAGCCGTCGTCGTTCTACCGCAACGCGGCGCTCGATGCGGATGATGTCGGCTCGGCCAACAGTGAGGCGTGTCTGGTGAGGCCCGACCTCGGCGTTGCCATGGCGTCGAAGCTGGCAGACTCCACGCTCATGCGCTGGACGGTTGCCGACTCCCTTACGACGACATCCTCTCTCTCCGGGTGGAACGTGGTCGACATGGAATCCGCCACCCGGGAAACGCACACCTGGTTTGTAGCGGCGCAGGGAAGTGAGGGGTTGTACGTCGAATTGGACGGGGAGTCCGAGTCAGAACCGCTTTCCGACGCGCAGCAATTGGACGCGGACATCGACAGCATGGGGCGCATGGCCATCGCGGTCACCAACGGCACGTCCACGGCTCGCTTGTTTTGGGGAGACGTGACCACCGGCTTCACCTCCGTGGTACTGGACACGGGATTGCCCACCGTCGATGATATCGATGTGTACGTCACCCGTAGCGACATGATCATCGTCGCCGCGCGAGGCGGGGATGATGTGAGTTGGGCGTACTGGCAGGGCTATTGACTGGCGCCTACGCCGCCCGAATTTGCAGCCGAAAATCTTCCGACAATACCGCCATGCATCCTTCTGGCACTTCTTCCCAGATGTCTTCGTCCCCGATTCGCTCACTTGCCACGATGAGATGGTTCACGCGCTCGTGCGGACGAACGTTGAGAAGGCAGGGTTTCTGCGGCTCCTGACACGTCAGCGAATCGCGGCAGATCACCTTTTGGGTAGCGAAAAATAATTCGCGTCCGCGCCGATTCCCAACGAACACGCGTCCGTTCGTCAAGATGAAATTCATGATGGGCGCGTCTGCGCCGACCGCCCTTGCCAACTCGGCCACCCGGGCCACGGCAACGTGCAGCACATCGGCCAACTGCACGGCATCGACCGCGGAAAGTCCCTCGTCATCGATGCCGGCGCGCTTCATGTACGCCAGCAGGAAGTGAAACAACACCTCGGTGTCGGTTGTGCCGAGGATGCACCGCGCCATGCTCGATGGGATTTCCGCCATCATCCGTGCGCGAAGGTTGTCGAATCCAAAAAGCGTGCCGTTGTGAGCAAACACCCAGCGCGCATGACGGAACGGGTGCACGTTCAGGGGCGTGACATCTCCGACGGTTGCGCGGCGAACGTGGGCAATGAGCGCGTTCGACGCGACCTGATCGGCAGCGCGGCGAAACGTCTCGGACTCCGCCGCCGCCTGCTCGGACTTCAGCACGTAGGCGTCACCGTGGTGGAAGTAGCCGATGCCCCAGCCGTGCGGATGCGCGCGCGCCTGCTCCGCGAGCGCGTTGTTCGCCGCGATCAACGAGCGATGCGCCCGCGAAACCACAGCCGACCGAAACCCGAACAGCCTGCACATCAGCGGGTCCGTAGCGGGAAGTTGAGCGACATCGAGCGCCAGCATAGCCGCGCCCGGGGCGCGTCCCCACCTTCCACGCGCTAAAGGGGGCGCGCGAGGCGCGTCCGTGTTCGACATCGGTTTCGGCGAGATGCTCTTCATCGCCATCCTGATCCTCGTGTTCGTTGGGCCGGACCACATCCCGGAGCTGATGTCGTTCACCGGCCGCTACTACGGAAAGTTCCGCCGAGCAAGTGACGACTTACGACGCACTTTCAACGCCGAGGTGGCGCGCGTCGAGTCCGATCGACGACGGGACGAGTTGAAACAGCGCCAGGAGGAAATCGAACGGCGCCGGAAGGAGGAAGCACCGGCCCCCGAAGCGCTGCCCCCCGAAGCACCCGTCGCGGCCGACGAGCCTCCCGTAGCGGCCCCCGCCCCCGACCCGGCCGCCGACTGATGCCCCCGACGAAACCCCCTCCCCGCGCGCGTCCGTCGTTGCCTGGCCTGACGCCCCCTCAGGCCACCGACGCGGCCTTTTCCCCGGACGACTACCGCATGTCGCTGATGGATCACCTGCGGGAGTTGCGGAAGCGCGTGATCGTTTGCCTGTACGCACTGGCCGTCGGCTGCGTCATCGGTCTGGCCTCGGCGACGAAGATTTTCGCAGTGTTGTGTGCCCCGATGAACGCGGCGCTGGCGAATACAGAGCACGGAACGCTGGCGGTCACGACGGCCACGGAAGGCGTGTTCGTCCAGCTCAAGGTTGCGATCTTCACCGCGTTGTTCATCGCATCGCCGGTCATCTTCTGGCAAATCTGGCGGTTCGTGGCGCCGGGGCTCTATGACACCGAGAAGCGCCACGTCACACCGCTTGTCGTCGCTTCGACGTCGCTGTTCGCGGGCGGCGCCGCCTTTGCATACTTCGTCGTCTTTCATTTCGGCTTTCCGGTGTTCCTCAAGATGAACGGAGAAGGCGTGATGGCCGTGCTCTCCATCGACGCGTACCTGACGTTTGCCACCACGCTGCTTGTCGCGTTCGGCGCCTCGTTCCAACTGCCGGTCGTCATCTGGTTCATGTCGCGCATCGGGTTGGTGAACCATCGCGACCTGATCAAGGGCTTCCGCTACTCGATCGTCATCATCTTCGTGATTGCCGCCATCCTGACGCCGCCCGATGTCCTTTCCCAGATGATGATGGCGATTCCACTGGTCGGGCTGTACGGCGTCGGCATCATCGTGTCGTATTTCAGTTCGACAAAGCCGGTATTTCGGCGGACGGCATGAGCGCAGCGGCCCACGCCTCCGGGTAATCGACGACGCCGTAGTGGCCGCCGGGCGCGGTGGAAAAGGAAGCCCCGAGCGAATGCGCGAGGCGCCGCCCCATCCATGGCGGAAACGCGCGGTCATCGCGAGCCCACACGCAGCGAATCGGCACGCAACCCGCCACCAACCGGCGCCGTACCTCGTCACCACTCCACGGCATCCCCCGTGCAACATCGCGCATGCGGATAGACATTCTGGTTTCGAGCCACTGCTCGTGGGTCACGACGAATTCCCTACCCACTTCCGTCGCGACGCCTCGCGATAGCCAACGCCGCCCGCCGAACGTCCGGTAGCAAATCCGCTCGGCAACGGGAAGGGCAGCAAGTTTTGCCGGCCACCAGCCCGGTCCGAGCCCGGTCGAAATCAGCGTAAGGGAAGCCACCCGTTTCCGACTTGCGACGACCGCGGCCAGCAACCCGCCGTAATCGTGACCCACGAGGTGATCCCCGACCTCCACCCGACGCTCCAACCACGCCACATGCGCCTCGAAAATCCCGGAGCGGTTCCCTCCCCCCACAAACACGTCCGCAGACCCGCCAAAACCGGGAAGGTCCGGGGCCACGCTCTCCCCAGGAACAAAGCGCCGAACGCCCGACCACAACGCGCCCGATGACGGCACGCCATGTACGAGGAAGAACCGCATCGGCGGGGCCGTATCGCGGTTGGCGCGATAGGCTCGCGGGCGATGGCCTCACTCGCCGATCAGTTCTGCCCCAACGTGCACGACGCCGCAGTTACGGCTGCGTCCTACGACCCGTGGAGTGGGGTGCTCGCGACGGCCGACGCGAATGGCGTCGTCGCGGTAAAAAGGCAGGGTGAAGCAGCGCCCGGGCTCATCTTCCAGCCGGGCGTCGGCGTGACGGGCGCCATCGGTGTGATCCGCGGCGGCACTCTGGTTGCCGTGGGCGATGATGACGGAACGATCGGCGTCTACCGCACGGAAAACGGTACGCCGGTATTTCAGGAGATTCGCGATGGCGCGCGGGGTCGCGTGCGCGCCATGCGCGGCGTCAGCATCTCGCCGGAAGGCGCGCGCGTGGCGACGGTGGCGGTCGACGGCCTGCTGCGCATCTGGGACATCACGCGGGGAGAACGCGAGGTTGCGTGGCAAGGGTTCGGCGGGTTCACGGTCGAGTTCGACGCGCGCGGGTCCCGGGTGCTCTGCCTCGACGACGCCGGGCAGCCGCGGCTCGTGGACCTGTCCTCGCATCAAGGCCTGCCGATGGACAAGCTGCAGGTCGCGGCAGAGCGGGCGACGTTCTCGCTCGACGGCACGCTCGTCATCGCCGGCGGACAGAGCGGGATTGCACTCCTGCGCGTCGTCGACGGGCGGCTGATCGCCAGCTTCGCAACGCGCGGCGGTTCCGGCATCCTGCAGGTCGTCCAGCGTCCCGACGGAATCCAGATCGGCGCCGTTTCTACCCGCTCCGTCCACGTCTTTTCGATGCCGGACCTGACCGCCGTCGAGTCGATCAAGCATGGCGCCCCGGACCCCAGCGGCGCGTCCTGGTGGGGTCAGGAAGGCATCCGTGTTGGCGGAAAGGACGGCTTGTTTCACGGCGGCGGCACGGGGAGCGCGGGCCCGGTCACTGCGGTGGGCGGTTTTGCCGACACGCGCCTTGCCGTCCACGGCGACAAAGTGGCCGTCTGGAGCGGCAACCGGCGCGTTCGCGAGATCCCCGTCGGGAGCCACGTGCGTGAGGCACACGTAGACCGTGACGGTCGCACGATGATTGTCGTGCCCGATCGAGCGGGGGTTCAGGTCTATGAGGTGCGGACGGGGGCGATGGTGTTCGATGGCGGACCGGCCACGGCGAATCCGCGGGCGGTGGCAGTCGGCGGCAGCGTGGTCGTTGCGCACCTTTCAACGGGCAATACGCGCTGGTGGGACATCAGCCACAACAAGGCGTTCGAGTTGACGTGGCCGGCCGGCCTCGCGCTCTCCCACGGCGGCACCTGGCTGGGACTCATCACGCCGCGGGGCGCGATCAAGATTCTGGATCCCGTGAGCGGTCGCGACGCTGTACCGGACCCGCTGCCGAGCGCGGACGTGCCGACGCGGATGTTGTCTTTTGTGAATCGTCGTCCCGATCTGCTTGCGTTGGACGCGGAGAATATCCTTGCGCACTACGATCTGGCGGTGTCCGTGCGGGAGAACCGACCCTGTGAGGCGCGCGACGTATTGCAGTTCGGCGCCACGCCCGACCGGATGTGGGGCATTACCGGCGGACAGTACGCGGCCGTGCGCCTTCCTGACGGAGACCACTGCTCGCTGCTCTTCGTCGATATCCACAAACAGAGCGTCGTGAGTGAAGTCACGGGCCTGCACCCGGGCGCGTGGGTGGACGCCGAGCAGGGGCTGATCCTGGAGCCGGCGCGCTCGGGGGGGCTTTTGGAGCGAGAGATGGATGGTACGGAGCGTCGGTGTCTGCGCGCGCTGGCCGACGATGAGTGGGTGTGTTTTGGGAAGCGCGGGATTTTGGATGCCAGCGCGGGGGCGGCCGGAGTTTTAGGCGGTTGATCGGTTAGCCCCCGCCCATGCTCGCTCTCGCCCTTCCTTCCCTGTTCGTCGCCTGCACCGAATCGCCCCTTGTGAAGCCCCCCACGGGTGATGACGGGCCGCACCGCCTGACCATTCTCCACACGAACGATTGGCAGAGCCACATGCTCGGCTTCGGCCCGAACGCCGAATACTCGCCAGCTACCACGGGCGATGACACGACGGTCGGCGGCCTCGCGCGCATTCAGGCGCTGGTCGCTCAAATCAAGGCTGCCTCCGAAAATCCCGTCGTCCTCTACGACGGGGGGGACTGGATGGCGGGAGACGTGTTTCAGCTCCTCAACACTACCGAAGCGGCCGAGCTGTCGATGATGGGCATGATGCAGTACGACGCCATCACCCTCGGAAATCATGAATTCGACTGGGGTCCGGACGTCCTCGCGCAGATGATTACGATCGCCGATGCCAAGGGCGTCGTCACCCCCATCGTCGCCAGCAACACCGTGGCCAGCGTGGTCGACGGGGGCGATGACCAGCTCGAAGCCCACTTCAACAGTGGCCGCATCGAGTCCACCCGCGTGCAGGAGATCGGCGGCATCCGTATCGGCCTGTTTGGCATCCTCGGCGATTCCGCGCAGGCCATCACGCCCGCCGTGGTACCCGCCAGCTTCACCCCGGCCATCGACGCGTCGCAAGCGGCGATTGCGGAGTTGGAGGCCGAAGGCGTCGATATCATCGTGGCGCTGACCCACAATGGCGTCACCGACGACCCGACCACCTCTCCCGACGAACTGCTCGCAAGGGCCGCCCCGGAGATCGACGTGATCGTGGGCGGACACTCACACACGCCGCTGTTCGATGCGCGCACGGTGGGCACCACGACGATCGTGCAAGCCGGCGCGCTCACCCAATACCTCGGCGAGCTTGGCCTCCTCGAAAACGAAGACGGTACCTGGTCCGTCGAGGGTTACGTGCTTCACGAGTTGGACGACACCATCGCCGGTGACGCGGCCATTACCGCGGCGGTCGAGGCCTATCAGGCGGAGGTCGATGCAGGACCACTCGCCGCGTTGGGCTACACGTCCACGGAGCCGATGTTTGGCGTCGGGGGCAGCCTGCCTGCGGTTGGCTGTGAGGAAACGGGGCTCGGCAACTTCATCACCGACGCCTTCCGCAGTGAAATGAACGCCACGAACCCCGCCGATCCCATCGACTTCACGTTTGAGAGTCAGGGCGTCATTCGTGACGGCATCGCGGCTGGAGCCTCGGGTGTCCAGGGATTCTCCGACGTATTTCGCATCCTCCCGCTTGGGTTTGGCACCGACGACGTGCCCGGCTACGCGCTCGTGGACTTCTACGTGACCGGTCACGAGCTCAAGGACGTGTGTGAGGTCAGCGCTTCCATCTCCCCAACATATGGGTGCAACTACTTCATCGAGATCTCGGGCCTGCGCTGCAACATTGACATGGCCCGCGGCGAATTCAACCGCGCGCAGTCCGTGGAGCGGTTGCTGGACGACGGCTCCTGGGAGGCGATTGACAGCAGCAGAGAGGCCACGGAGCTCCATCACGTGGCTGTGGACAGCTATGTGGCGAGCCTCATGGGCATCCTCGAGCGCCTCACCTACACGCTCATCGTCATCACCCCGAAGGATGCGGAGGGCAATGCCTACACCTCCACCACGGACATGCTGTTCGACGCGGACGCATCGACGACGGAGATCGACGAGTTGAAGCTATGGCAGACGCTCATCGGGTACGGCGGCTCGTTCCCGGACACGACGGGGGATGGTCTGGCCGACCTCCCGGATAGCTACCTGACGCCTGCGGGAAGAATCCTGGGGATGGAATAGGGGCTTCGGGACCTACTCATTCGGCCGCAGCTCGGATGCGCCCTCACAGACGTAGTACGGCTTGGTACACTCACACGGGTAGTCGTTCCACGATGCGCCCGACCACTTGATCATCGCGCAATCTTCTTCGGAAGAATCGTAACACTCCCTCCCATGAGAGTTGTTCGGCTCCCCGCTTGACCAGTTGGTGTAGGTCACTGCGGACCCGTCGGCCCAGACCCAGCTCCCCTCACTCGCGGCGTCAGTGTGCCCGACCCACCAGTAGTTGTCCGTGTACGAGTACACCACCGACTCAACCCACAAGCCCTCATCCGCGCTGTCGAAGGTCACCAGCGCGTACCCGTAGCTGTCACACGCATTCTGGGCGGACGTCCAATCGGTTGCCGTGGTGCAGTAGAGGTACGGGTGCTCGGTGTCCGGCCAATACTGGACGTCGCAGGGGCAGACGCTGGCGCTGTCGGCCGTGCCATCACAGTCGTCGTCGTGCGCGTTGCAGATCTCCGTAGCGGCGGGGTTGACGGCCGAGTCCTCGTCATCACAGTCTCCCCCGGTGGACGACCAGATGCCGCCCTCACAGCCGGTGGCAACCATGTCGTCATCGCCGTAGCCGTCGCCATCGACGTCCTGATAGATGGTGCCGCTGGCGTCCTCGTCAATCAGTCCGTCACAGTCGTCGTCGGCGCTGTTGCACAGGTCCGCGGCGTCCGGGTGGACGGCGATGTCGGCGTCGTCGCAGTCGGTCGCGTCCTCGACCCAACCCGCCTGATCTGCGCACACGCGGTCGTGGGTGGTCGAATTGCCATAGCCATCCCCGTCCTCATCGCGGTAGCGGCTGACGAGCAGGTCCTCGTCACGCTGACCGTCGCAGTTGTTGTCCATGCCATCGCAGATCTCGACGGCGCCTGGGTAGATGCTGGCGTTGTCATCGGCACAGTCTTCCTTGTCGGGGGAACCGTCGCTGTCGGCGTCGCGCCGTTCGGTGTCCTCCGTGTCGGTGTCGGCGGCCGAGTCGGCGGCGGCGTCATCCGGTTCGGCCTTGCTCGGCTTGGCGGATTCCCGTGCGCAGGCAGCAAGGAAGGTGCAGGCAAGGGCGAACGTGCGCATGGCGGCTCCGTAACGGGAGTGTACACGATCCAAGGAAACGTGGCAGGAGTCGCTTGACGGAACGACGGGCGCGTATATGGTATGCGCATGACTCGCACACACGCTCATGTGCATCAGGCTGGCCGGCGTCCGGTAAACGTCACGATTGACGTCGAGCTGCTCGCCGAGGCTCGCGCGCTTGGCATTCCGCTGTCCAGCACGTTCGAAGCCGCGTTGTGCGCACGGGTCGTTGCGGCTCGTGAACAACAATGGCTCGCAGAAAACCGCGGCGCGATTGAGGACTACAACGCACGCGTAGATCAAGAAGGCACCTTTGGGGCGCAGTTCGGCAACATCTGATGGCTCGATACGACGTATTCCACAACGCAAGCGCGCGCGCATCGTCGGACACGCCGTTCCTGCTCGACGTGCAGGCCGACTTGTTGTCGCACCTGCGCACGCGCGTCGTCGTACCGCTGCGTCTGGCAAGCGGCATCCCTCGGCCCGCGCGTATCCTCCAGCCGCGGCTACACATCGCCGGTGTTGACGTGATCATGGACACTCCGGGCATCGTTGGCGCTCCGGTAGCCGCGCTGGGAGAGCGGGTAAGCAACGTGGCCGCCGACCGTGGAGAAATCATGAGCGCGATTGATTTTCTGCTCACCGGCGTGTAGGCCGGAAACAGAAATCGCCCCCCGTCCTTGCGGACGGGGAGCGACTCTGTGAACGTCTTGCGAGGTTCAATCCGCCTTTATTGGACGGTGATGCCGATGAAGGAGGCGAGGCCCGGCAGCGTGCCCGAGAGTTGCGTTCCGGCCATGGTGCCGGCTTCCGACTCGTAGGTCGCGATCGGACCGGTCGGGACGACCGCGAGGCCGGCTGCGCCGGTGGCCGCGTTCGGGGCGCCGCCCGTGATGAACAGGCCCTGCGTCGTGTCGTCACCCATGTAGAAGATGGGTGCACCGCAATCACCGCAGGTCACGGTGGCGCCGGAAACGGGCGCGCCCGCCGCGTCACGGATCTGAATGAACAGGACGCCATCGACCTGCACCGTGCTGGTGTAGCCGAGCGGGGTGGCGCTCTGGTTGATGATGCCAGCGAACGCGTCGGAGATGACGAAGGCCGTCTTGGCCGTCAGCATCTCGTCACTGGCAAGGTCCTGATAGTCGGCCAGGGCAACGCCCGTTGCCGTGTTCATGTTGGTGCCGCCGGTGACGAGCATGAACAGGCCCAGCGTCGACGTCGTCTTGACGCCCGTAACCGCCCACGTGCCGTCGGACGCGGTCGTCGTGCTGCCGAGAATCGTCAACTCGCCGCCGCCCAGCGCAGCCGTCGGGTCGGCGATCGAGACGCCGAGGTCCACAGCGGCGGGCGTGCGGGTCATGAGGTCAATCGCGGTGCCGGAAACGCCAAAGCCGTTGTCGGCGTCGGCATCCGTGTCCGCATCCGCGTCGGTGTCCGCGTCGGATTCCGTGGAGCCCGTTTCGGTAGCGCGCCCGTCACAGCCGACGAAAGCGAGGGAGAGGATGAAGGAGAGAGGCAGGTGTGCACGAATCATGGAAAGTCTCCGCCTGAAATGGCGCGCGCCGTATACACGGTTCTGGTCGACACGTCAACGCGCTGTGCTATACGGGGCCGCCCGGAGTACTGCATGCTCGCCCTTTTTGCACTGATCAGCCCGTCCTTCGCCTCTCCCATCGCCGCGCCGGGCACCATCGGCGCGCCGGATTCGGGTCCGGCAACGCCCGATCCGGCGGCCGTCCACTACAACCCGGCTGCGATGGGTGGGTCCAAGGGCGTGGACGGTATGTTCGATCTGCAATTGTCGCAGATTGAGGTGACGCACACGTCTACGCGCCACGACGGCATCGATCCGAACACAGGAGAGAAGTACGAGCCCTCGCAAGCGAAGGTTTTGGTTCCGGTCGGCCTCGTCGGCGTCACCTGGAAGCCCTTCAAGTGGGGCGCCATCGGCTTCGCGGCTACGGATTCCTTTGTCGGCGGCGGGGATTACTCGGGTCAGGAAGCCGCGTGGCAGAAGGAACACGACGATGGGGACGAGCCGAAGTACCGCGCAAGCACCCGGTATGCCGGAATCAAAACCCAGATCATCACCGTGGCGCTCATGCCGGCCATCGCGATTACGCCCATCGAAGGCTTCCATGCCGGCGGTGGCTTCTCCTACGTCCTCGACAAGGTCTCGCTCACCAAGGCCTCCGACCCGCTCGGAAGTGAGGGCAAGGGCTTCGGAGATGGAGAGGAGAACGCGTACGTCAACGACGTGATCCTCTCGGCCGAGGGCAGCGGCGCCCACACGGCCTGGAACGCCGGCATCTTCGTTGACCGCTGGAAGCTCTTCCAGGTCGGCGCCAGCTACTCGTCGGCGGGGGTGATCGACGTAGCGGGTGACGCCAACGTGCATGCTCCGGACTTCATTGCGGAAGGATCGGGCCCTGTGGACATCAAAGGCAAATTTGCGTTCAGCATGCCGCTGGCCCCGGTGATTCGCGTCGGCGCCGCTTCCCAAATCAACGACAAGCTGAAGGTCGGCGCCACCGTCGAGTACTACATGTGGAAGGACTGCTGCGGCGGCTCCGATGGCGATGCCAAGATCGGCCTGACGTCGAAGGACGGCGATCCCATTGGTGCGGAGGACGGTTTGGCGTTGGAGGTCGATGACACCATTTACGCGCCGCGGCGGCTATGGAACTCATTGGTCATCGGCGCGAACGGCGGGTATTGGGTCACCGAGGGCCTCTGGGTGGGCGGGCGGCTGGGCTACAAGCAATACGCGGTGCCGGACTACGCAGTCAGCGCCACGAATATCGACTTCGACGCTTACGGAGTGTGCGTGTCGGCGCGCTACCGCTTCGCGAAAAAGTACACGGTAGGCCTCGCGTACACCAAGAACTTCCTCACCACGCGGACGATCAAGCACTCCGGATGGGACGTACGCGATCCGGAAGACAGTGACTATGTCGACGAACGCTTCACGACCGTTGCGCCCTACACGGCCAGCGGAAACGGTACCTACGCAGCCAATAATAACGTATTTGGTTTACGACTTGGCGTGGACCTGTAGATTGACGCCGACGTAGATGACGTGGCGCGCCCCCTTGCCATCGTGGGCGCGCACCTTGTGAATCTCCGGCGTGAACCCGGCAAGTTTCAGACGCCGCGGAAAGTCGACCACGTCGAAGGCGGACCACACGGCAAGCCGCCCGCCGGGCTTCACCGTCCGCCGCGCGCGACGGAGCCCCTCCACACTGTAGATTCTGTCGTTGGCCGGCTGGGTGAACGCCTCCGGCCCGTTGTCGACGTCGAGCAGCACCGCGTCCCAGGTGGCGGACGCCGCGGAAAGCGTGGCGGCGACATCCCCGATCTGCACCTCGACGCGAGGGTCGCGGATGGGATGCCCGGAAGGATCCCCCATCGGCCCCTCGTTCCAGCGAACCACCTCGGGAACCAACTCGACCACGGTGATGCGACCGCCCTCCGGCAGGACCTCCAGCGCGGCGCGCAACGTCCAACCCATGCCGAGGCCGCCGATCAGGACCCGTGCCTGGGTGGCGGCGGTCCTCGCGATGCGCGCCATTGCCTGCTCCGACCCGTGCGTCCGGCTCGACATCAGATCGCGGCCCCCCGCGCGGATGAGGTAGTCAGCGCCTGCCTGATAGAGCACGAGTTCGCTGCCGTCGGGCGTGAGGGCGCGGTCGAGGGGGGTCAGGTGGCGCACGCGTTGCAGGTATTCCGGGGCGGACGATTTGGGGGCGCGGCGGGACCGGGCGATACTGTACCCGCGCGCAGTACGCGCCGCGCCCGCGCACGGGCACCGCGCTAGAGGGCGCGCATGCGCCTCCTACCCACGATGCTCACGCTCCCGATTCTCGCCGCGTGCTCCGACATTGCGGTCACCAAGTTCGACAGCAAGCCGGAGGCGGAGATCCTCTCCCCTGCAACCGGCGCAACCGTCGTCGAAGGCCAGCGGGTGCCGCTACGCGGCTCGGCTGCGGATCCGGACGACCATCCCGGCGAACTCGTCGTAACCTGGTTCGCGGCGGAGTCTGTCCTGTGCGAGGCGGCCCCGCCAGATGACGGTGGACTGACCGCGTGCGAGTGGACGGCCGACCTTTCCGGCGACGCGATTCGGCTGGAGGTGCTCGACCCCGAGGGCGCCGCGGCGGACGATTCGATCCGCCTCACCGTCGTACCGAACACGCCTCCCGTAGCGGCGATCGTGAGCCCGGTCGCCGAGGGTCACTATTACTTCGGAACGCTGATCGAGTTCACGGGCGGCGCCACGGACGCGGAGGACGTCGCGGAAACGCTGTCCGCATCGTGGTCGTCGTCGGTCGATGGCGGGCTGGAGATCGGCCGGACGGTCGATGCCGATGGCCACAGCCGCGGTGCCGCCGGGCTCACCGAAGGCGAACACTACATCACCTTCACGGTCGATGACACGATGGGCAAAGCGGCGATTGACACCGTCATCATCACCGTCGGCCCCCCGAATACATCCCCAACGTGCGGAATTACCTCGCCGTCGGACGGCGCAGCGGGCGTCGAAGGCGACTCGCTTTTGCTGGAGGGCACCGCGCTCGACGCGGAAAGCGCCTCCGAGGCGCTGGCGTTCGAATGGTCCAGTGACCACGATGGCACGCTTGGAACGGGAGCTCCCGACAGTGGTGGCGTCGTTTCACTCGCGACCAGCGCGCTCTCGGCGGGCACGCATGTGCTCACGCTCACGATTACCGACGACGGCGGCGCCACCTGCGCGGACAGCGTCGTCTACGTCGCGAGCGGCTCGCCGGATGTGTTGATCGTCGCCCCGGCAGACGGAGAGATCCTGTTCGAAGGCGCGGCAGCGCGTTTCGAGGGGACGGTACAGGATGAGGAAGATGCCCCGGACACGCTCACGCTCGTTTGGGAGAGCGATGTCGATGGCGTTTTCTCCAGCGTCGCCGCGGATAGTACGGGCATCTCGCTTTTCACCGCCACGCTCTCGCCCGGCGTCCACACGTTGACGCTCACGGCAACCGACACCGACGCCCACACGGGGAGTGATCGGGTGGTGGTCACGGTCGATGCCCTCCCCTCTGCGCCGGTCATCACGTTGTCTCCCTCCGGGCCGCACACGGACGACGATCTCACCGCCAGTATCACCTCGCCGAGCATCGATCCCGACGGCGATCCCGTCACCTACGCCTACGCGTGGTACCTCGGCGGGGTCCTCTCCACGGCCAGCACGACCGCTACGCTGCCGGCCGCATCGACAACGCGAGACGATGTGTGGACGGTGGAAGTGACGCCGAACGACGGCCTTGCTGATGGTCCGGCGGGCTCAGCAACCCGGACGATCGTGAACACCGCCCCGGAGGCGACATCCGCCGTGCTCTCCAGCACTTCTCCGGCTACGAACGACGTTCTCACCGTGACTACGGTCACGAGCGATCTCGACGGGGACCTTGTGAGTTTGAGCTATGCGTGGACTGTCAACGGGTCTGCAGCCGGGTCCGGTTCCACGCTTGATGGCGCCACGTCCTTTGCCAAACACGACGCTATCACGCTGACCGTTACGCCCTCAGACGGCGATGCCAACGGTGCGCCGCTAACGACGGCAACGGCGACGGCGATCAACACCGCCCCCGGCGCCCCGACCGTGGACATCGATCCCGCGTCGCCGGCGGAGGGCGTCGATGATCTCGTCTGCACCGCCAGCGTCGATGCATCGGACGCGGACAACGACATCATGGACTACCTGGTGAGTTGGACGGTCGATGGCGTGGCCTACAGCGACGCCGAGACGTCCATTTTTACCGGCGACACCGTTCCCCTTGCGGACACCTCGGAGGGCCAACTCTGGACGTGCTCCATGACGGCCGAGGATGGCGAGGACACGGGCGGTTCCGACAGCGCCAGCGTCACTGTCGCCGGTTGTCCGTACGGCGGCGCGGCTGCGTGCCCAGGAACGAGCTGCGCCGATGTACTCGCGTCGGGCACATCCACAGGGGACGGGGAATACTGGATCGACCCCGATGGCGGCGGTGCGTTGAACGTATGGTGCGACATGACCACCGACGGCGGGGGGTGGACTCTGGCGGTCGTTGCGAGTGATGATGCAGTGGATACGTGGACCTATACCAACCGACGGTATTGGGATGTCAATACCACGACGTTCGGCAGCCTCGCCGCGCTGGACCACGACTATAAAAGCGCCGCCCTGCACCGCCTGCCGTACACCGACATCCTCATCCACCACCAGCCATCGGCGAGTTGGGCGTCCTACGCCAGCGTTGGCGATGGCGTGGAGACCTTCGCCGAGACCGTGGCGGCTACCGGTGACGAAGAGTGCTGGCAGGATGGGCGCGGGTACGCGATGACGGCGGGCAGCCTCGTCGAAACGGGCGGCCTTTGCGACACGGACCTGTATCTCAACGCCGCCGATCACGATGGCACCGGCTCCTGCTCCTGTTCCGGTTGCGACGATGACGCCTACGGCCCGACGTGGAACACCGACAACGGAGACGGCTGCCCGTTCGACGACCCCGGCGCCAGCGGCTCGCTCGGACCCGCGGACTCCGCCACCTCCGAAAGTACGTCCCTTGGGTTTGGGGAGGCCCTTTCGCTCAACGCTGGCACCTCGGGCGCCGCAGAGAACTACGTCCACGTGCTGATCCGCTATCGTAAGACCTAAATATACCAAAAAACGCGATACTTGAATTGAGTACACAACGTACCACCGTGGGCTTGTGCTGCGCATTTGCGTACGCGCAGACTCCTCCCACAGGCCTCACCGTCGTTCTCGTTCTCCCAACCCCCCGCTCAGGAGTGACGTCATGCGTGCTCATTCACTTGCAAATGCATCCCACCGTGTTCTCGGCGTTGGCGTTGTGCTCGCCATCGCGGCGTCGGCTGCGTACGCCGCGAACCTGTCCGGGGCGATCTTCACGACGACGGTCGATGGCTCGGTCGTGAATGAGAACACCCGGTACGACGCCAAGACGGACGTTTACCTCGACGGCGGCCCCGGCCCCCACGCGCCGGCCAGCGCCGCTGGGCTCCCCGAGGGCAACTACTACTTCCAGGTCACCGACCCCAGCGGTCAGGACCTCCTTTCGAGCGACGCCGTTGATTGCCGTCGCGTACATGTGAGTGCGGCCGGAGTCATCGACACCGTTTACCCGGGCACCACCTACGTCAAGGTGAAGGGCGTCTACGCGGCCGCAGCGTGCCAGCACGCATCCGGCATCGACATCGACCACGGCGCCACGACCGTGCAGCTGTTCCCGTATGACGACACGCCGAATCCGGGCGGCGTCTACAAGGTCTGGTTGACGCCGACCAGCAGCTACACCGGCAGCACGGCTTCCTGCGTCGGTCTGAAGGTGTGCAACGTCAATGGGGAGGCGTACGCCCCCGGGGGCTACCACGGCTTCGTTCCTTCTCAGACCAAGACGGACAACTACAAGGTCCGGGTACCCGGCAAGGTCTTCACGGCCCCGCTGCTCACCGTCAGCAAATTCCACGACGCGAACATGAACGCCATTCAGGACGCGTCTGAAGAAACGGTCACGGGTTGGGCGGTGGACGTCACCGACACCACGGGCGTGTCCAACACTCTCTTCACGACGGCCAGCTACCTCGCGAATGCGGCGGGGATCTACACCTTTGTGGAGTCGACGCCCGCGGGTACACAGCAGACGGCGGCGTACAAGGACGGTGTCGCGCAAGCTGTGTCGCCCACGGTCAACGTCACGGTGGCCAACACCTCGGGTGAAACCCACAGCGTAGTCTACGGCAACGTCGGCCTCGGTAGCTTCGACGCCTGCAAGGTGTTCGACCGTAACGGCAACGGCGTTCAGGATGCGGGAGAGGGCTTCGTGGCCGGTTGGCAGTTCACGCTGACGGGTACCAACATTCTCGGCGCGGCTGTCGGTCCCAGCACGGGCACGGCGGATGCGAGTGGTTGCACGTCATGGGACAACCTGGCCCCCGGGTCGTACACCGTCACGGAAGGCACCGAAACGTCCGGCGAATGGACGGCAACCAGCGCCACCAGCGTCACCGGCACCATCATCTCCACGCTCTCGGGCGCGTCGATGGCGGGAGGGTCCCTGCTCGCGGACTTCCACAACCAGCGCTGGCTGGTCGCGGACTTCGGAACCAAGGGCTATTGGCACAACGTCAACGGGCTCGCGGAACTCACCCAAGCCAACATCGACGAAGTCAACCCGCTTGACCCGTACCGCGCGCCAAGCGTCTACTGGAATGGGGGTGACGAACCGTTTGACGGCTACTTCAGCGACGGCACGCCGGTGCCGGCGGCGGAAGGCAACATCGGCAGCATCGCGGTAGCGGGCAGCTTCCAAGCCGAGGTCTCGGACTTCCTCAGCGACGCCAACACCGGCGGAACGCATGAAGAACAGCTCGCTCAGCAACTCCTCGCGTTCATCTTCAACGTCCAGCACCGCTTGGATAGCGGAGATGCCTACCTCGAGTTGTCGGATGGCTCCCTGATCTCGGCGAATGACCTCATCGGTGAGGCGATCGCCGCATGGAACACGGGAACGGACGCCGAGGTCGTCGCGATTCAGGAGCTGTTGGAGAGCTACAACAGCGGTGATGCCATCGGTTTCGTGCCGGCGAGCCCCGGAACACCGAGCTTCTAAGCACCATGGCGACACGAGCCATCGCGAAGCGTTCCCGGACGGGCTTGTTTGGCCGCCCGAGGACTTGCTTCGTCGATGAACGTCCGGTGTTGGCGTACGGGCTCGTCCCGGACGCCATTCTCGTCTTTCAGGAGGCGAGTCGGTGTCCCCGCCCGGAGCCGCTGGATGCCCCGGAACCCTTCCAATTCCGGTCGCTTCAGGTAGAGGTGGTGCGCGCGCTCACGCCCGTCGTGGTGGCTCGGACGGCGCACGTCGAGGCATCTGAGTTCGACGTGTGGACGGAGCCGTTTTCCCTCCCGGCTGTCCATCGTCGATGGATGCGTCGTTTGCCCCAGACGCCGCTGATGGCGGCTTGTGTGACGCTTACGGTGTTGAGCGCTACCTCGTTGGCCACGGAGTTGGATAAGGTCCCGACGGCCGCGCAATCGGTGTCGCACCGAGAAGATCTGCGGCTGCCAAACGCCGCACCGATGGAGCCGAGGGGCTCACTCGTCGGTTTTGCCGACCTGCTACGTGCCGCCTGGTCGTCCGGTGGAACCGCCGCTGCGGAGTTGGTCGAAGTCGCCACCGCCGGCGGCGAAGTGGTGGAGGTAGAGGCTGGTTTTGGTGTGGTGGAGCTCGCCGTCCCCTCTGATGCCGACGTCTGGATCGATGGCGGTGCCCGGGGTGTGGTGCAGGGAACGAGTATCTTCACACTGTCCGCCGGTGATCATTTCATCGACGTCCGCTCAGAAGGTCGTATCGAGAGTAAAGACATCGACGTCGCGGATGGCGAGTCCATCCACCTTTCGTTTGGTGCGGTCGATCGGTAGTTCCGAAAGGTGCAGGGCTCGTCCGCCACGTCCGCGCACGTCGGCATCGGCTCCATCCCCGCGAACGGCAACGGCGCCGCCGCGGTGCCAAAGGCCACCGCACGACTCCTGAATGACCACGCACGCCTGAGCAGGGCGCGGCGCCAGACCACCGACCGATCACCCGCCCGCAAGCGCGCGCGCTGCCTCCGCGATGGCGTCCATCGTACTCCCGTCAAGGATGTCGTTATGCCCGCGGGAGCGCTCGATGTAGCGGGCGTGGGGAATCGCGGCAGCCAGGGTGCGGCCTTGCGCAACCGGAATCACTCTGTCGCGGGTACCGTGAAGTACGAGCGTCGGGACGGCAATCGTGCTGGCGCGCGCCAACGTCGCGAATTGATCATGCACGAGCCAGCGGGCAGGGACGAAGAAATAGCGAGATTGTGCGGCATCCGGCAACGACGTGTACGGTGCAATGAGGACAAGTTGGCTGCACAATCCGCTGGCTGCAGCTTCCGCCGCCACCCCCGTTCCGAGCGAGTGCCCGACGCACATCGGTCGTACCACCCCGCGCTCCGCGAGCGCGGCCAATCCTGCATGGGAGGCTTCCAACAGCGAGGTTTCGTTGGGCGCACCGGCCTCTGCCTGACCGTACCCTGGATACTCCACCGCTGCAAAGCCAAGATCTCTATCGGAGAGCATCCGTTGGATGCGCGCCGTGCTGTCTACCTGCTCGGCGTTTCCGTGGAAGAAAACGACGGTCGGAGCGTCCGCGATGGCGGTCCACCAAACCGGGATTTTCCCGCCGCTCACCTCGACATCGATGCGCTCGCCCGTCGTCGGAAAGGGGCGCGCGCGGCCGTGCGGATAGATGAGAACGCGCTGGCCGAAGAACAGGATCACGAGAACGGCGACGTAGGCAAGGACGCAGGCTCCAGCCGTCCGCGCGAGGCGACGACGAATCATGCGGAGTTGAACACCCGGCGGGCCGATCGCTTCCGGGGGGCGGGTAGGTGTGACATGAAACGACACTCTCGGAGGCTGTACGCCCTCCAGATCGGGGCCAGCCGCGGGCCGCCGCCCTCCCCCGCTCAGCTCCCCTCGATGATCACGTACCCGGCGCCGGTGTTCGCGCCGTCGGTGTTCGATTGGCTGCTCCCCGCGTTGTACGAACCGCCGCCGCCGCCGCAGCTGTCGGGGCTCCCGCCCCCGGACCCGCTGCCCCCGCCCGAGTAGCCGCCGCCGCCACCCCCCCCGTCTCCGCCGCCGTTCGCGCCGCCGCCGAAGCCTCCCGTACCCGAACCCGTAGCACCGCTTGCGTACGAGTAGCCACCACCGGACCCGGCGCCATTGGTCAGAAACCCGCCACCGCCGCCTTGTCCGTACGTGTAGTAGTCAATGGCTCCGCCGTTGCCGCTGCAGCCGCCCGAGGTGTAGCCGCCGCCGTGCGCGAGAGCGCGCTGGCCGCACGTCGTCGTGACGCCATTCTTGTAGAGCGCCATGTAGGTCGTATCGTTGTCGTCTTCTGCGCCGCCGCCGCCACCGCCCGCCGCAATAAGCGGCGCACTCGCGCCGTCGATCAGCACGAACGTGCCGCCGCCGCCTCCCGCGTAGTCCGACCCGTTGCTCCCGCGCTGCCCGACGACGATCTCCAGAACGTCGCCTGCGGTGAGGCTGAACACCCCCGACATCTCGGCGCCGTAACCGCCGATATGGCTGTGGTTGGTGTTGTTACCGCCGGTCGCACCGGCAGCGGTGATCGTGTAGCTGCCCGTCGCCGGCACCGTCCAGTATTGGTACCCACTCACGACGGTGACCGCCCCCGCGAGGTCCGTACCGGAGTACGCGCTGGTGCACTGGCTTTGCGACGGGCCGCTCGTTCCTGTCGCGCCGCATGGTGTGAACTCGACCTCCTCAAAGGTCGTTATCGTCGTCGTTGCGGAGGTGCCGTCGTCTTCGCCATCGTCGGGCGTAGCCGTGCAGATCCACGTCTCGCCGAGATCGACGTTGGCGCCGGGCACGGTGTCGTCCGGCCAGGTGGTGGTCGTCGTGCCGGCAAAGGCGGCGGCGTCGACCGTCCACGTCATCGCATACGTGATCGCGTCACCATCGACATCACTGCTGCCGGTCGCGACGGTGCACACCAGCGTGTCGCCGGCGGACGCGCTGCTCGGCGAAATCGCCAGCACAGGCGCGCCTGGTGCGGTGTTGTCGATTGCGATGCCGGTCGAAGCCACCGTCGTGCTCGCGTCCGCGTCACTGGCGACCACATCGACGTGAACGACCTCTCCCTTGTCGAAGTACGTCGCGCCGGAAAGCGTCGTGCCGCTGCCCGACAGGACCAGGGCGCCGTCCACGTACCAGTCGTAGCGGGTCGTCGTCGGGTCACCGTCGGGATCGCTCACTGTGGCGCCGGCCGTCAGCGTGTCGTTGGTCTGTGCCGTTGCGGGCGAAAGCGTTACACCGGTCACGACGGGCGCAGCGTTGGTGATCGTGACCGAGGCGGAATCGCTGCCGGAACCACCCTTCCCGTCGATGGCGGTGGCGGTGCAGGCAACCACGTCGCCGTAGGTGAACGCACCCGCGAGCGTGCTCTCGGTGCTCGACGTGGACGTGGCGTCCGTTGACGCCCCATTTACGGTCCATGCAAAGCTCGCCGTCACACTGTCGCCGTCCGCGTCTGCCGCGGCCGCCGTGCACGTCAGTGTGTCGCCGCTGGACACGTCGGTGCTGGGCGCGAGCGCCACGGTCACCGCCGGAGCGCGGTTGTCGATCGTGATGTCCGCTGCTCCGGTTGCGCTGCCACCGTCGGCATCACTCGCCGTTGCCGTACACCGGACCAGGTCCGACGAGGCCACCGCCACCGTCGTCAGGTCAAGGCTGGCACCCGCGCCGAGCGCCGTGCCGGCGGTCACGCTGGTCCACGCATACGTGAACGTCGGCGCGCCGCCATCCGCATCGCCCGCCGCGACCGTGCACGTCAGCGTGTCGTCGTTGGTCGCGGGATTCGGGCGGATGTCGACGCTCGTGACCAGGGGGTCGGTGTTCGTCACCGTTGCCGCGGCGCTGTCGCCATCCGTGCCGCCGTCGGCATCGGTGGCGGTGGCCGTGCAGGTGAGGGCATCTCCGGGGTCGTCTCCCGATGCAACCGTGTACGTCGCGGCCGTGGAGCCGTCGTGCCACTGATACGTGATCGTCGGCGTGCCCCCATCGACATCACTCGCGGTCGAACTGCATGTCACGACGTCGCCGACCTGTGCCGTGCTCGGAGACACGCTCACGGCGTCCAGGACCGGCGCCGTGTTGCCGACGACCGCCGAGGCCGCCGCGCTGGTCAGGCCGCCATCGCCATCGTCGGCGGTGGCGGTGCAGATGACGCTGTCACCGACCGCGTCGGCGCGCGTCACCGTGTACGAGGCGCCGGTCGATCCGTCGGACCACGCATAGGTGACCTCCGGGCTGTCTGTGGCGTCGTCATCCGTGCCTGAGGCGGCGCAGGTCAGCACATCACCGACGGCCGCCGTACTCGCCGACAGCGTGGGCCCGGACATTGTGGGAGGCGTGTTCGCGACCGTCAATTCGGCGCTGCCGGTCGGGCCCGCTCCCGACCCGTCGTCCGGCGTGACGACCACACGGTACGCGTGGTGTTTCGTGGTGTTTGCCGCTGGGAACGCCGCGCCGGTAGACGCCGCGGACAGCACGCCATCCTCATACCATTCATACCCGTACGTCACCGTGCCGGAGCCATCGGGGTCCACCGATCCGGTTGCCGAGGCGGTGAGTTCATCCGCCGTTTCCGCCGGATCCGGTGTGATGGTCACGGCCGGCGCGGTCGGCAGCGCGTTGATCGTCAACCCCAGGGTTTGGAGCGAGTACAGGCCGGTCGAGTCCGTGGCCGTGACGGTCAGCGAGTGGCTACCGCTGGAGAGATTGCTGATCGAGAAGCTGATTTCTCCCGCGGAGTCGGCACCGTTGAGCGCAAACTCGCCGTCGATGTCGCTGACCCACGACAATGCGATGTCAGTAGGAAGATCCTCGTTGTCGGACACCGTCCCGATGAAGCGCACCTCCTCTCCTTCGTTGGAAAGCGCGCCGTCGGCGGGGGCGGTGACGTCGAGATCTGGCGGAGTGCCGACGCTGAAATAGATGCTGTTCGTGCAGACGGCGCCTACCTCGTCGGTGGCGGTGAGCGTGATGAGGTGCGTCGCTGCACTCAGATCGCTCCAGGCGAGGCGCACCGATCCGTCCGAGTCTGGCGTGCTCGCGCTCAAGAAACCATCCCGATCGGAACTCCACCCGACGGTGATCCGGTCCACGGGCACGTCCACATCGCCGACGGCACCGGCAAAGCGCACTTCCCCGCCCGCAGGACCGGCCGCTCCGTCCACAGGCGCGGTGATTTCGCACGTCGGCGTGGAGTTGGGCGGGCCGACCGTGATGACGACGCTATCACTCCCCTCCTTGCCGGTGGAATCCACGACACGCAGCCGCACGGCGTGTTCCCCCTCGGGAAGGGTGCCGAACGCCTCAACCGCGCCCTCACTGGTGAGGTCGAGGTCCATGCCGAGGTCGCCCAGCGCGTCCGTTTCCCACGTCACGACGAGGGCATCCGGCGCATCCTCGCCGTCCCCGACCTCACCCTGGAAGGGGATGAGCTGGTCACTGTAGTAGACGCTGCCCATCACCGGACTCGTCACGACCGACGTTGGTGCGTCAGTGGGTTGGACATCGAGGTCAATGCGGTCACTGTCACTGGCGCCATCGGGATCGCGGACCTCGACGACGACGTCTCCCGCGCCCGGAGCGAAAACATGATCGCACACGACGACGCCTTCGGAGTTGGGAGCGCTGGCCTCACACGCTGTGACACCGCCTACGAGCCAGCTGACAACGAGTTCATCGGTGCCATGGTTGGCATCGCCGACGACACCGCGCAAGCTCTCGCTATAGCCCTCACGCACGGTGTCGCCCTCCGCATGCGAAAGCAGGTCAACGACAGGTGCGTTGTTCACCTTCTTGATCGCCGAGTCGGAGCAGGCGGCAAGCAGGATCAACGAGGCGAGCGAGGCGGAGAGTGAGGGGCGCACGAAGCCTCCGGGTGGGGGAGGAAGAGTAGCACGGGGAGCGGGCGCCGCGATGGGGAGCAGACCGAACCTGACGAGGTGTCAATCGCTGTCGAGCGGCCGCGGCAAGGGGCACGGCGTGCGCGCCGGAGGAGCGCGCGTCACGGCGCTCCACTCACCGAGCGCGTCACGACGGCGTGTGACATCCCGTGAGGATCGCCCACTGTCGGGATCGCGGGAATCGCTATCCCACAAGCGTGCAGGCCTCGTCGATCGCCAGTGATGTAGCCTGAACCTCGTCGAGGACGGATCCACCGCCGTCGCCCACCGTCAGCGCGAACCATCCGGCCGGCGTCGAACGCATCGACATCGTCACTGCAGTGAGCAGATCCGTCGGCCCGGCCCACCAAATCGCTGCGACCGGCAGGCCCCCGTAGCAGGCCGCCCACATGGCGGAGTCCCCCCCACCGAACAACCCACTCCCGTCCACATCGTCGTATGCGACGGGCAACTCCATCGCTCCCGAACCGGCGAGCCACTCGATCTCCTGAAGATGATCGGCGGGGGGCGCTCCGTCGAACGGGATGGACCATTCGGCTACGATCGGGGCGTCGTAGAGGTAGGCCGCAACGGCCCATAGGCGCCAACAATCCGCCACCCACGTTCCGGCCGGCATCCGCTGACGATTTCGACGTCGTGTAGGTTCTACGATGTGTTTTTGCCAGTCGGTGCGCGTCCGCGGGGGCGTCCTCAGATGGACGAATCCGGCGTTGGCGGTCCGCGAGATGGCGCCGCCGACGCGCCAAGACCGGGCGCGCGAAACCAACGCACGGGCGACTCGGCGAGCAGGGGCGCGAAAGCATGCTCTCCTGCCGCCATTCTGCGCCGGCGCGTGGCGACGATTCGGGGTCCGGCGGCGGGTGCACACCGACCGGGCGATGTTCGAGGGTCACATCTCCCCTTCCTCAGTTTCTACCGTTGGTTTCCGGAGGTGTCCGGAGACGGGCGGGTGCGTCGTAAGCCGCCGATCGTTTGACCCACGTGGGCCGCCGCGAACTTTATTTTCCCCGGCCTCCACCGCCAAAAAGCGCCCTGCCGAGGGGCGCCATCCGTGCCGGTTTGGCGGCGTCGCGCGGAAGGGGGCTCCCGGCCACCAGAAGCGGCGAACGGGCACGTCGCCGACGCGAGCGTTGCTCGTGTCGCTCCGCGCGCATCCTGACCCCCCGAAAAACACCGAAAATCGGCGCAATACGTGGACTGCATGCACGCCACATCGCTGAGTCCTGAACTCGATCTCGCCCGATTCCTCGATGCACGTCTGGTCGCCGCCCGCAAAGCACAACGCGGCGCGGAGCATCGTTTGGCGATTCTGCTCGCCGAACTGGCCGATACGGGCGGTCACCGCCTTCTCGGGTACGCATCCATCGAGCAGTATGCGATGGCGGCGCTCGAATTGACGTCGCGCGTGGCCCGCGATCTACTGCGCATCGGAAGGAGCATGCCGGAGTTACCCAGACTGAACGCGGCACTCGCGGCCGGTGAGGTGGATTGGACGAAAGCAA
>CAMAWH010000031.1 GCA_945861635.1 Klebsiella pneumoniae | reverse complement strand
CGCCGCTCTGAGGTGCTGCCGTGTGAGTAACCGCTACGCGGACTTCTGGGAGTGGCGTGCCGAGCAGGCGGCGAGGGCGGCATGAGCGGCGTTCATCTGTTCAGCACCGGGGGCGGCCACCGGCGGGATCACAATCGTGGCGTGCACCCGTGCGCGTCGCCGCCCCAAAAGAACGGCGGGCGGCGTCCGAAGACACCGCCCGCCTGACTTCCGCCTTGTACTAGTGCGTAGCGTCGAGTTGGGTCGACACGTCCGTGAACAGGTCGTCAAGGCTGGCGCCGAGAAGCGTGAGAGCCGCGATGATCGCCACGGCCACAAGGCCTGCGATCAGACCGTATTCGATTGCCGTTGCGCCGGACTCGTCCTGAATGAGCTTCTTGATCATGCTTGTTCCTCACGTTGCGGTGGAACCGGTTGACCCGGGCGCCGCGAATGCGGCCCCGGAAGCCCGGCGGATGGGGGTAGCCCCACAATCCACTTTACGAGATCTGGGGCGTCCAGCAACTGCAAAATAGCAGAATCCGTGGTCACGCGCGGTTCAGGTAAAAAAACGTACCATCCGCCATCAACGCACAATTTTTCCTCAAGAATTCAAAAAAGTCCTCCGAAAGGGCATTTTTTCGCCAATCGTCCGGCACACCCCCTTCCGCGAGTACATTTAGGGTCACCTCTGAAAGAATCAGTTCGGGCGCGACGCCCCGAACCGCCTCCACGGCGCGTGCTGCGGCGCGCACGGCATCCAGCCTTGGTTGGCCGAACGGCGCCCTGCGCGGGAGCGGCGGAAGCTCCATGGCCGCCGCGATCCGGCCGAGGATTGCCTCTCCATGTTGCCGGATGATACCCGAGTGCATTCGCCGGTTCATCCGCATTTGATCGAGCGTCGTTGGCCGCCGACGCGCGAGATCGATGAGCAGCGCGTCGCCAACGATATTGTGACGAGGCAGGTCCAACTCCCGGGCACAGGCATCGCGCCATGCAGCGAGGGCCCGAAGCGCCTGCTTCTCCGCGTCGTCCATCACGCCACCGCCGAACACGAGTCGCCACGCATCCGCGTCGTCCTCCGGCGCCAACGCGCGCGCCATGATTTCCGTCAGACAACCGGAAGCAACCTCGGTATTTCCGAGCGTGGAAAGCCGCTCACGGAGTGCCGCGACGAGCGGCGCCAGCACGAACACGTCCTCCGCCGCGTAGCGCTCCTGGTCGGGCGAAAGCGGGCGCCGCGACCAGTCGGAAAGCGTTTCCCCTTTGCTGATCTCCCTCCCCGTGACCTTTCGGACCAGCTCCGCGAGCCGGGTCGGGTAGCCGAAGCCGGCGCACCCCGCGGCGACCTGCGTGTCGAAAACGATGTTCGGCGCCACGCCAACGGCTCGCCGTAGGATTTGGACGTCCATCTGTCCGGCGTGAGCGACAAACGGCACACGCTCGAATACCGGCCGCAGAACCGAGAGATCCACACCCGCGAGCGGGTCGATCAGCAACGGATCGCGCTCCTCCGCCCGGAGCTGAACCAGCATCAACTTCGGGTAGAAGGAGCGCTCCGAGTGGAATTCGGTATCGAGCGCGATTTCGCGCGCCGAAAGGAGGGTCGGGAGGTGCGCGGAGAGCGCAGCGGTCGTCCGAACGGCGATGGGCATGAAAATCCGGCCGTGGGTGAATAGTCCGCGTGGATGCGCTTGACAGCTTACCTCGGGGAGCGCTTCCCGCCGGGTCCGTACACCGTGCTGGTGGCACTGTTCCACGGCGCCGCCTCGCTCGCGGCGGTGCGGCTCGGCGGAGGTGACGTGCGCTGGTGGGCGGGGATCGTCGTCTGGCTCGCGTTTTTTCACCTGCGCGTATTCGACGAGCACAAGGACTACGACAAGGATCTCATCGCCCATCCGGAGCGCCTCCTGTCCCGCGGCGTCGTCACGTTGCGAATGCTCAAGTGGTGGGGCGGGCTGGCGATCGTGGGCGAAAGCGCCATCGCGCTGGCCATTGGTGGGCACGCGTTCGCGTGGTGGGCGGCGATGTTTGCGTTCACAGTGGCGATGCGTTTTGAATTCGGCGTTGGTCGCTGGCTGAATGAACACATCGTCACTTACGCGCTCACACACAACCCAGCGGTTGGCCTGCTCGCCATGTTCTCGTGGGCATCGACCGGCGCCAAGTGGCACAGGGATTTCGGCATCTTCGTCCTCGCGGTTTCCCTGGGAAGCGTGGCGCTTGAGATTGGGCGGAAGACGAGATTACCGGCGGAGGAACTGCCGACGGTACCCAGTTACTCCTCGGTGCACGGGCGGCGGCTTGCCGGCTCGATGGTGTTCGCCGCGGTTGCAGGCGCCGGCGCATGCGGAATTCTTCTGGATCGAGCGCTGACCTCAGCGGTGCCGCCCACATGGACGCCGCTGTACCCGCTGCTCGGCGGCGTGCTGATCGCCCGCGCCATGATGGGAGAGAACAAGCGCGCGAAGTCCATGGAAAACGGCGCGTCGTTGGCGCTCGTCGGGCTCCTCGTGTCCGTCGGAATTGCGGCATGGTAGGCGAGGGCGGCAAGGCGGCCGGTCTCCGCCGGCTCGCGGCCGCGGGAGCGGTCGTGCCGCCGTTTTTCGTCATCGTGGCCGACGCCGATGCGGAGACCTTCCAGGAGGCGTACAACCGGATCGGCGGGCGGGTTGCCGTGCGGTCAAGCGCGCTCGCGGAAGACGGCACGGCCCATTCGTTTGCGGGGCAGTACGTCACGGTGCTCGGCGTCGAAGGCTGGCCAGCCATTGCGGCTGCCGTGTTTGCGTGCCGGGAAAGCGGCCACGGAGAACGTGTTCTCGCCTACTGCACGATGCACGGACTCCTCCCCTCTCCAGTGGCCGTCGTCGTCCAGCAGATGATCGAGGGGGATGCCAGTGGAGTCTGCTTCACCGCGACCCCTGAAGATCCCGATCGCGCCCTGCTTTCGGCAGGCCTTGGGCTCGGGGAGGGCGTCGTTCAGGGCCTCGTTCCGTGCGACACATTTCGCGTCGCTGCGGATGGCACGGTGAGCGCCGAACTGGCCGAGAAGGATGCCGCGGTGCGCCTTGTAGACGGTGCTCCGACCGAGGTCGCCGCCGATCCGCGCGAAATTACCCTCACGACGGAACAGGCGGCCAGCCTCGCCGCCCAGTGCCAGTGCCTCGCGGTCACGTTCGGCTGCCCCCTTGACATCGAGTGGACGCGAAGAGGCAGCGAGATCTACTTCCTCCAGGCGCGGCCCATAACGACGCCGATTCCGACGGGTCGCCGCCTTTTATGGGACAACTCGAACATCATCGAGTCGTACAACGGCGTCACGACGCCGCTGACCTATTCCTTCGCCAACCACGCCTACACCATCGTCTATCAGTTGTTCTTGCGGGTGATGGGCGTAGAAGACGACGTCATTCGCGCGAACAGCTCCATCTTTCCGCGAATGATCGGTCTCATTCGCGGCCGCGTTTTCTACAATCTGAATGCCTGGTATCGCGCCGTCCAACTGCTGCCCGGGTACTCGTTCAACCGCGCGTTCATGGAACAGATGATGGGGGTCGGTGAGGTCGCGGCGGACGAGGACGCGGGGATGGTCGAGGCCCGTAATTGGCGGGGTCTGCCGCGGCTCGTGCGCCTCGGCGTGACGATGATGTGGCGCACCCGCACGATTGACGCCGACGTGGCCGGCTTTCACACCCACTTCGACCGCACGTACATCGATTGGCGCAACCGCGACCTGACAACGATGGCTCCCGAGGAGCTTGTCGATGCCTACGAAGTGCTCGAGCGCGAGTTGCTTTGGGCGTGGTCAGTGCCCATCACCAACGATTTTCTCACGATGATCTTTTACGGCACGCTCCGTAAACTCTGCGGAACGTGGGTGGGAGACAGCGGGCAGCTCCACAACGAGCTTCTTGCCGGCGAAGGCGGTCTGGAGTCTGTGGCACCAATGCACGCCGCGCTTACGATGGCAGAAATCCTCCGAGGGAAGGTCTCGGCGGCGCTCACCGAGGAGGAAGCCTTTGCCGTACCTGGCTTTCGCGCGGCATGGGATGAGTACATCGCGCGCTACGGTGATCGCTGCGTCAACGAGCTGAAGCTGGAGACACCGTCACTCCGCCAGGACGCGAGCTTCCTGTGGGAGTCATTGCGAAACTACCTTCGTGCACCACCGGTAACAACAGGCGGCGAACAGGCCGTGCGGGTGGAGGCGGAGCGCCGGGCCTTCGCTCCGTTGCATGGCCTGCGCCGCGTCGTCTTTCGCTGGGTGCTGGGGATGGCGAGGGCGCGCGTCCGCGATCGCGAAAATCTCCGCTTCTTGCGCACGCGAATCTTCGGCCTCGTTCGAGATATTTTTCGAGCGCTCGCCGTGCACATGGTGCGCGTTGGGGCGATCACGCATGTCGATGACGTGTTCTACCTGACCGTGCCGGAGTTGCTCGGCTGGGTTCGGGGAACCGCCGCCTCTCTCGCATTCAAGGAAACCATCATGGTGCGTCGGCGTGAATTCGACGGGTATCGTGCTGGCGAGGTCCCGAGTGAGCGCTTCCACACGCGCGGCGCCGTCCACGCATACAATCGCTTTTTCCGTCCCGCCGTTGCCAACACCGGCGGGCTGGTCGGCACCGGCGCCTGCCCCGGCATCGTAACCGGGCCGGTGATTGTCCTGGCCGACCCGCACGAGGGCGCCTCGCTGAACGGAGAGATCCTGGTCGCGTTCCGAACGGACCCGGGGTGGGTGCCGCTTTACCCAGCGATCTCCGGCCTGCTCGTGGAGCGGGGCTCGTTACTATCGCACTCCGCGGTGGTCGCGCGTGAACTTGGCCTTCCGACGATCATCGGGATCAAGGGACTCACCGCGGCGTTGAAAACGGGCGATCGCGTCCGCATGGACGGGGCCGCCGGAACGGTGGAGCCGATCCCGTGAGCGAGATGCGGTCAACGATGGCCGACTCGGTGCTCGCCAAGGGCATCTCCTACGCACAATGCTGGGAAGATCCCGCCGTGCTTTCTGCCGCTCTCCGCGTCGGTCCCGACGACGACGTGCTTTCGATCGCCTCGGCGGGCGACAATTCGTTCGCCCTTGCCATCGACGGCGCGCGGTCCGTCACGTGCATCGACCTTTCGCTCCCGCAGCTCGCGCTCGCGGAGCTCAAGCTGACCGCCGTACGATTCCTGCCGGTGCAGTCCGTCCGGTCGCTGTTCGGCCTTGGACATTTCGGGCGAAGAATCTGGTTCTACCACTACCTGCGTGAAAGACTCTCGGACGACGCCCGCCGCTACTGGGATGCCCACGAGGACACAATCCGGGCGGGCATCCTCGGTGCTGGGCGATTCGAAAAGTACCTCGCCATGTTTCGGGAGCGAATCCTGCCGGTCGTCCACAACCAGCAGGCGGTTGCTGACCTGCTGGCGTGTACGACGCTCGAAGAGCAACGCACCTTTTTTGCGGCGCGCTGGGACTCGTGGCGGTGGCGAACGCTTTTCCGCGTCTTCTTCTCGCGGGCGGTGATGGCGAGAACCGGGCGGAGTCCGGAACACTTTGCGCAGGTACAGGGAGACGTCGGCGGGCGCTTCCTCGACAGGGCGCGGCATGCGCTCACTGAAATTCCCGTACAGACAAACTATTTTCTGCGCTGGATGTTGACGGGTAACCACGGCAACCTGGAGACGGCGCATCCGTGGCTGACGACGGATGGGCACGGGAAATTGAACGCCGCCGCGGAACGGATTCGTTTCGTCCACGCCCCGCTGGAGGAATTCCTCGGCGCTGGGCAGAAGTTTTCAGCCTTCAACTATTCAAACATCTTCGAATATGTGCCTGCACTGCACCACGCCGCGCTGTTGTCGCGCACCGCGGACGCGGCAGTTCCGGGAGCGCGAATCGCCTATTGGAACCTACTTGTTCCGCGCAGCTGTCCGCCCGAATTGGCGCCTCGGATCGAGCGTCGGGAGGCAGTTGCCGCAGCGCTGCTCGCCGGAGACCGCGCGTTCGTGTATGGGGGATTCAACGTGGAGATCGTGCGATGACGTTCGGCGAGCGGTTGGTTGACATGGTCTTGCGCTTTCGCTGGACAGCGCTGGCCGGGCTCGCCGCGATTACGGCCGTCGCGGGCTTCGGCCTCACCCGCGTTGGCGTCGATAACGCGGTGGAAGTCTGGTTCGTAGACGGCGATCCTTCCCTCACCGCGTACCACGAGTTTCAGCGGGTGTTTGGCAACGACGAGGTGGTGGCCATCGCCGTTTTCGATGAAGCGGGCGTGTTTTCCGACGCGGTGATGGGCAGGATTCGCGCGGTCGGTTCGGCGGCGGCCGGCGTCGAGGGCGTGGCACGGGTCTCCTCACTTGCGACGATTGCCGACATTCGCTCGGGCACCGACGCCGATGGGATCGACTTCCTCGACATCAACGACCTGGTCGGTCCGTCTCCGGACTGGATGGCACTCCAGCGGCGCGTCACAACGGACCCGCTCTACGCCGGACGCCTCGTCAGTCGCGACGGAAAGACGGCGCTCGTCGTCGTGCAGATGAAGGCGATGGCCGATTTCGACGCCCGCCGCGACCAGGTGATCGCCGATCTCCGCACGGCCGTTGCGCCCGTCCTTGGCGATGACCACCGCACGGCCGGGATCGGCGTCATCTACGCCGCGCTCAACCGACTGTCCACGGTCGATTCCGGCGTCTTCATCGTCGTAAGCTACGCGCTGATCGTCGTGCTCCTCTGGATCACGTTTGCACGCGTGCGGGCCATGCTGATCGCAATGCTCGCCGTGGGCCTCAGCGCCGTGTGGCTCATGGGAGCGTACGGCCTGGCGGGGCGCGACATCAACATGGTCACGATGATCCTGCCGACGCTGATGCTGATCATCGGGATCTCGGACTGCGTGCATGTGATGAACTACGTCGCGGAGTTGTCCGTTGGATGGACGGGCACGCGCACGGAGCTCGTTCGGCGCGCGGCGGGGTTCGTATTCATGCCTTGCCTGTTCAACACCGTCACGACGGCCGTAGGTTTCGCCTCGTTGGCAACCGCACCGATGGCCGTGTTGCGAGATCTGGGCATTTTTGCCGCCCTCGGACTCGTGTTCGCGCTCGTCATTGCCTTCGTGCTCTGCCCGATAGCCCTGCTCTCTCCCCATGTACAACCTGTGCTTTCCGACTCCGGTCGGATTCAGCGAATGGTGGACGGTTGCGCGCATTTCGCGCTTTCACGCCCGGTACCCGTGCTGGTGTTCACCGCGTTCGTTTCGCTCGTCAGCGCGCTGGGAATATCGAAAATTGAGGTTGACACCTACTCTATCGACTATCTGCGCGATCACCATAAGGTGCGGCAGGACAGCGCCTGGATTGAATCGCACCTCGGGCCCTACACCCCCCTCGAATTCGTGGTCCATGCTCCGAATCGGGTGGATGAACCTGAAACACTTGCGGCGATTGAGAAGTGGGAACGCGCGATGGAGGCGTCCGGTGACGTCGGGTGGGCATCCAGCGTGGCCGATGTTGCCAAGCGTCTCAACCGCGAACTGCGCGCCGACCATGCCGACGTCGTTCCCGACGATCCTGCGGCCATCGAGCAGTCGTTCCTCCTTTACACCGCCTCTCCCGACGTGGACCTTTCCCGTCAAGTCACGGGAGACTGGAAGGCCGCGAGGGTAACCGTTGGCGTACCCGTCCTTTCCGCGAATGACACCGGGAAAATGATCGAGCGGCTCACCGCGCTTGCGGCGCTCCCGCCCGGCGTCACGGTGGAGGCTACCGGCTACCTGCCGCTGTACGTCCACATGATGAAGTACATCGTACAGAGCCAACTCTCAAGCTTTGGACTCGCGTTTGTGCTCATCTTCGGACTCATCGCGACGCTATTTCGCAGCATTCGCCTCGCCGCCCTGGCCGTACCCGCCAACCTCGTTCCCATCCTCATCACGCTCGGCGTCATGGGATTCGCTGGAATCCGTCTCGACGTCGCAACGGTGACCATCGGCGCCATCGTGCTCGGTCTGGTTGTCGACGACACCGTTCAGTTCCTCTACCGGTACCAGCACGAGCTTCAACGGCAAGGAGATCCTAGCCACGCCGCTCTGGTCACCGTCCGTGCGGTTGGGCGCAGCCTCGTCATCACAGCCATCGTCCTCGCGCTCGGATTTTCTGTACTCGGACTTGCGGAAATCAAAAGCGTGGCATGGTTCGGATTGCTCACCGCGCTCGCGCTCGGCACGGGCGTTTTTGGCGACCTCATGGTCCTCCCTGCGATGCTGGCCCTGCTGCCGCCGAAGACCATGGCGCAACACCCGAACGCCCCTACAGCGTTGGACCCAGCGTAACGACCGCGTATGCGAGCGCCGCCAGACTTACGACGCCCACCGCGCCCCACCGCCGCACCGCGCGCTGCTGCTGGCGAACCACTTCCGTCTCATCTCGGTCGGAGATCACGTACACGTCTCCCTCCGGCCGCATGTCCCAACCGCCGCCCTCTCCCTCGCGCGGCTTGACGGTGCCTACCGCGTACAACCTGTCCCCCGCGTCGAGGACCTCCTCGCGGAAGCGAAGGTACGGACCGCCGATTCCCTCCGGACGTTCTCCCACCCGGGTCAACAGTTCATCCAACTCCGCACTGGGTACGCCGAAGATACCACTACGCCCGCGCTCCCGCCCTGAGACCACCACCTGCGCCTCCGTGGGGTGCAGCACCACGCGCCCGCCGCCGTCATCCAACCAACACGGCACCGCCTCCTTGCGATCAAGCACCGTTTCCCAACGATTGCGGCGGCGCTGCTCCAAGAGGAGCCGCCAGTAGAGACATGGGCGCTGGGAAAGTGGCGACGTCAACCGACCCTCTCCCTGAAAGCTGCCCTTGACCTCGTGAAGGCCCGCGTCGAGGTCGGCAATCGGCGTTGCGGGAGTGGAGGAGATCAGCCGGGCCACGTTCCAAGCGCGGACCGCAAGCACGGACCCCGTGACGACGCCAACTGCGCCGCTGACTCCGGAAATCCCCGAGAGAAGGATGACTGTTTCCATACGGGTGACCTGTGGGGAAACGCTATCACAATCCTCCTACCGCAAACAAGAGCCTAAAGAAGGATAAATCAAACATCCCGATACTTGATGGCGTGTTTCTTCAGAAGCCGGGTGATGGACTTGCGATCCATGTCCGCCGTCCGCGCCGCTCGTGACACGTTTCCATCGTGGGCCTCGATGAGGTCCACCAAATATTGACGCTCAAACGCCTCAATCAGGTGATCCTTCGCGTCCTTGAACGGAAGGTTCGACATGGCGGGATCCACATCGACGCGGGGAGCCGTTGCGGGGCGGGCGCCGCGAAGCGCCTCCGGAAGTGTGGCCAGCGTGATGATCGGACCATCGCAAAACGGGATGGCGCGTTCCATGACGTTTGCCAGCTCCCGCACGTTGCCCGGCCAGCGATACGCGTCGAACAACGCCCGTACTTCGGGCGCCACATCTCGAACGGTGCGATTACGATCCCCCCGACGGAGGAGGTGCTCGATGAGCAGCGGTACGTCCTCACGCCGGTCACGCAGCGATGGAAGCCGGACTTCGACGACCGCAAGCCGGTAGTAGAGGTCTTCACGAAATCGGCCCGCCTGCACCTCGTCGCGAAGGTTACGATTCGTTGCGGCTACGACGCGCACATCGACCGGGCGCACCTTTGCCGCCCCGACCCGCCGGACCTCTCTTTGCTCCAGCACCCGCAAAAGCTTCGGCTGGAGTTCGATGGGTAATTCCCCTATTTCATCGATGAAGATCGTGCCGCCGTGCGCGGCCTCGAAGAGTCCCTCACGCGCCGCGACGGCTCCGGTGAAAGCACCCCGCTCGTGCCCGAACAGCTCGCTTTCGACAAGGCTTTCCGGTGCGGCACCGCAGTCGAAAACGATGAACGGCCCGTTCTTACGATTCGAGCGATTGTGCAACGCGCGGCTCACGAGCTCTTTTCCAGTGCCGGTTTCACCGGTCACGGTCACGGTGAGATCGGTCGGCGCGACCCGCTCAAGGATGCCAAACACTTCACGCATCGCGATGCTACGGCCGACCAGACCCTCAAAGCTTTCGGACACGGACGGCAGGACGTCGATGACCTCATCCTGCGGGGAGTAAACGAGTTCCGTTTTCCCAACCTTGAACCTTGTATCTGGCGCGAGGTAGACCTCCCGCACGCGCACGGGGCCGGCGTAGGTGCCGTTCGTCGAGCCGAGGTCGCGAAGGATCGTGCCCTCGTGCCCCCGGACAATCTCGGCGTGCATCCTCGACACCGTGGTGTCCTTGAGCACGACATCGTTGTCCGGCCGCGAGCCGATGCGGATGACATCCCGATCGACGCGCCAGGTATCGCCCGCGTTGGCGCCTTCGGTGCAACTCAACCGGGCGCGACGGATGTGGATCTGCCGGGTTCCGCCGCCTGCAATCGCGCTGGTAATCTCGGACACGGGTGCCCCCTAACCTTCCAAGGGTTCGTCATCGTCCGGACCACGACGGAGAATTCGTTGAATGCTCTTCCGGTCCAGCTCGGCGGTACGGGCCGCCGCTGACACGTTGCCACCGTGCTGGTCGAGCAGCCGCGGAATGTAGGCCTCGTCGAAGCGCTCGACCCACAGGCGCTTTGCCTCCTTGTAGGGAAGATCAAAGCGCACCTCTACCGGAAGCGCCGCGAGCGTGGCGGCCTCCTGGAACGACGGCGGCAGGTCGTCGCAGGTCGCTTCCGGTCCGCGCGACAAACCAACCAGGTACCGCGCCACGTTGGCGAGCTCGCGCACGTTACCCGGCCATTCGTGGGCGTGCAGACGGGCAAGCAGCGTCGGCGCAAGCCGCAGCGCGCCGCGCCCGGTTTCGTGCCGAAATCGATCGATGAAGTGTTCCAGAAGTGCAGGAATTTCCTCGCGACGATCGCGCAGCGGCGGAAGGCGAACGCGGACGACGTTGAGACGATGGTACAGATCCTCGCGAAATCGCCCGGCCGCCACTTGCGCCTCCAGGTCGCGATTCGTTGCAGCGACCACGCGAATGTCCGCCCGGAGCATCTTTGCGCCGCCCACGCGCCGAAACTCCTGCTCCTGCAGCAAGCGCAAAAGGCGCGTCTGAATCGGCAGATCGAGATCCCCAATCTCGTCGAGGAAGAACGTCCCGCCGTCGGCCTCCTCCACGAGCCCGTGACGGATTCCCATTGCTCCGGTGAACGCGCCCTTTTCATGGCCGAACAACTCGCTCTCGACGAGATTTGCGGGGATCGCCGCGCAATCGACGGGCACAAACGCTGAATTCGCCCGCCGGCTGGCGTCGTGGATGACCCGCGCCACGACCTCCTTGCCGGTGCCCGACTCCCCGGTGATGAGCACCGTCAACTCGGTCGGTGCGACTCGCCGGATCATGTCTTCGACGGCGAGCATGGCCGCGGACGATGTGATGAGGACCGGACCCTGACGCCGGCCGAGTGCGCGTCGTAGCCGCCGATTCTCAGTCGTCAGGGCGCCGTGCTGGAGCGCGCGGGTGACCGCCACCCGCAATTGCTGCGGCGTGAAGGGTTTGGCGAGGTAATCCCACGCCCCCGCACGCATGGCGGAAACAGCGTTGTCGATGGTGGCGAACGCCGTCATCATTACGACGGGGATGTCGCCGGACGTTGCGCGCACCGCCTCCAGCACCGCCATGCCGTCTACCCTCGGCATCATCAAATCCGTCAGAACGATATCGACGCCATCGAGGCGATCGGCCACCTCCGAACCGTCCGCCACGGCGACAACCTCGTGGCCGTCACGGACGAGGATCTTGCGAACCGTCTCCAACAAATCGGGCTCGTCATCAACCACGAGAATGCACGCCATTCCTGCCGCCTATCCGAGTGAGAGCGTGAAGCGGGCGCCGCCATCCATCCGATTTTCAGCGATGAGCCTGCCGCCGTGGTCCTCGGCAATGCCGTGAGCGACCGCGAGCCCCAATCCGGAGCCCTCCCCTATCGATTTTGTCGTAAAAAACGGCTCGAACAATCGCGAGAGGTGTTCCGCAGCGATGCCATGGCCGCTGTCCTCGACCACCAACGAACCCCCGCGCGTTCGAATTACGATCCGGCCTCCCGCAGGCGTGGCCTGAACGGCGTTCCGGAGGAGGTTGTACGCAACCTGCTCGATGGCCCCTGCGTCGGCGACGACCATGGAAACTTCCAATGAATCCTCCAGCACGATTGCTTTCTGGCGCGCATCGAGCCGGACGAGCGCAATGGCGCAACGAGCAATGGCAGCGAGATCCACCGGTTCACGAACGCTGGCCTCCTTTCGTCCAAGGCGAAGCAACGCACCGGTGATGTCCCGAATTCGCTCCGCCTGGCGTTCGATGACGGCCAGATCTTCCTGCACATCGGCAGGAAGATCTTCGCCGCGCAGGTACCCGGCACGCGCAAGAATCACGCCGGCGGGATTGTTGACTTCGTGGGCCACGCCCGCCGCCAGCCGTCCGACGCTCGCAAGCTTTTCCGCCCGGAAAAGATCGCGTTGCGCCTCGGCAAGCGCCGCAGTGCGCTCCCCAACCAGCCCTTCGAGAGCGTCGTTCAGCGCGCGCAGCTTTGCGCGCTCGTCAACGACGCCGCAGCGGAGCCGCTCCAGCGCCTCCCCCAACTCACGCGGCTCATCCATCCCGCTTGGTTCGAACGGGATCTCAAAGCTGGTTTCGTCGAGGCGACGCACCTGCCGAGCCAGCAACACCAACGGGCGGGTGACCAGCCAGTCAAGTACGGCAGCCGCGATAATCGCACTGACAATCGCCACAACCAGGAAAACCGCCACGCCCGGCCGGCCCTCCGCTGGAGAGAGCGTTGCGTACGTGAGCATTGCCCCGACCACGGCGAGCGTGAGGAGGAGGCTCAACTTCAGGGATAGGCCCGGCCGGCGAGGCATGGGCGGATGGTAGCGGTTCTCACGGACAGATGCCGGGGATTTCGGGTAGGTTGGCGGCGATGTTGAAGCACCACGTTTTCGTCTGTTCGAACAAACGCCCGCCGGGCCACCCCAAGGGAAGCTGCGGAGAGCGCGGCTGCGGGGAGGTGCTCCTTGCGCTGCAAGATGCGCTGGAGGCGGACGAAAGCCTTCTCGAATCCGTGAAGTTGAACACGTCGAGCTGTCTGGGGCCGTGCCGCGCAGGGCCAACGCTCGTCGTGTACCCGGACGCCATCTGGTACGGGGGCGTCACGCCGGCGGACGTCGCGGAAATCGTTCGCTCTCACTTGGTGGACGGAGTGCCGGTCGAACGCCTCGTGTTGCGGGACGTGTAGCCATGCTTGGACGGCTGAAGGGTGCGGTCAAGAAGGCGCTCGGACGGGATTCCCATCCACCCGCTCCGACCCCGTTCGTGACGCGTTCGCCCTCGGAGCCCGATCGCGCCACGCGCGCGGCGGCGGCGGTGATCGCGCCGCCGGTCGTGGCGCCGCCGGTTGTTGCGCGGCCGGTCGCAGCGCTGGTTGTGGCACCGCCGGTTGTTGCGGTGCCGGTTGTTGCGGTGCCGGTTGTTGCGGTGCCGGTCGCACCGCCGGTCTCCGTGCCGGTTGTTGCGGTGCCGGTTGTTGCGGTGCCGGTCGCACCGCCGGTTGTTGCGGTGCCGGTCGCACCGCCGGTTGTTGCGCGGCCGGTCGCACCGCCGGTTGCCGAACCGCCGAACCCCGTCGATCGAGCAGCAGCGGCGGCCCACGCGGAAGCGGCCGCGACCACCGAGGCCGTGCACGCGGGCGAGCCGCCCCCGGTGAAAGCGCTGTCCATGGCCGAGCGCGCGATGGCCGTCTCACAAGGACGCGTCGCGACGCACATCGTTCACGCCGACATGGGCTCGACGGACCTTGAGCACTACCGCGCGCGCGCGATCGCCAACGGGCGCGACCCCGGCAGCATTACCGGCGGGGAAGGTGAAAACACGGCGGAAGACGGCAAGTCCTTCTGGGGTCCGGTCGACAACGAGTCGTCACGCGCCAAGTCGGGCGGTCAGGTGCTCACGGTCGATCAGTGGGAGTGCATCTCGTGTGGCACCTGCGTCGAGCAAACGGACAAAGTATTTTTCCTCCCGGCGGACGGAAAAGCTACGCCCATCGCCCAGGATGGGCCGATGGATCTCATTCAGGATGCGATCGAGGCGTGCCCGGTCACGTGCATCCACTGGGTGTCACCGAAGGAAGCCATCGACAAGGGGTTGGCAACCGGGATGGAAGACGCCGCCGAGTAGCGGGCGCTACCGACGCAACTGCTCGATCTGTCGGCGTAGCTCCTCGATGTCACTCGTGGGGAGCGCACAGCTTTTTGGTCCGCACGCCATCGCCTTGCCCGTCGGCACGCCCTGCCGCACGCGCAACACGATCACTTCGGAATCCACTGCGTTGTAGAGGCGGCGAGTGAGTCCGTCGTCGTTCACCTTGACCAACACGGACGTCCGCGTGAGGCGCTCCGCCAGCGCCGCGGCCGGGGCGGCCATGAACCCATAGCGATCGCCCTCGGCGAGCGCCGCCTCGCCGGCTTCCGTCGCCATCGCAAGCCATGACGCGTCCCCCGAAATCACGCCAAAACGCCAAGCCGCCTCGCCCAAAGCGGCGTTCGCGTGCAAGGAACGGCGCGCCTGGCGAAGCAGCCCCTCGTCGAGCGGGCGGCTGTCCATGAAGCCGCCACGCCCGTCCACAAGGTGGCTCCGCGCCCAACCGAGCACTCGTGCGCCGGCGTCGAGCCACGCCGAATCGCCGTCCACCTGCGCCAACACCAGGAATGCCTGCGCCACCGACGCCTGATCCTCGGCCAAACCAACAATGCCGCCTCGCGTTCGGTGAACGGCGCCCTCCGCGTCCACGAGCGTGAGCAACGAACCCGCGGCGCGGCGCGCCAGCGACAACAAACCCGGCCTCTCCCACGCGCATCCCGCGTGTACGAGCGCCGTAATCGCCAGGCCATTCCACCCGGCAACAACCGTCGGGTCCACCGACGGGGGCTCGCCCCGCGTCGCAAGCGGGCGCGCGTAGTACGCTTCATCCGCATCCATGCTCCCGGCAAATGCGAGCACCTCATCCCGCCAGAGCGTTCCGATCATCCAACGGACCGCCGCGGCAACCACCGGCCGATGAACGTCGGCACGCACGAACAAACGGACCAACCGTGCCTGGTCCTCCAACAACTTTTCGTAGTGCGGCACCGTCCAGTCGTCCTGCGTGCAATAGCGGAAAAATCCCCCTTCCTCCACGTCTACCAAGCCGCGCCCGGCCATGCCCGCCAACGAAGGCGCCAACATCCCGCCTTCGTCCTGCCCCCGCTGCCGCCGGTCGAGGAGCCACTCGGTGACCTGCGTATGGGGGAACTTTTCAATCTCGCCAAAGCCACCATGGTAAGGATCGTAGGCCTTTTGCACCGCTGCATACACCTCCGCGCTGACGATGGGTGCGCCCGGCGGCTCTTCCGGACGCACGGCCACGGACCAGCGCTGCGCCGGGTCGGTGGCGCTCAGCAGGAGTGGAATCGCCTCGTGAGGCGGCATGTACAGGCGGCCCACGAGCACCTCGCCGCCGGCGTCGAGTATTGCAATACTCGGCCATCCTCCTTGATTATAGCGTTCGTTGACATCCGGGCGATGGTCCGTGTCCACCCGCACGGCGATGAACCTCTCCGCAACAATTCGGGCAACGTTCGGGCGACTCCACGTGTCCAGATCCATCACGTGGCACCAGTGACACCATGTCGCGCCGATGTGCAGAAGGATTGGTTTTTCCTCCGCTTTCGCGCGAGCGAAGACCTCCGGGCCCCACTCCGCCCACGCGATTTCGCCCGTTTCGCGGTGCACCGCGCTCACGACCGCCTCGGCGGGCGAAACCCGGCGGTGCGCGCACGCGCACGGTCGAGCACCCACGTCTCCGCGTGGTGGGTCCGCAGGCTCACGATCGTCGGTACGCGCGTCCGCACGACGGGCAGACTGCCGACGCCAGCCGCAATGTCGAGCACGGCCACGCGATCGGCCGGCACCTCGACCAGCGCGCCTGAAACGAACGCATCCGACGCATCGTGTACCAGCACGTCACGACGCCAAGGGCCCCGCCAAAGCGTGCCGCGCACGGACGCGGGACGGAGCTTCAGCCCGATCAGCCAGTGGGCGCCTGCACCCCCGGGCATCCATTCGCCGTAAAGAAAAAAGGCAGGCACGGCTGCTCCTACCCGCCCAGCGGCGCGCAGGCGACGGATTCCACGATGTCGGCGAGCGGCTGCAGCGCCTCCCAGACCTGCCGGTGCTCCGGATCGGTCTGCAGGCGGAGGAAAAGCGACTCGTCGAGCACCAACCACTCGCCCGACCGCGCAAGGATGCCAAGCGACTCGGCGACGTCGGCGATCTCCGGCCACGACGCGCTTCCGGGGCCACGAACCAGCAGCCAGTCGCGGCGGGCAGCGACGCCCTCGACAACATCTCCGAACGTTCGGGTCGCCCTGCCGCGGGACTCGACGAAAACCTCGCCGCCGCGCGGTCGCAGGCGCAATGCCCCGCGGCGATTCAGGCCGGCGAAGGCGGTAAGCAGAGCGAACGCCGGCGCGGCCCGCAACAGACGGCCGCGCAGCGAAACAAGGTCTGGCACCGCCCGCGGGGACAACTCCCCCGGCGCCAGGATCCCGCCGTGGACGCCCCAACGCCGATCCACCACGTTCGGCAGGCGAACCTCCTGGGGATTCGCCGCGCGTAAACTGCGGTTCACCGCACCCAGACCGGAGGTGAGCGACGTGAGGCAGGAGGGGAGGCAAAACGCCATGCCCGCGCGGCCCAAATCGGCCGTGAACACCGAATTCGACGCCGTGATGGGCGCACCGAGAGACCCGGCGCACGGAAAGCTCGCGAGCGTGCGGCCGAAAAGCAAACGGTCCAGCGCCGGAGCCAGGTCCCCCGCATCGAAGATGCGCTTCATCCACCCACCGAAACGCCGCGTATCCCCAAGCTGGCCCGCGAGACGTGCCGCGACGTGGGCGCGGAAGTCGGGGTCCGATAGCGCGATCGAAACGACACTGTCTGCCAGATCGCGACGGGCTACCGCACCACTCGTCACGACGAGATCCTCTCCCTGCCGGACGCCATCGCCTCGCCGGATCGCCATCGCGATGTACGCGCCGATCGGGCAGTCGGCGCCGCCCCCCGCGTCGAGGACGGCGCGAAGCCTCGGCGGCGAAAGTTCCCCGGCGTCCAACAGCGCGCGAAGGACCAACCCGTACGCGTCGGGACTCTCGTCCACGCCGGCGCGCGGGTCGAGCGGCGTGACTCGGGCGCCGGCGTGACTCGCGAAGCTGAAACCAAGTTGCTCGGGGGCTGGCACGCGGCGCCGCACGCGCCACGCCGACTCCACAAGCCGGCGCACCGAAATCGCCTGCCGCCGCGCAGCGGTCACGCTCAACTCCGGGTGCGAGGCGCGCATTCGTGTGGCGATGACGGTCGTGCTCGGCGGGGCCCCCGCGATCAGGGAAAGTCCGGGATGCGCATGGACCAATGCTGATAATATGGCACCACGGCGTACACCCGCATAGACAAAGTCGACGCCGACGCGGGTGAGGTGCGCCTCCGGCTCAAGCGCGACAAGCCCGAGCCACGCGCCCGCGAGCAGATAGCCCTGAACGATCCGCGCCTCCAGATCGAGCGCGAGGGCGATGCCGCGCGGTCGTCGGTTTCCTGCCGCGAGCTGCTCCAGCACACGGGTCAGACGTCGCGGGTTGCCGAGTGCAGGCCGGACCGGCATCGCCACGCCTTGTAACCGGTACTGAGGCCCGGGCTCAACCCACGGCCTCCGCTATCGAAAGGTGGACAATTTCTTCCGCGCTCTTGACGTGGCAAGAATTTCTTCGTACCCTCTGCCGGTGCACAGAGCCGAACGACGAATGAGCCTCCTTCGGGCGAAGCGGGAAACCGCCTTCGACCCGGAGCAGGCGTGGGAAGAGAACGCTCTTCGTGGACGCACGGCCCGACGCGTGCGCGCACAGTTACGACGTCTGGAACCCGTCGCCATGCTCACGCCACGCTGGTCGGCGCCGCAGGGGTTCCTTGAGGACATCGCGCTCGATCTCGCCGTCGGCGAGCCGGCGATCGGCTGCCGCACCGTTTCCTTCCGCCCGTTGCTCGGCCGTTCGATACCGGAAGCGTGGAATTTCCTGCTCCGCGTGCTTGCCGAACTCCCCGGAAACAGCTGGGAGGCGCGTCCGGTGCCAATGGTCGTGGATCGACGAGGGTTCTACTACGCCGCGGAGTTCCTCCTCGGAGAAGCGCACCTCGAAGCGCCGTATCCCGTCGCGCTCCTTGGACATGGCTGCGAACACCTTCCCGTCGAAGTGCTGGAAGACATCGCGCTGGTCTGGGCCCGATACGCCGCGCAAACGCGAGATGATCGGCGTTGTACAGTGCTACTTTCCGGCTGCGTGGACACGCCTGCGCTGGACGTCGGCGGCGCCGCCAAAATCGAGTTGACCGACTTCGCAGAGGCGGAGGCCGCCGCCAGTCTGGTCCTTCAGGTCGGCGCGACCAGCCCCCATGCGCTCGTGCGTGCCGCTCGTTTTTCAGGCGGTGTTCCTGCCATTCTCAACGCGATCGCCAGCGGCGCCGCCGAACACGGCATCCCGACGCAGCCCGAAGACCTGCTGCGCTGCATGGGCCCGGTTGCCGAAGACATCCGGTGCGCGATGATGCAGGCCATGGCGCACCCCGACGTGGCCGACCGCCTCTACCAGCTGCTCCTGGGCGAACCGCTGGTGGAGGAGCCCTCCGTCGACCGCGAACTGCTCATGGCCGGGCTCCTTCGCAGAGTTCGCGCGCTTGGACCCCCGACGGTCGAACTCCGCTCCCCCGTATTGGCCGCCGTCGCGATCTAGGGCGGCGTCCGCAGCAGCCACGGCTTGGGCACCTCGGACGCTTCGACGAGCAGGGACGTTCCATCCGTGCGAATCGTGATGTTTCCGTCGCGATCGGTGCGGTAGATGCGTACGCCCGCTTCATGATAGCGTGCAAGCACGTCCGCATGCGGATGGCCATAGCGGTTGTCCTGCCCGCACTCCATCACCGCGACGCTAGGCCGGACCGCCGCGAGAAAGTCGGCAGAGCTCGACGTGCGGCTGCCATGGTGGCCGGCCTTCAACACGTCCGCGTGGAGATCCAGAGCGTGATCCCTGCTTTCTGCAACGAGCGCCGCCTCGGCCGGGCCTTCCGCGTCTCCCGGAAAGAGAAAGCGTCGCGATCCAAACTGCACGGCAAGGACAACAGAAGCGTCATTTTCACCCGGCGGCAGAAACCCAGCAGGCGGACCGAGTACTACGAATGGCGACGACGCGACCTGTATATCCGTGAGCACGGAACGAACACGCGTCACGTCCAGATCAGAGGGCACAGCGCGGGCTCGGAGGACGTCCACGCGCAGGTCACGCAGCACGGGTCCGAGCCCGCCGTAGTGGTCAGGGTGGGCGTGGGAGAGGGCCACTTCGTCGAGGTGGTGGATCCCGATCCGGCGGAGCGCCAACAGCAGCGCTTCTCCAGGGGGTCCGCCGTCGATCAGCGCAGTACGCCCCCCCGGCCAACGGAGCAGCGTCGCGTCACCCTGACCCACCGCAAGGAAGGTGACGACGAGCTCGGACGGGCGCGATTCCCGCAGGGTGAGCGCGGCGACCGCGACGGCCATTGCGGCGACCGGTAGCCTCCGCAGGATCGCGGCGAGTGCCAGTCCAAACGCACCGGCACAGCCGACAGCGGGGTGCAACGGCGGCGCCTCCAACAGGCGCAAACCGCCCAGGCCGAGCGTGCACGCGAAATCGGCAATATCCAGACTCAAAGCGGCGATCGGTTCAGGCAAAAATTGGGCCATCATCACCGCCGGAGTCGCGATGGTGCCGATGGTTGGAATGGCCCACAGGTTGGCAAACGGCGACGCCAGCGACAGAGACTGAAATCGCCACGCGATGATCGGCAGCGTGCCGATCGTTGCGCCGACGGACGTCGCCACCGCGTTCGACAGCCAGCGAACCAGAAAATGGGCGTCCGGCGGAACAAATCGAAGCAACCGCGGCGCCACCAGAATCACCCCTGCCAACGCGGAGAACGACAACTGAAAAGACACGTTTCCCACCGCCGCCGGCTCGGAGTACAGCGTTCCGAGGGCACCGAGCCCAAGCAAATCCCACAGGTCGGGCCGGCGGCCGGCGGCCACACAAATGCCGCCGATCGCGACCATCCAAACGGATCGGCGGGCCGGCACAGGCCAGCCCGCGCGGGCTGCGTACGCACACGCCGCCAAAGTGGCGGCCGCGGCGCAAATCCAGCGTAGATGCCCACGCCGCCATCGCAGCGCGATCGGGCGCGTCGCGAGCCACGCCGCGGCCCATGCCGCCATCCCGCTCAACCCGATGTGCAGGCCGGAAATCGAGATGAGGTGCCACGTTCCGGTACGCCGCAGCAGTCCCGCGTCCTCCACGGGAATGCCCGTGCGCGTGCCTCCGGCAAGGGCGGTGAGGAGGCCGCTGTTGAGGGTGTCACCGACGTTGAGCGGCGGCGGAGACCAACCCACCGCGATGACGTCGCGTGCGCGCAATCGCGTCGCGACTCCAGAGCGCGCGGCCTCCCACGCGGGGTCGGGCTCGCCGGGAAGGGTCGTCAGCGTGATCGGGGAGGCGCTACCTTCCAAAGCGACGACGGTTCCGGGGGGCGGCGGGTCCGCGCCGAAATCGACACGGACCCGCCCGCGTGCGTGCGCCAGCGGTTCCCCGCGGGGCGCCGCAAACGAAAGCGCAACGTCGGCAAACGGCCCGGATGCTGCCGTGGCCACACGTCCCCTCAGTCGCCAGTCACCGGACAACGCCGGGCCCGGCACGATCGTGGCTGGAAGGGCGAGGCCGATGCACAGTCCAGCGGGAAACATGGGTATTCGCAGGCGCGTCGCGAACGCCAATGCGAGCAGCAGTGCTGCGCACACGACGGCATCCACGCGGGGCACCTGCGCCACCGGCCAGACGACGGCGCCAAAAACGACACCGATGGAGAACAGCGAGAGCGGACGCATCGACCGACCGGCCAAGCACGGATCGTGCCAATGCGCGAACGCCGATTATTGGGTTGGGGTGACGGAGGTCGGGGGCGGTTGGGCGGTGGGTTGCTTGGGCGATAAGATGCTTTTCATCTATTCTTTTACCGTCATCCCCGCCTGACGGACGCCTGTCACCCCCTGACGGACGTCGATCACTCCACCTTCCTCAGGTGCGTCAGGTCCCACGTCAACGTTCCCTCCCCGAGGAGCGGATTGAGCACCGCCGACCAATCCGAAATCACCGAGGGGGAGACGCCCTCGCCGACCGTAATCCACCGAAAGCCTGCCGAGGTGAGCAGACCGGCCGCGTCGTGCAGCGTGGACAGTCCGACGTCGCTCTCGGCGCGCCCCCCTCCTTCCACACGCCACAAGGTCGCGAGCAGGGCGTTTCGCTGGACGAAAAGGAGCCATCCGGCGGGAGGCACGCCCGGACCGACAAGGAGCGACTGCCCATGGCGAGTCTGCGCCAATCGGTCATCGTGTGGCGTGCGCATCGGCAGATTGACGATTGCGCCGCCAAACAGGGCTTCGCCGGAGGGTTGCGCAGCTTCCACCGCCAACGCCAGTCCGGGCGGACGGGCGCTCTCCGCCAGGCATGCGACGGCCGCGGCCAACGTCGCAATCCGTCGAGGGTAGCGACTCATTCCACCAAGCGCCACGGCGGCCGCCATCGCCATGCAGGCGTGAATCACCAGCGACAACGCCGCGACATGTGGAACGAAGGACAGTCCCCACAGCACAACCGCAAACAGCGCCCACGGCCGCGCGCGCGGCAGCGTGAGCGCCGCGGGACCGATGACCATCGCGGTCCACGCAATTCGGACGGGATCCGTCGTCAGGAAGAACCAGTTTGGGACAGCACCTGACTCCGTATACATCTGCATGAAAGGCAGACTCGGCACGACGAGGACCACCACACTCACGATCGCGACACGAACGGCCTGCGCGGCCGCATCCACGCGATCGGCCCGCAACATCCACAGCGCGCCCATCGCCGCCAGCGCGATCACGGTACCTGCCCCCGACGACCAGCTCGCCAGGGCGACGCCGGCCAGACCCACGGCCACTTCCCCGGCGTCCGCCCACGGATCCTCCGATCCTGGCAGTTCCCAGAACGCCACGAGCACCCACGGCAAGAACCACCCTAGCGCCGATGCCAGCTCCCCCCACCGCAGCGCGTCCAAAATCGCAGGGTTCAACCCGTACAATAGGGCCGCCGCCAACGATGCGCCGACGCGCCCGGTCAGGCGTTGGGCGGCGACGAAGGCACCGAGCACGTTCCCACCCGCGATCACCGCGACGAATGCCGTGTTGCCGAGATTGGAGCCCAGCCCCAGGGTGAACGGCGCGCTGAACAGGGGCGCCAAAACACCCGGAAGCGTCGTGTAGAACGGCGTGCCGACGGGGTACCACGCAACCGGGGCGTCCAGGAAGCCTTCCGCACGCACGACGACCTCGGACGCCCACCACATCGACCACCGCGCGTCGAGCGGCAGGCGGACGGTGACGCCCTCCAACCAGGCGCCCGCCGTCAGCCCGCCCGCCACGACGACGGCCAACAAGACCGCGACGAACGGGCCGAGATCGCGGATGAACTTCATTGCGGCACAAGGTGGATCGGACGCGCCGTCGCCTCCGCGCGCGCGGCATCCGAAAGATCGCGCATGCCGTCCAGAATGAAGGCGATACGCGCGGTGTCCGGCCGTTCCCGGCGATATTGACGCTCCCATGCCGTCCGCGGATTCCGGAGGATGCTCGCAAGAAAAGCCGCTTCTTCAGGGAGCAGACCGGCGGGCGACTTGGCAAAATACGCCCGCGCCGCCGCGCGCGCGCCGCGAACATTCGGCCCCCACTCCACGATGTTCAGATACAGCGTCATGATCCGTTGTTTGCGCAGTTCGCGCTCCAGTTCCACGGCGTACAGCAGTTCACGGAATTTGCGCGCATACGTCCGCTCGCCGTCGAGAAAAAGGTTCTTCGCGAGTTGTTGCGAAAGCGTGCTCCCGCCGCGAACGATTTTGCCGCGTTCGCGATTGTCGGCGGCGGCCGCCACCATACCATCGAGGTCGTACCCCGCGTGGTGCCAAAAGCCAGCGTCCTCGCACGCCACGACGGCGGCGGGAAGCATCGGCCCGATCTCCGCGAGAGAGAGCCAATCGGCCGACCCCTCGCCCGAAGACACGAGCACGGTGCCGCCGGTTTCGTCGCGACCGGGGTAGGTGAACGCACCGCCGGAAAGCGAGCCCGATACCAGTCCATCGACGGTAAAACCCTCCACCACGGGGACGAAAACGATTCCGTCGGGCGTGGCAAAACTACCGGTTCCGGAGAGCGTTCCCGTCACGCTGGCGCGGACGGACTCCGGAATGACGGGAGAAAACGCACTTACAATCTCCGAGATCGGCACGCCGTCGACGGAAAACGTGCCCGTCACGGTGCCCCCGTCCACGCGCTCCGCCTCGACACGCATGGGTATGCCTTCGGCCGTCACCGTGCCGCTGAAGTGGCCGGCGGCGTACCGACCGCGCGCACGGACCCGTCGATCGGCGAGAGGCGTCGCCGAGATCGCCGTGCTCTGCACCGTGCAAAGACAGGCAGCATCGACGTCGTAGCTCTCGGCCACGCGGTCGACCGTCAGCCGCACCTCCCCGTATTCCGTCGCGACCATCGCCCGCACGGTATCGCCTTCGACCGACACCCCCTCGCCCGTCAGCGATCGGCGCGGCCAGACCTCGCCCGACAACGACGGCAGCGGCGTGCCCTCGACGCGCAGATCCTCGACGCGAACCGCTCGGAACGGGATCGACGAGCGGTCCGGAATCCCGCCATTGCCAACGGAAGTGCCAGGGAGATTCGTCCGAACGTGCGTCAGCGTGAGCACCCCCGACCATCCCAGCGTCGCGAGCGTCGCCGTCGTCTCGCCACGCGACACCTCCTCCATGCACAAACCGGAGGCACACCACGCGGCGCTCGCCACGTCTCCCCCTTTTTGACGTGCAAGGAACGGCACGATCATCGGAGTGGCCGCCACCAGAGCTACGACGCCCGCTCCCGCCGCCAGCAACACCGCGCGTGCCCTCAAACCAGCTCCGCAACCGTGACGTCGAGCGAGGGCGCATCGTGAAAGACGCCCTCGACCAACGCCGCTCCGGGCGCATCCGGGGAGATTTCCGGTCGCGTCAGCGCCCGCACCCGATCGAGAACCTCCCGTACGCGCAGCGATTGTGGCGGTCGCGTCAGGGAATAGCCCTGCGGGCTCTCCGTGAGGAACTGGGCCTCCTCCAGCATCTCCAACGCCTCCCACACGTGCGTAGGATCGCTCGCGATGATGCGGGTGACGACGGGCTCCGGACTCGGACCGAGCCCGTGTTCAAAACGACGGGCGACGACAAGCAGGCATTGCAAGGCAAAAAAGGCGTCGGGGCGCCGGCGGTGTGGCCCCGCGAGATGGCGATCCTCCGCGACCAGCAGATCCTCGTGGCGCTGGGTCACGTACGCCAACTCCACGCCGAGAAGCACGATGATCCACATGAGGTAGAGCCACAGCAGGAACACCGGGAAGAGCGCGAGCGAGCCGTAGATCGCCGCAGCCGCCTGAGCGGCCCCGACGATATCGACATAGGTGCTGAATCCCAGCTTCGCCAACTCGAAAAGCGTCGCCGCAACGAGTCCACCGGTCAGGGCCGGAAACCAGCGAACGTCGGTATCGGGCAGGAACTTGATGGCCAGGACAAACGCAAGCGCCGTGAGCACGACCGGCGACACCCATTGCAGCGCGCTGACATCGACTGCGGCTTGCAGGCGGGCGCTGACCAGAAAACCAGCGGCGATGAGCACCGGCCCGAGCGTGACGGTGGCGTAGAACACCATCAACCGCATCGCAAAGGGACGACGCACGCGCACCGTCCACAAGCGATTGAACGCTTCTTCCGCCGAAAAGTAGATGCGCGAGCCCGCCAACATCACGCCCGCGATGCCCGCGAGCGAAAGCTTCCCGAAGTCCACCGCATCGATCCACAGATCGAGCGTGGCCCCGACCGATTCGACCGATCCCGCCAGGATGGTGCGCCACAGCAGCTCACGCACGGGAACCGAGTGCTCCAACCCGAGCACCTTGAGCACACCGACCGACAGCACCAGCATCGGGACCAACGCAACCAGCGTCCAGTACGCGAGCGTCGCGGCGCGCACATGCACTTGATCCCGCGTCAACTCCCGAATCAGGACGGCGCCGAGCTTCGTCACGCGCACGAGCCGCGGCGGCATGCGCTCGTGGCGGACGAGGCGCGCGTAGAGGTGCTCGACCGTGTCCATCGTCCGGTTCTACCGCAACCGGATAGGCCGGCGCCATGCTGAGCGTCACGGCCCGTACTCGCCCCGGCCACCCCTGGGTGTTCAGCAACGAAATTATCTCCCCGGCGGTATCGGCGCTGCCGCCCGGCGGCGCGGTCGAAGTGCGGGATGCGAAAGGGAACTTTCTCGGGCGCGGCTACGCGAACCCGCACTCGCTCATCAGCGTCCGCATGTACGCGAACGAGCGTGACGATATCGACGATTCCGCGTTCTACGTCGCTCGATTGACAGCCGCGCTCGATCTCCGTAAGCGCGTTCTGCCCACCCGCCGCTCCTACCGACTGTGCGCCGGCGAGGCCGACCGTCTGCCGGGCCTGATCATCGACCGTTACGAGGACGTCGTGAGCGTACAGATGACGACGCTGGGGATGGACCAGCGTGCAGAGCTTGTTCGCAGCGCGCTGACAGAGGTGATCGCTCCCGCCGGAGCCGTGCTCCGAAACGATGTGCCCCTGCGTCATTTGGAGGCGCTGCCGTTGACCGCCGGCGTGTGGTTCGGCGACGTGCCGGAAAAGGTCGCGTTCGAGGAAAATGGCATTCGCTTCGAGGCCGATCTGGTGCACGGCCAGAAGACGGGATTTTTCTTCGATCAGGCCGACAATCGGGCGTTCATGTCCGCTCGGTGTCGTGACGCGCGCGTGCTGGACGTGTACGCACACCTTGGCGGATGGGCACTCGCGGGGATGGCGGGTGGCGCCCGGGAGGCGATGGCCATCGAGTCGAGCGCGGCGGCCTGCGCGATGATTCGGCGCAACGCGGAGTTGAACGGCACGACGGTCACCGTACTCGACGCGGACGCGCGCGAAGCGATGGACGGCATGCCGGCGCGCACCTTCGACGTCGTTGCGGTCGACCCGCCCGCTTTCGCCAAGACACGCAAGACGGCCGGCGCGGCGCTGCATCTCTACAAACAGGTCAACGCGTCCGGGCTGCGACTCGTGGCAGACGGAGGACTCTTCTTTACCTCGTCCTGCTCCCACCACATTCAGGCAGAGCGATTCGAAGAAACCGTGCTGCACGCGGGACGACAGGCGGGGCGCCGCGTGACGCTCGTCCGGCGTGGCGGGCAAGCCCCGGACCACCCCATCCTTCCCGGAGTTCCTGAGACGGAGTACCTGAAGCACCTGGTTTTCGTCGTGCGGTAGGGCGTCGTCACGCGCGGGTCGGTTCCCAGGAAACGGTACGAAGAAAGCTGGCATCGAGGTATTCACGCTCGATGACCGTCGCCATTTCTTCCGCATCCCGGAAGCGGTCGTAATCGACGCGAATGACCGGCACGGTACGCGAAATTTCCTCGATGAATCGCTCGTATCCGGCGTACAGCCCTTGAAGATATTCAAGCGTGATCCCGGTTTCCACGTCGCGCGAGCGCATCCGCACCCGCTCCATCGAACGCTCCGGCTTCACGTCGAGGTAGACGATCAGGTTGGGCCGACACATGAAATTCGACATGTGGCGAAACAGCGACAGGTACGTCGCGTAGTCGCGCTCCTCCATCAACCCTATATCGACCAGCATTTTTGCGAAAACGGCGTCTTCGTAGATCGTGCGATCCTGCACCCCGCCGCCACCGCGCCAGATGATCTCCTGGTGCTGTTGAAAGCGGCGATTGAGCAGGTAGATCTGCGTGGCGAAACAATACAGGCGGGTGTCGCGGTAAAAATCCGCGAGGTAGACGTTGTCGGCCACCGGCTCGAAGTAGACGGGCAGGTCGAGGTGCCGCCCGAGCGCAGTGGCAAGCGTACTTTTTCCAGCGCCGATCATTCCAGCGATGCCGATGAAGAGTTCACTGAGGCGATCGGGCGGGCGCGCGGGGGTGGACATCGGCGGATTCTAACGCGCGCCAACTACCGCTTGCACCGCTGAAAACTCGCATCGCAACGCACCGTTACGCGCTCCCCGGCCGCGATCTTGACACTGCCGGCTTTCACGCCTTCCGCGCCTGCAAAATCCGCGACGACAGCGTAGGTCCCCGGCGGAATCTCGCCTGCGGGCCAGGTCTTCGATCCATCCGACAGCCGCACGTTGGTCGCCTCGCCACTCGCATTCCAGCGCGCCGGCGCCTCGGCGACAGCGGCGGCGGGCGCCACGGCAACGGGCGGTGGCGGCTCCGCGGCCACCTTTGCCGCCGGCACCGACGCGGTCGGCGCACTTGCGACGGGAGAAGGCCGCGCGGACTTCGCTATCGCCGCCGGCGCCGGGCGAGTGGGCTTGCCCGTGGGCTGCGCGGGGGGCGCACCAGCGGCCGAAACAGCGGCCGGCACCGCGGCCGGCGGGGCAGACGGAGCCGCGCCCGCCGGCGGTTCGTTCCCTGCGAGCAGCGTCCGCGAGGTGCCCGGAGGCGCATCGGGGGGGCGCGGGATCTCCGTCTGCGAGGCAGGATCCGCCTCACTTCCCGCGGACGGCACACCGTCCTGCGTCGTCAGGAACGCCGCGACCGCCGCCGTGATCAACAGCCCCAACCCGACGCCGATGGCGACGATCTTGATGGCCGGCTGGCGACTCGCCGGCCCCCTGCCCCCGTCGGGATCGACGACCAACGACGGCGCAACCGTCAGCGAAGCACCCCCGGTCGGGGAGCTTGCGCTGCGCGGCATGCCCCGCGCCGGCGGCAACGTGTCCTTGCTGCGCAGCACGGGTTCCAGCGTAGCGCCCGCCAGCGACATCGTTTCGTTGGTGTTGCGACGCGTCGGCTTGTCCGTGATCCGCATCGGCTGGCCGAGCTTCGGCCGCTCCGCCGGCGTAGGCGGCAGCGCGGGAAGCAGCGCCTCCAACGCCGAAGCCATCTCGGCGGCGTTGGAAAACCTGTCCGACGCGTCGTACCGCGTCGCATGCTGAATCACTTCTCGCAGCGACTCCGGCACCTTCAACAACAGCTTCTTGTGCAGTTCGCTGACGAAGAGATCGCCGGGCAAGTCTCCGGTGACCAACGTCACCAACGTTGCGCCGACCGAGTAGACGTCGGCCCGCCGATCCAGGTCCCGCGCGCCCGCACGCTGCTCCGGCGCCATGAACGCCCATGTTCCGATAATGGAGCCCGTACGTGTCATACCTGGCATATCGTCCGTCTGGATTCGCGCAATGCCAAAGTCGGTGACCTTGGGCGTCCCGTCGGCGGCCAAGAGCACGTTGTGCGGCTTGATGTCCCGGTGGACGACCCCGTTTTCGTGAGCAAGATTCAGGCCGCGAAGGACGCCAATGGAGATGTCTACCGCCGTGCGCTCGTCGAGCGGGCCGAAGCGATCGAGGTGATCCATGAGGCTGCCGCCCTCGATCAACTCCATCACGATGAAGACGTGCTCGCCATCGTCCCCAACGTCGTGAACGGAGACGATGTTTGGATGCGCCAACCGCGCCATCGTGTGCGCCTCGTTCTCGAATCGACGCCGGATCGCCGCCTGGAGCGTCATTTCCGGCGAGAGCATCTTGAGCGCACGGTGCACACGCAAGCGCTCGTCGTAGACCCGGTACACCGTCGCCATGCCACCCTGTCCGAGGTGGCCTACGACACCGTAGCGGCCGCTCCCAAAGTGAGGGCCGTCCGGCTCTACCACGTGACGATGGTCACAGTGCCGAGCCCCACGGCAAGGGCCCCCACGCCAGCGGACGCGTAGGTGAGGGTATTGGCGCGCGCCTGGAGCGTCGGCAGCTCACTGTCCTTGGCCGGATTCTCTGTGTCCCAGAACTGGTCGTGCGCCGAAAGCGCGAGGCCGTACAAAACGCCGCTTGCGATGGCCGCCACCCCCGTGGCGCTAGCGAGCGGCACGCGCATTTTCCCCTTAAGCGAGGGCGAAGGCGGCACCGCCCACGCCGGAATCGGATCACCGGCGAGAAGGTAGACGGACTCGGCGCGCATCCCGATTTCATCGAAATGCTGCAGGATGGCCGAGATCCCATCCGGACGCGGCGCGCCGCGGATGCCGTCAACGTACAGCGTGCCGACCTTGTTGCCGACGGGTTGCAACGCCCCTTCTTCGGCGCTGACCGACTCCTCATACAACTTGGTCAGCGGGTGGCCTGCCGGCGCCACGCTGTCCGGAATGGCGTACCCGGGCTGCAAACGCCGTGCAGCGTGGAACTCGGCCAGCGCCTCCTTGTTGTCATGGACCGTGAAGGCGACCATGGCCATCAATCGATGAAAGCTGGCGGCCGCGTCGGGCTTCACGGGTTCGCCGAGGCACGTCAACGCGGTGGCCGCGGCCTCACGCGCCGTCACCAGGCCACCCATATCCATGTCCGCAAACGCCGCTTCTCCCTTCTGGGCAGCCGCGCTGAAGTCGGCGAGCGTCGTGGTCCCCGCACAAGGAACCGAGTCGGCAAACGCTACGGCGGCAAGGGCAAGGAGCATGGGTGCATCGTATGGGGAGGGAGAGCGGAGGTCAACCCTCCAGAAACGGCTTTAGCACCCGCCGGAACTGAATCTGCTGCACAAGATCCGTGAGGTAGTCGTCACGTTCACTGTCCCAGACGATGCGGGGAGAGAGATCGTATCCCTCCATCCACTCTTCATAAAGCGTGTTCAGTCCTCGCAAGTACTCGAGCGGTATCGCCTGCTCGCTCGGCCGCCCACGTTTCTTGATGCGACGCCGAATCGCGCGCGTCGAGCAGCGCAGGTAGATCATGAGGTCGGGCGGCTGCAGCGCCGTGCGCATCGTCCGATAAAGTTCCTGATACGTCTGAAAGTCCCGCCCCGACATGTGTCCCGAACGTGCGAGGTTGGTCGCAAAAATTTCCGCATCCTCGTAGATCGTGCGATCCTGCACGACGATGCACGTCTGTTTGCCCAATTCCAGATGCAACCGAAACTTGTGCGTCAAAAAGTAGAGTTGGGAGTGGTACCCCCACCGACCCATGTCCGCGTAGAAGTCATCGAGGTAGGGATTCGTGGTGTACGGTTCGTAGACCGGCTCAAAACCGTATTGCGAACACAAAAACTCCACCATGGAGGACTTCCCGACCCCCATGTTTCCCGCCACCGCGATGAACTTTTTCACGGGACGGACGCCGATCCCTCATTGCCGTAGCTGTCGGTCACCGTCACGGACACCGTGCCTTCGGGTAGGACGCCGGAGAACGACGTCAACCCGCTGCCGTGCGACCCGTTCGCTGAAGCCGTGGTTTCCACCCCCTCCTCGTCCACAAACGTGAAGCTCGCCCAATCGCCGGGGAGAGGATTGTTGCCGCGCGAGTTTCCGTCCATTCCGACGAGCCGGTAGCCGCGTGCGGGGGCCGCGAGCGTGGCCGAGACGTCGGCGCCGCTGACCGAAACGGAAATCTCCCCCGCAACGACCTCGAATTCCGTACTCGTGAGGTCGTACTCGCTGGCCGGCCACGGGTAGGTGGACGCCCCGCCGTCGTAGGTGTGCCCGACAACGTGGAGCCGATACCAACCGAGCGGAAGGCCAGCGCGGTCCGCAGAGTGGCCTACTGCCTGCCAGACAGCGTACCAGTAGTGCGTTTGCGTCGCGTCCGGCGGATTGAGGGGGTTCGGCGTCGTTGCCGTCAGGATGTCGGGACCGCTGGTCACACTCCGACCGGCTTCCGTCAGCACCGCCTCCCACTCGCCGGCCTCATTGCGCATTTCCAGCGTGACGAGCGGGAAATCGACGCCCGGATCGCCGCCGATCCAGGCCATGGGCACCATCCCCTGGACCCGGGGCACGGTGACGGGGGTCAGGATGTCAGGTTGGATGTCCTGATCACGTTCTTCCTCGGTCCAAAGCGGACTGTACAGGTAGCCGGGGTTGGCAGTGATCAGCGTACCCGCCTCGGGCGACTCGTCGGGGGCCAGCGTCGGCAGCGAGTTCTCGCCGTAGTCAGGGATCTGATAGATTCCGCAGGGATCCTGCTTTTCAATGACATCGGTGGACAGGTGCTCTGCGGACATCGTCAGCAGGCCCTCCAGGATGTGCTCGCCTTGCAGCGGCCCCCAGATATTGATATCGGCCTCGTAGCCGCCAAGCAGCCAATCCTCGGCGATCAACAGGTATCCTTCGTGATCCTGCGCGTACCCGACCGCCATGCTGTGCGTGTAGCCGAGCTCCGCCGCCGCCCGCCGGCGGAAGGTCTCGGTATACACCGCCGTGGTTTCCCCAGGAAAGAAGCCGATAAAGAAGTCATCGATCGTTTCGGTGCCATCCGCCTCCCGGATGTGGACCGGTCCGAAACGCGTGGCCGTGATGGCGGCCCGCCGACTCTCCCGCAGCGGAAGCTCGCCTTCTTCCTCTGTCAGATCGAAGAACCCCGTAATGAGGTTCGCCATCTGCTCGACCTTCACGCATTGATTGTACGGAAAGACTTCGGCGGGGGCGTACCCCGGAAGGTACGGAGGATCTTCGCCGCAGAACGCCTCCCCGTAGTCGATGTTGAATTCGTCGAACGGGGAGAGTAGCGGGCCGTGCGTTACGATTTTTCCGTCTGCGTCCCGAACTTCATCCGCGTACACCTTGTTGTCCGGGTGGTATTCCTCGTCGTACGGGGGATAATACCAGTCCACCGTGCCATTTCGCGTGACCCGAATGTCCTGGTGGGTTTCCGCAATCGAACGCGACGCCGTTTCCAGCCGGATGGGATCCGCAGAGGTCGGAATGCTCTCGTAGAGCGCCATCATCGGTGCGACCGCATACTCTCCTACGGTTTCCATACGGGCGTACCCGTCGTCACTGCCGCCGGGCGAGGAATCTCCGCCCGCACCCTGCAACATCCCGACGACGATGGGGGTGTCGAATTGCTCCTCGAACGCCAACTCGACGTGGCCGGGGGCTTCGGTCGAGATCATCGTATTGTCGCCGCCGAGCACCGTTCCGTGCATCCCGAAATCGAACAACACCGCGAGAGGCTGATCGTCCAGCGTGTCGATGCGCACCATCGTCAGGTACGGATCCTTGTAATCACCTGGTTCAATGTCGGGAAAGAACTCCTCATCGTTGTTGTCACCGCGCCGGTCGTGGTACACCAGGCCGGCGTCCCAGTCCTTGGCGTAGCCGACGCCCAACTTGACCGGTTGTATGCCGGTATAGGCGTGCTGCGCCGTGTCCTCCATCGCATCGGCCATGCGCATGAACACCTCGTAGTTGAAGCGGTCGGAGCCAAGGTAGAACGTCACCTGATCGCTGAAATCGCCGTAGGCGGAATGCGAGTGATTGGTTGCGACGACCACCTTGCCGTCCATGTCATGACCCGACACGGAGGCGAGGCGGCGCTCCATCTCCTCCACCAAGCCGTCATACGAGTAGATCAGGTCGATCTTGATGATCGCGAGATCCTGATCGCCGTTGTTGAGCCAGAAGACCTTGATCGGGATGCGGGTCTGCACGCCCGCCGAAGGTGCGAACTCCGAGGTGTACGCGCTGTCACGACGATCGGCCTTGCCGTCTCCTCCAAAACACCCGCATCGGCCGGTGTAGCCGGAGAGGGGCGTTCCCACGGGCAGATCGACGAACGTCTCCGCGACGCCGGCCTGGGGGGCACCCGGAATGACGCTCGGAAGGTTGACCTGTTCTTCCGACTCCTTGCACGCGGGAGGGTTGGACGTCTTCGCGATGGGCGCGGCCGGACAGCCGGCAAGCAGGAACGAGAGCAACATGGGGACCTCACAGGGGCGACGCATTCTGCATGATAATGCGCCGTATGGCTGACCTGACCGTCATCGAACGCCTGCCGTCCGGAGTTCCGGGGGTCGCGCGTTTGCTCGTTCGCGGCGGCAGCGGGCAGCTTGTCGAGGCGATCGAGGGAGAGGGAGACTGGTCACGGACGCTACCGTCGGGCGGCGTGTTCACGACCATCGAGGTCGCGGGCGCGCGCATTCTCCTCGGCGCCCCGCTGGCGAGGCGGTTGAGTGAGCTGCGCCCGGCCGCGTTGGCGGTCGTCGGACTGGCCGAGCGCGTATTCGCGGAGTTGGAGACGCTGCATCGGATCGGCGGCGCCCATCGGGCCATTCACGTCGACGGCTGGGGGCTCGACGGCGAGGGACTCTTTCGCGTCCGGCCCAGCTTCCAGCACGCGCAACCGGCGGCAAGAACGCCGCAAGCTGCCGACGTGGCAGCGGTCGGTGCCGCCATCCTGGCGCTTACGACCGTGGACGCGCTGGAAGCCGCGCTTCCGCGCGCTCGGTACTGGCTGTCCGGAATGGGCATCGGCTCGCCGCGCGTCAGCCTCGGAGATGCTCGGGCGGCGCGCCAGGCGTTGGCCGCGCTGCTACGGGGGCGCAGTCTGGGGCCGGAAGTGATCCACGCCCTCGGCGGTGGTCGACTTCCGCCGTTGGCGGCTGAGTTTCGTGTGCGACCTGTCGCCGGCGGCGATGGGCCGGATCCGGTCCTCCTTGCGCGGGATCAGCGCGCGGCGGAGGCACGTCGATGGCTGGAACGTGAACTAGGGGAAGTTCGCCGGGCGCGAACGGATCGCACGGATGCCGCGCAGGTTGCCGAGCGGGCCCGTCGCGCCGCGGATCGCGAGCGCGCGCTCGCGGCGGCAAGGGCCAAGCCAACCATCGCGGTCGGCACGATCATGGGGCGCGAGGGCATCGCCCCCGAGGGTCCGCTGCGGCTGGTGCTGGATCCGCGCCGGGCGGAGGCGGCGATGTTGTCCGGTAGCGCAGCGCAATCGACACCCTCGCTGCGGCCGGCGGGCCTGCGCCTTGCGACGACGGCGGTGCGCGTAGCCGCGAACTCGAACGTGACGCCGGAAGACGAGATCGCCGGCGCCGGCGAAGACGCGGGAGCGGACGCGGGCGCAGATGCGGGCGCGGGCACGGGCGCGGGCGCTGCGGGCGTTGGCCCGGTCGAAATCAAGCTGCCGCTGCTCGCAGCGTTCATCGAGGCGCCCGACGACGACAACGGCGCCACGGACGACGAAGCGGAGATCGCCGACGAGCCCGAGATCGCCGACGAGGAAGCGGCACGTATCGAGGCAGACGAGGCGGAAAATTCCCGTCGCAAGGAGGCGGCCCGCCTCGCCGAGGACGCGCGGATCGTGGAAGAAGCGCGGGTTGCGGACGCCGAGCGTGCCGCCGCGGAAGCGGAGGCGGAAGCGGAAGCGGCCGCGCGGGCGCGCATCGTCGCCGTTCGGAAAGCCGCCGAACTGGCGCGCGTGGCAGAGGAAGCCGAGGCGGCGGAGAGACAGCGCGTCACCGCGGAATTCGAGGCGGCAGAGGTCCGGCGGATCGTGGCGCGGGCCGAGGCTGCCGAAGCGGCGCGCTTGGCCGAAGCGGCTGCGGAAGCCGAAGCCGTGCGCGTCGCTGAGGAAGCCGCCGCCGCCGAAGTTGCGAGGATCGCCGCGGAAGCCGAAGCGGCGGCGCAGGCCCGCATCGCAGAGGAAGCTGCCGCGGAAGAAAGCGCTCGCATCGCCGTGGAGGCGGCGGCCGCCGAGCAGGCGCGGATCGCCGCGGAAACCGCGGCGGAAACGGTGGCCCGGCATGCGGCAGAGTTCGCGGCCGAGCAGGAGCGCCTCGCGGCAGCCGCGGCAGCGGCCGAGGAGGCCGAAATCGTGCGTGCGCGGATCAACGTGGAGCAGGCGGCCGCGGAAGCGGCGCGGTTGGCGGCGGAGGCGGTCGCGGCGGAAGCGGCTGCTGCCGAACACGCGCGTACTGCCGCGGTCGCAGAAGCCGCTGCTGCTGCGGAGCACGTGCGCGCGACGGCCGAGCGCGCGGCCGAAAATGCGCGCGCGCGGGCAGCGGCCGAGACGGCGGAAGCAGCGCGAAACGCCGCGGAAGCTGCCGCGGAAACCGCCCGGCTCGACGCCGAGGCGACACGACGCGCTGTGGAAGCTGCCCGATTCGCCGCCTTGCGTCAGCGGGCGGAGGAAGCCGCCGCCGAAGCGGACACCCGACGGGCAGCCGCTGCGGAACGGGAGCCCCCCGCGTCCGACGCCTTCGGTGACGGCTTCGGGGATGAGGACGCGACCAACGCCGCGATTCCGCGGTGGAACAAGGCGGTCGGCATCACGGGCGATCCCAACCGCGCCGCAGAGAAGGGCCCCGGAAAGTGGACAGAAAGTGGGCGTTCACTTGACGAACTCTCGAAGAACATGCCCGCCGGGCCGGTTCGCGAGATGGACGTGACCGAGGTGTCAGGGTCGTCGACGCCCTGGGGTTGGCTGGCGGTGGCCGCGGCGGTGGCACTGGCGATTGTCTGGTACGCGGTTCCGTAGGGGCGGCCGGTTGTCTGGGTCGTTGGTTTCGCCCCTCAAACGGACGCGAAGCGGCCCATCAGCGCGCAAACAACGTCGCAAGTTCTTCCTCGTGGTGTGCGGCATCGGAATACCCAAGATCCTCGATGGCGGCGGTGAAGTTGCGATCGAAGAAGAGGTAGCTCATCAAGTCCGCCTCCTTTTGGTGCTCGCCTCCCGCAATGCTCCCGAGGAGCTGGCGGACGGCCCACGGAAGGCGATCGCTGGACGCGCGGAAGACGTCCGCGGCCATACGCCCGATGTCCTCGGATGGGCGTAGGAACACGTGTTCCACGATGTGATAGGGCTTGAACTCCGTCGTGAGTCGGGCCATGAAATCCGGGTAGGCGCTGCAGCCCCACTTCATCAGTCCGTTGAGGGCTTCGATGCGCCGGATGTTTTCTTCGATGGGATCCAACATCAGCGCATTGAGCGCCTTTCCCGCGAGGAAAGCCGGCGTCGGTGACACGTTCGGCGCATCCTCCTCCCGCTTGAGGCGCTTCACGCCGACGACCAGCACACGCTGAATGCCGGCCTCCACCGCCGGAGAGAGCGGCGTGTTCTGCCGCAACGCCCCGTCCACGAAGTAGCGGCCGTCGATGCGAATGGCGGGAAACACAAACGGAATGGCGGCGCTGGCAAGGCAGTGTTCCGGGCCAATTCGACAACGCGTGGCCGTGGATGTCGCCGCACGGCGAAGACGAACGTCGCCGTCCGTGAAGATGCGCGTGCGGCCACTTCCGACGTCGGTGGCGGAGATCATGAACGCCTTGAGCGCGCCCGAATCGATGCGCGCGTGCAACGCCGCCCACGGCACGCGGTCGCGAATAAGCTGGTACAACGGAGTCGGATCGAAGATGCCAACGCCCTCCCCAAACTCCGTCGTGCGCTCCAGCCATCGCGACGGTCTCCGAAGAAAATCGGTGAGCGAGAAGTTGTAGACCTGCTCGATCGTGACGTTCTGCCAGAACTCCCAAAGCTGTGCCGCCCCCTGCGGACCCATGGCGCCGACCCACGCGCCGTTGAGCGCGCCCACGCTGGTGCCGGAGATGACGTCGGGATTCGGATCGATCCCGTGTCGCGATGCCAAGGTCGTGAAAACATAGCGGAGGACGCCCGCCTCGTACGCGCCGCGGGCGCCACCGCCAGCCAAAACGAAACCAAGCATTCCGCCATGGTGGCACCGCTGGGGTCGCGACGCCAGCGTCGGCGCAATACCCGAACCCGGTGAACCTCCACGAACAGGCCGACGCCCTGCCAACTACCGCAGGCGTCTACCTGTTCAAGGATGGCCGCGGAGAGGTGCTGTACGTCGGAAAGGCCGTCAACCTTCGGGCGCGCGTTCGCCAATACCTCCAGGGGCACGACGAGCGTTTCATGGTGCGGTACCTCGTTGCGGCGGCTTCGAGCATCTCCGCGGTGCCGACGCATACCGAGAAGGAAGCGCTGCTCTTTGAGAATTCATTGATCAAGCAGCATCAACCTCGCTACAACGTAAAATTGAGAGACGACAAGAATTTTCTACATATCCGGCTCGACCCGCGTGGCGAGTGGCCTCGACTCACGACGGCGCGCCGGCCCGCCGAAGACGGCGCGCGCTACTTCGGCCCCTACCACTCCGCGACGAATGCCCGCCGAACACTCCAATTCGTGCAACGGCACTTCGCGCTGCGGACGTGCACCGACGGCGTGCTCCGCTCACGGAAGTCGCCGTGTCTGCTGTACCAATTGAAAAGATGCTGCGCCCCGTGCGTGGGGCTGGTCACGACGGAGCAATACGGCGAAATCGTGCAGGACGCGGCGTTGGCGCTTGCGGGAAAAGACCGCGAGCTGATCCCGCGCTTGCGCGACCGCATGGCGGAGCAGGCCACATCCGAAAACTACGAGGCGGCGGCGCGCACTCGCGACGTGATCGGCGCGCTGGAATCCTCGCTCGAGCGGCAGTCCGTAGCCGACGTGCGCCAGTCGGATCGCGACGCGTGGCAGGTGCACCGGGAGGCGGACCGCGGCGTCGCGGTCGTTCTGCCCGTCCGCGCGGGCCTGATGCGGGAGCCGTTCACCTTCCCCTTCGTGGGCGAAATTGTTGAACTTCCAGAGCTTCTTTCAGGCTTTCTGAACAGCTACTATGACAGCGGTGTCATTCCTCCCGAAATCCTCCTTCCCGTCGAATTGCCGGACGCCGCTGCGCTGGAAGAAGTGCTGCGGGAGCGCCGCGGGGGCCGCGTCCGCCTCGTCACCCCGCAACGTGGGGAGAAAGTTGCGGTGCTCGACATCGCGGCCGCCGCCGCAAGGGCGCGTTTCCTCACGACGCACTCGGAGGGAGAGCGAACGGCGCGCGCGCTGGAACAACTGGCGGAGATCGCCGGACTTGCCGCACCACCGTACCGCATCGAGTGCTTCGACAACTCCAACCTGCTGGGAGAAGATGCGGTCGCGAGTCAGGTCGTGTTCATCGAGGGGCGTCCGGCGACCGGGGAGTATCGTCGGTACAAGGTAAAAACCGTTGTCGGCGCTGACGATTACGCCACGATGCGCGAGATTCTCGGGCGGCGCCTGCGCCGCGCCATCGAGGACGGAGAATTCCCTGACCTCATCATCGTGGACGGCGGCCGGGGGCAATTGAGTGCTGCCGAGGACGTGCTCCGCGAGCTCGGCCTCGACGACCAGGCTGTCGTCGGTGTCTCCAAACCGCGGACCGAGCGCGCCCGCGGGGAGCGTGATGCCGTGGATAAGATCATCCTGCGGGGAAACCCCGAGCCGGTGATCTTGCGGTACGACGATCCGACCTTGCGTATGCTCCAACACATCCGCGACGAGGCACACCGTACCGCTATCGGTTTTCATCGGGCGCGCCGCTCGAAATCGGCTCTCCACTCCGCTCTTGACGACATTCCCGGTATCGGGCCATCACGGCGCAAAAAGCTCTTGACGCACTTCGGATCGATGCGCGCTTTGAAAAAGGCCACGAGCGATGAGATCGCTGCGCTGCCCGGGTTTGGGGAGAGCACCGCGAAAGTGATCGTGGCCGCCCTCCGCGAGCCGATACCGGAATAGCGAAAGCCGGAAACCTGACGTCGTGGTCCATTTCTTCTTCCTTCTCTCGTGCGCAGCAACGGCCGACGCCGAAAACGGCGAAGTGCTGTACGCCGCCAAGTGCGTGGCTTGTCACGGGGAGGATGGAAAGCTCGGCGTTGAAACCGATGGGACGACCGCGGCAGATCTGGCTCTTGCAGCAGACGAACAGAGCGATGGGCAGATCGCTGACGTCGTCATGCATGGCACGGGATCGATGCCGGCACAGTACGGCGACGCGGACGACGCGGCCGACGTCGCCGCGTTCGTGAAAGCTACTTTCTAACGCCACACTCTTTCCCAAAAAGGCGCTATTCCAAATCGTGCATCGCGACAGCATCTCGCAGTTTCGGCTCGAACCACGTGGATTTCGGCGGCATCACCTGGCCGGCATCTGCCACCGCGAGGAGCTGGTCCATCTGCGTCGCGTACATATGGAAGGCGACGGCGTGCGAACCAGAATTCACGAGTTTTTCCAATTCTCCCGCGCCGCGAATGCCCCCGATGAAGTCAATGCGCTTGTCGGTGCGCGGGTTGTCGATGCCGAGGAGTGGCGCCAGAACAGTGTTCTGCAGGATCGAGACGTCCAAACCGGCAACGGGATCGGCGGGCACGTCGCGAACGATGAGCTCGTACCACTTCCCGACCAGGTACATCGTGATCCTGCCGGAACGCGCCGGCGCCGGCTTCGACGCCGGTACCACGTCGAAACGCTCACGGATGAACGCCATGAATACATCGGGCTGGTGTCCGTTGAGATCTTTGACCGCACGATTGTAGGCAAGGATCTGCAACGCGGAGGACGGGAAAAGTCCAGCGAGAAACCAGCCGTGACGGCCCGGTTTTCCCGCCCGCTGCCGGTGAACGATGCTTGCCGCGGCGCTTCGGTGGTGCCCATCGGCGACATAGGTCGCGGGCAACGCCGCGCCGGCCGCCGTGATGGCGTCTACCGTCTCTGCGTCCGAAATCTTCCACAGCGTGTGAATCACGCCGTCCTCCGTGGTGACCTTCCATTCCGGCTCACGACGCGCGCCAGCCGCGATCAGCCCATTCAGCCGATCCGTGTCCCGATACGCAAGAAAAACCATTCCGGTTTGCGCGTTGGCCGCCTCGATGTGCGCGACACGATCACGCTCCTTGTCGGGGCGCGTGAACTCGTGCTTTTTGATAATTCCCGCGTCGTACTCCTCACATGAGAAGCACGCGACGAGGCCGACCTGGGCATGGTCGCCCATCTTCTGACCGTATAGGTAGTAGGACTCTTCTGCATCCGCCGCCAACAACCCGCTGGCGATCATCGCGTTGAACTCGCGCGTCACCGTGGCGTAGGCTTCCGGCGAGTGGCTGTCGGAACCCGCATCCATCACTGCCTCCGGGCGTGACACCCGAACGAACGAATGAGGATTTTCCTCAATGATCGCCCGGGCCTCCGCCTCGTTCATCACGTCGTACGGGGGAGCGATGACCTCCGCGGCGACCACGTTGGCGGCGCGAATCGCGCGAAAAGGACGAATCTGCGACATGGGTTGCTCCGAGCCGAGACGGTTATCCGGCGAGCGCGCGGCGCACGAACGCAACGCGATCGTCCAAGCCACAGGCCGTGACGTCCACCACGCGCAGGGCGTGCCGCCTCACCATCCCCTCGATCAGCGCCTGAATGTGCAGCTGCACCCAGCGATCCGTGCTCCGTACGCCGTCTCTTACGATCGGCATCGCACCCCACGGAAGCACAAACACCGCGTCGTAGCGCGATCCGCCGAGCGTCTCCGCCATGATGCGCTCGGTGATCTCGTCCGCGCGCGCGTACCGATAGTACAACCAGAATGCGGCAAAGTCGTAACTCGAACGGTCCGCGACAAATCCATCGGTCGCGAGCGATTCCTGCTCCTTCCGCCGCTCCCACAGGCGGAGGACCAGGTCGCGGACGCCGTCGGGACCGAGGCTGTGGAGGTCCGGCGCGCCGCTCTCCAGATACTCCCGCATGCCTTCGGGGATGTACGGAAGTCCAAGCTCCGCGGCGAGTCGTCGAGCGAGCGTGCTCTTCCCGACACCAGCCGAGCCCGAGATCGCGATACGCTGGCGCACTTCCGCCCGGTTATCCCGACGGGCCACAGGAGCGTTGATGGCCGAGCTTGCCGACTTCATCTCCCGAATCTTCTCGTCCGGCCGCACGCAGGGCCTGTCGGGCGGAGCGGAGGTTGTCGTCGACGAAGATCCGGCGAGCGCTTTTTACGCCTCCCGCCTACGGAAACACCGAACCGATGAAGACCTCATCGAGCGGCCCGAGCACCTGTGGAGCACGCTGAGCTTCAACGGTCGCAAGGGTGGCCTCCGCGCCCACATCATCGCGGAAAAAGCGGATGGCATCGCGTCGTTTACGGATGTGCTGCTTGTTGTCAATCAGGCCGATGCGCGGCGCGCCGCAACGGTGGCGGGGGAGCCGTGGACCGAAATCGCGGCGCGGGCGGTGTCGGAACGATTCACGGACTTCTGCAAGAAAGACAAGTTCGAGTTGCTTTACGGCACGCGTCCGCTGCGCTTTTTCATCGTCGCCGATGGCGGCCGTGACATGCTGCACCATTCCTTCGGCCTTGATCCAGGGGAGTTCATCACCGGGCTGATTCCCAACCTCTACATCGGTCCGGCCCCGCGCAGCCGCGCCGTGCTCGCCGTTCACCTCAACCTTCCCGGTGTTTGGGAAGGATATCGTGAGGTTGGACGCCTCTATAGTGACCAGATCGTGTTCACTCTGGGCCGCCACTGGCTCGACAACTACCACCACCCGGCACTGCGGGAGCCGGGAATCTACCGTCTGCAACAGTACCCCGACGGCTCGTTGACCCACATCATCAGCCCGGAATTGCAAGATCGGTACATGGTTCGCAGCGATCAAACGGATGCCGGTCCCGCCGTGCTGACGGTCGCGGAATGGGATGGCCGACCCGTGGCCTACCTCGTGCTCGCGGTGCTCGACTCGATGACGGTGGAATTCAACCCCCACGACGACGTGCCGTTGTCTGCGTCGTCCACCGACTTCGCGCCGGACGCGGCGGGCGGGGAGCGCGGGCCTCTTGCCGCATCGTTTGCCGATATTCCCATGATCGCGTCGATGCCGCTTGCCGCCACGCCGGTGTCCGTGGAATCGGGGGACGACTCGACGAGCGTCATCGGTCGCGTCCCGACTGCGTCGCAAGCGTTGTCCGACGGCGGCACGCGTTCGCGCCTCGACAGCCGGCAGAAAACCATCGTGCCGGACAGCTTCGAGACACGGATGTTGACGCTGCAGGAGCGCGGTGCGCTCCTGCAGAAGGTGCATTTTGCAAACTTCATGGAGGGATACGACGTTTACATCGGACCAAAGGGCCAAATCGCTACGATGATGCAGGGCCCGAAGGCAACGCTTCAGGTGCGTGCCGGTCGCGTTGCGCTTGTGGTCCACGCCTCTGGCGTTTCGGTGGATGGTCGGGCGTTTGACGTGGGTCGCTCGATCACCCTGGCAGGGCAGGTGCAAATCGAGGTGGACGGGGCCACGATCCAGTACCGCGACCTTTCGGGCGTGCGTGCGGAAGGCTGGCCCTACCTCGGCGAGCTGCGCCGGACGGGTGCAGGGTGCTACCTCGATTTTGGCGCGACCTACCGGATCGGGCGTGATCGCCGATGCAAAGTCCGCCTTCCCGATGAACCGCACAACGACAACATCGCCTGGTTGGCGAGCGTCGGTGGCGGCGCCACCATTCGATCGCGCACCGGTGACATTCCGAAAAGCCGCTTCTACACGGATTCCATCATGGTCGCGTCCGAGCACGCGGAGGTGGACATCGGAGCAACACCGAAGATCCGCTCGCTGGCGCGGCATTGCTACACGTACGTGCGCCGCGTGGACGAGATCATTTCATTGTTCCCCCGAGAGGGTGCCGGCGGTCGGCACGAAGCAGAACTGCAGCCCGGTGACGAGGTGCTTGTCGGCAACTGCCTTTTTCAGGTGAGCTACCCACCGCCGGAACGGTCGCCCGGTGCGTCGCTCACTCCCATGGATCCGCCGAAATTGTCTGCGGCAGCGTTGGCAGCCGCCGCAGACCTTGTTGCGCCCGCACCGGACACACCGCCCCCCACGGCGCCCGCCCCCGCGTCGTTCGGCATGGCGGCCGCAACCCCACCGGCTCCGCCCCCCAAGCGGCCGGCCGCCTCTCCCCAACCGCTCACGCCAGGCGCGGCCGACGCGCTCGCCGCTAAAGCCGTGCGGGCGGCCCCGAAGGCCTCGATCACCCAGGATCTGCCGGCCGCCGCAGGGCTGGGGGAACGCGGTCCGGCACCGCGTCCGGTCAAAGTTGACGCGCCGAAGTACGACTCCATCATGGGCGTCGAACCGGCCACGCCGCGCGCCAAACCCAAGGCCGCAAGCACACCGACGCCCCACGCATCGCCCCTCCCCGCTCCGGGATCGATCGAGCAGATCTCCGTACCCTCGACGCCGGTAAAGGCCATCGAGGCCCCGCCTGCGCGCACCGCCGCCACAGCAAAGCCCCCTCCGCCCATGATCATCGAGGAGTCCGACGTCGGCGATCCCGTCGTCGCCGTCGAGGAGAGCCAGTGGCAAGTCGAACTCGCCCGGCCCGCAAAGCTCACGCTCGAGGGTTGGACGGTTCGTGACGAAGTTGTGATTGGCAATCACCGAGGCGTCGGCATGATTGTTCCGGAGGTTCGCGCCTTTCCGGAGCAGGCGTTCATGACGCTGGACTATTTCCGCGTCACGGCGCGCGGCAAGAAGGGCCGCATCGACCTCATTCAGGACGGGGAAGCCCGCCTGATGGTCAACGGCCGGCAGGTGCGCACCACCGAGGATCTTGACCACGCCGAGCTCCGCATTGTCCGTCGCGATGAAAACCTGGAGCCCGATTTCGACGTCACGCTGCGCTTCACGCCGGACATGAATCTTCCGGACCCGCGCGCACGCATGCTGGCCGTGGACGTCACGGATCGCCTGGTTTCCGCGCTGTTCACGTTGGGGTTCCCGCTGCGCTCCCCGCGTACCGTCCGCCTGGGACCCATCAAGGCGACCTTCCAGTACGACGCACAGGGCCTGAAGATCAGCGACTATCTGGATAGTTATCGCACTGGCTCGGCAGGATTCATCCCGTTCTTCCTGCAGGAAGGGGGGCGGAACTGGCGCACGGTGCCGGAGGACGGCTCGACGGTCACGCTGGCCCCGGGTGACGCGATCATCGCTGGCAACGCCGTGTATCGACTCCGGGTCGGCTGAGTGACGGTCGAGACCTACACCATCGGTCTCGTGTGCTCCGTCGGCGTCGGCGTCGCGCGCGGGGGCCGGGCGACGAACCAGGATAATTATCTGGTTTGTCGAGATGGCATCATCCGATATCGTGAGGCGGATTCCGAGGTCGTTCAGGCTTGCGATCCGCACGCGGGGCTACTCCTCGCGGTCGCGGACGGCATGGGTGGGCACGAGGACGGAGACATTGCGTCGGCGTCGGCGGTGCAGGCGGTCTCGCGCCTCTACCAACGCCCGCCGCCCGGCGATCCCGAGGGCACGCTGCTGAATTTCGTGCTGGAAACCCACCGTCTCATTCGGGAGCGGGTTGCGGGACACGGAGAGGTCAAGATGGGAACGACGCTGAGCGTCGCGTGGATCGTGGACCGGCGCGTCCATTGGGTTCACGTCGGAGATAGTCGGCTTTATCTATGGCGAAAGGGCCGAATCACCCGGATCACCCGCGATCACACCCGAGAGGAATTCGCGAGACGCGACATGCGTACGATTCCGCCGCACCCACGCTACCTCGCGCAGAATTTCATCTATGGCAGTCGCGGCCTTGGAAACGACGCCGGCCTGCGGGTGGACCGCGGCGTGGACAGCGGCAGCTTCGGGTTGCAAACCGGGGATCGCCTGTTGTTGTGCAGTGACGGCCTTCACGGCCGCGTCGAGGACGCACACCTTGCCGACGCCCTCCTCAACGTACCCGAGCCCTCGGCCGCCAGCGTTGCCCTGATGGAGCGGGCAATCGCGTATCACTCGGATGACAACATCACGGCGATGGTGCTGCGCGTGGACGAGGTTTCGACGCGCCAATTGGGTGACGAGAGCACGGTCGTTCCCGTCTAAACCCGCTACTTCACCATCGTAATCGCCACGCGCACGGTTGCGGTTTGCGCGCGGGGGAAGAAGACCGTCTTCAGCTCGCGCTCGATGCATGCTCTCGTCGGCTCGTGCGGGTAGTTCAGCAGGCGCGCGGCCGTGACCTTGCCGTCTCCTCCGACGACGATCTCTATCGCCAGATACGCCGGCGAGTGGCACGCGCGTTGCGCCGCGACGCCCGCATCCCCAAGCTTCGACGCCACCAGTTGCCAGTCCCGATGGGCATCCGCGCCGGCATCCACGCCCGTCAGCAGCGGCACGTCGGGATGGGTGTAGAACCACGCGCCAACGGCGAGGATGGCAACCACCGCCGCCGCGCCCGCAAGCGTGACGAAGCCGCAGCCGAGGAGTCCGCCGCCGCCAGATTCCTGGCGAGGCTTCCGCCGATCTGCTGAGGCGACCACGGCTGCCACATGCGTCGCGACCGGAGGCACACTCGCCGATGCCTCGGGCGCCTCCGGGGCAGGCGTCGATCCTGGCGACGGGGCCTCCTCAAACCCGGGCGTCGTCGCGGTCGGCGAGGTCTGCGCCGCCGCCACCCTTGCGGTCGATCCGACTCCCGCCGCACCGACAACCCCGGGCGCGCCCACCACCCCCGCCGCGCTGACGCCCCCTGACGACGCCGGCACATCCCTGGTCGTGGGCGGAATGCCCACGATGGACGGCACGCCCCCCGTCGTGAGCGGCTGAAGATTCGCCGGCGGCAACGTGATCGTGTGGTGCGGGGTAGGCGCCGCCGACACGCCGCCGATGGTCGCAGGGCCGGGGTCCTGCATCGCAGCAATCGCCGCCAGACGAGCGTGCAACACGTCGATCGGGCACCTGTCCCCGGGATCGACGGCCATGGCCATGGCCAGGGTGTCCTCGAACCAGCGCCGCATCTCCCCGTCCAAATCGGGAAGTTTCGGCGGAAGGTGAAGAATCAGGTTTTCTCGCTGACTATCCGGGTCCAGCTCCGCCATGTGATCGGCGATCGGACAGGCGGTCATGCAGAAGTACAAGAGCGCACCGACGGCGTACACATCGGTGGCCGATACGGGAGCAAGTCCCTCGAATTGCTCCGGTGCCGCGTACTGTGGTGTGCCGACGAATGCGCCGACGCGCGTCAATCGATCTCCTACTCCGCCAAACACCTTCGCAATCCCGAAGTCGGCCACCCGGATCGCAGGCACCACCTCCGCCTCCACCTCGTCGACCAGCAGCACGTTTTCCGGCTTCAGGTCGCGATGAATGACGCCCTGACGATGGGCCTCCTCCAGCGCCCAACACACCTGCCGGCCGATCTGGGCCGTGACCACGGGTGAAAGCAGCCCCACACGCCGGATCTGATCGAGCAGACTGCCGCCGTTCTCAAATTTCGTCACCAGATACGGCGAGTGCCCGGAGCGGTGGACGAACCCCCGACATTCCACGATCTGGGGGTGGTTCAGCCGCTGGAGGATTTGCGCCTCGGTTGCCAGGCGAGAAAGGTACGGACCCTGATCCCGCTGCTGGTACAAGACCTTGATCGCGAGGAGCGGCCCCATTTCCACGTCGGCCTTTCCGAGCTCGCGGCCGAGGTAGGTCACGCCCGCGCCCCCAATCGCAAGGCGCCGATGCACACGGTACGTGCGATCGATCATCTCTCCAGTTTCAAGCAGCTCTCCCCACCCGGCGGCCGGTCGTGCGGATCGACACCCGAGGTTCGTGCAGCGCGGAACGTCCGACGGAAAGGTCGTCAGACAGCGGCTGCAATAGCGCGTGCGGGGAAGCTCGCTCTCGGCCATCGGCCCGGCTTATCGCGTCCGCCTCACGTCGGGGCCGGCGCTCCGGGTTGAGAACGTTCGCGATGTACCGTAGGCTTCCACCGCATGAACTTCGGCGTCGTACGAGAGATCACCCCACAAGAGCGCCGCGTCTCGGTCACGCCGGAAGGGGCGCGCGCGCTCGCCGCGGCCTCGCATGGCGTATGCGTCGAGAGCGGATCTGGCCTCGGAAGTGGATTTTCCGACACCGAGTACCTCGCGGCGGGCGCCCAGATCGTCTATACGCCGCGTGAAGTTTCGTCACAAGCGAATGTCATCGTGAAGGTGCACGGACTCCGCCCCGAAGAACACGATCTGGTCCGTGAAGGCACGACGCTCGTCGGCTTCCTCCACCTCTCTGGCGCGGCACCGGCGCTTCACGCCCACCTCATCGCGCAGAAAGCAACCACGCTCGCTACGGAAATGGTGCGAGAGGACGCCGACGAATACCCGATCCTGGAGCCGCTTTCTGCCATCGGCGGGCGGGTCGCCGTCACGCTGGCGGCCTACCATCTCACCTCCCCCGGAAACGGCCCAGGCATGTTGCTTGGCGGATCTTCCGGGGTTCCACCTGCACTTGTGCTCGTCATCGGCGGCGGATCGGCAGGCGCCGCCGCCGCAGCCGAAGCATCGGCCCTCGGCGCTCAGGTGGTCGTCCTTGATCGCGATCCTCGCCGCCTCCAACGCCTGGAACGGAGCATCGGCCGTGTCGCGGTTACGGCCATCGCGAGCGAGTACCACTTGTCGCGCTACCTCGAACAGGCCGACGTCGTGATCGGCGCAGTGGCCGTCCGTGGGGAGCCGGCGCCCAAGGTGCTTCGCCGTGCCCATGTGCGTTTGATGAAGGAAGGAAGTCTGTTTATTGACATGAGCATCGACGAGGGCGGCTGCTCGGAAACCAGTCGTCCGACGACGCCAACGGAGCCGGTGTACGAGGCCGAAGGCGTGCGCCACATCTGCATTCCGAACCTCCCCAGTGAAGTGGCCCGCACCTCCTCGCGCGCGCTCGGCAGCTCACTCCTTCCCTATTTGTTCCAGATCGGTCAGGGCCTTCCCGAAGCGCTCGCGCATTCCGACGCCCTCCGCCACGCGTGCGGGTTCTACCAGGGCCAGCTTGTTGCCCGTTCCTTGCGGAAATTCGTGCAGGCGCCGTGGCGAGACCTTGAGGAACTCGTTCCTCGGCTGGACTAACCGCTGACCAGAACGAGCTCCCCGGACCAGGATACCAGTGAGCGAACCTTGACAAGCTGGCCCCACGGCGCCTCGACCGCCAACCCATCGCTGTACGCATCGATCTGCCCGTAGGCGTATGTACTGTCGGTCGTCGGTGAGAGCAAAGCCAGGTCAGCGGCGGAAATAACGACGCCGTGCTCATCACTCGGCATACACGCGAGGGTTTCCAGCAGGCGATCATCCTCGCGACGCGCGTGGCGCACGATGAACATCTCGCGCGGGACAACGGGCCCCGCGGACGTCTCCGGCATCGCGTGAAGGCGCTCCCATCCCCATTCGAGCGGCTCCGAAAGCGACTGGGTGACGCGACCGGCAACAATCTCCCTCTCCAGAGGCAGCGTGCGACCGAGGTCCGGCCCAACCGCTACCGCTTCATCCAGGATGAAAGCGGGGATAGCGGAGCCTTCCGCCGCCACGTCGAAGGTCCGCCCAAACGGAAATGCTTCGCGGGCGCACCCCGCGAGCGCGTAGGTGACGGTGCCATCCGTGTGTTCCTGCGCAGGGAGCGGAACGGAGTCGCCGTCGTCAAGCGCCAGGAAATCGCCGGCCTCCAGCGTGCCGCGCACGTTCATGCTGCCCTCGATCACCGCCTCGTCGGGGTCGAACGTGGTGTAGCTGCACGTTCCCGGGAGCGCGGGGAGAGCGATCTCGTCACCGTGGCCCCCGCCGGTGCCGTCATCGGTGGCCGGCTCGTAGAACGCGACCTCGATCTGGCAGCGTCCAAGCGTCGCTCCGAAGTTCGAATATTGGATGGCGACGTTGAAGGCCGCGTCGATGTGTCCGCCCGCCACGGCGTCACCCCCGCTGTCTTCCGGCGGTGCGCTGGCGGAGAGTAAGCCGGTATCCAACTCCCATTCCGTGCCCGGGGTGTCGGGCAGCGTGGAACCCGGCGACTTGGCGTGGAGCGCATAGTCGCTGCAGGCGGGAAGAAGCGCGAAGAGGACGCGCATGGACACTCGAGCGTAGGCGAATCAAGCCAGAAGGCGCCGACAAACGCAAGGGTGCGACCGGCGGCCTCGCACAAATATCTGCACCTCGACCGACCTCGCGGTTCCCATCAACTGCTGGTACAGGGCCCGCACGGAGTCACTCGTGTCCAATCCGATCTCGCCGATCCTCTCGATAGTCGCGCTCCTGTCGACGGGGTGCTGCCCTCGCGCATGGGACGCCCAGCCCATGGACACGACGCCCGATTCCCAATGCCGCGTCGGCGCCTCCACCCACGGGTACGACCTCTACATCTGGGACTGCGTCGATGATGAGCACGTCGTCATCAGCTTCTACAGCGCCGAGATGACCTGCTCGACGCCGGAAAAGGAGACGACAGCTTGCGGGGAACTCACCGAGTTGGAGACCCAGTACGCCGAACAACTGGGCGATAACTGCGAGAGCCCGCCAAGCCAGCTGGTGTGGGAGTAGCCCCGGGAACCGCCTCGGCCCCCTCACTCCCCCTGCAGTCGCATCCGCGTCCAGAGTTTCTTTCCTGCAAGCAGCTCCACCACCGGCGACATGATCTTGCCGGCGGCAGCCTCCGCCCGCAAAATCGTCACGGCTTGCGCCGGCGACATCGCCCCCTTGTACGGCCGATCTCCAGCGGTAAGGGCGTCGAAGATGTCCGATACCGTCATCAGCCGCGCCCCGTACGGAATGCCTTCTCCCTTTAGGCGGCGGGGATAGCCCGTTCCATCAAGCTTTTCGTGGTGGGCGTGGGCCAGCGCCGGTACGTTGGACAGCTCGCGCGTCCACGGGATCACGCGGAGAAAGCGGTAGGTGTGCTCGACATGCCGCTCAATTTCGAGGCGCTCCTCCGGATCCAGCGTGCCGTACGGAATGCAGAGCCGACGCACCTCCCGCGGGCGGAGCACGGGTTCACCCAGCTCGTAGAGGTGCCACCGCTGCGAAATCGCGGCGACGGAATGCATCTCCTCTTCTCCCATTCGCGACGGTCGATTGAACTTGCGCACGACGGCAAGATCGCGCTCAATCTGGCCGAGTTTCGTCGTAAGGTGGGCTTCCTCGAGGTTCTCAATGAGCGACTCCAGCGTAGCCTGCAACGCCGCAAGTCGGAATCGTAGCTCGACCTGGGAAAGCTCCCACGGATAGAGCTTCTCGGCCTTCAGCAGCACGTCCTCACGGACGCCAACCTTGCCGAAGTCGTGCAGTAGCGATGCATAGTGAAGTTCCGTCAACTCCGCGGGGGAGAAACGGATTTCACGGAACTGCGGCTCGTCGTTGTCACTGACCTCCTGCGCAAGCAGCGTCGTCAGCTGCGCCACGCGCCAACTGTGGCCACCTGTGGACGGGTCCCGCGCTTCGATGGCGGTGACGGCAGCCTCCACAAACCCATCGAACAGCGCCTGAATCTCGCGGTACAGTCGCCAATTTTCCAATGCCACCGCCGCTTGCGACGCAATCGAACGCGCGAGCGCCACATGCCGGTCGGTGAACGCCGAGACCTTCTCGAAGCTCGCCAGTGGGATCCCCGCCACGGGCTTGTGATTGACGAGTGCCAAGACACCGATCACCCTGCCGTCACGGTCCATGAGCGGGACGAGCAGCATCGAAACCGTGCGATAGCCGCTCGTTTCGTCGAAGGACAGGTTGGGACGGTAGCGCGTGGTCCCGGGGATGCCGCGAACGTCGGGGATGTTGAGCGGCGCTCCTGTGCGGGCCACAAACCCCGCGATCGACGTATCGTCGATGGGCAACTCCCGACGGGTCGAAAAGTACGGCACCGTGTCGTTCTGCGCCGCCGAGAAGCGCAGCATGCCGTCCTCGATCAGGTAGACCGTGCCCCCGTCTGCCCGCAGCGCCCGTCGGGAGTGGGTGAGCACTTCATCGAGGAGTTGGTGCCGATCGGTAATCGCGGACAGCGCGTACCCGATCTGATTGAGCACCTGAATCGTTTGCTGTTCCGCGTTCATTCGCGCGCGTACGGTTTCCACCTCTACCAGGTTCCGAATCGAGCGCGCCAGACGACGCTCCACCTCGTCCGGGCGAATGACGTCGTAGCACTCGACGCCGTCCGCCTCCGTGATGGCGATGACTTGCGGGCCGAAGTGCCGCGTCGTGGTTGCAACGCGCGTCAGGTCGACCACCAGAAGCCGAAAGGCGACGTCCGCACTGGAGACCATGTCCGCCCTCACAAACGCGGCGCCGCACGCCAAAGCGGCTGCCTTCACTTGCGGCGCAAACGGCGAGGTCGGGGGCACGAGCGCGAGTTCGACCCGCGGCGCTTCGGAAGGGGGGGATGTGTTCATCCGCGGCATCGGCCCGAGCAATCCTCCTGCATTCGATAACCCGCTGTCCCCGGCGCGGGATCGGTGCCTACGATACACTCCCGCGATGCTCGTCCTGTTCGCCCTTGCCGCATGTGAACCGATGGAGCCGAGCGGCGCGGTTTTCACGCCGGTCGTGCAGGCGCCGGCCGCAGCCGCCGCCCCGGCAAAACCGGACCCCCTGTTCGAACCTTCGCCGGAATTCGTGCTCTCCAGCGAGCAGATGACGGGGCTGGCCAGCGCCAGCCCGGATACGACGATGCCGGGCGGGCTCGGCACCCCAACGACGGCCGAATTCGCGCCGTCCCCTGTGGGCGTCCCGTCCGATTCACGCTTCCCCGTCCGACTACTCTCGACGCTGCCACAGGCGCAGCCTCCTCGCGCGATTCTCGGCCTTCCTTCTGGGGAAGAAGTCGTGGTCGCCCCCGGCAGCATCCTAGCCGCGGACGGCCTGGTCGTGCTGTCCGTGTCCGCCGATCGCGTGCAGTTGGCCCGGATCGAAGCCGCCGGAGACCACGCGCGGATCGAGAACCTCGAAATTACGGCGCAGTACCCGGCAGCCCCGGCAAAGTAGGGTCGTCTCCCCATGCTTTCCACGCAACCGCCGCGCCTGCGGCGAATAGCATGGCGGAAATCATCATTCCGTTGGTCACGCCACCAAACACGTAGCCGCGGATCCCATCGCCACGAAGCATCTCGTTGAATACCCGAAAAACCGGGTAGGTAAGCAGGAAGAGGGCAATCCGCCGACCAGGACGCAGCGGAACATAGGCCAGCAGCAGGAGCCCCTGCGACGCGTCGAACGCAATCTCGTTGAGTTGCGTCGGGTGTAGCGAAATTCCAGCCGGCGCCCGCGAGCCCGGTGGGAACTCAATCCCCCACGGCAGGTCGGTCGGCGCTCCGTAACAGCAGCCTGCCATGAGGCATCCCAGCCGGCCGAACGTATGCCCAATCGCAACGGATGGCGCCAGCGCATCCAAAAACCGCAGCACCGGCGCCTTCTTCCACATCAGGTAGCCGACGACCACGATGAGCGAGAGCACAAGCCCCCCGTAAAAGACCATGCCCCCGTCCTGCACATTCACGATTTCCTGAGGATTTTCGGAGAAATACGCCCACCGAGTGCGCACGTACTCCAGACGCCCACCGATCATGGCGCAAAACATCACGAGGATGCCGATGTCCCACACCAAATTGGTGTCCACTCCCTCGCGACGCGCTGTTCGAACGCCGAGAAGCAGCCCGAAAAACAGGCCCGACGCGATGCCGACGCCGTAGCTGTGGACGACGTGCCCACCGACCTCAAAGAGCTGGGGGTGCATCGCCTTCGACCGGTTCTTCCCGATCCTTCTCGAACAAGTAGTGAACTGCGAAAAGCCCGACGCCGATCAGTATGCACGCGTCCGCCACGTTCCAGATGGGCCAGGTGTCCGTACGGAAGTGCTTCACGAGGAAGGAGTGCGCGGGCTCAAAACCCCCGTAGACCCTCACCCAGTCCGTCACTTCCTGATGCAACGCACGGTCGATGCCGTTTCCGATAGCGCCAGAGAGGATCAGGCCGATGGCGGCCGATTGCATCCCATCGTCGGCGCGAAGCTGCCGAAACGTTTGGATCAAAACCCCAACGGCGACGACGGTGAATACCGCGAACAGGTACATTCGGTATTCGAACGTGTCAAAGCTGGAAAATGCGGCGCCGTTGTTCTTCGCGTGTACCACGGAGAGGAAATTGGGAATCAGATGGATCTCGTCCTTTCCCACGCGCAGGTTTTGCTGGATCCAGACCTTGGACACTTGATCAAGCACCAACATGACCGCTGTCACGCCGAGCAGCACTTTCAACTTCAGGGTCATGGGCCGGCCGTTAGCCCGCTCGGGGTGGGGCCGCTACGTCGTCGCCATCGGAGAGACAATCCGTTATGAATGGTGCTTCAGCGGAGTGGTGATGCAGCGCGAAGCAATGCCAGTGGACGTCCTCTTTGTCGGTGGCGGACCCGCGTGTCTTGCCGGAGCGATCCGCCTGATGGACCTGATCAAGGCGCACAATGAAGCCGGTGTCGAGCCGCCCCTCGTCGAACCGGTCATCGCCCTGATGGACAAGGGTTCCGAAATCGGCAGCCACGCGATCAGCGGTGCCGTGCTCGACCCCATCGCCCTCGATGAGCTGCTGCCGGGCTGGCGGAAGGAGCAGCCGAGTTTTGTAGAGCGCATCGTAGAAGACGAAACGTTCGTCGTCCTCACGCCCACCCTCGCGTTCCCGGCGCCGATGATGCCCCCCGGCCTTGGCGATCACGGACTTCCCATCATCTCCATCGCCAAGTTTCAGAAGTGGCTCGCCGCCAAAGCGGAAGAGCGCGGCGTGATGATGTTCAATGGATTTGCGGGCGTGGAGCTGTTGTGGCAGGGAGAGAACGTTGTAGGCGTGCGCTCCGGAGACAAGGGAATCGGTCCCGATGGCAATCCGAAAGACAACTTCGAGGCTGGCTATGACATTCAGGCCAAGGTCACCATTTTGGGCGAGGGGCCGCGCGGCACGCTGACCCGCCAGCTCATGAATCGTCGTCAGTTGGACCACGACTGCCAGCCGATGGTGTACGAAATCGGCGTGAAGGAAGTCATCGAAATGCCGCCAGGAACCGTCAAGAAGGGGGAGGTTGTCCTCACGCTCGGCTACCCCCTCGACCTGCAGACCTTTGGCGGCGCCTTCATCTACTCGTTGGCGGGGGACAAGTACGCCATCGGCCTGCTCGTCGAACTCGGCGCCAAAGACCCGTCGATGGACGCGCACTACCTGCTTCAGAAGCTGAAGATGCATCCCTGGATCAAGGCCAAGCTCGGCGCTGGCAAGGTCGTAAAGTATGGCGCCAAGGCGGTTACCATCGGCGGCTGGGCGTCCATTCCGCAGCTCTACTCGGACGGCGCGATGATCGTGGGAGATGCCGCCAGCTTCCTCAATCCCATGCGACTGAAGGGCATCCACCTTTCCATGAAATCCGGCATGCTCGCGGCAGAAACAGCGTTTGAAGCGCTCAAGCGTGGAGACGCCAGCGCCGCGGTGCTCGCCGAATTCAAGACCAGGGTAGACGCGAGTTGGATTCGCACCGAATTGGAGCCGGCCAAGAACTTCCACGCCGCGTTTGACAAGGGCGTGCTCGGCGGAATGGCGGCCGTCGGCTTGGGTCTGGTGTTTGGCCCCGGAAAGGACATCAAGCCCTTCGAGGCGGACTACGCGCACATGCAGAAGAACGCGGCTGTCCGCGGACAGCATGCCTACCCCGACCGTAGCGACGTTCCGTACGACAACGTCTACCTGATGGACAAGTTGACGGACGTCTACCACTCCGGCACGAAACACGAGGAAAAGCAGCCCGCACACCTGCATATTATCGATACCAACATCTGCGCGACAGTATGCAAAGAGGAATACGGAAATCCCTGTACGCGCTTCTGCCCGGCGCAGGTCTACAACATGCACCACAACGAGAAGACCGGGCGGGAGGAGATGCAGGTGGACTTCTCGAATTGCGTACATTGCAAGACGTGTGACATCCGTGACCCGTATCAGATCATCACCTGGGTGCCGCCCGAGGGCGGCAACGGCCCGGAATACGGCACGTTGTAGCGGCGGACGGACGTCGAACGAGTAGACTCGCTCCGTGCAGCCCGCCACGCGCGTCCACCTGCCCCTGTTCGCGCTGCTGGCCGTCACGGCGGCGGCCTACTCGGGCGTCGTTAACGCTGGCTACATTTTGGATGACGGTCCCCTCGCCGTCGGAAACGCCACGTTGGACGCCCCGACGTGGTCCGCCGTCTTCCTCACGGACCTGTGGGCCGGGGTCGGGAACGCCGGCTCGGGCTACCACCGGCCGCTGATGACCGTGAGCCTGCTCGCGGATCGCCTGCTGACCGGGAGTCAACCCTGGGCGGCCCACCTGCAGAGTTTGGGTTGGCACCTGGCCGCGATCATCGCCGCGTACGCCGCCGTCGTCCAACGCGCGCCGCCAGCGGGTGCGCTCCTCGCCGCCGGGTTGTTCGCGCTGCATCCACTGCAATCCGAGGCGGTGATCTGGGTGTCCGCGCGAAACGATCTGATGGGAGCGGCGTTCATTTTCGCAACGCTCGCCATCGCGGGGGCGTCGGATGGCAGGGTTCGTTGGTTGGCCGCGATCACCACGATAGCGGCTTGCTGGTCGAAGGAGCTTGGATACCTGCTACCGGTGGCCTGGGTGCTATGGGAGGCGGCGTGGGGAGCGCGGGTGACGCTGCGGAGCGCGATACCGATCCTGGCGGGGGTCCTACTCGCGGGGAGCGTACGCGCACTCGCGACGCTACAACCGCCGCCGCTGCATGCGTCGTTGGTGCCGATGGGGGCGACGGAGGTCGGCCATGTCGTGCTTCAGGTTGCGTCGTGGTTTGTCCGACCCCGGCCGCTGACCAGCACGCACACGCTGTATTCGGCCTTTCCATCCGGGTTTACGCTCGTTACCGCGCTTGTCGCTGGCGTCGGGTGCGCGGGCTTGGTGTTGCGCCACCGGGGCCGCGGCTGGGCGCTCGTCGCGCTCGCTATTCTTTTCCTCGCCCCGTCGCTCGTCGGGACCTGGTGGTACGCGGTGGTCGGCGAACGGTATGCGTACCTGGCGATCTTTCCGGTAGCGGTGGGCATCGCAATCGGCGGGGCCGAGGATTGGCCCCGATTGTCCAGCGGGAAGGGTCGGGCCGTCGGGTTCATCGTGGCGGCCGTGGCCGCCTACGCGGCGGCGCAGATCCATGCGCGCGTCCCCGACTGGGCCACCGACCTCACGCTCTACGAACGCGCCGTTTCCGTGGCGCCCGACTCGTATTCGTGGCAGCAACTTGGGGATGCGCGAGCGCGAGCGGGGGATGAAAGCGGCGCGTTTGAGGCCAACGCGCGCGCGTTGGATGCACGCCCCGTCGCAAGAGCCGCCTGCCGCACCATCGGCCGCCGGGCACGGGGAGTGCTCGGTGCCTCCGCCGCAATTCCGGTGATCCCCGCCTGGGTCGCCGCCGGCTGCAGAGGCGCCCGCGACTTCGACGGGGACGTGATCATGATCCTCGTCGAGGCGCAGCGTTGGCCAGAAGCCGCAGCCTGGTTGGAAGCGACGACCGTCCGTGACGATCGCGGGCGAGATCGCGTCGTCCGTGCGGCACTCGCCGACAGAGAGGGGGACGTTCTGAACGCAGGGTTGGAGGCGGTCTACTGGCCGCAGGGTGCGGGGTCGATGCGCGGGCACATCGCGAACCTGACGCAACGCCCACGGCCGACGACCCCTCCCTGACCTCCGCCCGCGCCCGGAACGGAGCCGTGCGTTACTCAATCCGATGCATCCCTCGCGCCTCCTCCTCCTCCTGCTCTCCCCGCTGTTTGCCGCGTGTGTCACGGCGACTCCCCCCAAGGACAACGGCGTCGATGACGATGGAGATGGCTTCACGACGGTCGAGGATTGCGACGACACCACCGACGCCATCTTTCCCGGCGCGCCCGAGTCCTGCAACGGCGTCGATGACGATTGTGATGGTGCAACCGATGAAACGGGCGCATCGGGAGAGGGCACTTTCTACCTCGACGCCGACGGGGATGGACACGGCACGCTCACCGCCACGGCCTCGGCCTGCACCGCTCCCGAAGGCTTTGCCGCGTCCTCCGACGACTGCGATGACGCCAATCTCGCGGTCTACCCGGGCGCACCTGAACATTGCGACGCGGCCGATGAAAATTGCAACGACGAGATCGACGAGGACGCCGTGGACGCGCCGAGTTGGTACGACGACCTGGATGGAGATTACCACGGTGCCGGGGCGGCGGTGGTCGCGTGTGAGGGGCCGGAGGGACGGGTAGCCGTTGGGGACGATTGCGACGATACCAACCCGAGCCTGTGCCCCGGCAATGAGGAGCATTGTGATGGCGTCGATGAGAACTGTGATGGCTTGGGCGACGCGGAGAGCGTCGATGCGATCATCTGGTACGCGGACACCGATGCCGACGGGTTCGGAGACGTAGGCAACGTCATCGCCGCTTGCGATGTTCCCGAGGGCTACCTCGCCGACGCGACGGACTGTGATGACACGGCCGACAGCATCTTTCCCGGCGCCCTCGAATATTGCGACGGCGTGCTGCAGAACTGTGGGGGCGTGCTGGACGAGGACGCCGAGGACGCCCTCACTTGGTATGCCGACGCGGACTCAGACACCTTCGGGGATGCGAGCGCAACCGCGCGCGGCTGTGAGGCGCCCGCCGGATACGTCGCGGATGCAACGGATTGCAATGACGGCAGCGATCAAGCGTCCCCCGTCGGAACCGAGGCGTGTGACACGTTGGACAACGACTGTGACGGCGATGTCGATGAATCCGGCGCGACGGGAGAGGTGGCGGTGTTTTTGGACGCCGATGCCGATGGCTACGGCGTCGCGACAAGCACGGTGTACGCGTGTGCGGCGGCCCCCGGCTATTCCACCCTCTCCACGGATTGCGATGACACCGACGACGCCACCCACCCCAACGCCGACGAACACTGTGGCGGTGCCGACGAAAACTGCGACGGCGACATCGACGAGGACGCGGCGGTGGACGCAGCCGCTTGGTATGGCGACGCCGACCTGGATACCTACGGGGGCGGCACCCCCACGTATTCGTGTGTGGCCCCGGCCGGAAGTGTCGCGTCCTCGACAGACTGTGACGATTCCTCCAACGTGATCCACCCGGGCGCCACCGAGCTTTGCAACGGCACGGACACCAACTGTTCGGGCGATGAAACGGACGCCACCAACGCCAGACTCTACTACGCCGATGCCGACGCCGACACCTACGGCAACCCCGACGCCTCCACGCGCGATTGCTCCGCGCCTTCCGGGTACGTCAGCAACGACGACGATTGTGACGACGTGGAGATCGACGTCAACCCCGGCGAAACGGAGGTGTGTGACAACGGCCTTGATGATGACTGTGACGGCACGTCCAACGGGTGCGCGCCGGGCGGGTACTACACCAACACGTACAGTTACGACGCCGTCACCTACGTTTCGTACGAGACGAACTTTGGAAGTGGCGTAAAGGCCGCGGTGGACGCCGACCACGACGGAGACGCGGACCTGCTCATGGCAGAGGGCAGCTACACCACCAAGGTGTGGCTGGTGCCCGGACCCATCGCGGCGGGCACGTCGACGTTGTCGGGCGGCTCCCTGAGCGGCAGCGGATCGGACTACTTCGGCACGCGAATCAGCAACGTCGGGGACGTCGACCTCGACGGGTTCGACGAATTTCTCATCGGCGCGCCATACGCCCTCGCGTACGATGGCGCCGCGTACCTCTGGTACAGCGCCGTTTCCGCCGGCGACACGACGGCGAGCGCGGATGCGGTGTTTGAGGGGGACAGCGGCTGCGGTCTGGGCGCGCAGTACACGGGCGGCGCCGGAGACACCGACGGGGACGGCCTTACGGAGGTGCTCATGAGCGGAGACGACGGCGTCATGTCGCGCTTCGATGGCGTGCCGGCAGGTACCCTGAGCCGAGGCGACGCGGCCACGGAGTTTTCGTCCAGCACCGCCGGAGACACGGCCTTTGGCGTCGTGGCCGCCGATCCGGGCGACGTGGACGGGGACGGCTATGACGACCTGTTCGTCGGCACCAACTACGGCGGCACCGGTCAGGGCGCGGTGTACCAACTCAACGGACCGTTCGGGAGCACCGTGGACGGCGCGACCGCATACGCGGCCCGCTTCCTGCCCGCCGGGACCAGCTACACCGGCTTCGTCCTCGACGCCGCAGAGGTGACCGGCGACGGCGAGGTCGATCTCGTCGCCATCTCGACCGACACGACGACCACGACGGGCTATCGGTTCGACCTCTACGCTGGGCCGTTCGGCGGCACGATCCTGTCCAGTTCGGCGGACGCAAGTCTTTCGAATTTCACATCGACCTCGGCATCCGGAGACGTGGACGGCGACGGCACGAACGACGTCGTGTTTGGCACTCAAAGCACGAGCACGGACTACGGGCCCGGGTGGCAGCTCTCCTACGTCGGTGCCGGCGGCTCGCTCGCCGCGGATGCCAGTGCTTACGGGCGAAACTCGGGCGGCTCGAGTCTCGCGCCCGGGTACAATCCCATCCTCGCGGACGTCAACGACGACGGGTTCGACGACGTCGTGACTGGCGTGCAATCGGATGACTCCGGCGGGAGTTCGGGGGTGGATCGCGGAGATCGGCGGGGGAAGCCGGAGATCGAGGATCGGGGCGGCGATTCGGAGGGGGATGACGAGGGATGACGAGGGGCCGCGAGGGGCGGAAACGGAGGGTATTGTGTCCGGGGGGTGTCCTCGCTGCGCGGCCGCGGGCGCCGAGGACGGCCTCTCGGTAGCGTGGGCGGTTACTCTGACCGGCCCTCAGGAACGCCCTGGCACGCATCCCGATCTCCCCGCAGCAATCGAGCAGTCCCCTGCCGGATCAGATGCGTCGGATCGGGAGCGGTGTGCTGAGGGGTTCGCGGCAGGCAGCCTCGTGACTCCAGCTCCCCTCTACTTCGCATACGGATCCAACCTCTCGCGTGCTGTACGCGAGGGAGCAGGGCTCTCCGACATGCAATTTGTCGCCAGGGGCTGGCTGCCCGACCACAGCCTCAAATTCCGCAGACGAACCCACCTAGGACACGGCGCGCTCGACGTGTGCCCCAGCCTCGGGGACGTGGTGCCCGGCGCGATTTTCCGCTGTGGGCCTCGTGAGTGGCACATTCTTGATCGAAAGGAAGGTTTTAGAGAGGGGGCCTCGGACAACGCTTATGAACGCACGAACAGCATTGTCCTTGATGCCCGAGCCCGGGAGAGCGTCGCGGAGACCTACCGCGTGGTTGCCCCCGACCCCTTCGTGGAGCCCGAACCTGCATATTTGGACAAGGTTCTGACCGGCTACAGGGAGTTGCGGATTTCGGGACAATCGGTGCTGGAGGCGGCGGCGCGCAACGGTCCCGCGCCGAGGGCGGTGGCTGGCCTATTCGTGTACGGCTCGCTCATGCGTGACGGTGAGCTTCACAATTTGGTCGCCGCCCACGTGCGCGCATCCACAAG
>CAMAWH010000030.1 GCA_945861635.1 Klebsiella pneumoniae | reverse complement strand
ATGGATGCGTACCCGAGAAGGCGGTGACCGCCCGTATCGGCCAGCTCGGCGAGCAGAATCGCCAAACGATGCTCCGCGCCGCGTTGTGCTTTGCGAGCGGCGACCAGACGTGCATCGAGGGATCGGGCGAGATCGAGTTCAGGACTCAGCGATGTGGCGTGCATGCCGTCCACGTATTGCGCCGATTTTCGGTGTTTTTCGGGGGGTCAGGATGCGCGCCGAGCGACCGGGCGTTTGTGGCGGTGGAGGCGGGAAAAATAAAGTTCGCGGTGGCCCACGTGGGTCAAACGATCTGCGGCTTACGACGCACCTGACCGCCTCCGTACACCTCCGGAAACCAACGGTCGGAACCGAGGAAGGGGAGATGTGAGCGACGACCATCGTCCGGTCGGTGTCCACCTGCAGCCGGCCCGCCAACGCCGGATTCGTCCGTCTGACGGCGCCTCCGCGGACGCGCACCGACTGGCAAAAACACGTCGTAGAACCGACACGACGTCGAAAACGTCGGCGGATGCCGGCCGGAACGTGGGTGGCGGAACCTTTGCGCCTATACCGCTGAGCCCCCCCTACTTCTTCGAGAGCCCGTCCGCGGTGCCCTTCAATCCCCACAGGGTGGATGCGGCGGTCGGTCGGGAAGGCGGCACGCCAGGGGTCGTCGCGAGGAGATCCTGTTGGCCGGCCAGGAAGGCGCCGGCCTTGAACAGGTCGTAGCCCATCACGAGCGGCGTCGTCATCGCGGCGCCGAGCACGCCGTCCTTTACCGCGACGGAGCGCGCGTACAGGTAGTGTTCAGCAGCCGCCATGTTGACGTCCTGCGGGTCCTTGTCACGCGCGGTTTTCACGTGGGCGTACGCGAGCCCGGTCTTGGACGGCTCCTTCATCGCCTTCGCAAAGTCGTACGCGTCGTCGATGATCCGCTGGACTTCGCTGTCGTCAACCTGCTGTTCCTCCGGCGCGCCTGCGTCCTCACTGTCGTCGCCCCCCCCGTCCGGGTCCCCAACGATGGTGACTTCCGGCAGCGTAAAAACGCCCGAGCCTTCCTCCTCCACCTCTTCGTCCGCGGTCAGCCGGTCCTGCACCGCCGCGTTCCCTCGGGGTTGCAGGTTGCGAGTAGAGGCCGGCGCACCTGCATCATTCCCGGCGGAGGAGGACGAGGAAGCGCGTTGGCGAGACTGGGCCACGGCCCGCGCGTAGCACACGGAATCTCACGCGCGGACCGCGGAATGCGACCCTCCAACCAGAAGCCGTCGATCATTCCGTCACCACCGCGCTCTCCACCAGAAACACATCGAAGGAGAGCGAGAGGGTCAGGCGATCGTCGGGGCGACAGATCTCCTGGGTCTCCCCGCTCGTGCCCTCCGGTGGCGCAAGATCGCCGCAGACCTGCTGGACAACGTCCACACCGTTTTCGCTCCAGGTTGCCCCGTCAAACGTCGCCGTTGCAGCCTCCAACAACACGCCGGCATCCCAGCTTCCGGAGAGCGCCGTTCCGTGGACGCGCAGGGCGCCTTCTCCCAGTGAACGCGCGAAAATGGCATTTCCGTGCACGGGCAAACCCTCTCGCAGTTCGACTCCCAATCCGCCGACCAGCCCGCCACCGTGGATGTCCACCGTGTTTTCACCGTCGATCCAAAGGGCCGCAAGCGCATTGTCTGACACGCGCGTGTCGTGGAGGGAAAGCGTGCCGGGCCCCGAGCGATCACTGACAAACGCGCCGACGCCGCCGCCAAACGAAAGGTCCGCAGTTGACGTCGAAACGTCGGAGTCGACGAGCACGGTGTGACCTCCATCGACGACCACACCGGCAAAGGTGGTCGCCGAAATCGAGCAATACGTACACCCAATCGTTCCGCCCTCTGTCGCCCGCAGGGCCGGCCCCTGAATTTCCGAGATATTCGCATTTCGCAGGGTCAATACTGCGTCCAGTTGGCTGCTCACGCCCATCGCAACCGCGTAGAGCGGGCTGGCGGTGACCCCTCGGACGACGACGCCCTCCAACTCTACAACGGTTCCGCTCCCTTCCGTCAGAATCGCCAGCGGCGAGACGTTCTCGATCACGAGGTCCGCACCATGAAGTGTCGCACCGCCCGCGACGCTGAGGGCGCTTGCAATTCCTGTTGCCGTGGGCGAGAGATCAGAGACTCGCAACCCCTCCAACGTGGCGACCGTCGCGGCGCTCTGGACCGCAACCGCCGCGCCGACTCCGCCCCGGACCTCCACATTTTTGGCGAGTAGTGTCGCCCCGATGAGCGCGGATATGCCGATGCCGTAGGCACTCTCCGGCGAGACCCGTGTGTCACTCACGACGACAGCGTCCAACGTGAGGGTGGACCCCTCGCCCTCGACATAGGCGCCTACGGCGTAATTCTCCGTCAAGGACGACCGGCGGAGGCTGCCCCAAGAGCCATCCCGAATCACAAAGCCCACGCCGGACGCTGGAAGTTCGCTGGGCAGCGTGCCGCGGATGACCGCATCCTCCACCTCCAGCGACGCGCCGCCGATAGCGGCCATCCCGGCCTCGTGGTTGGCTTCGACGAGCAGGCCACGCGCGGAGAATTGGGCGCCGTCGTCGACGAGGACGCCGGTACCGTTGATGCCGTCGCGGCCGGTCTGTGTGCCCGTCACCCGGGAATCGGATATTTCTACGGTCGTTCGATCACTCTGAGCGAGGATTCCCGCGCCGGTATTGCCGTCGATCGATACGTGCGCGATGTTCGCCGACGCGCCACGTTGAACGCCCAGGCCAACCCCCGAATTCGCTTCGGCTCCAGCGATGGTCCCGCGGATGGACCCGCCCGTCATCGTGAGTGTGGTGCCGACGCCATCCGCCAGGACTCCGACCGCGCTGTTGCCGATGACATCGACGTCCTCGAAACTCACCACGGCGCCGGCGCTGATCTGTATGCCCACGCCGTTTCCGGCCGGCTCGTCCAGGCCGTTGCCAGAGACGTCGGAGGCGGACATGACCAGAGAGGTGCCGGCGTCCTGCACCGTGATTCCGCCGCCGCTATTTCCGGTCAATCCAACGCGATCCAGCGAAATGTTGGAAGCCCTGAGCGCCGTCATCCCGAGGTCGCTGCTCCCAAGGACGTTGGAGTCCCGCAGCGTCACTGTTGCGGCGTCCGCGTAGATCCCGAGGCCGTCTGCCTCTCGGTTTGCGACTGTTCTCTCAATGGAAAGCCGATCACCGGTCAACTCCGCATCGTAGATCACGAGGCCCGCACCAGCGTTGTCAAGGATGCCGACGTCCGTGGCGATGGCGACCGCTTTGTCGCCGATTTGCATGCCGTACCCGAGCGAACCGCGCTCATCCGAGAGTGTCTCGCGAATGACGACGCGCGTGAGCGTCAGCTCCGCGAATCCGCTGGCACTGAGGCCCACACCGCTGTTCCGGACGATGTCGAGATCCGTAAGGTTGATTCTTCCCCATCCACCGAGCACGCCGGCCTGCGCACCGCCGGTGACGGTCAAGGACGCGATGGCGAATACCTGCACCGGGCGGGCGTCGATGTGGAGCGTGGCGACCCCCGCCGCATCGTCCGAACCGTCCAGGATGGTCAACTCCGGGCAGCGCCCGGTAATGGAGCTTCCACCGTGGTCCTCACCGAGGGTCAGGGCCTCCCGCCATGTCCCGGCGCCCAACCCGATCGTGCCCCCGCCGAGCGCATCCGCAGCCGCCTGTATCGACTCGCCTTCCGCCACGATGACGTCCGCGTCGGGATGCAGCGCAGCGCCGCATCGTTCCGGAACACAGGTGCCGCCGTCGTCCCGGAGGGTGCCGGGTCCGCACACCTCGGTGACCTCCGACGCGGCCGAAACGGGCGAGCCGTCGCAAGCGGTCAGCGCGAGGAGGAGAACGAGGGCCACGGACGACGTCTATCGCGGCCGTCGCGCCATCAAAGCGCCCCCCCGAAGAGAAACCCAACCGCGCCGTCCGTCTGTCCGGCGGTGGCCAGTCCGGGAGCGCCAAAGGCGATGTCACTCCCTTCGTCGCCATCAAAGTCTCCGGTCGCGAGAGCAACGCCGGCTTGGCAGTCGGGGTTCGGGCAGGTGTAGACGTCCCGCGCGTCGGCCGGCAACGCGTAGCTCGCCCCGAGGGACAATCCGCTGGGCATGACGATGACGGCACCCGCATCGAGGTCCCCACGGGCGTTGGTCCACGCGGGGCCGCCGATCGCGAGCTGCGCACCATCGCCGTAGTCGCCGATCGTGAGGGAGGCGCCGGTGCGCGTGCCGACCGCCCCGACGATCGTCGCCGCGTCGGTTGAAACCGCTCCGCTCGCCAACGACGGCCCCGACAGGATGTACACCGCGCCGCCGCGGGCTCCCTCTCGCGTGGAATCGGGCTCGCCAACGACCAGATCGTCGTACCCATCCCCCGTGAGGTCTCCCACGAACAACACGCCACCGGCCTGATCGGCAGTCTCCCCATCCAGGACGATCGGGGTGGCCGTGGAGAGGTCCATGGAGGTACTGAGCGGCGCGATCGTGACGTAGATCCGTCCCGCGCCGTCGCGATAGCCCGGCGCGCCGATAGCGTCGTCGGAAAGGCCATCCGCGTTGAAATCACCAGCGGCAACCGCGGTGCCAAGCGCGCCGTGCTCGGCCTCATCCGCACCTTCGGCTATCCAGGTCGCCATGCCGATCTCCGGGGGCGGGTCGCTGAGGTCGGTGTCTTCGGTGAATCCGTACGCCAACACCGCCGCACCGCGTCCACCTTGCGCGCCCGGCATGCCCGCCACGAACCACGACGTGCCGTCGGTGACTCTCGACACCAGCGCGCTGCCGAACTTGCCGGCGGACGCGCCCCAGGTCAGGGTGATGACAGGGACGCCGATGTGTTGGCCGTCGTAGACGTAGATGGCGCCCGAATTGAGCACGTCATCCACGGCAACGCCCGGCGCCGAGGCCAGGAAGTCGTCGGCACCGTCGGCGTCGTAGAAGTCCGCGCTTACGACCCGAGTACCGAAGCCGTCACCCGGGATGTCTCCCTGATAGACCACGGCCCCGACATCGTCCGGCTCGTACTGGCCCTGGGCGTCGGGACTGCCGAGCGATCCGTACCACACCGAGCCGGCGCCACCGATCGGCCGGCCGACGACGATGCGCTGCTTCCGCAAGCCCACGTCCATCGTCGCGAGCGCGAAACCGAAGCTACCCGACGCCGCCGACGCGCCGTCATGCAGCAGCGCGCCGTTGGCGCCGAGTTCGCAGGGGCTCTCGACTCCATCACAGTCGTTGTCAACGCCGTCGCAGGTTTCCGTGGCGCCGGGAAACACGGTGGCGTTTCCGTCGTCGCAATCGGTGGAGTCGCGGACGTGGGCGGCCGGAGCGCGGCAGGCATCGACGGCGGCGGTAGGGTCACCGCGGCGATCGCCGTCGGTATCGGCGAACCAGGTCGCGACGCTGCCCGTCGTGACCGTGGTGTCGGCGTCGTCACAATCGTCGCCCGTTGCGACGGTTCCGGGCGGGGCGGAGCACGCCAGTTCAGGCGTCCCGGCCCCGACGCCATCGGCATCAGCGTCCATGAACCAGGCGGTCGGTCCGCCGACCGCACTCTCCTCATCATCACAATCGGACCCACCCAACGCCGCGGCAATCAGACCGTCACCGTCGTGATCAAGCGCGTGCTTGCGATCGGCGTCGTTCAGGAACGCGCAGGCGGGAAGGAGCAGGAGCGTCGGCAGCGTCAGGAGCCGTCCAAAAATAACTGGCAGCACCGAGGGCGTCGGCGCGCTGCGAGCGCAAGGCGAGAAGAGCGAGCATACGCCAGGTTGTGAGCGATGAGCAACGCAGCGATCGTGGATGCGACGGCGGCCGAATGCGTCAGTTATTTTTGGACGGCGACTCAGCACAGTGGGAGCGTAACGGAGTCGCCGGGTAGGCGTCTCCCTCGACGTTTGGCCGTCCAGTCGGGCGCAGGGACGGTGCGGCGCCCGAGCCGCACGCCCAACTGTCCGGTGTTTTGCTGATACGGTCCGAGTCCCATGATCACGAGGTCGTCGAACCCATCGGCGTCGAGGTCGCAGCGGCCGGTGGGGACGGTGAGGCCCGCCTGATTCGCGCTGGCGATGGCGTGGAATTCCGGATCGTCCCAGAGGTGCACCCCCTGCAAGCCGCCGACGGAGTGCTCCCGGTATGGAGCGTTGATCATCGGGTAATCGATCCGGTCGGGATTCTCGGTGAGTTCGCCACCTTGGGTGAGCCACTCACCGCCGCCGTAGAGAAACCAGATGGACGTGCGCCAGGCGTACGTCTCGCCAGTTGGTCCGCCGAGGATCAGGTCCGCACGGCCGTCGCCGTCCTCGGGCGGAGCACGCGCGCCGGTCCCACCGACTTCCGCCCATCCGCGTGCTCGACGGCCACACACCCGTCCAGTCGCACCGACACCGACAAATACCCGTTGTGGATCGCCCGATGATGGGCGCCGCACACGACCAACAGTTTGGCGGGCTCGTGCGTCCGGCACTCGGCACTCGGTTCCGTGTGATGCACGTCCAACCACAGGCGATTCTGACAACACGGGACCTCGCACTTCCATTTGGCCCGGTGCAACACCTTCCTGCGGAGAACTGACGGAATCGCGCGGGTGGCGTGACCCTCGGCGGGCCCCGGCTGCATGTCGATGGTCTCGGCATCACACGCGGCCTCCATCTCAAAGAAGCTGCGAGCTCGCGCGGGACGTAATTCGGGATCCGGGTGGCCGGTCGGTGCCGGATCCCCCATGCGTGCGGCAGCCACCTCGCGCTCAATCACCCGAGCGGACATGGTTTTGGCGCGCTCTGTCCACGAATCGTCGGTTTCCGCGGTCGCGACGCGAACCACTTCCCTCGCTTTCGTCCAATTCACTTCGCCGGCGGCGAGCGCCGCGTTCAACCTTGGTAACTCTGGCGTGCTCCTTCCGATGCGCAGCAGATCGCGAGCCACCCGAGAGGTCAATTCGAGCGCCACCATCGCGTACTGTTCGATCGATGCGTATCCGAGAAGGCGGAAGCGGCCCGTGTCGGCCAACTCGGCGAGTAAAATTGCCAAACGATGTTCCGCGCCGCGCTGCACCTTGCGGGCGGCGACCAGACGTTCATCGAGGGATCGGGCGAGGTCGAGTTCAGGACTCAGAGATGTGGCGCGCATGCAGTCCACGTATTGCGATGGTTTTCGGCGATTTTCGTGGGGTCAGGATGCGCGCGGAGGCGTGCGGATGACGCCGCGCCCGACGATGCCGCCGATCGCGGCTTCCGAGGGGCCGGGGGGCCCTTCCCTGCGACGTGGACGCGGGGGAAAATAAATGTGGAGGCCGCCCACGTAGGTCAAACGATGGGCGGCTTACGACGCACCCGTGCGCGTCGGACTGCCCCGTGGACGCCAACTCGGACCAGCTCGACTTCGACGGCGATGATGCCGGTGACGTTTGCGACGCCGACGACGACGACGACGGCGTCGACGACGGCGGGGATCTCTGCCAGACCAGCGCGCCGGACTCCTCCGTGCCGGTTCCGTGCCGTTCGTTGAAGCCCAACCACTACGTCTGGGAGTCGGGCACGACCTTCACACGCGGGCTTTCCAGCGGGCGGGGCTCCTCGACCGTCTACACGATGACCGACACCCAGGGCTGCACCTGCGCGGAGATCATCGACTTCTGCGGGTACGGGGAAGGCCTGTCGAAGTACGGTTGCTCCCCCGGCGTCATGAGCGTCTGGGTTGCGGGCGGCGGCGACACCTGCGAGTAGGGTCGTAGCCGGGCCCCGGGTCCCGCCATTCGGTGGGGCCCGGCACCTGCTCAAAGCAGCGCAGGGCGCGGCCCCAAAATATCCACGCGCACATGCTGACGCGGATGCCCTCCGGCCTGCGCCCGCCCTACGGCCTACAACCGCGCGCCGGCGAACTCCACCCCACTCTACTCCCCCTGCGTCCCCATACACGGTCCGCCGCAGGTATCCATGACGACACCGTCCTCCAAGAATCGACCCGCTTGTTCCTGCCCCGTCGGCTCGTTGCGCACCTGACCGTGGATCCACAACGACTCCGCAACCGGCACGCCCGTCTCCGGTTCGGCCACGCCGTAGTCAAACTCGGTGAGCGCGGAGCCGGTCCACCCCGATTCGACCGTCTCCAGGCCCCACACGGCGCGAGCGGGCGCGCCGACCAGGCGCGCGCCGACCGACCGGGCCACCACGTGCGCCGCCAGCGTCGTCACATACGCATCCCCGATCCCCGCCTGCAAAAGTACTTGTTTCGCCGGGGATCCCTCCAACGGATCGGCAGCGATCGCGGTGGCGTACCCGGCGGACTCCCCAGAGTCCCACAGCGTTTGGGTCAGCCCGATCCACAGCACGCGCGCCGCCGGGTCCAGATAGACACTGGAGAGCGCATTGAAGAAGGACTTGAAGTCCTCTGATCGCGGCAGGATCAGGTTGAACGGGGCACCGGGTACGCCAAGCACCGCGCGCTGGATGTCCGGGGAGAGTGCCACGTACGCGCCCCCAAGGATGGACCCCTGTGAGTTTCCGTAAAAGTACCGGCGCGTGGGATCGATGAACGAGACAGGCTCTCCCGATGACGCTGCGATGCCCTGCATGAGCGGATCGTGGGCAAACGTTCCGGCCATCATGCGGTTCACACACAGCATCTCGACAAAACCCTGCTGCGACCGCTCCGGGATGATTTCAAAGCGGTTGAGGCCCCCAAGCAGCATCGTGTAGATCGCCGATTCGTCTTTGGAACTCATGCCCGTCCAGTCACTCGCGAAAGCGACCCAACCCCACGCGTCCGCCATCTGCCCGACCCAAGCCTCGTCGATGTCCGCGCGCGAACCGAGGAGGCCGTGGCCGATCTGAACCAACGCACCGGGGCGCGGATTGTCGACCAGCGTTCGGGGCACGACGACGACGAACTTCACGACGGTATCGCCGTTGTAGGTTGGCAAGCCGTCTGCGCCGACGGTGAGCGTCGTGCCCGGGGCATCCTCCGCCGTGTAGAGCGGGGCGGTCATGGTGCCCTCGATCCGCAACGCCACGTGCTCATTGACGTCCGACTCCACCGACGTCACCGCGTACGCGGGCCCGTCCGCCCCGATGCGTGCCAGCGCGTCATCACGCATCGCAACGGCTTTGCCGGTGATGCCCTGTCGGCTGGCGACCACAAAATCCCAGGCCAGTGTGAGTTCGGAACGCGAGAAGCCCGCAGCTTCCAACGCCGGAAATACGACGTCGTCGTAGGTGTCGCGGCGGCCTTCGATGTCCCAACTGGACGTGGGCGTCCCCTCTCGAAGCGCCACGAATGCGTCACTGGCCGCGATGGCGTTGCCGCTGTCGTCGACCAACCCCCGCAAACCGACGGCGTACCGTTGGCCAAACGCCATCGGAGCGACGGGATGGAGAATCAGGAGCCGGCGGGCGTCGTCGCCACTGGTGGCGTCCAGCTCGACGAAATGCGGTACACGCTCACCCGTTGCGACGTTGACGATGATCGTGCGCGTGTCGGCGTTTTGATAAGCGCCAATGTCGTCTTTGGACACGAGTCCCGTGGTGGACACGCCGGGGAAGTGCGCGTACACGGGGGTCAGCGGGGACCACCCGTCTCGCACGTTGTAGGGCGCGGGATCGATGCGCGAGCCGTCGGTCCTGGTTGGGAGCGTCGTTGCGCCGATGTGTACGCGCCAGCCCGTCGGGCGTGCCTCGTCCACTCGCATGTAGAACGTCGATGGGAAGGGCAATCCGCACAAGCTCGGCGCCACCGGGTCGCAGTCGGAGAGTTCACCGGAGGTCGGGACGTCGAGGGCGTCATCCGCGCCCGCAGGTGCGGGAGCGGGCGAGCACGCGGCGAGGAGGGCGGCAAGAAGGGGCGCGAGAAGGACGGCGAGGAGTGCGGGCATTGCTGGCGAGTATCCCGCCTCTCCGCCCTTTTCATCGGTCGGCGTGCTTTCATGGGGCGAGCGTGAAAAACCGCGCGTATGCTTCGGTCCGCCTCCCGGAATCCCCATGCGCAGTTTCTGGTTTCTACCCGCGTTTGTCCTTGCTTCCTGCTCGCCGACGGACGGGGTCGAAGACCGCAAGGGGACCAGCGGGTCCGATGACCGCTACGGCGACACCAGCGAGAGCGATGGGGGGGATGCCGACGCCGACGGCGATTCCGATTCCGATGCCGACGCGGACAGCGACACAGACGCAGACTACGACACGGGCGCCGAAACCGACACCGACACCGACTCGGGCGATCCGGAAGACACGGGGGAAGCGTGCAACGACGTCGACCCTGTCACGCTCTACATCTCGCCGGACGATTCCAACTCGATGTCGGCGGCCGTGCTCGCCCGCATGGCCGTTTTGGACGGGTGGGGCAGCATCGCCTCGCTGCCGACGCGGACGCACGAGTTCATGAACTACTACGACTTCGACTACCCACCGGCTGAGCCTGGGTCGTTGCGCATCACGCCGTCGATGGTCGCGTCGGAAGACGGCACGTGGTCGCTCCAGATCGGCGTCAGTTCACCGGCCGTGACCAACGACGAACGCGATGCGATGAATCTGGTCTTCTCCCTGGACACGTCCTGTTCGATGAAGGGCGTGCCGCTTGCGAATCTGAAATCGACAATGGGCGCGATTGCGGCAAACCTCCGCAAGGGAGATGTCGTCTCGCTTATCCAGTGGGCGGAAGTTCCGGAGATCCAGCTGGAGGAACACGCCATCACGGGCCCCAACGATGAAGCATTGCTGAAGGTCGTCGCGGCCCTTGCGGAGGATGGAACGACCAACCTGTCCGAGGGTTTGGCGCTGGCCTACGACGTGGCGGAGCGAAATCACAGCGCCTCGATGCTCTCTCGCGTCGTGCTCATCACGGACGGCGGGGCCAACGTCGGCCTGACGGACGAGAAGCGGATCGCCGCGTACGCCGCCCGAGAATTCGGCGAGGGCATCTACCTGGCCGGGGTCGGGGTCGGAACCGGCGCCACGTACGAGGACGAGGTGGTGGACACCATCACCGACCTTGGGAAAGGGGCCAGCACATTTGTCGGGGATGAGGCGGAGGCGGTGCGCACCTTCGGGGGCGAGCGCTTCGTGCAGCTATTCGACGTCGCCGCGCGCGATGTGAGGATCGAGCTGAAGTTGCCGGCAGGCTTCGAGTTCCTGCGGACATCTGCCGAGGAAGTAAGCTCGAATCCCGCCGAGGTCGAGCCGCAGAACCTCGCATCGGATGACAGCATTGTCATGCACAACGTGATCACGACCTGTGCGCCGGACCTGGTGAACGATGCGAGTGCGGTACTCATGACCGTGAGTTGGGAGGACCCGTCTACGGCGGAAGCCAAGTCGACCTCCGGCGTCTACACCTTCGCGGAACTGTTGGCTGTTGACCCAGGACTTTTGCAGAAGGGTGCCGCCGTCTTTGCGTACGCCGAGGTATTCCAGCTGTGGAAGGAGCGGGGCAACGGCGCGGATCGGACGGCGGCAGTGGCGGCGGCGCTTGAAACCGTTGCCAAGGCGCAAGATGCGCTGCCGGGAGATGCTGACCTGGCGGAAATTCGGAGTGTGTTGGAGGCGTTTTGAGGGGCTGAACCCTTCGGAAGCAGGTCCGGAAGCGCGCGAGGATCGGAACGTCGACGAATCAAATCCCGCGGTTGGGGCGCGCGAACGGCAAGATCGTTGCGCACGTGGGTGACGATGTCGGCGTGGTCGCGCGCCATACGCATTCTGGCAACGCACGTGACCACGCAGCCGATCCTTCTACCGAGCCGCGCGCGGCTCGGGCGCCGCCGACCGCCCAACGAAGCACCCACGGCCGATGGCGCCCAGCCGAATCGCATCCGCGCCTCGCCCCAACTCCCCGCCCCAACTTCGCGCTCCTCCGCACCGCGCGCCTCCACCGGCTACGTTCGGCCCATGGACACTCCCGCCGCCGCGTCACCCCCCGCATCCGTGTTCTCGTGGCGCCTCGTGGCCGTGCTGTTCGCGGCGTCGGGCCTGATGGTTCCGCTCGGACTCGGACTGCGCCCGGTGCATTTGCAGTGGTTCGATTCCTCGCACTTCCCGACCATCGCCGGGAGCATGGAAACGTGGATCTGGTCGTTCCGCATCCTCGTCTTCGGGTTGTTTCTGCGCGTAGGTGCGCTCTCGGCGCTTTCCGCGTTTCCCTGGCGTGACGACGTCAGGCCGCTGCTTCAGGCCGGCATCACGATTTGCGTACTGGGCTGCCTTGTGAGTGCGCTCGGCAGCGGCTACTACATGGACACCGGTGTCTGGGGCTCGTGGGCGATCAAGCAGCGCGTGGGCCTGGATGCGAAGGCGATGCTGATGGACGATCTGCGCCCGGTCAATGCATGGGGAGAATGCCTCATCCGCATGGGCAGCGTGTTCTTCTGCCTGGGTTCGATTTTCGTCGGATCGGCGCTGCTGCGCGCGCGGTTCCTCAGCCCGGTACTTGGGTGGTTTCCCATCGCCTATGGAGTCGTCGGCATCTGTGTCGGCATGTTCATGGCCAACGACGTGCCCGCCACGATTGCGGTGATGGTGGTGCACGCCCTGTGGTGCGTGGGCATGGCGTTCGCGATGCGCACGCCGGTCTGAGTCGGCGGTGAATCCTTATCCAATCGCATTGGCGGCCCTCTCCCTGTTCGTGGCGGCCTTGGAGTGGGCGAGGCCCCGCCGCCCAGCGCAACCTCAGCTTCGCCCTCGATTGTGGAGCGATCTATGTCATCTCGTATTCAACGGCCACTGGCTTGGGGTCGGGCTGTATCTGCTCGCGACACAGCGCGTCGAGCCGCCGATCAACGCGTTTCTGGCCGGGCACGAACTCGACACACTGGTCTTCGCGGGCGTCGCCTCCGCGTGGCCGCTTTGGGTCCAAATCGTCGTGGTCATCGTCGTGATGGATTTCGTACAGTGGTGCATCCACAACATCCTGCATCGCGTGCCCTGGCTGTGGGAGTTTCACAAGATCCATCACTCGGTGGTGGACGGAGAGATGGACTGGATCGTGTCCTTCCGCTTCCACTGGATGGAGGTGGTGGTGTACAAGTGTTTTCAGTACCTGCCGCTTGCATTTTTCGGCTTTGACGGAAATGCCATCCTGGCGCACGCGATCTTCGGCACGCTGATCGGACACCTCAATCACGCCAACCTTGACTGGGGGTACGGTCGGTGGCGCTACGTGCTGAACAACCCGCGGATGCACCTCTGGCACCATGACTACGATTGCAAGCCCGGAGAGGCACGCAACTTTGGCATCATCTTTTCGATGTGGGATTGGATGTTCGGCACGGCACGCGTGCCGGATCATCCGCCGCGCGCGCTTGGTTTTCCGGGGACGGAGCGCGTGCCGCTCATCTTTCCGCTGCACGAACTCTGGCCACTGTTCAAGCGTCGGGATGGCGTCGGCGAGCCGTAGCCGTCGGCCCGGGACAGCCTGACCCTTGATCACATCTCCCGTTCCTCGTTTTCTACGCGTCGTTTCGGGCCGTGTCCCATGGCCGGCGAGACGTGGTACGCCGATCCGACCGGACCCGATCCGACAACGCCCATCATCGCGGCGTGGGAGTACGACCTGCATTCCGCCGAAGCGCGCCATCGCCATTTCGGCGGTGAGGTTTCCGACGGGCCGTTTGGAGCCGTCGCGCGCGGCTCCGCGCATCCAGCCCTCCCAGCGATTGCGAACCGTGAGTGCGAGCGGTCTGCAATTCCGACGCAGCGCGCGTCAAGCGATTGTTAGCCGCCAAAGACTGAAAATTGACCGAGCGGCCGGGCGAACCCGAGGAATGGGGGGCAACCCTCGTTCGTGGACGTGGTGCGCTTGGTCATCGGACGGACATCGTTCCCCGCACATCCCGCGCCGGACCGACCAACGTCCGCCCGTCCGCGTGCTCGACGGCCACGGACCCCTCCGGTCGCACCGACACCGACAAAAACCCGCTGTGGATCGCCCGATGCTGGGCGCAACAGACCCCCCCCATTTTGGCGGTTTCGTGCGCCCGACACTCGAACCACGGCGCGGTGCGGTGGACGTCCAACTGCAGTCGAGTTCGGGGGGCACGAACGAGACGTCCTGTCGCCTTGCCGCGGTGGGCTCCGCCGTTCTCAAGCAGGTGGGTGGCCTCACATGCGACTCCGGCACGCACTTCGAGCACGGCACCTGCGCGGAAGACGCGGACACGGGGAATGCCGCCGATGGCGATACGGGCGGGGATTCGGACGCCGATGGCGATTCGGACGCCGATGGCGATTCGGACGCCGATGGAGATGCCGACAGTGACACAGACTCCAACAGCGACTCAGACACGGACTCCGGCGGCGACACAGACACCGGGTCGGATCCGGTGTGGTCGGTGTGCGACGACGGCGTCGCCCCTTGGTCCGACCTTCAGGACGCCATCGATGACGCGTCGGACGGCGATACGATCTACGTTTGCCCGGGCACCTACAGCTGGACAACGATCGACCGGCTCGACGTCACGCTGGTCGGCGCCGGCAGCGGGACAACGTCGGTGGTGGGCAAGAATCACCCGGCGTTCACGATCCAGGATTCGAACGTGACGCTGTCTGGCTTCACCTTGGCCGGAGAGGCGGACGAGACGCTGGCGCTGGGCCTGTTCGCGCAAGACAGCATCCTTGCGGTGACAGACGTCGAATGTTCGGGCAATGAGGGCAAGGGCTGGCAAATCCTGGTGCGGGACTGTGAGTCGACGTGGGAATCCGTGGACATTCACGACAATGCGTCGTACGGTTCCGTCATCGCGAGCGGATCGGGTTCGTTTACCATGCAGTGGTCGTCGATCCACGACAACGACCCTGGGCGAACCACGTCTGGAGGCGGCGCGATGGCGATCCAGGACGCTACAGTCTGGGAGATTTCGAACTCCCTCTACTACAACGAGAACTACCTGGGTACCAGTGCCGGAAACGCGAGCTATGACCTCCGGTATGGCATCGGGTGGGCCTACAACAACGTCTTCTACAACACGGGTGGATACTACAGCGTGATGCTCGGGGCCGACGTCAACTTCCGGAACAACATCATCAGTGAGTCCTACGCCGGCGCGTTCAACAACGGCGGACAAGCCGAGTACAACGTCATCTGGAACAACGCCGTCGACAGCGGATGGGATGACGCATTTGGCTCGTCCACGATCTACGCGGACCCGTACTTCAACGACGTGGCCAAGCAGGACTTCACGCTGGACGCCGGCTTCTCCCCGTGCATCAACACCGGTGATCCGGCACCCGGGTACAACGATGCCGACGGGTCGCGGAACGACATCGGAGGGTACGGCGGGCCTGCAGGTTCATGGCCGTGATCTCCTTCTGCGCGGCAGATGATCTCCAGTCCGCCGGGTGAAAGCTCCACCTTTTCGAGAACGCGGCTGGCGTCCAGCTGCGTCTGATCCGCCCAACGCGCGATCACCGACTTCCAAACATCAAGGTCTTTCGCCACTTGTGCGCAACGACGCCCCACCACCACCACCACAAGCGCACACCGGCGGCCTTGAACTCGTCGGTGAACTGGCGGGCGCGACGCCGAGATTTATTTGTCAACGGGTTTCGTAGGCATGGCAGGGCTTCACCGTTCCCGGGGAAATCGTCCAATATTTCGGATCATGATCACTCCACATACCTCCCCACTCGTTCCTGCCCGCCATCGGGGTCGAGCGGGCAGTCCTCACACCGACCCTCGATGAGGCGGTAGGCGTGGCGCACCGCCTGTGCCGTGCTCGTTTGGCGGACCGCCTGCTCCGTAAACACGTGGTCGGGGTGGAGGAGCGCAAGGAGCCCCGTTTTGGTGAAAACAGCGTGCAGATCGTGGCGGACGCCGCACAACAGCACGTGCACGCCGCGGCCAGCGAGCCGGCGGACGAAACCGTCCAGCAGGTGAGTGCCGACCGCGTCGGGATTGCGCACCCGCTTGACGCGAAGCACAAGCACTTTCGTCCGCGCGTCGATCCGCGCCTCCATGGCGTCGAGCACGCCTTCGAGCGATGGGCCGGCGCCGAAGAACAACTCGCCTTCGAGCCCGAAAATCAAAATCTTCGGGCAAGGCACGTCTTCCTCCAGTCGCTCCTCCACTGTGCCTTCCGCGGCAACCACGAACTCGGTGAGCAACACCTGTCCCGCGCGCGGGACAGCGAGGAGGAACGACATAAAGACGCCGATCAAGATGCAGAACTCGATCGACACCGCCACGGCGGAGATCGCGGTGGCGCCGATGATGACCGCATCAAAGCGTGTGGCACGGAAATGGTAGAGCAGCGCGTGACGATCCACCATCCGCCACGCCGTCAGCATCAACAGCCCCGCGAGCGCGGCGCGCGGTATGAACCGGGCCCACGGTGCAAACAGCATCACGATGAGGGCCACGGCAAGCGCCGACCAGACCCCGGACCACTGGGTTGCCGCGCCGGCCTGTTGGTTGATCGCGGAGCGGGTGAGCGAGCCGGAACCGGGGATGCAGCGGAAGAAGCTGCCGACAAAGTTCGCGAGTCCCTCGGAGAGGCACTGCTGGTTCAGGTCCAGCCGTTGGCCCGTATGGGCGGCGATGGCCTTCGCCATGGCGAGTGCCTCAAGGAGCCCAAGGATCGCGATGGCGAATGCGCTGGTAAACAGCTCCCGCATCAACGGCACATCGAAGTTCGGCAGTTGGAAGGGGGGAAGAGACGCCGGGATGGCGCCGACCACCTTGACGCCTGCATGGTCGAGGCCGAACGCGCCCACGACCGCGGACATGACGACCACAACCATCAAGAAGTCGGGAAACAGTGTCCAACGGAGTCGCGTTTTCAGCGCACGCATCGCAACGGCGAGCACGATTGTACCCAGACCGATCGCGGCAGTGGGGGCGTGAACGGGGCCCCCCTCGACGAGCGTTCGCCCGAAACGGATCAGGAAGTGGTCGTGCGGATCCCCCGCGGCAGCGAAGCCGAGCAGGTTCTTCAGTTGGTCGAGCACAAGCAACGCCGCAGCGCCGGCGGTGAACCCCACGATGACCGAATGGGAAATGTACCGGGTCAAGTCCCCGAGTCGGAGAAAGGCGATGCCCAACTGCACGGCTCCGACAAGGAAGCAGAGCAGGACGGCGGCCTCGATCTTCTGGTCAGTGGCGGCAATCGCGGCCGTCGCGGAGAGCACCGCGATGGAGGTCGCATTCGTGGGACCGTTGATGAGCTGGCGTGACGAGTCGAACAGCGCGCCGACCACTGTCATGACGATGGCGGTGTAGAGGCCGTACTGGGGCGGCACCCCGGCGACCATCGCGTACGCCATGGCCTGTGGCACGGCGATGGCGGCCACGGTGAGCCCCGCGACGAAATCCGCCCGCAGGTCACGGACGCTGTACCCGCGCAACGAATCCAGCGCGGGCACAAGCCGGAAAAGCGTCGCGTACGGAGAAAGGACGGCGGGCCCGGCGGGCATAGGGGGCCGGGCGCTAGTCCTCATCGTCCGGCTCCGCCTGCGGGATCTTTCCCTCCCACGCCCAGAGCGTGGCGAATCCCAGCGGCACGAGGACGAAGCCGGCCACGGTCACCGCGATCTCGCCAAGTAGAACGAGCAATCCCAGAGATCGGATGCCTTGCGACGACGCGAGCGAGAGCGCGGCAAACGCCACCACCGTCGTCGATGTGCCCAGCGCGCTGGCCCAACCCGTGGTTGCAAGGGCTTTCTGGATGCGCCCCGGCCCCTCCTCGTTGATGCGATGGATGAGGTGAATCATCACGTCGATGCCGATACCGAGGACGATCGGCACGCCCACGAAGTTGACGATCGACAGCTTGATATCGGCAAACACCAGGAGCGCCCCCCACCACGCCATGCCGGAGATCAGCACGCCCATGGCGCCGATGGTGGGCAAAACCTTCCGGAGGTCCGCGCCCGTAAACAGGAAAACGAGCAAGAACGCCACGAGCGTGATGACTGGGCCGTCCCGAAGCATGGTGCGGTAAAGCACGCCGAGGGTCAGGTATTCGCCCGCGAAGGTCTGGTCGGGAAACTCCCGTTCAATCGCCTCAATCAGCTTCGCCGCGGAGCGCATGTCCCACATGTTTCCGGCCGGAATGACGAGCAGGCGATGGGTGCCACCGAGGGCGCCGAGGGCGTGCTGCACGCTTTCCGGAAGGTCTTCTGGCGTCATCGGCTTGGTGAAGTCGATCTGGGCCAGCTTGTCGAGGTTCGTGTGAACGGCGGCGGGCAGGTAGACGGCGGTGGGATCCGCCGCCAGCGCAGCGATCTCCTGGAGGATCGCGGCACGCTCCGCCTGATCGACAGGCAGGATCGTGCGGAGAGAGAAGACCTTGGCCCCGTAGAGGCCGTCTTCTTCGGCGAGTCCCGGAATCTTCTTCGTGAGGCGCTCGTGGGCAAGCGTCATCGCCGCGTCGGAGTCGTAGGTGACGATGACCGGGGCGTACGAATCGCGCACGAGGGCACGCTCTCTTTCGGACAGGTCACCGTAGGCCAACCCTTGGCGGCGAAGCTCCGAAAGATCGTACTCGAAGTCGATGTTCCGAACGAACAGGCCCGCTACGACGGTGAAGCTGCCGAGCACCATCAGTGTCATCGGCGCGAGCTTGTACAGCGCCGGAAGCCGGCGAATCTTGCGTGCTTTCTTCGCTTCGACGTGCGAGGCCGCGTGCTTGCCCTCCGTCCAGCTCAACAGCACCGGCATCAGCACCATTTCCGCGATGAGCGTCAGGATGAGGCCGAGCGCCAGCAACCATCCCAACTGCCGAAAGCCAGCGAAGTGCGCGCACACCAGCGCCATGAACCCGGCAGACGACGTGAACGCCGCCGAGGTGCAGGCCCCGCCAACGCTCTCCCAGGCGCGCTCGGTGGCTTCCTCGATCGAGTGACCCTCTTCCAAAAACTCCCGCACGCGGGCGTACAAGTGGACACCGAATTCCACGCCGAGGCCAATGAGGACAGCGTTCACGAACGATGTGAAGCTGTTCAGCGAGCCGACGGTGCCGGCGGCAACCGCCAGCGTCCACAGGTTCGACATCATCAGCGGCGCAAAGATGACGAAGACCGCCCGCGGCGCCCGGAACGCGGCAGCGATGATGATGAGCACCAACACGAAGCTCGCAACGGTCGTCCACCCAAAGTCGCGAACGATGCCCTCGTAGTCTTCGACATTATGCCGGTAGGCGCCGCCGATCCACCGAACGTGAACGCCACGCCCTTCCGGGTCGAGACCGTCGATCACCGCATACACTTGCGCCATGAACTGCCGCGCAAACGGGATGTCGTGCGCCGACCCCGTGGGCCGGACCACCATCCGCGCCACCCCTTCGGGCGAGGCGAGCTTCATCCCATCTCCCGCCGTTTCCAGCTTGGCGGTCAGCGGCCCGAGGTCGAGCACGCGCGCCGCCATGAACGGGTTCGAGATCGCCGACCCGAGCGAGAGCGCGGCCCGCACGCGATCACGTAAAAGCAGCAGATCCTCAGTCGGAAGCTGGAGTACACCGAGCCGGTAGGTCAGCGCCGGATCGATCTTCCACAGCACGTACCCGACGTCGGTCAGCGCCTCCAACTGGGTGGCCAATTCGCCCATGAACGCATCGCGCGCCGCAATGTCATCGGCTTCGGCCGCGATCGTCAGAACGTTGACGCCCCCTTCCTCCGTGTCGAGCTTTTCGAGGGCCTTTGTGGTCGGCTCGTCCTGCGGCATCAGGTGCAGGATGTCGGAGTCCACGCGAAGCCCGAGCGTGAACCACCCGGACACGATGCAGACAACGCCGAGGATGGCGAGCGTCACGCCACGATTGCGCATGACCGCGCGCGCCAGGCGGCCGTAGAATCCGAGCGTCTTGTCAGCCATCGGCCCGACCATTACCCCGGACACCGGCTGGAGGAAAGGACGCGGGGTTTGCACGTCAAGGGTTCCCGACGTATCGTTAGCGCCGAATGGAATTCCCCCTCACGCCCGCCACGCGCGAGAAGATGATTCTCGAGTACTACCCGCTGGTCCGCACCATCGCGGGTCGGATGGTGCGGCGTTTGCCGTCAAACGTCGATGTGGACGAGTTGATCATGGTCGGAACGGTCGGGCTGATCGACGCGATCGACCGGTTCGAGCCCGATCGCAACGTGCCGTTCAAGTCGTACGCCGAGATCCGCATCCGAGGCGCGATTGTGGACTCGCTCCGAGGAAGCGATTGGGTTCCGCGCTCCGTACGCCGGAAGTTCGCCCGTATCGAGATCGCGCGCAATGAGCTGAAGCGCAAGCTCAAGCGTGACCCCCTGCGAGAGGAGATCGCCGCCAAGCTGGAGATGACGGTCGAGGAATACGAGGATCTGGCCGCCGATTCGCGGATCTCGTCGCTGACGTCCATCGACACGCCCATCGATGAAGATGGCGGCACGACCTTGATCGACACCGTGAGCGCCAACGAGCCGGAGATCGCCGACCGCTGGATTGCGGAAGAGATCACCGCCGAGGTCAAAGAAGCCGTCACCAACCTTCCGGACAAAGAGCGAACGGTCGTCACGCTCTACTACTTGAAGGGGAAGAACCTCAAGGAAATCGGAGAGAGCCTCGGCGTCACGGAGAGCCGCGCGTGCCAGCTCCGTGGGCAGGGCGTAAAGCGGCTCAAACACCGCTTGCAGGCGATCCTGGAGTAGAGGGGACGCTCGATGTTCGCGTTGCTCCCCGGCCTGTCGCCGCTCCCTCGTCGCTTCTGGCTGGTGCTTGTGGCGCTCGTCGTAAGCGCGTGGCTGTTGCTCGTGCCCGCAAACATCGGTCCGGGCACGTTTCCGGGAGATGTTCAGTTGCCGTACGCACCGGTCACGCTGAACCTGCACTGGCAGGCGCACACGCGCGGAATCGCCGGCGTGCTGGCGGATGATTTGCACGGTCTGCCGTATCGGACCGACCGCAGCGTGGTCGATGGCATCCCGGTGGATGCGCTGGCGTCGTGGCCGTTCTGCGCGGTCTTCGGCTTTGCAGGGGGGATGTGGCTGTACGCGCTCACGCTGATCTGGGCGCTCGGTGCGGCGGCGGCGTGGCTCGGGGGGCGATGGTGGGGCACGTGGAGCGGGGCTTTGGCTGCCGGCGTGGGTTTTCAGGTATGCGAGGGCGTGCTCCGCGAGATCGGGGAGGGAAGATCGACGGTTGCGTTCGCCTCGATCTTCCTGCCGTTGACGCTTGGACTCGGCGTGCTGGCGGCAGAAGGCGGCGCCGGGGCGGCGGTGCTTGCCGGGGTGTGCGCGGCCGTGGCGACGTTGGCGTCGTGGGATTTTGCGCTGCTGGCGGTCCCGCTGGCCATCGGACCCGCCTTGCTGCGTCGCGACGCGGCGAGCGGCCTGAGCGTGCTCGCGGCGTACGCGGTTTTGGTGTTGCCCGCCGCGGCGTGGGTGTGGAGCGGCCTACCGGAATTACCGAGCGCCGGGCTCGATCCCTGGGCGCCGGCGCGGTTGGGCGGGGCGCTGGTTCGGCCGGCGGATCTGGCCGCGGGGCGAATCTACGGGATGGACGGGGTGGCCCTCGGCACGGTGGTGCGCCCCGTGCTTGTGGCCCTTGCAGCGTACGGCGCGTGGACCCGCCGGCGCGAGGGGGGGGCGTTGCAACGCTGGGCCTGGCCGCTTGCCGTCGTAAGCGGCGCGGTGCTGCTTGGCGTCGGAGCGTGGCTTCCTGGCCCCGTCGTCATGCCCTGGGGGTGGCTGTCGATGGTGCCTGCGGCGTCGCGCCTGTGGTGGGCGGACCGCGCGTGGATTCTGGCCGGGTTGGTGCTCGCGCTGGCGGCGGGGTCCGTCCGCCTGCCGACGATGGTGTCGCTGTTGGCGGGGGGATTGCTGGTGGAGGAGGCCGCGCTGCTCTCTCGGGCCGTTCCTTTCGGCGCAGTGGGGCTGTTGACGCCGGACTCGGCGCTGCGGCTGGCGGTGGCGCCGGACGTGCCGCTGTTGCTGTTGCCGCTTGGGCAGGGTCGGTTTCGCGGCGATCGCCTCGACCTGATCGAGCAGATCAGCCACGGGCGCCCCATGGCGGACGGGACACGCTCGCCGTTCGACGCGACGGCCCCGCACGCTCTGGCGCGAGCGTGGCGCGAAAACGCGGGACTACACGCGGTCGGGCAGTGTGAGCAGGGGTTGTCGGTTGGCACGGCGGTGGTGGACGCCGCGACCACGCGCGCGCTCGTGCACGCAGGCATCCGAGAGGTATGGTTGGACCTGCGCTATGTCGGGGAGGATGCCGCCGGGGCGGCCTATCGACGGTGCGTGGAGGTCGTACTCGACGGGTGGACGCCCGAGCCGAGCGACCCCTTCGTTCGGTACCGGGCGCCGTGACGGGGCTGGACGGCGACGAAACACGGTGCGCCGCCGCTGGTTTGGGGGTAGCGGCGGCGGGAGGCTCGACGTGCGGCGGGCTACCTTCCGCAGCGGTCTCGCTGCGGAGTTGCGCGCGATGCGCCGCTGCTCGTCGGCCCACGCGGAAGTTTCAGTCCAAATCGTCGATCGACGCCGGCGGGCAGGTGGCCTTCCGAGCACTGATCTCCAGCGAACGGCCCGTGTCCGGCACCACAATCGGGCAGTTGATGTCCAGCACATCCGGCTTGTAGAACCGGAACACGTGCTTGCCCACCATCACCCGCTCCCGCATCGGCTTGACGCCGAGCGAAGCGCCGTCCACGAAGACTTCGATGCCTTCGTACTTTCCGCCGGACGGCAGGCTGAAGTTGACGGCGACCTTCTCTCCGCTGGAGCTGCTCTTGGTGACCGGCGGCGGCATGTTCGGCGGCCTCGTGGCGCTGGACGACGACGCCGTCGTCGAGGAAGCCGGCGTGGTTGACGCGGAGCTGCTCGTGGAGGACGACGACGGCTTTGAGGACGAGCTCGAAGACGGGGACGACGAACTGGACGACGGCGAACTGGACGACGGCGAACTGGACGACGTCGTTGTGGCGGGCTTGGAGGTCGAAGACGACGGCTTGCTCGCGGAAGCGGAGCTGGTGCTGGCCGGTTGCGACGAAGACGACGCGGGCGACGTTGTTGACGACGCGCTCGACGGCGCCGGGGTGGTCGATGCCGTGGTGCCGGACGAAGTGGTGCCGGACGAAGCGGTGCCGGACGAAGCGGTGCCGGACGAAGCGGTGCCGGGCGTCATCGGATCGGCCAGGTCGGTCGGCGGCGCCGACGTCGCGCCATCCGCGGGTGCCGAGGGATCGACCGGGGGAATCGGGTCCGCGTCACCCTCGGGTGTCAACGCGGCCACCGCCGACGGCTCACCAACCGTGTACGAAAAGGAGTTGCTGCCATCCGCCGGGGCGGTCAGTTCCTGGATGACTTTCGCAGTCGAGAGATCGGGCCGGCTTACCGTGCAATTCACCGGATACGACGTGGTGAACATGACATAGTTGCTGTCGTTCACCGCAACCGTGGCCGTGGTGGGTTCTCCGTCCGGAACGTCACACGACAGGGTCAAGTCGACACTTCCCGGATTACTCACATTCACCGTCACGAACTGCTGGTCGGCCAGGGCGGTCAGCTTGCTTTTGTACGACGAAAACGAGCGGTAGGCCAGATACCCGCCGATGCCGCCGCCGACGAGGCCGAGGATCACGAGCACGCCACAGCCCAGCAGCGCGTATTTGAGACAACCACCCTTCTTCTTGGGCTCTTCGATATCGTCCATGTCAACCCTCGCAAACGGCGGGCGTCTAACACGGAGGCCGTCAGGAGGCTTCCCTTCGGCTCGCACGCCCGCCCAGCCACGCCAGCGCACCGAGTGCCGCCAACGCCAGAACGCCGAGTCCCCAGCCCACCCACATTCCCTTTGGCAGCGTTGTGCGGGTTGTACGGGCGCTTCCGCCGGGAGCCTGCGGCGTTTCATCGCGCGCCGGCTCGGGCACGAACATCACCTCCTTCGTGCTCGCTCCAGCCAAACCGTCGGGTTGCAGGCCGATGAGCAGGACGGCATCACTGTCGATGTCGAATGCGAATCCGCCCCGCCACGTCTTTCCACCGCCGGTCACGACGACTTCGCCGTTTTCGGCGGCCACGTCACCATGCGACGTGTACATGTGGTCGCCGGCGATCTTGTCCGGATCGGCACCGTCATCCTTCGGGTCAAAGCTGGTCTTTCCGCCCGGACCGACGAGCTCGACGTGTACGTCACCGGTGACGACGCCCTGCATGTCGTGGACCTTGACATCGACCTCTCGGGCCAAGGCCAACGGAATCGCGAGCAACACCACGGTCATGGGACCCTCCAACTCATGAGCCACTCGCCCCCATCCCGCGTTTCCGAAATTGGACTGCCAAGGTCACGATTCAGCCGGTTGATGACGTCGGAACGCTCAAACGGCTGGTACACGTCGAGGTGGCCGACCACGCTGCGTGCGCCGAGGTCACGAAGGACGGCCAGAACGTCACCATTTCCGAACACGGCGTCATGAACGCGCGCATTCGCCTTCCGACGCGGCGACAGGGAGATGTCCGTGTTCAGACACCGCTCGTAGATGGGGCGGCGATGGGAAATCTGATAGTAGCAAGCGAGGTTTTGCTGAAAAAATCCGACGTCTTCCTGCGCCCCGCCGACCTCCGGGTAGAGATCGAGGACCGCCCCTTCGGGGAGCAGCGCATAGGCCGACGGCAGGGGGGTCGGGTGCGCATCCACACGGAACGCGGCGCCCGAGAACACGAGCACGTCGAGAACACCGGCGAATACGAAGAGATGGCGCCACCCGCGCGACATCTCGCTTACGACGATTGCCGCGAGCCCGCCCAACGCAAGCGCGCTCACCCACGCGAACCGGATGGGGAACCGGTAGATGTCGAACAAGCCCAGCTTCAACAATGGGTAAAGCAGCGTTGGTACGCCGCCGGTGCGGTTGACGCCGAACTCGAGCACCGGCCCGATTGCCAGCATCAAACAGCCAAGTCCGAGCGCGAGCAGCATTCGCGACGGTTTCGGGCCCGGCGGCCGCCACGCGAGGGAAAGCGGTGCGAGCAGCGCCAGGCAGAGAGGAACGAGCCCGATCGTGGGCGCCAGCGAGTGGCGACTCAGGTCCATCCAGGGATTCCACGCCACAAGCGTCGTGAGGGATGCCGCACCGAGACGCGCAAGCGCGTCTCCTGCGTCCCGGGTGACGGCGCCGTGGCCGCGCAGGAACAGCGCCGTGTACGCGAGGCCGATGACGAATGCGGTCGCCACAAAAACGCGATCTACCCGCCGCTGGTGCCAAGAGATAGCCGCGACGATGACCAACCCGTTGATGCCCATGTAGGCGGTGGTCAACAGGCAGAGTGTCCACAGCGCGGTCGTGCGGAGAGACGTTGCGATGCTGCGCGTGCCCTTCCCCGCCCGCCAGACATTCAAGGCGAGCAGCGGCAGCCACGGATTGAGCAGGTAGTACACATGTCCTTCCAGCACGCCGACCAGCGCGAGCGGCGAGAATCCGAAGGCGAGGCCCGCCAGCAGCGACGCGGGAAAGCGCGCGCCGAGCGCCTCCCGCGCGAAGCGTTCAGCGGCCCACGCCGAGATGGGGGGGCCGAACAGGACGAACAGGTTGGTGACGAACAGCCCGGGGAGCGCGCCCCGCAGGGCGACGGCAAGCATGGCGAACAGGAACGAGTCGAGTCGAGTCGTCGGCTCGCCCGTCGGAAAGGCGCTCCATTCGCTGACGCCATCGGGAACGTAGCTGGCGGCGGCATGGACGAGCCAGGCCGCCGGGTATTGGTCAAAATGCATCGCAATCGTCGTCGTGAACGGGTCGAGAGGCAGCGGCCACGTCCAGACCAACGCAATGCCGAGGAAGAAAAGCGCCGCCATCCGCTCCGTTCGGGGGCAGCGCGCGTGCGTGTCAGGAGGGGCCCCGGTTCGCGGCGCGGGCACCCCGCCTGCAACGCTGGCAGCGCCACTCACTGCGGGGGCACCGGTGCCCGCCCGCGTCGGAGCGCCAGCGCGCCCAGCACGAGCAGGAGCACGGACCAAAAGCTGGCGGCAAGCAGCGGGACGGCCTCGGTTGCGTGCGTGACGCGACCGGGGCTGGCGCTCGTCCGGCGCGCACCCACGAGCGCGCCCTGCGGCGTCGTCATGACCTCGAACGCCACCTCTACTGTGCGCTCATTGCCTACACGAACGACCCCTGCATACACATCTCGTGTTACGTCGTCTACCGTCACCGCGAGGCGGATCGGAAGGTATTGGGCGGGCTCGCCTTCCGCCGAACCCGTCCACACGCGGTCTCCCGCGGCGTCGTCCACATTCGATCCGTCGTCCACGAGCACGATTTCGCGACTGGCTCCGTCCTGTTGAACCGTGGCGACCACGCGCTCGGGAATGAGGTCCACAAACGAGGCGTCGAGCACGACGCGCTGGATGTCGGCGGCATGCGCGATGGGCGCGGAGGACAGCCCGGCGACACTGGCGAGAATGCAGGCAAACAGACGCTTGTGGAGCGTCACGAACGCGCCTGCAGCCACGACGCATCCACGGTGACCTCTGCCACGCGCTCGACGGGCCCGCGCATCCGCAGCGGCGCGCGAAAGGTGGCGCCGCTGGACGACGCGGCGGGCGCATCGCCGGCCGACCTGCCCGGCGCGCCCGCCGGCTCCGGTTCACCGACGTCGATGGTCAACTCTCCGCCGGGCATCGATACCGTGACCGGAGAACCTGCCCGGCCGCTTGCGACGGCAACGACCGCGACGGCGCACGCGCTCGATCCGCTGGACAGCGTTTCTCCAGCGCCGCGCTCCCAGATCCGGGCGTGGGCCACACCCGCCCGCATCACGGCGAACTGGACGTTCGTTCTCCCCGCGACGGAGTTTTCCATCCGTGCCCCGAGCGTACGCCAGTCGGCGGGCACGTCGTCACCAAACACAACCGCGTGGGGATTTCCGACGCTCACCGGCGTCGCAACGACGCCGGCGTATTCCCTTGGCGCGAACACGCAGGCCAGGCCCATGTCCACGGTTACGACGTCACCGTCGACCAAGCACTCGACGATGCCGCCGGCGGTCCACACCGAGAATGTGGCGGGAGCGCCGCGTCGGTGGTGGAGCCAGTGCGCAAAAATCCGAAGACCATTGCCGGATTTCTCAGCTTCCGAGCCATCCGGATTGTGGATGCGAAGGCCGAACGCCGCGCCCTCCCTCCCCGGGATCGGTTCCAACACGCCATCACTCCCGACGCCGCGGTGGCGATCACACAGCGCCACGACGAGCGCGGCAGAGAGCGGGCCGTCCGCGATCAGGTAGTCGTTACCGAGCCCATGTGCGCGGGAGAGCCGCATGGCGGCGTCCTATCCGATTACATTCGCTGCGTGCTTCGAAGCGTCAGCAATCACCCGCGTGCGCGCGCCGTCGATGCGGCATTGGTTGCGTTGGAAGTGAAAAATCCGGCCGTGGCGGAGCTGGGCGCCGGCGTGTGCCTGGTCCTCGGTGGAGATGGCACGATGTTGCAGGCGATTCACGCGCGCGGGCCGGACTACACGTTTTTCGGCGTCAATTGCGGGTACCTGGGGTTTTTACTGAACGATCTGAATGGGGACCCCGAGGCGATGGCGTTGACCATCGTGGACGCCTTCACGACCGGTGCGTGGTTCTCGCGAGCGTTTCCCCGCTTACGACTCCGCGCCCACTCGGAGCGCGGTGTGGTCGAGGCGTTCGCGGTGAACGATGTCTACGTCGAGCGGCAGAGCGGAGACACGTGTCACCTCCGGGTCGAGGTCGATGGCATCGCGGTGGTCGAGCGGATGGTGTGTGATGGCATCATCGCCGCCACGCCGTTGGGGTCCACGGCGTACTCGTTTTCGGCGGGCGGCCCCGCGGCGCATCCGCTGCTGCATGCGACGCACCTGACGCCGATCTGCCCGCATACGCCCAGGCTTTCTCCGCTGCTTCTGCCCCCGGAAAGCGTCGTCACGATCGATGTGCTCGACGCGGATCGGCGGCCGGCACGCGCCGTGGCCGACGGCATGACCTACGGAGATGTGACGCGTGTCGAGGTAGCCGGCGCACCCGGACATGAGGTTCGCATCGGCTTTCTCAACGGCCACGACTTCACAGGCACGATGATCCGGAAGATCCTGCACGCGTAACGGTCAGCTTCCGCCTCAGTACACGTTGTACTTCCGCCGAAACGCCTCATGCTCCGCCACGTTTCGCGCCGGATGGATCGTAGCCGTGGCGTCGTGGAGGTAGTACCAGAACTCGCTGTCCTTTGGCGACATGGCGGCTTCCAGCGCCACCGCGCCGGGATTGCCGATTGCCGTGGGCGGCAGCCCCGCGCGAAGCCGCGTGTTCCACGGATCGTTAGGATCGCGAAGCTTTTTCAGGAACGCGGCCCGATCGTTCCAGTCGGTCAGCGTATACCGACTCGTTGCGTCCACGCCGAGATTCCACCCCGCGTCGATGCGTTTCCAGAGTATACCGGCGACGAGAGGCCGATTCACGGGAGAAGGCTCTTCTCTCTCCAGCAGACTCGCCATTACGACGATGGCCTGCAACCCGCGGGTGGCGACGCCCTCCTTGTGGGCGGTCCAGAAACGCGCCGAAAACGTGTCGAGCTGGCGTTGCGCAAAGTCGTGGGCCGAAAAGTGATCCGGTTCAACCTTGTAGGTCTCGGGGTACAGGTAGCCTTCGAGGCCGCTGCTGGGAAGCGGGAAGTCCGCGTGGAACGTCGAAACGTCGCGGACGGCTTCGGCATATTCCCCCGCCTTGATCCAGCCCTTTGCCGAGAGCGCGGCGTCGATCTCCAAAACGCGCCAGCCTTCGAGCACGGTGAACGGCTCGTCATTCGGCACGGGCGCGCCGCAAAGCGCCGCCAGAAGCGTGGGCGCATCCATGCTTTTCTTGACGCGATGACGTCCGGCCTTGATGCATGTGCCGTCCGCACCGGTCCGCAAGAACCATTCCCACCGCCAGCCCTCCGAGATGAGCCCAGCGTCTGCCAGCGGACCCGATAGGCCACGCGCTGTCGAGCCCGCTGGGACGACAAACATTTCCTCGGCGGAAGATGATGGGTTGGGGGCGGACGTCAAATCGCACCCGAGCAGGAAGGGGAGCACGGCGCCGTTTATCCGTCTGCCGGCGCGTCGCGCGCCGCCGCGGCCGCATCCGCCGCCAAAATCGCCGCCGTGGCAACCGCCGCGACCGCCGCCCGCGCGGCGATGTCGTCCGCCGCGGCACGCTCCGACAGCACGGCCACCAGCACCGCCCGGACGCCGGCACTGTCGAGCCCGCGGAGGGTCTGAAGCAGCGGCCCCTGACAGTGTTGCAAGCCGACGCGCGCCAAGCGGCCGGCGTCCACCGGACCCTCCAGATGACCCTGGTGAAGCATGCGCAGGGCCTTCTTCAGGTCGGACGCCGAAACGTCCGTCAGGCCGCGAAACGTGTCGAGCATGGCTTCCCCGAGGCCGGTGCCCTAACCCTCCGCCGCATCACGCCGCCCAATACCGCTCTCGCATGCGTGCCTGGTAGGCCATCAGGTTTGGATGCCTCTCGACCTCCGCCTTCACGGGCGAGTCAAAGGGGTTGGACAGCCACGCCGCGAGAAATCCGTACAGCGTCGCGTCGATGCTCGTCGGATGCCCGTGGAAAAACTCCCGATCTCCCAGCAGTACCGCCAATGCCTGAAGGTCCGCCCGCCCCGCGTCGGCAACGACGTCCGGGGGGTGGCGGCCCACGCCCTGCCCAAACATGTTGGCGCGAATTCTGCGCCGGAGCAGAAGCGGTAAAAGCAGCCGCAACGGAGCGGAAAGGTGCGAAAAGTACGCGCGTGACGTGACGGCGTAGCCGGCCGGCGTGAGCCACCGTTCGTAGGCACCGACAAAATACAGGTGCTCCTCGACCATGCGGCGCACGGCGTGGGAAAGCGCACGTTGATCGTCGGTCAGGCCGGCATCGAGACCAATCGCGTACCGCTCCGTGAGCGCATCGACAATCAGCCCGCTGTCATGCAACTTTTCGCCAGTGGAAAGCTCGATGTACGGGATTTTCCCCGTCGGTGAGCGGGGCGGGCCGGTCAGACCGGGCATTTCGTACGGGAGCCCGGCCATTCGCAGGAACGTCAGCAGTTTGATGACGAATGGACTGGGGTTGGGCGCACCCCAAATCGGCGGGAGCGCGAATACGCGGATCGGGGCAATCGCGGGCAGGTTGCTCATGCGCTGAACCTAATCCGAGACGGGCGCGCAATACATTCGGAAACATGCGTGATCATCAGGACGGATTCGCCGGCACGACGCGCGCGCTGCGCATCGGCGTCGCCGGCCTATTCCTCCTTTCGGGGTGTACCGCGCTGGTCTACCAGGTCGTCTGGGTGCGGATCATCGCGCTGACCACGGGCCAGTCGATGTTCGCCACCGCCACCGTGATCGCCAGCTTCATGGCGGGGTTGGGCATCGGCGCGCGCGTAGGCGGCGCCTGGGCAGGCCGCGTGCGCGCGCCCCTGGCCGCGTACGGCCTCCTTGAAGCCGGCATCGGCGCCTACGCCCTGGCGAGCCCCACGCTGCTGGCTGCGCTCGATCCGCTGATCGCACGCTTGGGCGCAAGCACCGCGCTGACGCTGTTTTTGGCGGGCCTCGCGCTCCTGCCGCCGACGATCGCGATGGGGGCCACCCTCCCGCTGCTCACGCGCTGGTACGCGCGCGCGCACGCGACGCTTGGCCGCGACATGGGCTGGCTCTACGCCGTCAACACGACCGGAGCGCTGATCGGCGCCGGCCTTGCAGGGTTCGTCGCGCTCCCTACCCTCGGACTCCCCGCGACCCTTGCGATGGCGGCCGGCGTGAACATCGGGGTTGGTCTGTTGGCCATCGTCGTGGGCCTCCGTTTTCCCGTGACGACGGTTCCCGGGGCGGCCGTCGGCGCCGCTGCACCATCCACCGCGGCGATATCCACTCCACGGGAAAGGGTCGTTCTGTTCGCATTCGCCGTTTCCGGCTGCGCGGCCATGATCGACCAGATCGCGTGGAATCGCAGCTTCAGCCTGTTCACGGGCTCGACGACGTATGCCTTCAGCTTGATCGTGTGTGCGTTCATCGGGGGGCTCGCCGGAGGCGGATACCTCTTCGCCCGCATTGTGGATCGTGTGCGGGATCGGGAGGCGCTGCTTGCTTCCGTGAACGCCGGGATCGCGCTCTCGACCGCGGCGCTCATTCCTGGGCTTGGCATTCTGCCTTGGCTCCTGCTTGAGCCGCTCGCCGCTCGCGCGGATTCATTCGTCGCAACGCAGGCCTTCGTCTTCGGCGTGCTGTTTGCGCTCCTCGTGCTGCCGACGGTGCTGATGGGCGGCATCTACCCTATCGCCACGCGCTTGCTCGCTGCCGATCCGGCGCTGGCGCCCCGCCAGATTGGACGTGCGTATGCGTGGAATACGCTCGGAGCAATCGCCGGCTCGCTTCTTGCGGCGTTCGTGTTGATCCCGACACTCCGCGTGCAAGGCACGTTGTGGGTTGGCGTCACGGTACATTTCCTCGCGGCCAGTGCCGTGCTGGTGGGCAGGCGGCGGAGTGCTGCGCTGCTGCCCGCCCTGGGTCTGGCGGGACTGTTGGGTTCGCCCCACTGGGACCCACGCATCATGAACCTTGCGCCGCACATGTACGGCCGGGATCTCGTATCGGACCCTGCATTATTGACCAGCGCACTGGAAGGCGGAAGCATCGTCTTCCACGAGGAAGGCTTGGGCGCCAACGTCACGGTTTTCCAGCGAGAAAGCGGCGAGCGCGTGCTCCGGATCAACGGAAAAACCGACGCCAGCACCCATGAGGATCGGCTCGCGCAGGGTTTGCTCGGCGCGCTGCCGACGCTCCTGGCCACCCACGCTGAGGATGTTTTTGTCCTTGGACTTGGGTCTGGAATGACGCTCGCGTCTGTGCTGGACCAGCCGGTGGAGAGCGTCGTCGTCTACGAGCTTCTCCCCGAGGTTACGCGCGCGGCGGAAGCGTTTGGTCCGTTGATTGGCGCCCCACTGGCTGACGCGCGCGTTCACCTGAAACGCGGGGATGGACGCCATGAACTTCGATACACGGATCGTGAGTATGACGTGATCTCCGCGCAGCCGACCAATATTTTTGTGTCGGGCATGGCCACACTGTTCACTGCGGAAGCGTTTGCCGAGACGCGCGCGCGCCTGCGCGCCGGCGGCGTCGCTGCCGTCTGGTTGCAGGGATATTTGCTCCACGACGAGGACTTCCGGACAATTGTGCGCACGTTTCAGGCGGTGTTTGGTGAGGCTCACCTCTGGAACGCAGGACCCTTCGACTTCCTGTTGACAGGGCATACCGCTCCTCTACACCTCGACGACGCCGCGTTGCAGGCGCGGATCGACGGCATGGGGCCTCAAACGAGTGCGTGGACCGGCTTGGATCGGGCCGCCGACCTGCAACGCCACTATCTGCTCGGTCCGGAGGCGCTCGCCGCGTTCGCCGGGGGTGGACCGACCCACCGCGATCGCGACCCCACACTCGAATACTCGGCGCCGATGGCGTTGTACGGCACCGTCGGGCGGCTGGACATTCCCCAGCTGCTGTCGATGCGGCACGCCCTTCCCGACGTTCCCGCCACCACGCTCCAAACCGTCCGAGCCATCGACGCCGCCTCACTGCGCGGAGATGTCGACGCGCTGGAGCACGCGCTGCTCGGTGACCCGATGCATCCCGCGGGCCGCCGCAGACTTGCCCGATTGTTGCATGCCCGCGCCATGGAGCGAGCGCAAAAAGGGGACCTTGCCAACGCGGAACTCGACGCGCGTCAGGTGACCCTTCTGGAGCCGGGAGTGCTCCCCGGCTGGGAGTTGCTCGCGCGCCTGCTCGTCCTCCGAGGAGCGGGCGAGAAGGCTCTCACCGAGCTTCAGTTGGTCAGCGCCGATCAGCCGTGGAATCCGTTCGCGCAGTACGCTGTGGCCTCGCTCGCAACGCACCTCGGTCATCCCGACATCGCGCGCGCCGCAATGGCGGCGGCGGGTGCGCTTGACCCGGGGTTGGCGCCGTAGGTCAACACCCTCCTTGCCCTCAGACCTCGACGCGCACCGCACAAAACAGCACGAATCCGCCTTTCCAAGGCAACACAACGGGAGACGTGCAGTTGTTCCCCCACGGATGCGCGTCGTAGAGGGGGCCGTCCACCGCAAGCACGCCGTCACTGCCGATGTGAGCGCGGTCGGGCACGTCTCGACCATCGAGGTGTTGGGCCACGAGTTCGACCGTGCCCTCCGGCCCGTACATGCCAGAAGGTACGCTGACGGTGTCCCAGGTTTGGGTGGTGTCCCGCGTGAAGGTGGCAGCGTCCGCCGACGTTGCCAGGGTGACGGCGTTGGCAAACTCGGTCGTGAACAAGGTCCATTCGCCGCCAACACGCAGGATGACCGGGTCCGCAAGCCCCTCCGCGGAGTAGATCGGCGCGGCGCCTTCGACGAACGTGTCCTCGGACCCGACGGCGTCATAGATGTCGTGTGCGCCCTCCTGACCTGCGGGGTCGCCAGCGCCGCCGGCGCTCGAAAAGTAGACCACGTGCAGCGCCTCCTCGTCGTCCACCCAAAGCGCGGGGTCCGTAATGAACGCGTTGACCGTGTCCGCGATGGGAATCTCCGCGCTGTTCCAGGTGGCCAAGTCTTCCGTCACGATGATTGCCACGGCGGACAGCGGATCGGGCACGCCCAGTGGGCGCGCTTTGGCCATTTCAATCCCGACGGTGAGCACGATGACGTCGCCAAAAACGATCCCGGAAAGCGAGGTGAGGGACCACGCGATCACGGTGTCGGAGGCCGTCCACGACTGCCCGTCCGCACTCGTGGCGAGGCGGACCTCCCACCGGGGCACCACACTCACGTCCTCCGGGAGTAAAAGCGGACCGAGTGGACCGCCATCGGAGTTCGCCAGGGCGTCCGCAATGGGCGCGGGGAGGGAGTCGGCGTCCGATGCGCCGGAGTCCTGGGCCGAATCACCCGTTTCGGACGCGGCAAGGCCCACCCCCTCTGCCCCCTCCGTGCACGCAAGGGCCAGCAGCGGAAGCGTGGGGAGCAGACGTTGGACGACCATGGCCCGAGGATAGCCGTACCTGCAAGGGCGGTCCACTCGCGCAGTGACCGATCACGCCCGGTACGGCCCCACCCGCGTGCGTCGTAGCGCGAGCAGCAGCCCGCCGCACCCGAGTTGCGTTCCCACCGCGTGGGCGAGCGCGCGTACATAGGTGCCGCTGGTCACCGTGAGGGCCACGGTCACCGTGACCAGCGGCAGATCCGCACCGCCGAGGCGTGCCCAGTCGGCCAGCACCTCGCTTTGGCGGAAGTCGCCGCGAACACGCGTAACTCGTGTACGAACGTCGTAGAGCAGGGTTGTAACGTGCACGGCCTCCGACGAAACCGCACGTACCGATGTGACGGTCATGTCTCGGGTGGGTACCGCAATCTCGTGGATCCGCCCCTCTCGTGCCCACGCGTGAAGCGGGCGGCCGCGCACTCGATATGCGGACCACACCGGGAGCGGCAACGTGTGCGTGCCCACCAGGCCGGCTAGGGCTTCGCCACATCGTTTGGGCGGCGGCACACTCACAGGTCCGGCCACGAGTCGCCCAAGGGCATCGTGGGTGTCGCTGGAAACGCCGAATAGAAAGGTGGCAACATAGTCCTTGTCGTGGGTGAGGTGGGCAGCGAGCCCGAACCGGTCCTCGCCAGTGAGGACGAGGAGCAGCCCCTCGGCCATCGGGTCGAGACGCCCGGCGTAGACCATCGCCTCATCTGCAAGACCCGGTGTGCGTGCGCGGTGTTCCTCCATGGCTTCGAGGGGCGTCCAACCTGGCGGTTTGTAGAGCGAGTGGATCACGGAATTTCGATGAGCACGCCAGACGCTCCGTCGGCGGGGGTGGATTCGGAAAGGTACAGTCCGTCGTAGTGCAGTGACGTGTCGTACAGCCGCGCGCCACCCGCACAGATGTCCGTCGTCGACACGCCGGAGACCTGCGCCGCGATCAGCGGAGTGAGCCCCGCACAACTCTGCTGTACAAGGTCTTCCACGTTGTTTTGCCAACGATTATCCAAGAACGTGGCCGACGCAGCTTCGAGCATGACGGCAATCCGGTCGGAGTCGTGGAAGCGATTCCCGTCGAGTAGCAGGCCCGTCGAGCCCTCCCAAGCGGCAACGCCATTGCACGCAAAGACAGCGTTGCCGTGCACCACGGTCGAGCCATTGCCAAGGCTGGCGCTTCCGGACAGGTCGCTGTCGTAGAATGTATACGCGCCGCTTCCGTCCAGCCAGACCTCGGCATATCGGGCGGCGATCGCGAGCGCCGTGTTCCGAACGGTGTCCTCGACGTTCAGACCGCGAATCGCGACCCAACTTCCAGGTTGGACCGCGTACAGCGAGGACTCGGAATTCCGACGCATCACCACACCGCGTATCCTCGTCGGGGTCAAGGAGCGCTATACGCATGTGCTGCGCTCCCTCCCTTGTCGTGGGCCGCCGAACGGCGACGAAACCGCGCGAGGACCCGAGAGCGTGACGAGCGCAGGGCTGGCGAGCACTGGGCTGCCGGGCGCAGCCACGCGGGAGGGGGCGAACGTATGCCTGCCAGATCCGCCGTACGCCGAAGTTCTCGAACAGCGTGTCGTTGCTCAGCAAAGGAATGTTTTCGGTGATGGCCTGTGCGATCGACATCCGATCGAATGGGGGCCGATGCGTACCCGGGAGCAACCCCGATCCGGTACTTCGTCGCGATTTCCCACGCAGTGACCGGTGATCGGCGATGGCGAGAACGGCGAAGAACAATCGCGAATCCGGGGAATGTGTGGTAGAGACGCGCCCCGCGGACGAGACGGCTCGTTCGCGGATCCACACCGGAGTTCCCATGTTCGCTTCCCGTCGCGGAACCACCGGCCTCGAACTGCTTTTCGCCATGGCGGCAACGCTGGGAATCATCGAGGCCCCGCGCGACTTGGCGACCGGGCAGGCCACCGGCTTAACGGCCGGGTTCAACGGCTCCGAGGAGGGCCTGGAGGTGGTCGTGGACAACGACTGCGCAAAGTCCACCAAGTGCGCCGACACGACGTACTTCATGGGGTACGACAGCACGACGTCGCCACTGGACTCGATCATCTTCGACGACACGGACGGATCAGAAAAATTGCTCGCCTTCAACACCGACGCCGGCACGGTCGGATTCCTGCCCTACGCAACCTTCCCTTCCAGCTTCCGTGGGGTGATGTGCAGCGCGCTCGAGTCCAAGGAGCAGGCGAAGGACGCCTGGTTCTCGCTGCCGGAGGTCGGCGACACCGTCCTGCTCACCGCGACGGGCAAAGGCGCGGCGGACGGGCTGGACGGAATGGACCTGCGCATCCGCGGTCATGCGTCGGGGTGGACGGACTACAACAACGGCGACCCGGGGCGGATGTCCTACGGCCAGTGCTGGGTGTACTCGGGATTGAGCCACGCCGGCGCCAGGGTCACCCACGCAGTCTTCGCCATCCGCAACGGGCACACTCTCGGAGACGCCCACGCCGCAGCGACCATGATCGTGGGCGTGTCTACCGACACCTACCCAGGCGGGGGGTAGGCCTCGCGAACGCCGCGTCGGCGCCAGCCAAGCAGCGCGAGAAGGAGAAGCAGGAACCCGGCACGGGGCTCCCGCGCAGCGCAACCGCAGGCGACGCCGTGGGTTCGCGGCGCGGCGGTAGCCGTCGGGTGCGTCGACGACGACGCCGGCGTACCCATCCCCATTGAGGTCCCCGGCCCCGGATACGGAGGCGCCAACGTCAACCTCCCACGTGCCCTCCGTCAAGGTGGTGGACACACTCGTCGATACTCCTGTTGCTGAGCCCAGAAAAACAAACGCGGCCGCGTCATCAACCGGGCGGCGGGGAGGAAGGAGGTGTGAGGTTGCGACGGATCAACTCGGCCGAGGCACATCCTCCGGCAGCCGGGTGATGCCCACCGCACGCATTGTGGGGTTGAGCGTCCACGTCGCGTCGCCGGAGTGGATGACGTCCAGTCGATCCAGGCGGAGATCGCGCACGGCCTCGTGCATCGCGCGGGTGGCCGAGGGGGCGTACGCGCGCGGTGAAGCCGGTTGCGGTCGGACCCCTCAGCCTGAATGGAAGAATTCGTTCCATTCACGGGCACTTGGATGCCCATGTGGTCGCGAATGGAAGGAATTCTCTCACTCGAAGGGGTACGAACGTTTGCACGGTTACGACGGCGCTGGCGTTGGCGGTGCTGGCGTTGGCGGGCCTGCTCACGTCCGCCGTTCCGTAGCGCTGGCTGCTTCCCGCACCCATCCGCCGCGCCGATTTCGCCCGCCCGCGATACTCCCGGTACCTGCCCCGCACGACGCCCCGTGAGCCACCCCCGAGAGATGCACCCCGTGAGTTGCACCCCGTGAGACGCACCCCGTGAGACGCACCCCGTGAGACGCACCCCGTGAGACGCAACCCGTGAGACGCAACCCGGCCCTCGCCGCCCTCCCCGACTATCCGACGGTCGTGCTGGACCGACTCAAGGGCGAGCTGCTCGCGGCAGGGAAAACCGTCTACGACTTCGGTACGGGCGATCCGATCGAGCCCACGCCGGCCTTCATTCGCGAGCGCATGCTGAGCGCCGTTCCCGACAACTGCCGCTACCCGACGGTGCTCGGGGATGTCGGCGTGCGCACGGCGTTCACGGGGTGGGCGTCGCGACGCCTTGGCGTAACGCTGGACCCCGCAACGCAGGTGCTACCGACCTCGGGAAGCAAGGAAGCGATCTTCCACCTTCCGTTGCTCGTCGTCGATCCGCACGCGGCCGACCGCGGCGTGGTGTTCCCCGACCCCGGCTATTCCGTCTACTATCGGGGCGCGGTATTGGCCGGGGGAGAGCCGATTCCGCAGCGATTGAGCGGCGATTTTGTTCAGCGCGCGTGGGAATTGCCGCGTGAGGTGCTCGCACGCACGCGCCTCTTGTGGATCAACTCTCCCCACAACCCCTGCGGCACGGTGCTATCGCTCGATGATCTTCGGCGAACCTGGGAGGTTTGCCGAGAGCACGACATCCTCCTCGCCAGCGATGAGTGCTATTCGGACGTGTGGTTCGACCGTCCGCCGCCGTCCATCCTGCAAGTCGCGACGGAGGGGGTGGTTGCCATCTTCAGCCTGTCGAAACGCTCCGGCATGACGGGCTATCGAACGGGGATGATCGCCGGGGATCCGGCGGTGATGCGGGAGATCCGCGCGCTACGGGTCAACCCCGGCCTTGCACCGCAGGATTTCGTGAACGCCGCCGCAACGCTTGCGTGGCAGGACGATGCCCACGGAGAGGAGCGTCGGCTGCTTTTTCAGGAAAAACGCGCAATTCTCATGGAATTTCTGCGGGAGGCCGGGCTGGAGATCGTCGGGAGTGAGGCTGCGTTCTACCTCTGGGTGCGCGTGCCTGACGGTCACACCGACCAATCCTACGCGCTCCACCTGCTCTCCGCCGGAATCGTGGCGAATCCCGGCTCCGCGTTCGCGGTGACGGATGCCGGCAGCGATTTCGTCCGGCTTGCGCTGGTGCCCGACCCCGACGCCTGCCGCGCCGCGATAGGAGCGTGGCGCACGCTGTTGTAGACGAGGCGCCGAATGCCGGACGAGTTGGAAGCACGAGCCCAATCCGGTGACCCGGCCGCTATCGCGGAGGTCATTTCGCGCCTCGACCGCGGCGCGCTCCGTGTGGCGGAAAAGATTGATGGCGTCTGGATCGTGCACGCATGGATCATGGCGGCCATCCTCCAGTACTTCCGCCAGTCGAAAAACGAAACGACGCACGCCGGGCCGATGGAATTCCACGACAAGGTGCCGTCGAAGCAGGATCTTGCGGCGGCCGGAATTCGCGTCGTCCCGCCGGGCGTCGTAAGGCGGGGCGCGTTCGTCGAGCCCGGCGCCATCGTGATGCCCGCATTCGTGAATATCGGCGCCCGCGTCGGCGCCGGCACGATGGTGGACACCTGGGCCACGGTCGGGAGCTGCGCGCAAATTGGCCGCAACGTTCACTTGTCGGGCGGCGTCGGGATTGGCGGCGTGCTGGAGCCGCCGGGCGCTCGCCCCGTCATCATTGAAGATGGCGCCTTCATCGGCAGCCGTTGCATCGTCGTAGAGGGCGTGCTGGTCGAGGAGGAGGCGGTGCTCGGCGCCAACGTCGTCCTGACAGCATCGACGCCGATCCTCGACGTCTCGGGCCCGGAAGAAGTTCGCTACACCGGGCGCGTTCCCGCCCGATCCGTCGTCGTTCCCGGCGTTCGCCCTAAGAAGTTTCCGGCCGGCGAATACGGCATGCCGTGCGCGCTGATCATCGGTCGGCGGCAGGCATCCACCGACAAGAAGACGACGCTGAACGCGGCGCTTCGCGAGTTTGATGTCCCCGTCTGAGCTCGGGTCGCTCGCGCTGGACCTGTGCCGCATCCCCAGCGTCACTGGAAACGAGGCGGCGTGCGCCGATTTCATCGAACGGTGGCTTTCTCGTACCGATCTTGCCGTCGAGCGTGTTGGAGAAAGCGTCATTGCGCGTGCGCCGGCACGTGCCGGCGTCCCGTTGGTGCTGCTCGTGGGGCACACCGATACCGTCCCCCCGAAAACTGGTGATCCGACGCCGCATATCGATGGGGATCGGCTGGTCGGCCTCGGCGCCAGTGACATGAAGGGGGGGCTTGCGGTGATGCTCGCGCTGGCCGGTGAGCCTCGCCCCACGAACGCGCCCTACGACGTCGGCTACGTTTTCTACGACCGTGAGGAGGGTCCGTGGGCGAACAGCGGGCTTGCGCCCGTTCTGGACGGTGTACCGTGGCTGTCGGGCGCCGCGCTCGCGTTCTGCCTGGAACCGTCAGACAACGTCGTCCAGGTGGGCTGCATGGGCACGCTGCACGCAAGTGTGACGTTCCGTGGCCGCGCCGCGCATTCCGCCCGCCCGTGGCAGGGTGAAAACGCCATCCACAAGGCGGCGCCGCTTCTGGCCCACCTCGCCGAGCGTCCGCCCAACGACGTGTATTGCGCAGGTCACCTGTTCCGTGAGGTGCTATCTGCCACGCTCGCAAAAGGGGGAGCGACGCGGAATGTGGTTCCCGATCGCTTCGAGCTGAACCTGAATCTGCGCTACGCGCCGGCTCGGACGCCGGCGGAGGCGGAGGCCCTGCTTCGGGAAGTATGCGGCGATGCGGAGGTTGAAATCAGCGAGCACGCGCCTGCCGGGCGAGTCGTATCGGACAATATTCACTTACGACGATTTCTGGCCGTCAACGGCAACGCCATCGCGGCGAAACAAGCGTGGACCGACGTGGCGCGGCTGACCTCGCTCGGAATCGACGCGGTGAACCTCGGACCTGGCCACGCAGCGCAGGCCCATCAGGCGGCGGAGCACGCATCCATCGCGCTGATTGCGGAGAGCCACGCGCAGTTCGCACGCTTCTTCGCGCCGTCTGGTGCCGCTGGGCCGCTGGTCCGGACGCCGCCCTCGTGACGCCGCGCCCGTGAAGCAGATTCCATGGCTCGTGTGGGCGGCTATCGGCGTCTGTCTTCCCTTTCTCGGAAAGTCCCCGGCGATTGACGAGGAGAGCTACCTCTGGATCGGCGCCCACCTCGACCCCGCGCACCCGTACGACTGGCACCGCGTTTGGCAGGGGTCGTCCACGTACGCCTACGCCCACCCGCCACTCTACTTCTGGTGGATGTGGCTCTTCTCCACGTTTGGTGAGCATACTGCGGTTGTTCGCCTTCTAAGCGGGCTGCCGTTTGTTGCGCTCTTCGCGTGGGGTGCGTCGCGACTTGCCCATCGCATGTGCAACCATCCCGACCTCGCGGAGGTGGCGTGGATCACGTCGTCCACCGTCATCCTTGGGCTCCACGACACGCTTGAAATCGACCTGCCCATGGCGGCCCTGCTGACTGCCGGCATCGCGGCGTACCGTGAGGGATTTGAGGATGAACGCTGGTTTCCAACCGCCGGACTCGCGCTTGGACTTGCGGTTGAAGTGAAGTATACGGCGGCCGTCGTGTTTCCCGTTTTGCTCGTTCACATGCTGCGGCGCGGGTGGCGATGGTCGTTCGTGTTGGCCGTCGCTGCGCCCATTCTTGCGGTAGAAGGCTGTTTGTTCGCCACGTATGGGCAGTGGCATCCGGTGGCCGTCTGGGCGGGGCGAGGCGAGATCGCGCATGGGGAGGCGGGCGGACGTTGGCTGGGGGTGCTCGCGCGCGCCGCCCTCCTTCCCGTGTCGCTGGTCTTGCTTCGCACGCATGCGATACTGTTTGCATGCGGCGTTCTTGTCGCGCTTGGCTCGCTCGCAGCGGTGCGCCCGGAGCCGCTCGATGGCACCGGCGCCGCCCTCCTCCTGACGTGCGCGAGCCTCGGCTCCGTGCTCGTCCTGCGCGCTTGTCTTGCGGTGGTCTCCCCTGCCGCGCGTCGTCGCAAGGGGGATCGTGATGATGCGCTCCTGCTCGGCGGCTGGTTCCTTGCCATCGTGATCGGTGTCGTGCTCGGCCACAACTATGCATCCGCCCGGTACCTGCTGCCCGCCAGTGTTCCGGCGGCCATCCTCATCGCCCGTGCGGCGGAGGACATGGAGGGTGGAAAGGCGATTTTGCGGGCCACGAGCGCCTTTGCCGGAGCGGTCGCGCTGCTGCTGGCCATCGCGGACTACCGCTACGCGGGCGCGGGCGCGGAGGTGGGCGCTCGGGTGGCTGCGGCGATGGAAGCGGAGGGGCACGCCCCGGGGCGATTTGCGGGAGAATGGAGCTTCCGCCATGCGATGGAGCGGGCGGGTTGGACGCGTTTCGACCCCGACGAGGTGCTGGCTACCGGCACGATTGTCGCCATCGCCAGTGACGCATCCCCGGGGGATGTGGATAGGAGCCGCCTCGTTCCCATGCAGAAGGTTGACAGTCGTGATGCCTTTGCCGTTCGGGTCGTGGATATCGATCACGGCGTCGGACTCTATGCGGAAACGCTCGGACCCCTTCCCTTCAGCCTCAATGGGGGCCCGTTGGAATCGGCGTCGATCTACCGGGTTGGGTCGCCGTGAGCACATTCATCGATCTTCCGCCCGAGGACGTGCACCGCCTCAAGCAGTGGCAGCGTGGCTTGCGACGCTTCGCCTTCTATTATGACAATCCGCCGCTGGTAACGCTTGGCCTTTTGACCTCCTTTCTCGCCCTGCACCTTGCCACCGGCGTCGGCGATTATTTGGCCGGGCAAGCCGATGCGTGGGGAGTGATCTTTGGCGAGCGATCCACGGAGATGCTCACGTTGTTCGGGGGGCGCAGCCGCGTGCTGGTCTGGCACGGGCAGGTCTGGCGACTCGTGACGGCGGGTTTCCTTCACGCCGACCCGTCCCACATCTTCTTCAACGGGTTGGCGTTCTGGGGTTTGGGCCGCCTGGCGGAGGCCGTATTCGGACGAGCCCGGTTGCTCCTGCTCTTTCTCGTCAGCGTCATCGGCGGATCCATGCTCTCGCAGCTCGGGAATTCGCCGCTGTCCATCGGCGCCAGCGGCGGCGTGTTCGGCATCATGGGCGCGCTCGTCGTCTTCGGTTGGCGTACACGGCGGGATCTCCCCCCGCCGATCCGGGAGATCTTCGGAAAGCGGCTCTGGCCGTGGATCCTGCTGAACTTGATCATCGGCGCCGCGCTGCCGATGATCGACCAACTTGGCCACGTCGGCGGGCTCATCACGGGAGCGATCTGCGGCTTGGTACTGGCGAATCGGGTGACGGACCACGGCGAAGGGTCGTCGATGGCGCAGGCGATGATCACGGTGGCCGCGTTCGGCATCGCAATGGTCGTGCCGCTCGGCATCGCGTTGAGTCTGCACGGGTAGGTGGGTCAGTGCGTGGCCGTACTCGCCACGATCGCCCCGATGATTCCGACGACCAGCGCCAAACCACTCGCGACGCCGAAACATGCGCGCGCTTGGGGCCGCGCCCCCGCACGCGCCAGCGCCCATCCCGAAATGGCGAGAATACCCACATAGAACGCGAGATGTTCCTTTGTCTCGAACAACGCGGCGATGCGTGGGGCCTGTTGCCACAGCGCGGCCTTCTCCCCGGATCGGTAGCCCGGATACAGCGCCCACCCGACCCCGATCGTCGTGAGGGAAAGCGCGCATGCAAGTCCGCACGCCCACCTCCCATCATGCTTTCGGAGGACCAGCACGGGGTGAATGAGCGCGATTGCCGTCGCAAGGCCAAGTTGTCCGTGTACGATGCGGGAGAGATGGAGGGTGTCGAGCATGTGCGCCCGCAGGTTACCAGACGGAATGCCCACGCCGTTCGGAATTCGCCGCCGCCTCAAACGTATCTTGGGTATCAAGGCCGGCGCCGGTCCGGTCATCCAGGAAACACCCAGCATCACGCTCGTCGTGGTCGGACCCGACGGCACCGAGCAGACCATCAAAGCCGACGTGGGTTCCACCGTGATCAGCGCCTCTGGAAAGATGAAGCGGCCGGTAGCGTCGGGCTGCTCGGACAGCACGTGCGGCACCTGTCACGTCGAGATTTTGGAGGGCGCGGAGGGCCTTGCGGAGCAGGTCGCGCGGGAGCGCGTGACGCTGAAACAGGCAGGATTCCCGGCGACGCAGCGGTTGGGCTGTCGCGCCGAGATTCTGTCGGGGCGGGTAAAGGTGCGGGCGTTTGAGTTGATCTGAGTGGGCGACGGCCACGCACCCATCCGGTCGCACCGACACAGATAGGAATCCATTGTGAATCGCCCGATGATGGGCGCCGCAGACCACCCGTACGTTGCCAAAGTCGTGGGTCCGAACCTGTATCCACGGTTCGGTGTGGCGGACGTCGAATCTCTCGCCGGATTGTCGAGAATCCCCGGAGAGCGGCGCGCTCGCCGTGCCGCCGCTGCGGCAGCGCGACAGGACGTCGCGTTCATACGGACAAGCGTCCAGGCGGACCCAACTCGCCGGGTTCGTCGGAGTCCTCGACGCTCGGTCCCCCAGGCGGACCCGGCGGCGCGTTTGACCAGGGTTTGACGTAAGAGGGTGTTGACACTATCCCGCGGCAACCCTGCTGTGCGTGAGCCGCTGGAGCATCAGGCGCGACATTCCGATGTAGAACCACGCCTCCGATACGTCCGCCCGGTGTTCGTAGTCCTTGCTCAGTCGCCGATTCCGGCCCGCCCATCCGAACGTCCGCTCTACGACCCATCGCCACTTGAGGAGCTTGAAGCCTGATTGACGGGGCGTCGGATCTTCGCTCGGCGCGACCCACATCGTCGGAGGCCCGTCGTCTGAGCGCCGAACGATCTCCAGGTCGATGGCGTATTTTTCCTTGACGTAGTCTTCGAGCGGGCCACCGTAGGCCCCGTCCGCCCACAGCTTCTTCAGCTGCGGTAGGGGCCGTTCGCCGCTGGGCGCACCGGCCAGGAGAGCACGATCGAGCAGCAACTTCGCGCCGTCGCGATCCTGCACGTCCGCTCCGTGGACGCGGACTGCGAGGACGAGTCCGAGCGTGTCTACGAGGATATGTCGCTTCCGACCGTTGATTCTCTTGCCCGCATCGTAGCCGCGGACCCCCCTTTTTCCGTCGTCATCACCGACTGGCTGTCGAGGATGGCGGCGGTGGGTTCGGCGTCCTTGCCGGCGGCGATGCGAACCTGTTTCCGCAGCGCGTCGTTCACCTGCGCCCAACTCCCGCGCTCCACCCAGCGGTAATACGTCTTCGCAACGGTATTCCAGCGCGGGAATTCATGAGGAAGAAAGCGCCACTGACCGCCAGTTCTCGCGATGTAGAGGACCGCGTTGACCGTCTCGCGCGTCGTCTCGCCGCACAGCACCGTCTGGCGGCGACCGCGGAGAAACGGCTCGATGATCACCCACTCGGCGTCCGTCAGATCACTCGGGTATCCACCCTCTGGTGGAACGGGTCGGTGCCGCTCCGTGTAGCGCGTCGGATCGGGCGCTACCGGCGCGACTGGCTCCGCCGGCGCCGAGGATGGCCGCGTCATTCGACGCCACCCCATCTTCACCAAGGCGTAGCGAACCGTGTTGTCCGAGACCTTCCGATCTGTCCGGCGATTGAAGACGCGAGCGATGTTATCAGCCCCAAAGTCAGGTAATTTCCGTGCGATGCCGGCGAGGATCACGCGTTCGGCGTCGGTGAGTTCCGACGTGCGCCCCTTCGGGCGGGCGGCGGGCGGCGGGGGCGAGAGGCGACGGAGGTGTCGTGGGGTCCATGGCTCGTACATCCCGGTGTTCGACCGGTCTTACTACGATACCGTTGACGTGTCAACACCCTATAAGTCGGCGTCCGCGTACCAATCGGTCGGGGCGGTGCACGTGTCTTTGCCCGACGGGCCGGTGGCTTCGATGGCGCAGGCGAGGATGAGTGGGAGCATTTCTACAGCCTATGCCGCGGACGCCGAAGCAGGAGAACGGACACGGCCATGAGGCCGAGGGCCGGCCCGCCCGACGCGCCCGTCGTGCCACACAGCCAGCCCGACGTCTTGCCGTCGTCGTCCTCGTCGTCCGCCTTGCCTTCCTCCTCCCCGGTGTCGCCGGCCGTGTCGCCGGCCGTGTCGACGACCGGAGCGTCGACCGTCCCGTCGCAATCGTCGTCGATGCCATTGTCGGCGATTTCCGGCGCCCCCGGATGAACGGCGCCGTCCGCGTCATCGCAATCGTGGCCATCACACCCGGCACCGTAGGCCGAGACGGCCTCATAGTGATCGCCATCGGCATCGCAGTCGTCGTCAAGCCCGTCGCAGTCCTCGTCGATCCCGTCGTACAGGATTTCTGTGGCGTCCGGATTCACCCCAGCGTCTGTGTCCATGCAATCGTACCGGCCGTCCGATTCCGGGCACTCGGTCCATGCATCGCCGTCGTCGTCGTCGTCGTCGATGCAGCCGTCGCAATCCCCATCCTGGCCGTCGGAAGTCTCGGTGCCCCCTGGGTAGACATCGGCGCGCTCGTCGTCACAGTCGCCGTCGACTTCCGACCAACCGTCCGCGTCGTCGTCGGTCACCCCGTCGTCACGCACGCCATCGCAATCGCCGTCATCGTCCGCGTTTCCGTATGGCGAAGCGTCACCATCGACCGCGCCGGGCGACACGTCCGCGTCCGCGTCGTCACAGTCGCCCTCGGCCTCGGTAAAGCCATCTCCATCATTGTCGATGCCGGGCGGCGAGGCGGTGCAGTACGGATTGGCTGCGCGCGGGGAGCCATACATGCCGCTCGTGGACATGAGCGTTGTCGAGGGGCACCAATTGATCGCCAGATCGTTCGCCCATTCCAGGTCCGCGGCGTTCGGAGCGCAACTCTCGGCCGCGTCCGCCACGACGCCCCAGCTCGCGTCCCAAGCGACGACGTCCAGGATCACGCCGGAGTAGGAAATGGTGATGGCGTCGTCGGATGACGAGAGGTTGAAGTCGGCGAACGCGTACACCACGTCGAGCGTGACGTTCCCGTTTCGCGACGTGTCGCCATCGACGCCCAAGACCAGGTAGTCCTTGACCCCGAGCAGGGCCGTGTCGGCAATCGTGAGGGTGGCTCCGTTCTCCAGTGTGAGGGTGACCCCGTTGACATCCAGGGTCCCCGCGTTGTTTCGCAGTTCGATCCACTCCCCCCAATACTCCGGCACCGCAGCGGGGTCCGCCTGGAATTCGGTGAGCGTGATGTCACCCGGTCGCGACGGCGGCACGGCCAGAGCCAACGTTGCGAGCAGGAGCACGGTTCACCTCACTGCGGCAAGTATGCGCCGCGGCGAGGTGAACCTCTACCGGCGCGGCGCAGAATAGCCCTCGACTCAGGTTGAAGAGACGGTGAACCGGGCGAGGAGGTACGCCGGAACGGCGACGTACCGCAGCCGCGCCGGTCGATGCGGATGGGGATAGGGAAGGAGACGCATGATCACCATTCTGGACGGCCCCGTCGGCAGCGAACTCCTGGCCCGGGGCGTGCCCACTCCCCTCCCCCTCTGGAGCGCGTGGGCCCTGCGTCATCAGCCCGACGCCGTGGCGAAAATCCACGCCGACTACGCGGCCGCGGGGGCCACGGTCCACACTGCCAATACGTTTCGCACCAAACGGCGGCAGCTCGGACCGGGATGGGACGACCTGGCGCGCGCGGCCGTCCAACTATGCCGAGACGCCGTTCCCGCCGGACACCGCGTGGCCGGGAGCATCGCGCCGCTGATGGACTGCTATGAGCCGTGGAACAGCCCGGCCGAGCCGCGTGGCGAGCATCGCGAGTTGGTCGAAGTGTTGGCCGCAGCGGGCTGCGATGTGCTCCTCTGCGAGACCTTTCCCCATGTCGGGGAGGGCTGGGTCGCGGTGGAGGAGGCCGTGCGCACCGGTGTCGAGACCTGGGCCTCGTTCACCGCCGGGCCGGACGCCGACTTGTTGAGCCCGGCCGACGTTCGCGAGGCGGCGCGTGGCGCCATTGCTCGGGGAGCGCGGGCGGTGCTGGTGAATTGCATCCCGGCGGCGCGAACGCTGGCCTATGTGCGCGAGCTGGCGGTGCTCGGCGTTCCCTTCGGCGCGTACGCAAACGCCGGCCAGGCGGACGAGAATTTGGGCTGGGCGCCGCACGAGGAGGCGCCCGAACGATACGCCTCGTTCGCGATGGATTGGGTACGGGAGGGCGCCACCCTCGTCGGGGGGTGCTGCGGGACGGGGCCTGCACACGTGGCGGCGTTGACGAGGCTCCCAGCCGCTGACCCAGTCTCAACCTGATCGGTAGGTTTGTTGTGTGGAGCCACGGGTGACGGTCGCGCGGAGGGGGCACACGACCCACCTGGCCCTCCGATCGCCGTCACCGCCGACGCGCGGGATCTTTTTACCGGCCAACGCCAGTCCTTTCGCTTGGGTCGGCACCGCTTTGGTCGGCATGGCCAAGCGCCGGCAACTCCGGAGGAGGCGGAATCACACGGTCGGCCGCGGGGACGGGCGGGGGGAGGACAAGGGCTACGGGAACGGCCGATCGTCGTAAGCGCGCGATCGCGGTCACAGGGTCGCGTGAAACCGGCACCGCCCGCACGCTGGACGAGACCACGGCGTCGGTTTGGGCCCATGACCACTCGGGTTGGGGCGGGAGTACGCGTTGTAACTCGGAAATCGACACCCCTCCCGCGGCGACCCGGGCCATGCCTGCCGCGCGGATGCACTTCCGGTCCACCGCGACTGCCGAACGCGCAGACGCTCAACTCGCGCGCGGCGGTGCCGTGGGCGCCTACGCGCGAGAGCGCGTCGGAATCGTTCGATCGCCGAGCGTGATGCTGGATTCAACCTCAACCATTCGCACGGCATCGTCGGGATTGAGGCCGGACACGAAGGCCAGCCGCTCGGTCAACGGCCCCGCCCACGGCGTCGGAACCGCCATGATGCGCACCCGGACGCCATCGTAAACGTGGGAGACGACCCCGCTGTCGATGCGGAGCTCACTCGCGCCCAGCTCGATGGCGTGGGCGAAAAGCGCGGTCGTGACGCTGCGAACGGGAGCGCCACCGCGGCGGGAAAGTCCGGCGACGATGGCTCCACTGTCGAGTTCCAGCCCTGTGGGTGACAGAAGGGGGGCGCGCTCGTCTCCACTCAGTTTTCGGCACGCTCTCGCGAGGGCGGGGCTGGTCACCCCGAGCAACGCCGCCAGTTCCTCAACAGCAGCGCTCGACCGGGGCTGTGACATGGCGAGCAGAATGCCCGTCCAGCCGCGAAGGGAGCGCCAGCGTCCTTGACCCCACGAACCCGAACCTGTATTGCTGGGACGGTGCCATCGAGCTCGCTCCCCTTCCCACCGGTGGTCGGTGGGAAGGGGAGCGGGCATGCCTCCCGGAGACCCCATGAATACCCGCTCGATCCTCATCGGTGCAGCCCTCTTCGCCCTCGGCGCGCTCGCCACCAGCCTCATGCCCACGGCACGTGCCGGAGACGGCGGCTGGCAGTGCTACGTCGTCGATCGCATGCCCGACATGAAGGCCGCAGCCGAATGGAAGGGCGCGGTGAACTACACGACCGGGCTGAACCAGGTGGCGGCGGGCGCGCCCGCGGGCACCGTCCTCAACGCGAACTACCCGACCTCCGGTGGGATGTACGGGACTTCGGGTAGCGGGGCGCCGATCCTCTGCGTCAAGAACTGAGCGGCGCTCCATCGCGCAACGGCGGCCCACGTTCCGAAGGTACGCCCCCGTTGGGCGACGTCTGACGGGTAGGGCGCGGCGTCGGCCAGGCGCCCCCGACTATCCCCCGCCCTCGAACAGAAACACCGCACCCGACGGACCGGCCGAGCCGGAGCCGCCGGTTGTGTCCTCCGTCACGCCCAGGCCGAGCGCGAGAAGGTCCGTCCCGACAACGTCGAGGAAGCGAACGCGAACCTCGTCAACGGACGCGGTGATCGTCGCATCCGCGTCGGTGTCCGCTGACAATGTCCCGGAGACCGGTCCATAGAACAGGTAGACTTGGTCTCCGTACCAGGCGCCGACGGCGATGTCTGCGTGACCCTCCCCATCGAGGTCGGCGGAGTCTGCGTACGCCGCGAATCCTGTCGCGCCCGTCGGCCCGGTGAGGAGCGCTGCCGACACCGTGTTCAGGGCGCCACTCGCGGTGCCACCCACGATCACGCGCACGCGTTCGGCGCCGCCTGACGCTGCGACGAGGTCGACCAGGCCGTCCCCATCGACATCTCCGGCCGCGAAGAGTCGGTTGTTCGCGCCGTCCGACGATGTCCAGGTCGCATCGGCGGCGGCGATCGACATGCTGGCAGACATCGCATCGAACATCCAGATGGTGGACGACTCGACGAACAGGTTGTCGATCCCATCGCCGTCGAAGTCACCCGCGGTAACGTAGCTGCACGTGGACGCGCAGCTCACGACGGCCGTGGCACGTGCCGAGTCGATCGTCCCGGTTTCGTTTCCGTCGAAGATGTACGCACTCGAACTGGTCGCCACGATTTCGCGCTCGGCGTCGCCGTCCAACTCTCCCGTCGCGATGGCGTACGGGCTCGTCAGGCTGATCTGGAGTTCCCTGGCGGACGACAGAGAATCGCTCGTCAGCCACGGCCCGGTGACGAGGGAAACGGAGTCCGAGGTGGCGTCGACCGTCAGCAGCAGGTCATCGACCCCGTCTCCGTTGATGTCCCCACCCGCCAAAGCCCCACCGAGAATGCCGCTGTCGAACAGGGAGTAGACGTCGCTCAGACTCGTCGTCGCCGTCACGGGACCCGGCGCGATCCACAGGTAGTCGTCGTTCGCCATCACCAGATCGGGTGCGCCATCGCCCGAGATGTCCGTTGCGAGGAGCGTCCGGCCCAGGCCCTGGTAGTCGTAGGCGGTGCTGCCCTCGATGATGATGTCCGCGTCCGCCGTCGCGAGCGCGCCGCTCGGCCCACAGTTGTCATCGGCGATGCCGGAGCAGTCCTGGTCGATGTCGTCGCCGCAGACTTCCGTACCGCCGGGGAGCGCGTCAGCGTCTCCGTCATCGCAATCGTCGGCGTTCTCGACAGCGTCCGTCACGCTGCCGCAGGACAGAGTGATGACGGCGGCGTCGCCGTAGCCGTCGGCGTCCGCGTCCGCGTACCAGGGCGTCCCGTCCACGGCGCCATCCTCGTCAACGACGCCATCACAGTCGTCATCGATCGTGTCGCAAACCTCGTCCGCGCCGGGCGAGACCGTAGCTGCAACGTCATCGCAATCCGTCGCATCCGCGACATACCCGGCCGGCGCCGCGCACGCGATGTAGGGGGCGGCGGGGTCACCGTAGCCGTCGGCGTCGGTGTCGGCGTACCAGGGGAGCGCGTCGACCGAGGCGTCATCCGCCGCCACCCCATCGCAATCGCTGTCGATGGCGTCGCAGTACTCCACTGCGTCGGGATGCACGTCCGCGTCAGTGTCGGAGCAATCGGTGCTCTCCCCGGAGTAGTAGAGCGGAAGTTCGCACGCGCTGACAGTCTTTCCACCGGTGCCGTAGCCATCGCCATCGGCGTCGAAGTACCAGGTGGTCGGGTCGGTCGGGTTGTCGTCGATGGTGCCGTCACAGTCGTCATCGAGGCCGTTGCACGTCTCCGGCGCGTCGATGTGGGCGTCGGCCCGCGCGTCGTCACAGTCGTCGTGATCGGCGGTGTGGCCGGCTGGGATGGTGCAGGCGGAGGTGGCGTTGTCGGGGTCGCCGTAGCCGTCACCGTCATTGTCGACGTACCAGGTCAGGACATCGATGGCGTCGGGCTCATCGGTTTCGCCATCGCAGTCGTCGTCAACCGTGTTGCAGGACTCGGCGGCGCCCGGGTGGACGGTCCCGACCGCGTCGTCGCAATCGGTGTTGTCGGCGACGGAGCCATCTGGCCGATCACACGCGGCGGTCGGGGTGCCGACGCCGTAGTCGTCGCCATCCCCGTCGAGGTACCAGAGCGAGGCATCTGCGGCGTCGTCGTCTACCGTCGCGTTGCAGTCGTCATCGAGGTCGTTGCAGACCTCAACGCCGACGGGTGAAATCGCGGCGTCGGTGTCGTCGCAGTCGTCGGCGTTGGCGACGTAGCGGGCGGGCGCCTCGCACGCGTCGGTGGTGAAGTCCGCAGCGCCGTAGCCATCCCCATCGCCATCCCCGTACCAGACCGCCGCCGTACACGCTGCATCGCCGGAGTGCTTGCTGCCGTCGGAAGGCGGCTTGGCCTCCACGCACCCAATCAGAAGGAGCGAGGCGGCGAGGAGGGAGCGCATGCCCGGAGCGTACCGTTGCGCGAGGAAGGATGCCACTTCCGACCGAAGCGGGACAGGGACACGCCGGTTGTCTCGCCGGAGATGATTCGTCTACCTGCCGCGCTCGACATGGTCGGGTCGTGAGTGGGGATCCGAGGGCGGAGACGGCGGAGACGGCGGTCCCGGCCGCCGCTAATGCGAGCCCTTCATCCCCGACACCAGCGCTTCCACCATCTTCTTCGCATCACCGAACAGCATCAGCGAATTGTCACGGTAGTACAGGGGGTTGTCGATACCCGCAAACCCTGGGTTCAGCCCGCGCTTGACCGTAACGACCGTGGCCGCCTTCCACACTTCCAGCACCGGCATGCCAGCGATGGGGCTTTTCGGATTCTCCAGTGCGTCCGGGTTGACGATGTCGTTGGCGCCGATGACCAGCACCAGATCAGTGCCAGAAAAATCATGGTTGATCTCGTCCATTTCGAGGACGATGGGGTACGGGACGTTGGCTTCGGCAAGCAGCACGTTCATATGGCCGGGAAGCCGCCCGGCTACCGGGTGAATAGCATATCGCACCGTAGAACCTGCCTTCTGACAAAGCTCGGTCAGCTCGCGTACGACGTGCTGCGCCTGCGCCACCGCCATGCCGTAGCCCGGGACAACAATGATGTTGCGCGCGGACTTCATCAGCTCGACCACGTCTTCCGGCCCGGCCTGTTGCACGCCCTTCTTGGCAAGGGCGGCCGACTGTTCGCTGGCATCCCCCGCAACGACGGCGCCGAACCCCCCCAGAATCACGCTCACGAAGGAGCGATTCATGGCCTTGCACATGATGTACGAGAGGATGGCGCCGCTGCTGCCGACCAGCGCGCCGACCACGATGAGCGCGTCGTTGCCGAGCAGGAAGCCCGTCGCCGAGGCCGCCCACCCCGAGTAGCTGTTGAGCATCGAGACGACGACGGGCATGTCCGCGCCGCCGATTCCCATGACGAGCAGCACCCCGAGGAGCGAGGCCGCAGCTATCCCAAGCCACATCGGCAACATCTCCCCCGTTACGACGAACCAGCCGCCGAAGACAAGCACGGCGCCGAGCAGCACTGCGTTGAGCGCGTGACGCCCCGAAAAGACAAGCGGTCTTGAGCCGATCAGCTCCTGCAACTTTCCAAACGCGATGAGACTGCCGGTAAACGTCACGGCCCCGATGTTCACGCCGACGAAGCACTCCGCGCGTTCGATGCCGCCCTCGACGCCCTCCTTGAAGCCGTGCAAGGCACCCGCAACACCAACGAGCGTTGCCGCGATGCCGACGAAGCTGTGCATGCCCGCAACGAGCTGCGGCATCGACGTCATGCCGACGCGTTGGGCCATGACGAGGCCGATGGCGCCGCCCACGACCAGCGCCGCAACCACCGCCGGCAACTGTGCATGCGCCGCCAACAGCGTGAACACCGCTGCGATGCCCATGCCAACGACGCCGTAGAGGTTTCCCTTCTTGGCCGTGGAGGGCGCGCTCAGGCCGGAGAGGCAGAGGATGAACAGCAGACTCGCCACGAGGTAGGCGAGGCTGGTGATGGCGACCATCTACTTCCTCCGGAACATGGCGAGCATGCGCTGGGTGACGGCGAAGCCACCGAAGATGTTGATTGCCGTCAACAGGATGGCGATGAGGCAGAGGATACCGGCCGTATCCAGCTGGCCTTTCCCCGCGCCCAACATCGCGCCGACGACGATGATGCCGCTCACGGCATTGGTCACGCTCATCAGCGGCGTGTGCAACGCCGGCGTGACCTTCCAAACGACCTGGTAGCCGACGAAGCACGCGAGCGCGAACACCGTCAAATGCTGGACGAACGCCTCCATTATCCCTCCAACAGCGCGGGAACGCGCCCGACGCCCTCATGCATGACGGTGACGCCGCCGGTGACTTCTTCCGCGAGATCGAGGGCAAACCCTGACTTCCCGTGGAGGTGGGTAAACAAGTTGAACACGTTGCGCGCATAGAGTCGGCTGGCGTCCGCCGCCATCCGCGACGGCAGATTCGTGTGGCCGAGAATCGTGACGCCGTTGTACACGACCACTTCTCCCCGCTTGGAGAGCGCACAGTTTCCGCCGCCCTCGACCGCAAGATCAACGATGACCGAGCCCGGCCGCATCGACGCGACCGCGGCCGCCGTTACGAGCAGCGGCGCCGTTTTCCCGCCGATGAGCGCCGTCGTGATGACAATGTCGGCGGCCTTGACCGCCCCCGCCAGCAATTCCTGCTCCAGCCGCAGGTGCTCCTCACTCGCCGCTTTTGCGTAGCCGCCGGCGTCCTCTGCGTCGTGATGGCCAAGGTCGATCTGGAGGAACTCTCCGCCGAGGGACTTGACTTGATCGCGCACCGCCGGCCGCGTGTCGAACGCTTTGACCACCGCGCCCAACCGGCGCGCCGTCGCGATGGCCGAGAGGCCGGCCACGCCGACCCCGATGATCAGGACCTGCGCGGGCGGAACCGTACCCGCCGCCGTCATCAAAAGCGGCATGTACCGGCCAAACACGTTGACCGCTTCGAGCACCGCGCGGTACCCGGCGATGTTCGCCATCGACGAGAGCGCGTCCATCTTCTGCGCGCGGGCGATGCGCGGCACCGCCTCCATCGCAAGGACGGTTGCCTTCTTGGCGCGAAGTCGTCCGGCCAGATCCTCGTCATCCCCCGGGTAGAGGAAGGAGACGAGCAAGGCGCCCTGCCGCAGGCGGTCCGCCTCGTGACCCTCGGGCGTTGGGAGAGGTTTTTGGACCTTGATCACCATCTCGCAGTCCCACGGATCGCCCAGCGCAGCCCCCGCGGCAACGTACTCGGCGTCCGGCACCGCGCTTGCGACGCCCGCCCCCGGCTCAACCACTACGGAATGGCCCTTCTCGACCATCTTCTTCACCGTTTCCGGCGTCGCCGCGACCCGACGTTCATCGCCCCGCGTCTCGCGCGGCACTCCCACTTGCATCCAACCCTCTCCGTGCGCGCGGGAGCCTATCCCGTCGCGGGTCGGGTGTGGTCGGGGTTACAAGCGATCCATGCGTATCGCCCTCGCTCCTCTCGCCGCTGCACTTGCCGCCGCATCCGCGTGCACCGGCGCCGCCGCCGATTCCTCCACCGACGCGGCCGCCCGTGGCGGGCACTGTATCAATGGCCCGGAGATCACGATCACCTCGCCCGTGGACGCGAGTTCGGTGGCGCCCGGAGATACGGTGGACCTCGTTGCGGAGGCCACCAGTGAAGTCGATGCCGCGCAGGACATGCTGATCCTCTGGTCCATCACGGTCAATGGGGGGGATGAGGTGGCGGACGGCAAAGGCACGCAGGACAGTTGGGTCACCAGCAGCGTCGGTGATTTCACCATTCGCGCGCAGGTCGAGGATTCGTGCGCGAAAGACGCCACGCTGGAGATCGACCCTGCGCAGGATTCTGTGCGGATAGGCGTACATTGATCGTGGCGATGCGCTCCGTGATCGCGCTCATGGCGCTGGCGGCGTGCGTCGCGGAGCCGGCGGCGCCCACAAGTGGAGGGAAGGACACTGGCGCCGGAGGAGATAGCGCAGATTCGGGAGAGAGCGGCGTTGAAACCGGGGAGACGGGTGATTCCGGGGACACCGGAGAGGACACCGGAGAGGACGCCTTGGCGATCACCACCTTCGGCACCGCCGACGGTGTGCCGAACGCCACCTGGTATGGTCTGAGTGTGGCGATCGACGGTTCGGTCTGGGGTGCCACGGACCAGGGCCTTATCCACTTCGACGGCACGACAACGCGCATCTACACAGCCGTGGACGGCTTGTTGAGTGACAAACCGCACAGCGTCCTGGCGCACTCGGACGGCACAATTTGGGTCGGCCACCTTGGCGACGACGTCCGGCAGGGCGAACATCTCCGCGTCGAATCGGATGGCTCCCTCACTCTGATCGCCATCATCGACTTCACTGAGTCCTCGGAGATCACCTCCATTTACCGGATGCGGGAGCAGCCCTTTGGGGTCGGCGCGGGGGATGTGTGGATGGGCACGAACGAGGGCTTGTGCGTCTGGGACGCCGATCTTGACGTGCTTGCGGAACACGCGCATCCCGTCCACCCGCACTCGGCAACCCTGGGTGTCGGCTTCACACGGGAAGGCGACACCTGGAACGCCGACCAATACCAACTCTCGCGGTGGCAGTTCTCCAATGACGGCGACCTGTCCCCGGGGTTGGTCGCCAATGGTGGAGACCTGCTGGAATACTGGGTGGAGTGGCCTGTCGAGTTCGAAGAGATCGTCGGCTCCAGTGACCTCGACGTCGATGCATATACGGTGTGGGTCGCCTCCTCACTCTACGGCGTTGCGCGCGTCGAAGCCGGCGTTGGTACTACCGGAACCAGCGTCACGACGCTTTTGCCAACTCCTGCCACGGCGACGTCCATCCGCGTCGGGCGTCTGGGACACGTATGGGTGGGCAGCACCGATGGACTCCATCTGCTCGACGGAGAGACAGGCGCCGCCACGCCGATCGGGGCAACGTGGCTTCCCAGCATGACCATCCAGCAGTTCGCCGCGGGTGATCGCGCCATGTGGATCGCCACGCCGCTGGGGTTGGTGCGCGTCGTGGGGACGCCGACGGAATAGCGCGCGGCGCTGGGGAATCGCCGCGCGAGTGCGGTACGATGGCGGTGATGGCTGCCAAAACTTCCCGCCTGTCGCGACAGCAAGACACCACCGCGCGTTTGGTCGGATCGCTGTGTTTCATCGCGCTCGCTCTCCCCCTTGCGGCGTGCAGTGCGCCGCCATCGTCGGCAGCGACGGCGCAAACGTCCTGCCCGGTTGGCGAAGTCCTCGACGGCGACACCTGTCTCCCCGAAGCCTGCGGAACCGGCCTCTGGGGCAACCTCTCCGTCGACGACGAAACGGTCTACGTCGATGTCGCTGCGGCCGACGGGGATGGCTCCGTCGCCGCGCCTTTCGCGTCGATACAGGAAGGGGTCAACCTCGCCGGGGAGCGGGGCGGCGGCTTGGTTGCGGTGGCGGCGGGCACCTACATGGAAACCATCGCAATGGGGGACGACCATCGCGATGTCACACTCGCTGGACGGTGCAAGGAGTTGGTCGCGATCGATGGGAGTGAAGGCAAAAAGGTACCGACAATAAAAATTCTAGGGGACGCGCGGACGCCAGAGGTGGCAATTGTGAACATGACCGTGACCGGCGGGCGCTACACCGGGGTTTGGGCCGAACACGCGGCGGCGTCCGTGGCGGCTACTGACATTCGCGAGAACTCCGTCATCGGGCTCGTGGCGGTGGACGCGGAGGTCGATCTCGCGGACTCGAACGTGTCGACGACAGCGGTGGACCAGCAGGGCGACTTTGGCATCGGCGTGGAGGTCGTCGGCGATTCGCGACTGACGACGACGGGGGTCACCATCGACCGGAACGCCAGCGTCGGTCTACTCGCGTCCGGCGCGGGCGTTGCAGTTGACCTCGTGGACACGATGATCGTCGATACCGCCCTCGGCCCGGATGATCCCGACGGCCACGGTGTCGAAGTCGCGGACGGCGCATCGATCACGGTGACAACCAGCGTGGTTCAAGGCAATAGCGGGCCGGGGCTTTGGGCGAGCGGCGAGCGCACGAGTGTGCGCCTCCGCGAAACGGAGATCTCGGACACTGTCCCCGGCCGCGACGGAAGCCCCGGGACCGGTATTCTCGTCCACGGCGGCGCATACCTCCATGCGAGCGCCTGCGTCCTTCAGGGCAACGCGGACCACGGCGTCATGGCGTCTGGCGAGGCAACGAACGTCGAATTGTCTGGCACGGCGATCCGGGACACCGTGGCCGCAGCGGACGGAAGCCGCGGACGGGGAGTGTCTGTCGATGGTGGCGCCGCGCTCCGCATGACCGATTGTGCCGTAGCGAGGAACATCGAAGTTGGCGTGTTTGTCGCGGATGCTGGTACCACGGCCGAACTCGTCGACACCGAAGTCACAGATACCCTCGCCAACGGCGGCGGCGGCTATTTCCGAGGCATGGCGGTGCAATCGGGAGCCCACTGTAGCTTGACCCGATGCACCATTCGCGGGAACACCGGGATCGGTCTGAACGCGGCAAACCCTGGAACCTCGGTGATCCTGACGGACACACGTGTAGCAGGCACCGGCGCCACCGCTGACGGCGGCGAAGGCTGGGGCATCGACGTGGAGGACGGTGCGTCGATGATCGCATCAGGCTGTGTCGTCGAAGGGAATGCCGACCTGGGCATCGGCGCCTTCGACCTCGGGACGATCGTCGATCTCGAGAACACGGTTGTCCGCGCCACCTTGCCGGGAGACGGTGTGTTCGGTGGGACAGGCATCCACGTGCAGGAAGGCGCGTCACTCGCCGCCAGGGGCTGCTCTGTCGAGGGGAACGCGTTCGCAGGCATTCATGCCGGGAATGAGGGTACGTGGGTTGAGCTCTGGGACACGCGGATTCTGGACACCGTTGCCGGTGCGGACGGGGCTGCGGGCGACGGTGTCGTGGTCGCCAATGGCGCCTCACTCACGGCGAGCAGGTGTGTCGTGCAAGGGAACACGCGGGTGGGAGTGCTGGCTGCTCACCTGGGAACCTCCGTGGATCTGATCGACACACAGATCCTCGACACGTCGTCGAGTGACGGCGCCTCGGGCGGTCGTGGCTTGAACGCCGTCGATGGCGCCGTGCTCACGGCCACCGGCTGCTCCGTTGAACGGAACACGGAGGCTGGCGTCTTTGCTCTGGGCTTCGGAACCATCGTCCACCTCGTGGACAGCACCGTGATCGACACGTTGGCGCTCCCGGACGGTACCTTCGGTCGCGGAATCAGCGTTCAAGGCGGGGCCTCGCTCACGGCCCTCGCCTGTAGTGTGCGCGGGAATGTCGAAGCCGGCGTCAGCGCATTCGGCGAGGGGACGACCGTCCAGCTCCTCGGGTCGGAAATACTGGACACCCGGCGCGGCCCGGGGACGGCCATGGCGACCGGGGCGAGCGCGCAAACTGGCGCGGCGCTCGTCATGAGCGACTGCGAACTCTCCACAACGGAGGGTCCCGGCTTTTTCGTTCACGCCGGCGGGCGCGTGGAGGCGGACGGTATCCGAGTATCCGGAAACCGATTCGCAGGCGTCCTTATTACCGATGGTTCGGCGCTGATAGTGAACGCCACCATCACCGGAACCCTCCCGGATGCGCAATGGGGAGGAGGCTGCGGCGTCTACGCAACCGACCTGGGCGGCGCCCCCTCGGTCGTTGTCACGGACTCGGAAATCGGACATCATCCCTACGCGGCGGTTTGGCTCGACGGCCCGGGGAGTTACCAAATCCTGGATAGCAAAATCGCTGGCGGGGCGAGTGTCGCCGACCGCGACTGGGCGCACGGGAACGCGATCTTCGCGGAGAACGGAATCGTGCCTTGGAACGGACAGACGGGGCTCCTGTTGAATGGCAATACGATTCACGATGCCCTGGAAGTGGGCGTATTTCTTGACGATTCGTCAGCCAGTTTTGTCGACAATCTTTGGGACACCAACCGGCTCGACCTGGTGCAGCAAGGTTGCAACCGGGTTTCCGCATTGGACCGCGCGGCCGTTGTTGGCGCGTCCTCCTTCCGAGTGTGCGATGCCGCGCTCCTGTACGACACCTCGCTGCATTTTGACGGTCTCTATCTTGCGGAGGCCGGCATCGAGGAGTGATCGGCGACGCGTCCGTGCCCGTTTCGCTTGGACACACCGCACGCAGTGTCTGCATGGGCGTCCTTGCGCACGCCAAACCCGTGACACCAGTCGGTGGGGAACGTAGTATCAAAAAATGCCCGTCAAACGCTCCCGCCTGTCGCGACACCAAAGCGTTGAACGTCGGTATTCGTTCCGTTGGCGACCCCTTGGACAGCCATGTGCTGTCCAAGGAAACGATTTCCGGCCTTCAACGGTAATGTGTCGCGACACCACCGCGCGTTTGGTCGGATCGCTGCTGTTCGCCGTGCTCGCAATCCCCTTCCCGGCGTGCAGTGACCGGCCTCTGGGGCAACCTCGCCGTTGACTCAGAGACCCACATTCCTCCGGTTCAAATCGTGCGCACGACGATTTTCCGGGATGGGGGCGTCCAAAACACGTGATCGGAGACGCGCAGGGTTGCGAGGATCTGCCTGCCGATGGCGGTCAACTCCCTGGGAACTCTCTTCCAACGCCCATCATCTCGTCGTAAGAGCACGGCCTGCATGGCACCGAAGTGCTCCATCGCCATCTCGGCGGTGAGGTTTCCGACGGGTCGTTTGGTGAACGGGTGGATGATCTTCTCTTCGGCTTCGCGTGCGGCGCCGCGCATCCGGTACTGCCACAAGTTTCGGACCATGAGTGCCAGCACCATGACCAACCCAAGCGCGCGCATGCGTGTCGGTGTTTTCAGAAACATCGGCGCAACCGCGGCAGGCCCTTTCAACCATCGAAAGCCGGTATTTCCCTCTACCACACCCTGATGGCGATACTCGGTGAGGATGCGCGCGTCTTCCCAACCGGGCCGATTCGTAGGGTCGGTGATGAGTGGAAAGCATGACGCATGACGACGCTCGGCAGCCACGGCGGGGGCATCCAACGCTACGGCTGCGCCGATGATCCAAACCGTTTCTGTGGGAGAAACCGTGTCTTTGGCAGGTCGCCCACGACCGGCGCGTTTCACGGATCGCACATCTTTCCGGATCTCCAACTGGGCGCGATGGAAACGCAGTGTCGGGAGTGCCTTCTGTGCGATCTTCACGGCATCTTTTTCACACGATGCCGGTTTCTTGTTGACCTTCTCCAGCGCCTTCACCACAGCCGCTCGCTCGGCATCGAGGCGGCCCTCCAACTGACCGTCAAACAGTGCAGCGAGTGCGTCCGAGTGCACGACCAGAAACCGCATCGTCTCGACGCTCTGAACGGCCGGGAGCGGCCCTGGGGCGGACGCCGATGGCGCTTTGTGCAACAGGACAGGAAAGGGTCGTTCCACGCTCCACCCACGGTAGTAGGTCGTGGGATCGGCCTTTCGGCGGCCCGGATGGGAGCCCAGCACGGGCCAACCATCGACGTCCGGTTCCGGAAGGAGAGAAATGAAGTGAAACCCTGCGGAGAGGATCTGCCCGATGGTTTGGCCATCGACGAGCTTGCAATCGGCCACAATCGTGACATCGTCCTCCTTGGGAAGCAGCGCGGCCAACTGTGCGAGATGATTCTGGTTCCCGCGCGTGTCGGACGTGTTGCCGTGGAGGGTCGAGCACACCAACGGAATGCCGGCACTTCCATGAATCGAGA
>CAMAWH010000029.1 GCA_945861635.1 Klebsiella pneumoniae | reverse complement strand
CAATGGAAGGTTTTCTCTCATTCAAGCCGAGGCGGCGGCGCGACCGAGGCGGCGGCGCGACCGAGGCGGCGGCGCGACCGAGGCGGCGGCAGGCGGGGGCGCGCGGGCGCCTCAGAGCCGCCCTGTCGTCACCGCCGCCGCGCCCCCGTCACAATCGTAATGCGATCCGAGGACTCGCCCGGGTCAGCGGGAACGCCTCCCGCCGCCGCCAAACTCGCCACGGCAGGCGCCACCGCGCTCGCCGCCGCGCTCGCCCCCGGAACCGCCCCAGGAACCGCCCCAGGCACCGCCCCCGGAGTCGCCGCGGGAATCGACACGCGGAATACGCTGCCCCCATCGGCACCATCCTCCACCCAGATGCGCCCCCCCGCCCGCTCGACGACCTTGCGACAGATCGCGAGACCCAGCCCGTGTCCGGAATGCGCCGATCCGGCTTCTCCGCGGGTAAAGGCTCGGAAGATCGATTCTCGCTGGGCCGGCGGAATGCCGGGACCGTTATCGCGCACCGACAGGATCCACTCTTCCCCGTCACGCCGAGAAGTGACGTGCACCGCCGGAGGATCGCCCCCGTACTTGAGCGCGTTGGCAACGAGGTTCTGGAGGATCTGGCGGAGCTGGTGCGGGGGCACGCCCAGCTCCGGAAGCGCATCTCGCGTCACGACGCCCCCCGTGTCCTCCAGCGTCGCCCGGAGCTGCTCGATCACCTCGTCCAGCACGCGATCGGCATGCGAAACGGCGGGAACGTCGTCGTCCGGCACCCCTCGCGCGTCGGCGAGCGTGCCGTCCACCAGGTCCTCCATCCGCGTCGCCGCGTCGTAGAGGCGCGCGATCAACGATTGCGCCGCCGCCGAATCCCCCGCTCCCAAGCTTGACTCTACGCGCTCCACGAGCAGACGTACCGTGCGCAGCGGCTCTTTCATGTCGTGCGCGATATCCCCGGCCAGGCGGCGGGCGTCGGCGTGCTCCGGCGGCGAATGAACATGGTTCGGGGACGGCTCCGCAGGGATCGACACGCCCACCGAAGACGACGCCGCCAGATTCGCCGCGCCCGCCCCCGCTACCACGCCCCCCGCAACCACCCCCCCCGCAACCACGCCACCAACGCGCTCCGCGAGCGCCACCATCCCTTCCAACGTGGCGGGAACGACGTCACAGGCGCCGACCTCGACGGCGCGCGCAAACGCGCCCGCCGCCGCAGCGTCCCCCACCATCACCAGGGTGAGCGTCGGATGCCGCCGTCGCAGCGCCGCCGCGAGCTGCCAGCCGTCGGCCCACGCCAGCGTCGTCGCGACCACCGCAACCGCGGGCGCCACACCGAACGCCTCCGCAAGCGCAACCGCATCCCCCACTTCGCGCACGGAAAACCCGGCCGCCGCCAACATTCCCCCGCCAACGACACGCGCTGCACCCGCGTCCATGACGAGCAACGCCGAGGGAGCGGAGGATACCGAAGTCACGGCGACAGTCTACCCCCTTGCCGCGTCAATAGCCGGCCACAAAACGCCCCTGATGCTTCATACTGCCCCGATGTCCGACAACGCCTCCGGCCCGCCACCCGCCGCGCCGCCCTCGTTCTACGCGCAAGTATCCTCGTTCGACTACGTGTTTTGGCTGTGCATCTTCATGGAACTCATGGAGCGCATGGCGTACTACGGCGTGCGGTTGGTCGTGCCCGTCTACATGGTGCTCGCGCCGCAGGACGGCGGGCCCGGGTTGACGCACACCGAAAAGGGCACGGTGCTGGCGTGCTGGGCGGCCATGCAATCGTGGCTACCGACGATTTCGGGCGGCTTTTCGGACCGGTTCGGGTACAAGAACTCAATCGCCGTGTCGGTGTTCCTCAAGGCCGGCGGATACGCGCTGATGGCCACAGCGTCAGGGTTCTGGGGCATGTTGATCGGCACGCAGGTGCTCGCCGCGGGAACGGGAATTTTCAAGCCGGGCATCCAGGGCACGATGGCGCATTCCATCGCCAAGTCGAAGGGCAGCGATTCGATGGGGTGGGGGCTGTTCTACCAGTCGGTCAACGTCGGCGCGGCGGTGGCGGCGTACATTCCGGCGTTCGCGCGGGAGAAATGGGGCTGGCACGGCGTTTTCTGGACGTGCTCCGTCATCGTGTTCTCGAATTTGATTCCGCTGTTCTTCTACGCGGATCCCGTGGATGAACGCCAGACCGTGCGCGACACGCGCGGTCCGATCCAGCTGATGCGCGAAACCCTGCGCGACCTGTTCACGAATCCGGTGGTCATGGGGTTCATCCTGATCTCTGCGGGATTCTGGTTCATGTTTCATCAACTGTTCGACATGCTGCCCAACTACGTCGATGATTGGACAGACTCCTCGGTGTTGCTGGCGGCGCTCGGGACCACGTTCGGCAGGCCGGATTGGGTCGCAGAGGCGGCAAAAGGAGTGATGATCCCGCAGGAACGCCTGCTCAACGTCAACGCGCTGCTCATCATGACGACCATGTTCGCGTTCGCCTGGGTGAGCGGGAAGGTACGCGTTTTGACCAGTACCATCACGGGAATGGCGATCTCGACGATCGCGCTGGTCGCGTTCGTGTTCACGGCCAACGTCTACATCGTCATGGCGGGAGTGTTGGCGTTCACCGTGGGGGAGATGCTCGCCAGCCCGAAAAAGCAGGAGTACATGGCCTCCCTGGCGCCCCCGGGAAAGCGCGCGCTGTTCCTGGGATATGCGAATATGCCGGACGGGATCGGGTGGGTGCTCGGCTCGCTCGTTGCGGGCGGGCAGTATGAGGAGCATGGAGACAAGATCAATCTGGCGCGCCGATTTTTTGCGGAACATGGGGATGTCGCCGTGGCGCGGGCGTGGTTGGCAAAGGCGCACGCGGGCGGGGTTCCGGCGGAGGCCCTGAAGGAGCTCGCCGAGCGCATGAAAGTGGATACGGGCGAAATTGCCCTTACGACGCTCGACGCGTTGGACGGGGCGGCGCTCGTCACGCGATGGAGTGAGGCGCTCCCCCGCGGAGAGGTGCTGGACAGCGTGATTGCGGGGGTGCCGATGCTGCCGAACGGGGTCGCGAACTCTGCGCCGGCGTTGCGCGATTACCTGTATGCGACGATGCATCCGGGTCAGGTGTGGCACACGTTCATCGTCATCGGCGCCATCAGCGTCGTCGCGATGGTGGTGTACGACCGGGTCGTGCGGCGCCGGGCGGCGTAGCGGCGCGGGATTCAGGCTCGCGTCCTCGGGCTATTGCTCGTGTTGGTGGTGCGGAACTGGATCGACGCGCATGTCCAGCGGGTGCGACTGGGTCGCGATGAAACCCTGCCCAACTTCAACAACCGGCCCATCCACCGCCCCACCGCCGCAAACGTGTTCTGCCGCTTTCGCTACGTCTCGCTCATCGTCATCGATCGAGACGGCCGACTCGTGGATTGTGCCAACTCCGGGCATTCGCTCCGCGAACGCGCTTTTTCGGCGAAACCGACGTGCGCATGTTGGGCGCGCCGCCCCGTTACCAATACCGCGCATCATCCCACGGAATGTCGAAACCGAACCACAGGTTCTGCGTCTTTTCGGTGAGGTCACCGACCACCCAGTCGTCGTAGCCATCGGCGTTGAAGTCACCGGTAGAGCCTCGGGTCGTGGCCGAATCCGTGAGCACGATGCCATCGAGCGGGGTGCGCATCGCCGGAAGGACATGGCGCAGAATGTGGGTGCCGTACCCGTAGTCATTGACGATTAGTTCAGGCTCACCATCTCCGTCCGCATCGAGTTGGCCGAAGAAACGGACGTTGCCGTCGGTTCCGACCCAGGAACCCAATGCGTCATCGAGCGAGAGTTCGCCGCGAAGGGAGCCATCGAGGAGGAATACCTCACCATGTTCGTAGCCGAGTGTTGCGGACGCCCTGGCCACGGCCACGATGTCGGCGGTGCCGTCACCATTCCAATCGCCGACGCTCGCGATATTCGACTCGCCCCAGATGTCGTCCACTGCGTCATCTGGGTGTCCCTGCAAGATCGCGTAGGCCAGATCCGTCGCCAGCGCGCCATCGCCGGTGCTCGCGTCAGCACCACGAATGAACGCATGCACGCCGGAGCCCAGCGACGCCTCTACTTCAGCCATGCCGTCGCCGTCGGTGTCCTCCAGAACGTGCAGATATCGCGCCGAATACGTCAGCCCGTTCGGTGCGACATCCGAAACACGGGCCACGGGTGCGTCCCAAGCGCCGCCGAGAAACACGTCGAAACTGCACACCCCTGCGTCGTCGAGCGTGCCTCCGCTGGTGCCAACCAGATCATCGAGCCCGTCGCCGTCCAGATCGCCACCAGCAGCGGTCTGCCACATCCAATCCCCCTGATTCGGCACCGGGCCCCGCCATGCGTAGGCAGAATCCGAAATCCACGTCGTCGACCCGTCGAGCGCAAAGGGGCCAGCGTGCACGTACACCGCCCAGTCACAATCGTGCGAAACGAGCGCGGCGTCGTTCATGCCGTCGCCGTCGACGTCGCCAACCGCAATCCACGCGTTGTCGGTCATGCAGGTCTCCTTCCCGGCCAACCAGCTTCGGCGTGCACCGGCCGGCGCCAGCCGCACCTCGCCCGGTGCCGGAAACGTGTCGTACAACGCCCAACCGTACCATTCCGTGCCGGCCGGGTACGGGTCGGGGTAGGGGAAGAACAGCGACGTGAAGATCAGGTCATCGATGCCATCCCCGTGACGTCGGGGAAGCCATAGACGGCCTCTGGGCTCGAGATCATCTGCGTCGCCGATGGAATCGACGTCGCGACACCGCACACGCCATCGGAGAGCGCCTCGCCATCACAATCGCGGTCCAGGGCGTCGCAGATCTCCGTCGCGCCGGGGTGGATGCGCGCGTCGGCATCATCGCAGTCTACGTCGTCCGTGTAGCCATCCGCGTCCGCGTCGGTGGGGCCGGTGTCGACGGGAAGGTCCGAATCGCCCGTGTCGCCTGGTTCGGCGCTCGAATCCGCGCCGCCGGATGAATCCGTACCCGCATCCGCCGATTTCACCGCGTCCGAAGCGGTGCAACCCAGGGCGAGGACGAGCAGCATGGCTACTCCATCTCCAGACCCAGATCCCAGAAGCCGCCCCCGGCCGCCGTCGCGTAGAGGTGCGACATGCGGATCGGCGGCGACGCCTCGCCGACGCCCCAGTCGAGGTCCGCGATGCTGCGGTGCTCGGGATCGTTGCCCGACAGGCGCTCCCACTCCCACGACCACGGTGCGGTGCCCGGGTCGAAGAGGCGTTCGACGGCGTAGACGCCGGGCGCGTCGGTGGACGTGGCCTCGTGGAAGCCACCCACGTAGAACGCATCGTCCAGGTGCGGATGCGCAAGCACGCTCTGGATGTTGAAGTCCATATCCGCGCCCGCGACAGCTTCGGTCACGACGTAATTGTCAGGAAGGTCGATCGGGTCGGTGCGATCCACCGCGCACACGCCGCCCGGCGCACCGCCGACGTGAGGCCCACCAAACACAAATGTCCAGCGCGAATCACGCGACACAGCCACGCCGCGCATCTTGGTGACGTCGAGCGCACACCCACTCAGATCCAAGGGGTACCAGTCGGCCCCGGACGGCGCGGTGGCGTCAAACACGACCTCCGTCGGATGCGCCTCGATATCCCGCACGTCTCCCGACCAAACCGCGTCGGCGTCGGACGATACGAGTTGGCACACGTCGGTTCCGGGCGTCGGGCCGAAATCGCTCGGCCAGACGTAGAGGGCGGCGCTCTCCACGCCGCTCTCGGCGATGACCCGGTACCCGACCAGAAGGAACTCTCCCGAACTGTCGATGGCCAACGCCGATGGGAGCGCGTCCGGCAGCGATGCCGTGAAGTACGGTGCGGCCGGCGTGTACAGGGTTTCCGTCGGCCGCTTGTCCCACACCCAGAGCCCCCGCGTGTACGGCTCCTGGCTGGCGACGAGAAACAGCGTCCCGGCGGTGTCGTCCGGCTGATTCACGATGAGCTGGCCCGAGCGGATGGACTTGAACGTCGGGGTGAGGCAATCGTCAAAATGCTTGCTCGCACCAAGGCCGCCCGGTGCCTTCGTCCACGCCTGCGCACCGGCTGGAATCCCGGCAAGGCTGTTGGTATACCAAAGCCCGCCGCCTTCGGCAGAGTCCTTGTGGCCTGAAAGGACGACGACGGATTGCAGCTCAGGGCTGAATGCGCCGTCCTGGGCCCACACCTCCCACACGCCGAACTCTGCGCCCGTCGTCCAGTCCCCCGCCAAGCCGTTTGCCGTGGTCCACTTCAGGCCGTCGTCGGACCACGCGAACCCGCCGACGTCGCTTCCGACGAACATCAACTCGCCGACGCCATTGTCCGCCGTATGGCTCGCCCGAATCACCGACTGACGCCCAACCCCCGGCAGCCCCATCGTCGACGGCTTGCTCGACACGTCCAGCATGGGTGCGAATTCGTAGCCTCCGTTCTGGATCGACAGCCAGTCGAGGTGGACGTTCCCGGCACCCGCCGGACACTCGATCTGGAGCGTCGTCACTGTATCTCCCGGTTGCACCTCTGGAAATTCGAACACCTTGGTGCCCGGCGGACTGGAAAAGGTTTGATTCTGCAACATCATGGAGGAGGACGCCACCCACACCGAACATGGGTTTCCCGGGCCTTTCTGCTTGACGCGCAACGTCACCGTAAACACGCCCGAAGTCCACGCAAGGTCGTCCGCCAACGTCATGGTGCGCGGGGCGAACGTCGCCGTCATGTCGATGTAGTCCTCGCCGCCGGAGCTGACCTGCGAAACGCCGCTGCCCAGCGTGAATTCGGACTCGACTGCGCGACCGAGGTGTCATCGATCGCGATGACGCTGGGCGCACGCCCCACAGAAAGCGCCACATCGAAAAAGGTGGCGTGGATTGTGCAAACTCCAGCGCGACCACAGGTCGCCCAAACAGCCTCGATCAGGCCAAAATTGTGCGCGTACGCGGCATGACATCGTCCGTCACCGCGTCTCCATGCGCCGGGTACACGACGGTAGCAGGGGCGGCTTCGATGGCGGTGCGGACGGATGCGACAAACGCGGCGCGGTCTTTCAAGTAGACCATCGCCGGGACCTTGTTCAGCTTGTATCCTGCATTTCCGCCAAACAGCGAGAATACGAAGCGCGGCACGGCCGAGAGGTCTTCCGAGGTGGTGTTCGAGAGCAGATCACCGGTGAACCAGACGGTGTCCGCCCCAGCGGTTGCGCGCACGAAAAGGTCGGGGGACTTCATGCCGGCGGGCTCGAAGAGCGCTAACGAAGCGGGAAGTTTCGCGGTGAGGTCCGCGATGGGGAGGAAGGGAATGCCCTTCGCCTTGGACGCAAGCCGAGGAATGGAGGCCGCCGGCGCATACGACGTTGCCGCCGGGAAGCGCGCCCGCCACGCGGCCTGGCCCATGTGATGGAACCCGTTGGGCGCAACGAGCGCCGCGACGTCTCCCCCGAGCGCGTCCAGCAGGTCCGGGGCAATGTTCGCAGCCGGGCTCACGACGAGCCACCTCCCGTCCTCCAGCTTCGCGGCCATGGTATTCGCCGTGCCGAAGCCGAAGCTGTACTTGAGGCCGCGCACGTTGCCGTCCGCCGATAGATTGTGCCAGGTGTGAAGGGCCATGGGAGCTCCGCGAGTGATGCCAACCTACCCCGGCCGGTCAACAGTCGCCGGTATCCCCGCTCCCGGTAGTCCCGCCGACACGCCGAACACCGCCGGGCGGCCACCTCGGTGCTACGATTCCGCCAGCGGAGCACTGCGCCGATGAACGAACGCATCGCCAATCTCGTTGCCAACACGGCTGGGCGCGGACCCCGCGTCGGCATCGTTTCCATGTACGACGTCGAAAACAACGCCGTCCGTATCTTGGCCGGAACGCTGCGACGCGGCAGCCATCACTGCGCGGAGATCTACTTCAAGGATTGGATCTCCAACCATCTCGACGCCGCCACCGACGTCGAATTGCAGCACCTCATCCAGGTGATCAACGACGAACGGCTGGATGTCGTCTGCCTTTCCATCCGCGCAAGTGCCTATTACAACGCCGCGCGCATCCTGACGGAGCACATCCACGCATCCACGGGTGTCGCCGTGCTCTGGGGCGGCATGCACCCGACGCTGATGGGCGATGACTGTATTCAAACCAGCGATATGGTCTTGCAGGGTGAGGGAGAGCTCGCCATCCTCGATCTGGCCGACCGCCTTCGGGATGGCGGCGATGTACTCGCCACGCCGAACATCTGGTTCCAGACGACGGACGGCGTGAAGAAGAACGCCCTGCGAAAGCTCGTCGAGAACCTCGATACGCTCGCGTTCCGCGACTACGTGACGCACGAACACAAGTACTTCATCAACGGCAAGAAGATCGAAAAGGGCGACCCGATGCACGGGGATCCGGTTTTCCAGATGATGGGCAGTCGCGGCTGCATCTACAAGTGCAGCTACTGCTACAACTCGACGTACAAGAAGGACGTGTACCCGGGGCAGAAGTGGTTCCGCGTGCGCTCGCCCGAGTCCATGGTCGCGGAGATCAAGGAAGCCAGGAAGCACTGGGACTTTAAGCGGATTCGCTTCGACGACGAGGTGTTCAACTTCCAGTGGGATTGGCTGGTGGATTTCTGCACGCGCTTCCCTAAGGAAATCGGTCTGCCGTTCGAGATTTTCATCGAACCAAAGCTGGTTTCCGAAGACCGCATGACTCTGCTTCGCGACGCTGGCCTCGTCAGCGTCTACATGGGCGTGCAATCCAGCGAGCGCGTCACCGGCCACCTCTACGACCGCCGCGTGAAGAACTCGACCATCGGCGACATCGCGACGCTATTCCACAAGCTGGGCATCAAAGGCCACTTCCAGCTCATCTTTGACGATCCCGTCTCCACCGACGAAGACAAGCGCAAGCTGTTTGAGATGATCTCGGAGTTCCCGCACCCGTTCGACCTGTACTTGTTCTCCATGACCGTATTCCCGGGCAGCGAACTGAACCATAAGCTGCTTGAGTCCGGGCTTATCTCGGAATACGATATCGAAGGAACGGCGACCAAGACCTTCTACCAGCACCGCATCAATCTCGAATACCCCCGCCCCGTCGAGGACACGTTCTGGATCGCGATGACGCAGATGCTGTCGAAGTCGTTTGTGCCTCGCCCCTTGCTGAAACAGATCGCGCGGGTGGATGTGCTCAAGAAGCATCCGTGGCCCGTCATTCAGATGGCGCACGCGGCGAACTACGTGAAAATGGGGACGACCGCCGCGAAGATGGTGGCCGACGGAGAAATGACAAAGACGCTGATGCGACGCTGGCTGTCGTTCGACCGCGTCATCACGACCTGAGCAGGGGAGAGATCCGGGTGGCAGGGGTGAGCCGGCGCGGCGTGCTGGTCGGCGCGGGTGGCGTGGCGGGGGCTGCCGCCGTCGCGGGCGCGGGCGTGATCGCCGGCGGCAGCCTGCGGGGCGGGAGCGCGAGTGCGGCGCCCGTGGTGGCGACGACGCCCGTGGTGGCGACGTCGCCCTGGTCGCCGCGACCGGTTCCCCTGGACGCGGCGTTCGGCCGGGGCATGACGCTTGCCCACCTGCACCAGCGTGGGTGGGGCTACGGGTCGGCGCGATCGCAGGTACAAGCCGCGTATCTCGCCGCCATCGGCGTGCGTGACGTCGCCATCAACCCCTTTGCCTACGTCCGCACGCTGGGTTCGACGCAGATCCACTTCGGCGGCGATGATTCCATGACCGACGACGATGTCCGCCTCGAAATCGCCCACCTGCGCGCCGCAGGCCATCGCGTGATGATGAAGCCGCACCTCTGGAGTTGGGCGATGGCGGCTGGAAAAGGAAACAACGACATCACGCTGGAGGCGGCGGAATGGCAGGTCTGGTTCGCCAGCTATACCAAGTACATCGTGCATTATGCGCGCATGGCGGCGGAGTCGGGATGTGATAGTGTTTGTGTGGGGCTGGAGTACACGGGCGCCTCGCGGGCCAATCCGGGGGCCTGGGCGGAGGTGGCGCGGGCCGTTCGCGGCGTATTTCCTGGGAAGATTCTGTACGCCGCCAACTGGTATCAGGAGTGGGAGGTCTTTGCCGACTGGGACGCGTTCGATCTCATCGGGATCAATGCGTACTTTCCGCTCACCGGGACGAGTGTGGACGAGCTGGTGGCGAGCTGGCAGCCGCACTTGGACGCGATTGAGAAAGTCGGGCGCGGCCGGCCGGTTGTGTTTCCGGAGGCGGGGTACCGTGCCGTCGGCGGCGCAACCGAAAAACCCTGGCTGCAATCGGGAGGTTCGCCGGACGGGGAGGTGCAGGCGCGGGCGTACGAGGCGCTTTTGCGGGCGTGCACCGCGCGCCCGTGGTTCCGCGGCGTCTGGTGGTGGAAATGGTTCACCAACCTGCCGGGCGAGGGCGATGCGTTCGTGCCCGCCGGAAACCCCGCCGAGGAGGTGATCAAGGCGTGGTTCGGGGCGGGGAATGCGCGCTGAGCTCGATCGCCATGCACACTGACCGCCATCGCCATCGCCAACGGGTACCTGGCGACCGTTGAGCGGTGAACGGTGAACGGTGAACGGTGAACGGTGAACGGAGAGTGCCCCGAGTCCGAAGAACCGTGCGATGTCGGTCTCTGCGGGGGGGCCTGACGGTTGATCTTCGTGCAGTCGCAGCTGACAGCGAGGCCTGCCCCGGGCGTTCGCTCATCGGGTGACCACGGATCACGCCACCCGTTCCTCCGTTTCGACGTCTTGTTTCAGGCGGTGTCTTTTGGGGGCGCGCGCGACGGCGCAGCGCGCGCGACGGCGCAGCGCGCGGCCAAACACGACGGATCGAGGGAGGGCTTCGCAGCCCCGCTTGGCGGCGGCGCCTCACGCCTCGGTTCGCCGCCCGCGCTTGGCGGCCGCGTCGCAGCCCCGGAAGAGGACGTCGTACCAGGTGAGCACGGGCGAAGGCAGCAGGTCTGCCCCACGGAGCGGTACACTGGCCCGCGATGCTCACCGACATCCATCGCCACCTGGACGGCTCCCTCCGCCCCTCCACCGTCCGCGATCTCGCCGCGCGCCTCGACCTTGCCGTCCCGCCGGACCTCCGCTTCACCCCCGGCATGGGTTTGGACGCTGCGCTGGCGCGGTTCGCCTTCACGCTCTCGCTGCTACAGTCGGCAGCGGCCGTACGTCGCGTCGCGAGCGAGATGTGTGAGGATGCCGCCGCCGATGACGTTTCGACCCTACAAATCCGCTTCGCTCCCCAGTTACACGGCGGCCACATCGAGGACATCGTAGACGCCGCGTTGGAAGGCGCCGCCGGCCGAGCGGGCATCCTGCTGTGCGGGCTCTACGGCGAAGACCCGCGCGTGCTCGACCACCTCGTGAACGTAGCGGCGACGCGGCCCGGCGCCGTGGGCATCGATCTGGCGGGGGGGCCGGCTCCGCAACACAGGTGGCAACTCGCCGATTACGCCGGCCCGTTCCGTCGTGCCGAAACGATGGGCCTCGACCGCACCGTCCACGCCGGCGAGGGGCGTCCGCCCGCCGAAATTCGCGTCGCCATCGAAGTCCTCGGCGCCCGACGCATCGGCCACGGAACGACCCTGCTCGACGACCCCGCCGTCGTCGATCTCGTTCTTGATCGCGACGTTCTCATCGAGGCGTGTCCGACGTCGAACGTTCACACCGGCGTCATTCCGTCGATAGCGGCGCATCCGTTGGCGCGCTGGCGGGCGCTCGGCATCCGCGTCGTCGTCTGCACAGACAACACGTTGTTCTCCGACATCACGCTATCCGAGGAACTCCGGCGGGTGAAGGAATGTTGACACCTCAGAAGACTCTCGGGCTGCTGTGGATGATCTGGTCCGCGCTGACGACGGCCGTCGGCATCGGCGTCGGCGCGATGTTCGGCGGCATGGGCGCCATGGCGACGGTGCTACCGGATACCCACACGCGCGAGCCTGCGCCCGAGTGGGTCGGCTGGCTGTTCGGCGGGTTCGGCCTGGTGCTCGGCGGCCTCTTTGCCGCCATCGGCATCCTCGGGTTCGTCGCCGGGATGGGGGTGCGCAAGGGGCGCTTGTGGGCGCTTGTAACTGTCGTCCTCCTTGCAATCCTGCAATTGAGTAGCTTCCCGCTGGGAACGGGGCTGGCGATCTACACGTTCGTCGTTGCCTTCCCGGTGCTGGCGGCGCGGAAGGGAGTGCCGCGGCAGGGGGAGGCGCCTCCCGGCGGATAGCCGGCGGGCCAGCGGCTCGCGCCCGCCGAGCGGTGTCGTAGGCCAGTGGCGTCGTGATAGGCTCGGGCATGCTCACTATAGTCCTTGCCTGTACGATTTCGGCGACGGGCCCCGCGGGCTCGGACGCTTGCACCGCGCCCACCGCCTGGTACGCAGACGTCGACGCGGACGGACTCGGCAACGCCGAATACTCCACTTCGGACTGCGGTCCGCCGGCCGGGTACGTCGCGAACGCCGATGATTGTGACGATACGGACGCTGCCGTCGGTGCGGGCACGAACTGGTATGTCGATGGGGATGGAGATGGGGAGGGTGCGGGGGCCTCGGCCGCCACCGCATGTACAGCGCCCGCTGGTCATGTTGCGAACGCCGATGACTGTGACGACGCGAACGAAGCCGTCCACGCCGGCGCTGCCGAGGTTTGCAACACCCTCGACGACGACTGTGACGGCGAGATCGACGATGCCGACGACGGCATCACCGACGCCACCACCTATTATGGAGATGACGACGCGGACGGCTACGGCGAGGACAACGACCCCATCGTCGCGTGCCCCGCCAACGCCGACGGCCTCGCGACGGAAGGCGGTGACTGCGATGATCTCGACGTCGCCACGCACCCCCGCGCGGACGAGTACTGCAACACGTTGGACGACGACTGTGACGGAACCGTCGATGAAGACGGAATCGACCCCATCTCCTGGTACCTCGACCTCGACGTAGACGGCTATGGCCGCAGCGCAATCCGCATCGAGTCCTGCGCCCAGCCGGACAGCTACGTTGCCAACGCCGACGATTGTGACGACGATGACGCCGCGATCAATCCCGTCGCCAGTGAGCTGTGCGACGACGTCGACAACGACTGCGATAGCGTCGTGGACGACTCTGCCATCGACCCGACCACCTGGTACTACGACGATGACGGTGACACGTTCGGCGATGCCTCGGTCACCTTCGCAGCTTGCGACGCACCGGCCGGCTACGTCACGAACGCAACGGACTGCGATGACAGCAGCGCAGCCAGCTTTCCCGGCGGCATCGAACTGTGCGGCGGAGCCGACGAAAACTGTGACGGCACCACCGACGAAGACAGCGCCGCCGACGCGCCGCCCTGGTACGCCGACACCGATGCGGATGGCTACGGTGCCGGCACCGCCGCAGCGGCTTGTACCGCCCCCAGCGGGCGCGTCGATAACGCCGACGATTGTGACGACACCGACGGTGCGATTTCGCCAGCCGGCGCCGAAACCTGTGACGACGGCATCGACGACGATTGCAGCGGAACCGCCGATGACGGCTGCGGGCCGATTGGGGCGCTGACGACGAGTGATGCCGACGCGAGTGTCTCGTGGACCGCCACAGGAGGCTCGACGTGGGTGCGAAACGGCGGGAACCTGCTTGGCGGTGCAGGAGACGCCTTGGTCGTGTCGTCCTCGACCGGATACCTCGCCATCGTCGGGGGGCCGACCTCCGGAAGAATCGATCCGAGCACGCTCATCACGATCGGCGCGCCCGCAATCACCTTCGCAGGGATCGACGTCGGAGATTGGGATGGAGATGGGAACGAGGATGTCGTGTTCGCCTACCCAAGGAATGACTACGGCGCCGCAGGCTACGTGTTCTACGGTCCGATCACCGCGTCCCTCCCGTATGCCACCGGTTCCGCCGATGTGAATCCGGCCACGGCGTATCCAACTGACATTCGCCTCGCCGACGTCAATGCCGACGGCATGGATGATCTCGTCACGTTCGGCTCCACGAGTTCTTCCATCCTCAAGGTCGATCTTGCGCCGACAGCCGGCGGCCTCATCACGACCACGAGTACGGGCGGCGGCGAGCACTGTTTCGACGCGGGAGAGGACGTGGATGGCGATGGGACGGAGGACATTCTCGTCGCAGACAACGACGGTAGCGCGGTTGCTCGCCTCGTTTCCGGTGCGGATGCCGCCGCAGGCATCAGCAACATTGCGAGCACCGAATTGGGGCACGTTGCCGCCGGCAACCTCGATTCACTCACGATGCTCCCCGACGCGAATGGCGATGGCTACGCCGACATTGCCGTCGGGAACTATCACGCCTATTCAAACACTGGGCAGACCGATGTCTACCTCGGCCCACCGTCCTCCATGGTGAGCGGCAGCCCGGAGGCTGCCCTCTATGGTCCTGCGACCTCGGCGTATGCTGGGTTCTCTCTGGGGGAGCTGGACGTTGACGGCGACGACGTCACCGACGTGCTCGTCGGGGGCTACTTCGGGTCCGCGTGGTTGGAATATGGACCGGTTTCGGGAACGATCGTGCTGGGAAGCGCCGGCGCCAGTTGGTCAGGCATGGAGAGCTACTCCACATTTGCCTTGGGTGGCGCCGATTTGGAAAACACCGGACAGGACACGATTGCCATCGGAGATCCAGTGGAGGGCGGCGGGCTTGGCGTCCTTTACCTGTTCCATGGCGGGGGCAGGTAGACCGCCGGATCAGTAGGTGATCCCAAACACCACAATACACATCTCATCGTAGCTGGACTCTCCCATATAGACATCCGTGGGAGCGTTGAGCCCTGCGTCCGCTAATGCTCGTTCTACGCCAGGATTGTCCACTGTGTTGTTGTAGGTGCAGCGGATGGTGATGACGTCGTTATCGCCGACGGTGACGACGGGCCGATCGTAGACGTAGAGTCGCTGCCAGTCGAAGTCCCAAGCTGGTTCGTGGATGAGGCACTCGCTGTCTGTGCCAGCGTCGGGGTGCTCAATCGTGGCAAGCAGGTCCACGCCGACCATGTGCATATGCGCTTCCATCGCCCACACGTCGTAGCGGCCACCGATATCGCCAAAATCCACCTTCAACGTCTCCGTGTGCGCGCTCGAGTCCGCGGGAATGCGGAACTCGGGGACGTCGTAACGGTCGTCGGGTCCGCTCAGCAGTCCCGTGGCGGCGTCGTAGGAATTGCCAACGCCCGTCAGGTAGGCGGTCTTGGCGAGAGGGCGCTTCTGGTACGCGAGGCGCACGCCTGTGAGGTCGGACTTTCCTGCGCTCCCGGCGGGGTGGTAGTGCATCTGCAACACGATGCGCGAGCCAGCCGCGACGGGAAACCCCGACCCGGCGGGCGGTTGCGTCGGGAAGGCGCCGGGCACCCAAAGGCCGATCGCCGTTCCGTCGGTGACTTCTGCGCCGCCAAAGCAGGGATAGACGCCGTCGGGCCCGGCCAGTGCCGCGCTCTCCCCGTGCGGGTCCGCCGTTACGACGACGTGGTGTACGACGGACAGATCGCCGGGAAGCACTTCCACGCCGGTTACCCAAACGTTCGACTCCAGCCCTGGATCAATCGAGAAACAAACGAACTCGTCCGCCTGCCCGGACGTTACATACGGCGCGTCAGGGAAGACCTCCTGGTCGAACTCGGACAACGAGGTATCGGCGCGCTCGGGGATGTCGGCTGCGCCTTCCAGCGCCCCTTCCGGCGCGCCCGCGTCGGCCCAGGCGGCCAACAGCTCCTGCTCGTCCGCTGACAATCTTGCGTCGTTCTCCCACCCTGCGCGCGGCGCGCATTCGTCCGTTTCGACGGCACCCCAGGGGGGCATGTTCCCGCTCTCGGTGGCCGCCACAATCGCGGCCGCCATGGGCGCCGCCGCCTCATACGAATCCAGTGGGAAAGGCGCCAAACCGCCCGCTGTGTGACACTCGCCACACGACGCGACAACGATCGGCGCCACCTCACCCCGCCACGTCGGACCCTCCGCAACGCCGTTCGACGGAATGGTCACGCCGGCGTGGCAGCCGAAAAGGAGAAGCGACGGCGGTGCCGACGACGACGCGAGCCGTCTCAGAAGCAAATGATCTCGCCCCAGCGATCCTCGTTGTTGTCCTCGTGGCATTCGTCTACCTCGGACGCCGCGGAGTCATCCCCGCCATCGACCATGGCCAGCAGGTCGTTGAGGGGCACGCCGACGCCCGTGAGCGTGATTTCGAGGGCTTCCGACTGCGTTCCCGCCTTCACAATGTCGGTCCAGCGGATGGTCGTCAGCAGCTCCAATCCCATGCCGCCCTCTCCCCAGATTTCGAGGTCGAAGTCGTCCTCGATGTCGTTGAAGCCCTGGTTGGACACCGACACCCACAACATGACATCGCCCGACCCGCATTCATCCGCGCAAACGTCAACAATCGTAGGGAACAGGTCGGGGCCGCTGTAGCCAGCTCCCGGTGTGAGGTCTCCCGAGCGATAGTTGTTGTAGCTGAGCCAGTTCGTCTCCTCGAATTGGGGTATCGAACCGTCATCGTTCACGTTGGTAATGCTGTATCCGTGCTGGTTCCAAATACGACGGCCCTCACGCCAACTGCCATCCGCGTCCCCGTAGACCGTGACGCCCGTGTAGCTGCCCCAACTGCCGGGGGTGTGGCAAACGGCGATGTCGGCCGAGCCATCTCCCGTCACGTCGGCAATGCTTGGGTACTCCAGCCACGTGTTGTTGGAGTGGTACGCATCCTGCATCTTCACGGTGCCGTCGGCGCCGTCGAAGACCCACACCCAGTGTTCATCGGCGTAGACGACGTCCGCGATGCCATCGCCTTCGAAGTCGAACACGGACGATCCCGTGTTGCCAGAGGAGGGGTCGGTGGTGCCGGTGTACTGCCAGAGCACGCTGCAATCGCTCTCGAATACGGTGTACGTGGAGTTGGCGGCGACGCCGATCTCCGCCTCACCGTCTCCGTCGAAGTCCGCGACAGTGGGCGGGCCGCCGTAGATGCCGCTGGCCGCCGGGATGGCGGCGGTGCAAAGCACGGTGCCGTCATCGTCCTGGACGCGCATCGTCGCGTCACCCGTTACGACGATTTCCCCGAATTCGTCGCTATCGAAGTTGCCCAGCGCCGGGTAGCCATCGGTCTGACTGTTGTACCAGATCGCCGTGCCATCCTTGGAATAGATGGCGTTTCCCGCAACGACTTCGAGTTCGCCGTCCTGATCGATATCGCCAGACACGCCCGCGGATCCGACGTTGCCGGAGCTGCCCCACCCGTGATTGCCCTTTCCGGCCAGGCTGCCGTCATTTTCGAGGACGCAGGACCCGATGATCACCTCGGGATTGCCGTCCGCGTCAAGGTCGTGGATGGCCGGCGAGTCGGACGTCCCGTCCATTGCGCCGCCGCAGCTCGACGACGACCACATCTCTGCGCCGGTGTTGTCGAACACGGTAACTCCCGACGATGTTGCGGCGATAACATCCTGCCAACCGTCATTGTCGATGTCTCCGCAAGCCGCCCCGCCCGTGATCTGGATGGCGCCGTTTCCCGCCGTTCCCCAGAGCTCCGTGCCGTCCACACCCGACATCGCCCGCAAAACGCCGGGGGAGTACGTGATGATCACCACGTCGGACGTGTCCTTGTCGTCCGCATCTCCATCCCCATCGTCGTCATTGAGTGAACACACGATGGGCTGCATCATGCAGGACGAGGAGCTGCCGTTGAAGCTGAAGGTCTGGCGGTCCCACTCGACCACCGGGTTGAACGTTCCGGTTTCCGGAGCTTCGGAGTAGCATTCTTCGACCTGAGCAACGGCCGATCCATCGAAGAACTGCGACTCGCAAACCGGGTCCGTGACGGTATCCCCGCCGCTGTCCGTGTCCGTGTCGTCCTCACTCGTGTCTCCCGGCGGGTCCCAGGTGCCGCCCGTATCGAACGGATCGGGCTGCGCATTTCCCTTGTCGAGGTTGTTTTCAAGGGAGCACGCCGCCAACATCAGGACCGGGGCTCGGGGGAAAAAACGCATGGCAAGCCTCGATCGGGAAGTGCCTACTATGCCGCGAACGGCGGCGGATCGCAAAGGCAGGAGAGCGGCGGGCGGACGCGCCGGCAGACGCGCAGCGCCGAACCCAGCGTGGCCCGAACGCGCGCGCTCGATTACCGGGCCTGCACGCATCCATAGCTCAATTGGATAGAGCATCGGTCTTCGGAACCGAGGGTTGGGGGTTCGAACCCCTCTGGGTGCACCACTGAGACGAGGATAGGCGCGCAGGATACTCCCCCCGCCTACGTTTTTTTCCGGCGGAGAGTGAGCACGTGGCCGATCCCATCCCCCCTGAAATGTTTCCGCACACGCCCGGCCTGCCCGATCCCAACCGTCCCCACCCCATGTTCGACGGCCAGCGTCGCGACACGCCGATTCCTCCTGCCCCCAGGTCCGACCGCAGCGGATGGTGGACGGGCGCGGGCGCTATCGGCCTCGCCATCCTTGCCAAGTGGAAGTTCATCCTCGTTGCGTTGCAGGGGCTGAAGTTCACAAAGTTGTTCTTCACGTTCGGCTCGATGGTGCTGATGATCTGGTTCGAGGCCATGCGCGGCGGGTGGCCGTTCGGCGTGGGATTCGTACTGCTCCTTCTGCTCCACGAACTTGGGCACGGGTTCGCCATCAAACGGGCCGGCCTCGACGCCGGTTACCCGGTGTTCATCCCCTTTTTCGGGGCGATGATCGCGCTCAAAGGTCAGCCCCGATCCTCTCACGAAGAAGCAAAGATCGCGATTGCGGGGCCGGTGGCCGGCGCAGTGGGGGCGTTGCTTTGCTTCGTTGTGTGGGGGCTGACGGACGTGCGCATCTTCCTTTCGCTTGCCTACACAACGTGCTTTCTCAACCTGTTCAACCTCACGCCCGTGCCGCCGCTGGACGGGGGGCGGGTCGCGGCGATGTTTTCGCGGAGCATGTGGATCGGCGGCGTGATCGTGCTGGTGGGGATGTTCTTTTTGACGTGGGCCCCGCAGCTCGTCCTGATCTTCATTCTGGCGCTCACCTACGGATTCCGTCGGGCGAAACAGGTCGAAGGCCCGGACGAGGCCGCGGTCACCCTCGGCCACCGCCGCTGGATGGCGGTGCAATATTTCGGGTTGGCCGCACTACTGGCGGGCGGGTTTGCGGTGAGCCGGGGGTTTTTGTCGGCGTAGTCGGCCCGCGATTGGACCGCGTGGCCTACGCCCACGCCGCTTCCGTCCACAGCTCCGCGTCGGTCGCCACGGTGACGGCCGGCGGAGTCCTGAAAAAGTCCCGAACCGCGTCCACCTCACACCGCGCTGCAACCGCGTCGTGCTGCTCGTTCGGCGGCAGAAGGGCATGCCAAGCGCCGAGATCGAGCGCGCGTCCGATGGCGCCGGACTTGGAGGCAAGCGCGCGCTCTACGGAGGTAGGAGGAGGCCAATCATCGCATGCCTCGGTGACGATGACCGCGAAACGACCGGCCCGCACCACCTCGAAACCCGCGCGCTTCAGCACCTCACCTACCAGGTTTCCTCCTGCCGTGCCGAGCGCATGGAAGTAGGCGACGTGCCCCGACACGGCCGTCTGAACGGGGAAGGGAATGTCGGCCCCGCGGAGCAGCTCCGACGCCAGTGCGCGCACCGTCGGTTTCATCGATCCGCCGCCGAAGGCGCCCAACTCGGCGGTTTTGGAGGCCTCGGTGATTATCCGTTCGCCCTGGTTTTGCAGGACGCGCCGGCCCTTGCCGCCGAGCCCAAGTCCACTTTCGGTAACCACAGAAACGGACCCGATGACAACTCCCGTGAGTGCGTCCGTCACCGCGATCTCTGCCGCGGAGGTGATGTTGGCATGCAGGCGAGCCCGCCGCCACAACGCGTCGGCCTTGGCGCCAAACCCAAACGCACCGCCGCGCGCGCCCTCCAGCCACCCCTTTTTCTCCATGTGCGCCAAGATGCCGCGGATTCGGTTCTCGTTCCACTCGGGGAGAAGATCCTCCGGCAACCTCCGCAAGAGAGCGCCCGCGTCGATCGTCTTCGACTCACGCGATTGGAGAATCGACACCGCCTGCTGCACGATGACACTTGGGCGAAACGTTCCGCCTTGCACATGCCAATCTCCCGCCCTCTGCGCTTCGAGCAGGGTGCGAAACAACGAGGCGCGAAACCGACCGTTCGCCACACACACCACGTGCACGCCCTCCCGCCTCCGCCCACCGCGCCCGATGCGCTGCACCAGCGACTGCACGTCGGGGGGGACACCGAGCAGTACCACCAAGTCGACCGCGCCGATGTCGATGCCCAACTCCATCGTACTCGTGGCGACGCAAAGGGCCACCGGCGCGTCCAGAAACCGCTGCTCCGTGGCGAGCCGCGTAGCCCGTGCAAGGCTGCCGTGGTGCGCGAACACCGCGTCGCCAAAAGGAGGTTGTCCCCGCAGTACCCGCACCGCGGTCTCCACGGCCTCTCGACTGTCGCAGAACGCGATGACCTTGCGGAATCCACGCTCCAACTCCCGAGAGAACATGCGTTGCATTACGACGAAAGCGGCGGGCTCCTCGATCCGTGCCAGTACGCGACGCCGCGCGTCAATACGCACGATAGTGGCGTCCTGGCGGGAAGCGGTCGAGGTCATCTCGCCACCAACAGCGCTAGGCGATCTCGCGGACCTTTCGGTTTGGCTGCGAAAAACCTACGGCGCGCCCACGTAGCGGCGGGCGCCGCGTCGGTTTGGCCGAAAAAGCGCATTCGCGGAGCGAATGCCCAGTGCGCTCGAAGGTGCACATCACCCCAGGGTGAACGCCCCACCTCCGCTGCGCCAATCGGGGAGCGTGATGCGCAATTGCGAACCCCAGACGATCGGTGCTGCCAGTTATTTTTGGCCGGCTCCTTACTTCTTCCAGCCCAGCGTGTACGTTCCCGAGCCGACCGCCGAGATGACGTAGTTTCGGTACGTCCCCGCGGTGCCCGTGTAGGCGATGTTCTTGATGGTGCCGGTGCCCGTGTCGGATGCCACCGTCGTCCACGTCTTTCCTACCTTCTTCTGGAGGTAGAGATCGAAGTCGGCGGAGCTGGGACCCACCAGCGCCACGGTCTGGGCCCCTGCGGCGACACTCAGGCCGGTCGACGACGGGTTGTAGGTGCTGCGGCCGGCGCGCGCAAGCGTGCTCCGATAGGTCGTGAGGGAGGGGTGTACGAAAACCGCCGTCCACGCCGCATCGACGGACGTGTACTGCGTGCTGGTCGAGCCGTACAGCGCCGAGGCAGCGTTCAGCGTCGCGGTGCGGGCCGCCGCGTAGTTCGTCGAGGATGTCATGTAGCTGGACAGCGCCAGATACCAGATGGCGGCCGCGTCGGCCGCGTCAATCGCCGTGACGGCGGTCGTCGGGCTGCCGCCTTCATTCAGGAGGTAGAACGCATGGTTACCGACGCCGGAGCTGTAGTGCACATCCGCCGAGCCGACCGACGTGAAGTAGTAGCCGTAGCTGGAACCGTCACGCGTGGGGTCGTCCATATACCGGAGCGCGTCACCCGAGACGCTCGGCGTCCACGTTTCTTCTCCGATGAGCCAGGTGTTCGCGCTCTCTCCGAGAACCGAACGTTCGACCATGGCGCCGAAGACGTCGGAAATGCTCTCGTTGAGTCCGCCCGACTCGCCGGAGTAGGTGAGGTTGGCCTCGAACTGCGTGACGCCGTGCTGCATCTCATGGCCGGCGATGTCGAGCGTCGTGAGGGAGTTGGAATTGACACCATCCCCGTCGCCATACGTCATGTCCAATGCCGTCGGGTCCCAGAACGCGTTGACGTAGTTGCTGCCGTAGCTGGTCAACGACGCAACGAAGCCGTACCCGTGCGAGGTGTCGAGGCCGGCCCCCCCGCGCCGTCGATGCCATTCCGTGCGTGGGCAAGGTCGAAGTAGGTGTTCACCTGCTTCGCGATATAATGCGCTTCGACGCCATTGATGTCCACCTCGTCCACGCTCGGCATCGTCGTGCTCGGGTCGGACAGGTAGTAGAGGCTGGTCGTGGTGTTGTTGTACGTATACGTGCCGAGGAGTTCGGTCGTATCTTCAAGGTAGAACAACGTGCCGTCGGTGGAGCAATCCAGCGCCACACTGCCGTAGAAGTTGGTTGTTCCCGAGCACGCAACCGTCTGAAAGTTATCGTAGGACCATACGATATCGCCCGTGTGTGCATCGACGAACACGACCGGCATCGCGTCATCCGCGCGGAAGTTGACCTTGTGGAATTGGACGCGCCAGACGAGGTGGTCCGCGCCATCCTGACGAAGGATCCACAAGTCAGCGATGGGGGCCGCATCGAGGCTCTCCCATCCATCGGGAACGGCGCCAATGGCGAGGTCAATCGCCTCATCCGCCGTAAACGCAGGGACAGGATCGACGGTGACGTTGTCCTTGAGGTTGTCGGTGATTGCGGAGATTGCTCCACCGTTCGTAAGGTGAACGATCGCCTCCCCCTCCCACACCGGCACATCACCGACGAGCTGCTGGACCTTCACGTGCGCCATGTCCGTGACGTCGACGTGCACCTTGGTGGTGCGGAACGCCTCGATGCCACGCCCGACGAGCGGACCGCTGGTTTCGTCGAGGAGGGAGTCGTACGCGAGATCCTCGGCCAGATCCAGCTCTTCCTGCGAGCCTGAGCCGAAGCGGATGGCTGCCTCGGGGGCGCCGGTGGTGTCCGTAGCGCATGCGGAGAACGAAAGGGCGAGGACAAGAGCGAGGGGCAGGCGCAAGAGAGGCTCCGTTGGGGGAGTCCGCAATTATCAAGAGGAAGCGATCGTCAAGCCAATTCGCCGCAACGTGCATGCCGTACGTACTCTTGCGCGATACGGGCCGGCGCGGTCACGACCCCACCATCCAGAAGAACAGCGCCGTCAAACGCCGGGCTTTCGGCTTCCTCCCAAAATACCGCGTGGCGGAATGAACGATGTCCGCGCGGTACAAGAGCAGGCGATTGAACCGGTTGTCCACCCGCACGTCCTCGACCCACGCCTCCAACGGAAGTTGGGAGACGCCGAGCGCCTCGACAAGGTTGGCCGCCCCCGGCGAACAACGGTTTCCACCCAGTGATCCATCGCGATTGCGCAGTCGGTAGAAGCTGGTGCCTGCGTCCATCGGGGCGTTGGGCGTGAGGTAAAGGACGCCGGCGTACTGCGCGAGGCGGCGGGAATCGGTGTGCGGGCGCGGCCCCGATTCCGCGCCGCCAACCATCTGGAAAACGTTGTGGCCCAGGGTGTTGTGTGCGCCAACGTCGGCCTGCCAGAGTCGCGCGGGGCCGATCCACCCGCGGAGGGCGTCGTCCACGCGTGCGAGATCGCGGTCGGCGAGCGCCGGCCACGTTCGGCGGCCGGGCCAGGGCTCGGGGCGGTGTGGGAACCCCTCCACCCAGTTCGCCCGCGCGTGGGCGTCCTGAACCACGCCCTCGGCGTCGGGAAGGAAGTCATCGACAACAAGGTAGTCAGCCCCTGGCCTCGGCAATTCGTAGGGGAGGGTGCGAGCGCGGTTCATCGCCCCCTATAGCCCCAACGGACGCACAAGCTCAACGGAGCACGGCGGTTTCTGCCCGCCCTCGGAGATTGTGGCAACGCCGTCTGACCCGGAGCCATCGCCCGAATGGAAGAAAACCTTCCATCCAAGGGCACTTGGGCAGCCAAGACCCCGCGAACGGAAGGATTTCTTCCATTCAACGGTCAGGTGTCTGTTCTGAACGTCATTCCCCGCGAAGCGACACGGCGAATTAGACGTGCGGCGTGTTTGCTCCCGGCGACGTCATCGACATCTGGGGCGTCGGGTCCGTTCTCCGGCCGGGCGGAATGGGCAGCGTCTTCCGTCGTCACAACCCGTCTGCGCGGGCGCGGAGTCGACGCTGAGCGCGCGCCGCGGAGTCGGTCTGCCGACGCTGGTCGCCGGCGGCGTACTGATCTTCACGGTTGCCGCGCTCGCGGGATGGGCGGCTACGCGACCCCCATCGACGCGGGCGGTGCGGCTCAACGTCGTAAGCGACGTAGTACTTGTAGCGATTGACAGCGCCGCGTCCGTCAGGGTTGTCGATGGCGTGGCTGCGCTCGCGAGTGTGTCGCCGGGCGCGCATATCGTCACGCTGGTGCGCGGCGTCGGTTGCGACGCGGCGGCGCATGCGGCGTGGTGCGGCGTGGAGAGGCTGCCGATCAACGTGCCGCCGGGGTCCGACACCGCGGACATCACACTCACGCTGGCTGCGCCCGCCGTGCGCAGCGTGATTGTCGAGGCCGCGGACCACGGAACGTTCTCGATTTGCGCGTCGGGTGCGCCAAACGTTGCGGTCGTGGGTTCGCTCACGCTATTTCTGGCGCCGGGGCAATACCCCGCCACGGCCGTAGCCGGCCCGTGCGCCGCCGTCGGTGACGGCTCGATCGACGGGGTCGGCGGCGTGGACGTGTGCGCCAGCCCCGTCGTGCCGCCCTCGTGCCCGCACTGGACGGGCAATCTAGTCGTGCCATGGTCGAGTGAAGATGGCTTCACGATTACGCTGCCCCTTACGACGCCCAGCCGTGAGTGAAGCGGAGGCGGCGCGATGCATTGGGTTGCGGAGTGTGAGCCAGGATCCGCTGTCCCCTACGGTTCCGATGCTCGCGCTGCTTTTCTAGTGTGCCCACGTCGCCGTGCGCGTAGGGACTGGCGACGGCGCTGTTCGCGCTGGCCTGGTTCGCGAGCATCGTGGACGCCGACGCCGACGGGCACCTGAACCAAGCCGAACGCACCGGCGGGTACGTCGAGACGGCCAGGAAATACTACGCCGACGTGCGTTACGATCGTTTCGTCAGCAAGAAAGACAGCCTGTATGCGCTGGCGGGCGCGCTGGCGGATCCGTTTGCCGGCTACGACAACCGCGTCCACGGACAGCTTGGCTACTCGCGGGTCCTGCTGGACACGAAGCAGTTCAACGCCGTGGCAGAGATCGGCGCGGACGTGGCCCGCGAGGACTACGTGGACGGCACGACTCCGAACTCCGCCATGGTCTACGCCGCCCGCGAGATGATTGGCGTGACGTGGAACTTCAGCGAAACGGCAGCGCTGACCGACACCGTCGAGGCCTACGAAAACGTGCTCGCGTTCGCCGATACGCGCGTGCTCAATACCGCCTCGCTCAGCGCAAAGCTCACCGGGAAGCTGAGCTTGCGGCTGAGTCATCAACTCGCGTTCGACAACGTTCCGGTCGAAGGCTTCGAACGGCTCGACCAAACGGTCATGGGCACGCTGGTGGCGTCGATCTTGTGAGATGCCCGGGGGGCGTGCTGGACGACGGCTTCAAGGCACACTCGCGCCATGTCGGCGGTGGGCAGTCGTTCCGGTCAGAATCCGGCGCAAAGTCGCCGTCCAACCCCTAGAATCCAACGCCAATCGTCCCAGTTACAAAGGGCACAATCTCTGAATCCTGATCGAGTACGACGGGCGCGGCGGCAATGTAGGCCGCCCCCGCTGACAATTCTCCGACGAGGTACACCCAGTCGCCGATCCACCACCGGCCTTTCAGGCTCGCCGACGCTTCGATGCCGGCCCCGTCATGCTGGTCGGCCGCCGAGGCGGGTCCGAATCTGAAGCCGGGTTCGTCCTCTCCCTTCTGGATTTCGGCCATGCCGAGTCCGGGTTGGAACCACAGTTCGCCGCGTCCACGTTCCCACAGTGGAATCTGCCCCTCGGCCCGAATGTGCATCATCTCTTCGCCTGCTTCGGGGTAGAGAAACCCCCCGCCAGTACCGCAGGCCTCCACGTCGAAATTGCGATGGGCCGCGAGTTCGGCGCAGATCATCGGGTTGGCGCTCCCCCCGCCTGCGGACACTCCGCCGCGAAGGTCGAACAGGGCGTGGCCGACCAGCGGCTCCGAACGGAATGTCGATGCGGATGCGGCCACCGACGGGTTGGCGTGCGCCGGTGTCGCGAGTGAAAGGGCCAGCCACAATTCAGTCATTCTGCGGAGCGTAATCCGGCGCCCCGCTCAATACCCTCCGCCAAACACCACGGCCAACGCGGCGTCATGGTAGAAGAAGACATAGCTGCCGGAATCGTTGGACTGCACGCCGGTGACGACGTCATCAAAACCGTCGTCATTGACGTCCGCGAGGATGGGGATGTGCCCAGGGGTAAGTGACGAACCGTCGCCGGAGGTGCGCGACAACGCATACGCCCCACTGGTCCGAGTCGTTCCTCCGAAAAAGAGCGACCATCCCCCTACGTAGTCGGCGTAGAGAGTGGTGTGGCCGATGACGAAGTCCGACGTCCCATCGCCGTCCACATCGCCGGAAGCGGTCGCGGTGCTGTAGGTCGCGGCCGAGGAGACGGCGTCACTGGAGGAGATCTCGCCCACCAACGGGCCCTCGAACAACGAGATGCGGTCGCTGTTGGAAACACCGTCGGTGTCGGCGTGGACCAGCAGATCGATCTCCCCGTCCTCCGTCACGTCGGCAGCGTCGAAGGCCGAGCCGGTGTTGGTGCCAACGGCCGGCACCCAACGCGCCGAGTATTCCGTCGCCCCGTCCACAGCGCTCGCGAACGGACCGTTGAGCAGGTACACGGCGCCATCGCCCGAGCCGCCGTACCGGGTCCCGACAAACATATCGTCGTAGCCATCCCCGTCGGTATCGCCGGGCGCTGCCACCACTCGGCCGAAGGTTGTGTCGCTGGCCGTGCTGGAGGTGAAGGTGGTCGCCGCGTCAGCACGGGTCAGCGTACCGGAAGGAACACCGTCAAACAGCGAGAGCACGCCGTCGTCGCTGGAAACGACAACCTCCGGGAGTCCATCGCCGTTGGTATCGCCCGCGCCGCCGGTGTATCCGGAGCCGAAACCACAGCTCGTGTCACCCACAAGGGTCGCGTCCGCGGTCGCAAAGGTGTCTCCCGCGGCCATCGCGCCGTACCAGATGTAGGCGGCGCCGTCGCCACCCGAAGCCCCGACGATCAGGTCGTCAAAACCGTCGAGGTCGATGTCCCCGGCGTTCCCCATCCGGTGGCCGAAATAGTCCGACCCGTCGCCGACGAGGTACTCGCTCGCGGGAAAGGAGGTGGACCCAGCGGCCAAGGGCGAGGCGATGAGCCACACCTTCCACGAACTGCTTCCAACGCCGTTGCCCATCAGCAAGTCGCTGTCTCCGTCGTGGTCGTAGTCCAGAGAGACCTTCACCCCAAGCCCGAAATCGCTGTCCCCGCTGTTGTAGGTGACCGCGTCGTAGCTGGGGGTCGTCGAGTAGCCGGCCGTCGGCGCGCAGCCGTTGGAGGTGCCATCGCAGTCGTCGTCGAAGCCGTTGTCACACACCTCCGTTTCGCCCGGGTTCACATCCAACTCCACGTCGTCGCAGTCGTCGTCATTGCTCACGTAGCCCGACGGCGCCGAACAATCGCGCGTGGCGACGCCCGCGTCTCCGTAGCCGTCTCCATCCGCGTCGGCGTAGTATTGGTGCGTGTTGATGGCGTCAGTCTCGTCTCCCGAACAGTTGGTATCGGTGCCGTTGCACGTCTCCGTTGCCGCCGGGTGGATGGAGGCGGAGGCGTCATTGCAGTCGGTGGCGGTTGCGACGCTGCCCGACGGAGCGACGCAGGCGAAGGTGGCGGTGCCCCCGCCGTAGCCGTCGATGTCCGCGTCGCCGTACCAAGCGGGAGCATCGACCGCCGCGTCCTCGTCGGTGGCGCCATCGCAATTCTCGTCGTCCCCGCCGCAATACTCGTCCGCGTCGGGATGCGTGGACGCATCCGTGTCGTCGCAGTCTGTCGAGACGGCGGAATAGCCGGCGACCGCCGTACAGGCGAGTGCCGTCGACGCGGCGTCGCCGTATCCGTCGAGATCGGCGTCCAGGTAGACGGTGACCTCTCCCGTTGCCCCCGACTCGTCGATGGCGCCATCGCAGTCGTTGTCGATGGTGTCACACGCCTCCGTCGCGACCGGCGAGGCCAACGCCGTCGTATCGTCACAGTCGGTCGCATCCGCGACGAACCCGCTGGGCGGCTCGCAGGCGGCGAGAATGGACGCGGCGTCGCCGAACGTGTCGGCGTCGGTATCCGCGTACCACGGAAGGGAGTCCTCCGCGCCGGCGTCCAGCTCGCCGCCGCAGTTCTGGAGCACCCCGTCACACCATTCCACGGCGCCCGGGTAGACACTATCGGAGGCGTCGTCGCAGTCGGTGGCGTCGGCCACGAAGCCCGCAGGCACCACACACGCGAGCGCGGGCGCGCCAGGGTCACCGTACCCATCCACGTCAACGTCGGCGTACCCGATCGGCGCATCGACGCTGCCGTCATCCCCCGCGCCATCGCAGTCCTCATCGACGCCATCGCAGTGTTCCTCCGCTCCCGGCGAGACGAGCGCGTTCGCGTCGTCACAGTCGTCGCCCGTGCCGACCAGGCCGGCGGGCGCATCGCACGCGACTGTGGCGGCGCCTGCGCCGTAGGTGTCACGGTCTACATCCGCATACCACTTCGCGGCGTCCACCGGATCCTCGTCGATGGCGTCGTTGCAGTTCTCGTCCGCATCGTTGCAGTGCTCGGGCGCGCCCGGATAGACCAACGGGTTGGCGTCGTCGCAGTCGTCGGACGTTGTTGCAAAGCCCGTGGGGGCGGCGCACGCGATCGCGGTCGACACCGCCGTGCCGTGCCCGTCGCCATCACTGTCGGCGTAGAACGTGCCTTCGCCGAAGGCTCCGGTTTCGTCCGTTGCGCCGTCGCAATCGTCGTCCACGCCGTTGCACGCCTCGGGAGCGCCCGGAAACACCGCGTCCGTCGTGTCGTCGCAATCGTCGATCGTGGTGTACCCGTCGTCGTCGGCGTCGACCCCGTTGTCCTTGGGCGGGGCGGCGGTCACGCAGCCGGAGACCGTGGCGAAGACCGTGGCGGACAGCAGAAACAGCAGCGAGGCGGATCGCTCCATGCGCGGCACGATGCCATATGCGTGACGCCGGCGGGAAATGCCTCTACTTCCTCCCCTTGCTTTCGGACGCCTCGCGGGCGCGCAGCAGGTCCAGCAGCAGCGGCACTGCCATGCGATCCTTTGCTCTGCCCGCTGTGGTCTTGATCGCGATGAGTCGCGGCAGGTCGAGCAGGCGCACGACGAGGCCCGCGCCCGCCGCGCGGATGGTGTCCGGGAAGAGCGCCCCGTAGTCCTCGCCGCCGTGCAGTCGCAACAGCACATCCAGCGGGCCCAGACTCGTGCGCAGGAGGAGTTGGCCGCGACTCTCAAGCTGGGCGCGCGTCGGCCGTAGTTGGCGCGCGCCGGGCTCGCGGTAGATCGCGTCGAGGCGGACGAGCGCACCTGCGAGGCGATCGAGATTGTCGGCGCTGCACTCAGGCACGACATCGAGGTCGCGCGTCGGGAGGGGCGCCCCGTGGAGCGCGGCCGCAGCGCCGCCGACGACGATGAACGCAACACCCTCGGCGGTCAGCCGCTCGATGAGCGCGCCGATGTCCGCATCATCGGGTCGAGGCATGGCGGAACCTGTCGATCCATGCCGCGGTTGCGCTGGCCCGGTCGAGGCGGGCGCGCAACGACAGCCGGAGGGTATCCTCCGTCAGGGAACGATCCACTTCGTCCGATGCGGCGACAAGCTCGGGATCGATGCGCAGCACCCACGCCCGCATTGCCGCGTACGTGCGTTCAACCGGGAGCGCGGGTGTCGTCATGGTGGCGCGCAACGTAGCCGGTCGCCCGCCGCGCGGCGGCCCGATTCGCGCTACGGCAAATTACCGAGCACCGCCATACAAAAGATACGCCGCGCCCGCGTAGTAGCCGACCTCGTCCTCGTACATCGCGCCAATCAACAGGTCCGCAAACCCGTCGTCATTGGCATCACCCGCCATGGCCACCGAATATCCCGCATAGTCACTGGCATCCTCTCCGTAAAGCGCCGCGTCCGCACCGGAGACGCTCGCTGAACCCGCCGCCAGCGGCCCGTAGTACACATAGGCCGCCCCGGCCGCGGACCCCGTTGCGTCGTGGCCGTACGCCCCGGCGACGAGATCCGTGTAGCCGTCGGCATCGATGTCGGTGCCCGCGTCCAGCGACCACCCGAGGTAATCGTTTGCCGTCGTGCCGTACCGCTCCACGCCCACCGTCGCGAGGGAGTGCGTCCCCGTTCGGTTCCCGGTGACGACGTAGAGAGCCCCCGCGTCCGTACCCCCGTCGTTGTTCTTGTAGGCCCCGATCACGACGTCCGCATAGCCATCGCCATCGGTGTCACCCGCCCCTGAAACCGCGTTGCCCGCTGCGTCGGAGGACGACTCTCCCAAAAGCTTCAGGTCCGCGGTGCTGGCATCCACGACGCCGGTGGGCCCGCCCGTGAAGACATAGGCCGCTCCGGCAGAGGCACCACCGGCATCCTCGTACATCGCCCCGACGATGATGTCGTTGTTGCCGTCCCCATCGACGTCCCCGGCGTCGTCCACACTGTATCCGAAGTAGTCCGAGCCATCCTCCCCGATGAGTCGTGCGTCCGCCCCACTCACATCCGCCCCCGTGTGCGTACCGGTGAGCGGGCCGTAGTAGACATACGCCGCGCCCGCGGACGACCCGCCCGAGTCCTGCAAGTACGCGCCCATCGCCACTTCCGCGTAGGCGTCCCCGTCCATATCGCCGACGATTGCAACCGCAAACCCAAGGTAGTCGGAGGAAGACGACCCCTCGAAGATGTGGTCCGAGTCCGTGCCCGCGGTCAGGATCGCGTTGGTAGGCTCACCGTAAAACACGTAGGCCGCCCCCGAGGAGGTACCCCCAACGTCGGAGGCAGAGGCACCGACGATGACATCCTCCACACCATCATTGTTCACGTCCTGCCCGCCCGAGGCACTGTGGGAGAACGAGTCGCCGGAGCTCGTCCCGTTGATCCACACATCGGCCGTGTTGAGCTCGTTCGTTCCCGAAGTGTGGGAGAAAAGCAGCCAGAGCGTACCCGTGGAGCTGACCCGGTACCAACTGCCGATACCGAGGTCGTCGGTGCCGTCATCGTTGAGGTCGCCGACCGCGGCTACCAGCTGGCCCGCATAGGCATAGCGCTCGGGCGGCAAGAACTTGGCGTCATACGCCCCAAGATCAACGGCGCCCTCGATCGCACAGGCGGAATCCACGCCATCACAGTCGTCGTCCACGCCGTCCTCACACACATCTTCCGCGTCCGGGTGGATGGCGTCATCCGTGTCATCACAGTCGTCGTCGTTCTCGACCGGGTACGCCGCGGTAGCGGCGCAGAGGCACGCGCCGGAACTGGAGCCCCAGGCGTCACTGTCACCATCCGCGTAGTAGGTGGCACAACCGACCGCACCGGCCTCGTCGGCCGTACCATCGCAGTTGTCGTCGTACACCGTCGCGCAGGCCTCCGAGGCGGCGGGGCTTGCCGCGCCGCGCGTGTCGTCACAGTCGTCGTCGTTGTTCACGTACCCAAGGGGTGCAGCACACGCCGCGCTGGTAACCGTGCCGCCGTACCCGTCACTGTCGGCGTCCTGATACCAGATCGTGCCGCCGGTGACGGTGTCATCGTCGTCGACGAGCGTGTCACAGTCGTCGTCGATGCTGTTGCACGACTCTGACGCGCCGGGGTGTACGGCAAGCGCGCCGTCGTCACAGTCGGTCGAGGACGCGACGTACCCAAGGGGTTGGTCGCATGCGGCGGTCGAGGCGGTTCCGCCGTAGCCATCCGCATCCTCGTCGACATACCAGGTCGAGGCGCCGCCGGCCGCCGAATCGTCGTCGTCCGCAAGGCCATTGCAGTCCTCGTCCTCGTTGGCGGCGTCACAGGTCTCGATGGCACCGGGATGCACGGTGGCGTCCTCATCGTCACAATCGTCGTCGTCGGAAACGTAGTCGGCAGGTGCATCGCACGCTACGTCCGTGGCAACCGCATCTCCGTAGCTGTCACCGTCGGCGTCCGCGTACCACGTCGGGGCGTCGGCCGCGTCGTCCTCGTCCGTCACGGCGTCACAATCGTCATCGATGCCATTGCACAACTCTGTATCTGCCGGACTCACATCGGCGTCCGCGTCGTCACAATCGGCGTTATCACTCGTGTATCCCGCGGGCTCACTGCACGCGGGCGTGGCGTTCGCTGCGTCGCCGTAGGTGTCGGCGTCCGCGTCCGCGTACCATGTGAGGGCGTCCACCGCTGTCGTTTCGTCGGTCGTCCCATCGCAGTTGTCGTCGGCCCCGTTGCAGGTTTCGTCGGCCCCGGGGTAGGTACTCGCCACCGCATCATCGCAGTCCGTCGCATCGCCAACGAACCCAAGGGGAACGGTGCACGCCAGCGTCGTAGCCCCTGGATCGCCAAAGGCGTCGACGTCCGAGTCCGCATACCAAGTCAGGGCATCGGCTGCTTCATCCTCGTCGATCGTGCCATCACAGTCGTCGTCGGCGCCGTTGCAGAACTCCGTGGCAGAGGGATGAATCGTGGCATCCGCGTCATCGCAATCCGTCGCGTCGGTGACGTGGCCCGCGGGAAGTGCGCATGCGGCGTGCGGCGCGCCGGCGTCGCCAAAGCTGTCTTCGTCGGCGTCGGCGTAGAACGGGAGCGCGTCGGCCGCGTCATCCTCGTCCGTCGCCCCGTCACAATCGTCGTCCGCGCCATTGCACATCTCGGTGGCGTCGGGGTGGACGGCGGACTCCGCGTCGTCACAATCCTCCCCGCCCCACGCGGAAGCATCGTGCCCGTCCCCGTCGGCGTCACGCGGAACGACGGTCAGAATCACGCTCGCGGACGTGCTGGCGCCGAGCGTGTCGGTGGCGATGACGGTGAGGACCGTGTCCCCAAGCCCCAGCGCTTCGAGGTAAAAGCTTGCGTGCCCGTCACTGGTGGGAGCTGTCGGCCAACTCGACTCGCCTCCCGGCCATTCGAGCGCAACTGCGGTGATGTCATCCTCTCCGTCATCCGCGACGAGCAGATCCACCGCGACGGGCTGCCCTTCGGGAACAACGGCGCCGTCTTCTGGTCCGCCGAACGTCAGCGAAGGCGCCGTGTTTGCCAGGACGTGCAGGGCGATGCTGTCGGTAGCGGTCCCGGCATCGGCATCCGTTACGACCAGAGACACCGTGTGGTCTCCCGCGGCGAGACCCTCCGCAACGTAGAGCGATACGGTATCACCCGTGACCGACGCGTCTCCCGTGAGGCTCGAACCGTCCTCCAATGACCAGAAGATCGCCAGGTCTTCCGTTGCCGTTTCGCGATCGCCCACGGAGGCGGCGAACGCAAGGGGAACTCCCTCATCGACCTGCGCGCCGTCGGCTGGAACGGTGATGGCTGCGTCCGGGGCGTTCATGTGGACCGCGACGCCCGTCTCGCTGCACGCCGAAAGAATGAAGAGGGGGAGGGCAAGCGGGGAGGAGGAGCGCATCTCGGCGCATTCTACCGCAGTCATCGCCAATCGGGAAGGTTAGTCGCTTCCAGCCTTGCCCTGGGGTAACCCCAGACGGGCCCGGCTTGACGTCACGGTCGCGGGCATGGACACTGGCGACATGCTGGAAGCGTTCAAGCGCAGTTGGATCCGAAGGGGTGCGTTCGCGTCCGCCGACCCGATCGCTCGCGCCCCGAGCGGAGTCCGACGCATCGGGCTCCGGCTTGTGGTGGTGTTCCTGTCCGCCATGGTCCCGATCGGCGGGCTCGAACTTTACTTGCGGGCGGCGCGACCCGGCAGCGTAGGCACGATGAACGCCGCTGCGTTCACGCGGGTGTCCCTGTCGCCCGGCCAGATGACCGAACTCATACCTGGCGCGGAGAATCCCCATTTCCTCGGGGGCGGCGTCAGGGTCAACGAACACGGTTTTCGCGGGCCGAGTTTCGCGTTGGCGAAGCCCCCCGGGACCACGCGGGTACTCGCCATCGGGGACTCGGTGACCTTCGGGTTCGGGGTGCCCGAGGAGCGGGCATTTCCGTCACTGTTGGCCGCCAGCCTGAGCCGGGGCAACGGGTCGCGAATCGAGGTCATCAACGCCGGTCTGCCCGGCGCCGGTCTCCCCTACTACTTCCATGCATCCAAGCGCCTTTGCGCCAGCGTGGACCCGGATCTCATCCTTGTGAGTCTGGTGCTCAACGACATCCTCGTCTACCCGCCCGAAGTCATGGAGGATCGTCCGATGCCCGGCGCGCGCGGTCCTGCCGACCCGGCCGGCTGGGGTGGAACACTCCGTGGTTCCTACGCCTACACCGCCGGATTCCAGACCCTCAAGAGCGTGCTCTACGCGGTGCACATCCTGGACCTCGACGACAGCCCCGGGTACCGCTTCGTACCGCTGGAAGAGCCGACCGACGAACTCGAACTCGCCTGGGCGTCGAGCCTCGGCATCCTCGACCAGACGCTTGCCGCCGGGGCCCATTGCGGAGTTCCCGTGGTGATCGCGGTGTTTCCGCTCGAGGTGCAGCTCAGCGTGGCGGCGCTCGCGATGTACCGCGAGGGCATCGGCGTTCCCTTGGCCGCCAACGCGACGAATCTCGCACCCCAGTCCCGGCTGCAGGAGTGGGCCGGGTCACGGAATGTGCCGTTCGTGGATCTCACTCCCGCGTTTCAGGTGGACGATCCGGGTGCGCTGTACCTGCGGGATGCCTACGTCACGCTCGATCCGGTCCATCCTTCGACGCTCGGGCACCGACGGGCAGCATTGCTGCTCGACACCGCGCTCCGCGCGTCGAACATCTTGGCCGAGACCCCCGATCACAGTACCACCACGCCTTGAGCTGGTGTTCACGTATTCGCCGCTGCAGCGGTGTCCGTCGTGCCAGAATACGCGGTTCAGGGAGCCAGATCCACGACGCGGGGGCGGTTGCGCGCGGATGGCCGTGGCACGCCTTGCCGGTGGGAGTGGTCCGAGTCCACCCCTACCGCGGCACGAGCTCCACCCACGCAATCTCCGGAGGGCACCGCCACCGCACCGGCGCGACCGACCACCCAAGTCCACGACTCACAAACATCCACGTTCCGTCCTGCTCGTACCATGCCCACGGGTAGACGCCGCTGGCGCGCGGCAGAAAAAACGGCCCGATCGCCGGTAATCGCACCTGCCCACCATGGGTGTGTCCCGCCAAAACCACCGCCACCCCCGGCCGTGCCAACTGTGGAAACAACCCCGGAGAATGCGTCAACACCACCGTCGGTCGTGCAGGATCGACACCCGCAAACGAACCCGCCACATCCGGCTCCCCCGCCAACAGGTCATCGGTACCCACGAGTTGCACCACACCGAGGTCCACCGACGCATTGACCAGCAGCGGAATTCCATGCTTTTCGACCACCCAACGCCACGTCTCTGGAGGAGCCCCGCCCCAATACTCCCAGTTTCCCATAATCGCGAAGCGACCCAACGGCGCCGGCGGCAACGCAGACAAGAACAGGTCCGCCGCCTCTCTCGTCCACCCACGCGTGACGACATCTCCCGTGAGCACCACCAGATCCGGGGTGAGGGTACGCAACACCGCACACAGGCGTTCCAGCCTCGGTTCGATCCCGCGGATATGAACATCACTCAGTTGGACAATGCGCACCGGGCGTTCCAATCCAACGACGGGCACCACGTGTTCGGTCTGCTCGATCACATCCATCCCCATTCCGCCGACCGACGACACCACGCGCGACCCGCCCGGCGCAGCCACCGGCGCCACTCGTCCCGCAGCCGGAAAGACTTCTCCCCGGCGTACACCGCGTGCAATTCCGCGCGCGTAGCGATACGCCGCCAGCGGGCTCATTCGAACCGGTACGACGCCTGCGTCGCGAAGACGTGCGCTTCGATCCCCGCCGTCACCAGACGGTCTCGCAGCGGTGTCACGAGCTCTGTCGGCAACCCCAGTTCCTTCCGCTCCCCGTTCACCAACTCAACGACCAGGACACGATTGGGGCCAAACCTGGGCAACCAGGTGGCTACGGCGGCGCTCTCCCCCCAACTCGCACCCACGAGCGTCCAATTTGGGTTCCCAAAGCGCGAGGCGGCCTTGGTCACCCACGGCTCGTCCGTCGTGGAATTCAGGGACAGGTCCAGATGCACCAGGCGCGTGCCATCCGGGAAGGAGAGTTCGACGACGTGCGGATCGCAACTGGGGAGGCGGACCTGCTGGGCGAAGCGTCGGAGCGTCGCCCGCGGCCGGGCTGCATGCAACGACGCTTGCAGAAAGTGAGTGAGCGGCCGCGCCGACGCGAGGGCCGGGTAGTTCAGCGCATCAATCTTCACGTCGTCAATGACGCGACCAGGACCGCCGCCTTCCACCGCACCCATGGTTGCCAGCCAGTCGAACAGCGGCTCCGGTGCGACAATCGTCGGCTTCACACCTGCCCGAATCGCCGCCAACGTACCGCTCAACCGCGTCGGGTTTGGACCCGTGAGAATGACGATGTCGTCGGATTTGGGTTGGCTCACAGGGTCGAAAAGTATCGTTCGCCCCTTGCGCTCCAGACGCAGCTCCGCCATTTCCGGGTGCGTCAGTTTCAGCCGGTAGGGATAGTCGTAGGCGACGGTAGCTATGATAGCACCTCGGTGATCGGGCCCAGAGCCCACTCCAATGACGCACGCTCCACCACCAACGGCGGCGCGAAACGCACGACCGTGCCGTGGGTGTCCTTGCACAAAATCCCGCGCTCCATCAACGCCTCACAGACCGGCCGCGCCGCCTCACGCAGCGCTACACCGATCAGCAACCCGCGGCCACGAACCTCCAACACGCGCGGCGAAGCGATTTCCCGCAGCCGGTCCATGAACCACTCTCCCTGTTCCGCCGCTTTGCCAGGCAGATCCTCGTCCTCCAACACGGCGAGCGCCGCCAGCCCCGCCGCCGCCGCGAGTGGATTTCCGCCGAACGTGGACCCGTGATCCCCCGCGGAAAACACGCTCATCAACTCGTCATCGGCACAAAAGGCGCTCACCGGGTAGACCCCGCCGCCGAGCGCCTTGCCAACGCAAATCGCGTCCGGCCGAATGCCGTCGTGCTGGTGCGCCCACATCCGGCCGGTACGCCCGAGGCCCGTCTGGATCTCGTCGAGGATCAACAGGACATTGTGGCGATCGCAAAGCGCGCGAACGCCCGCAAGGTAGCCGGCACGCGGCACGATCACGCCCCCCTCTCCCTGAATCGGCTCCAGCAGAATCGCCGCCGTCCGCTTTGTAATCGCCGCTTCCAACGCAGCGAGATTTCCATACGGGATGGTGCCGAAGCCCGGCGTGAACGGACCGAAGCCCATCCGATACTGCTCCTCCGTCGAGAACGAAACGAGCGTCGTGGTGCGTCCGTGGAAATTGCCATCCGCAACCAGTATTTCCGCGCTGTCGACCGGGATTTTCTTGTGCACATACCCCCACTTGCGCGCGGCCTTGACCGCCGTTTCCACGGCCTCTGCCCCGGAATTCATGGGGAGTACGCGGGCAAACCCCGAGATGCGGGCCAAGGCGGCGAGAAACTCGCCGAGCGGCTCGTTGTGGAAGGCGCGAGAGGTGAGCGTGATGCGATCGAGCTGGTCACGCATGGCCTGAACAATGCGCGGATGGCGATGTCCTTGATTCAGCGCGGAGTACGCCGAGAGCATGTCGAGATAGCGCCGGCCGCGATCATCCCATACCCACTCCGCCTCCCCGCGGGTGAGCACAACCGGCAAGGGGTGGTAGTTGTTCGCGCCGAACGTATCGGCGAGCGTCACGGCGCGAGAGGTCATGCCGGCGGCCTATCACGCGGACCCGCGCGGCAAACGGACCGCTACGGGCGCACCACGCCGGTCAGATCGGCATCCGTTTCGTCGAGTTCGACCCCGAAATCGTCACGCAACATGGAGAGGATGTCGGGCGAAAGTCCGGGATCGGGCGAAAACTCGGGGTCGGCCTCCGCCTCGGGAACGGAATGTTCGGCCACAACCCCCTCGGGGCACCCGACCAACCACGGAAAGGCAGCGCCAAGGCGGCGGCGTTCGGTATTGCTCAAGCCTTCTCCGCGCGATTTCGATTCGAGCGGCAGGCGAGCGTCCGCGTGCATGAACGCATGCAACCCGCGCCGACGATCGAGCACCAGGACGTCGGCCAGCGCGCCGCCACCCACCAGATCGGCCACACAACGCACCACCGTGTTGGGCGGCATGTCGCACGGGCCGCGGAGGTCGAACGTGTAGGTCGAAGCGCCATCGATCGGCGCGACCACGAGCGGGCCCAGCGCGCGACCATCTTCTCCGACGAGCGCGAGCGTGAGGCCCTCGACTTCAACCCCCGCAGGAAGGTCCACCCGGACCCGCCAGCGATTGTCGCAACGACCAAGAAACGTGAGCGTCAAGCGCGAACTCCGAAACGCATATACTCACGCCGACCCAAGAGGCAATGACGTGCTGCCGTTCCTTCTCGCCGCCTGCTCCACCCCGCCGCCGCCGGTGGTTGAACCTGCCGTCGCGGAGGCACCTGAGGAGGTCGCGGAAACCTCGGTCGAAACCCCCGACCGAAACCGCGAACCGTGGGTGCGATCCGCGCGCATCACGCCGCTCTCGCCAACGGTCGCAGACGAGCTAATCGCCGAGGTGGTAACCGAGGATCCGGAGGGTGACCCGATTACGCTCGAGTTCGTCTGGTTTGTAAACGACCGGGAGTTGCTCGGGCGCAGCGCCGGTCGGCTTTCCACCGGATTCGTGCGCGGAGACAAGGTCCGGTTCGTCGTGAACGCCAAGGACACCCACGATAATACGGCCAAGGGCGATGCACCCGCGATCGATATTCTCAACGCCACCCCCGTCGTCGACACCGACCCGCACGACATCCGCCGGATCGACGCTACCATCGTCTCCGCGCACGACCCGGACGACGATACCTGCCTCTGGAAGCTCGATGGCGCGCCGAAGGACATGACGATCGCGGCGGACGGCAGAATGCGCTACCCAGGGAGCCCCGACGAAAAGGGAGGGCACTACGACGTAAAGATCACGTGTGACGACGGACACGGCGCGTGGGGCACGATTCAGCTCCCCCTGGACGTGTCTCCGGGAAGCGAGGCGGTCAAGAAAGCAAAGGAAGAGGCGAAGAAGAAGGCGGACGCCCAGCAGACGTCGGGAAGCAAAACGCCCGCGATCACAGACCCCTGACGGCGGATACCAGACGATCGACCTGTGCAAGAAACTCACCCTCTCCGTCCAGCGTGAGCGACGCAAACGCGCGGGATGGCTCCACATAGCGCTCATGCATCGGTCGAACCGTCAGTAGATATTGGTCCAGCACGCTCTCGACGCTCCGGCCGCGCTCCACGATGTCCCGACGAAGGCGGCGCGCCAACCGCACATCCACCGGCGCGTCCACAAAGACCATCATGTCCATTTCTGCACGCAACCGAGCGTCGGCCAACACCAGGATGCCCTCCGCAAGAATGATCGCGCCCGGTTCCATGCGTTCCGACCGCAGAGATCTGGAGTGGGTGCCGAAATCATAAACGGGCAGATCGGTCGCATCCCCGCGCCGGAGCGCCCCCAGATGCTCCGCAAACAACGCTGTTTGCAACGAATCCGGATGGTCGAAATTATGACCGCGCGGCTCCGGCGCGTCAAAATAATAACGATCGTGTTGGATCAACGCAGCGCCGAGTTGTTTCGCGGCGTGAATCGCAATCGACGTTTTTCCCGATGCCGTTCCGCCCGCGATTCCGACCACTATCGGCCGGGTCACGTCACCCTCACAACGGCGTCGATCCGCCCGCCGGCCTCGACCTCCAACAGCGCGGCATCGACGCGGCCGAGCAGATGCCCGCTCGCACGCAACGTCAGGCGTTCACGCACCCGGATCGTCCCATCGACGGTGCCGGAGACGATCAACGTTGCCACGTCCACCTCTCCGACGACCTTTCCACCCTCCCCAACCTCGAGAATGTCGTCGGTATGAATACGCCCTTCATACAGTCCGTCCACGCGGACCCGCCCCTCAAACGACAGTTCTCCACTGTACTTTGCGCCCTTCCCAAGCAGCGCTGCGAGCGGACGTTCGGGCATGGTTTTGCCTACCGGCGAATCAGCGAAATGAGTCGATCCAACTCGCCCGGGTTCCCGAAATCGATGGTGATCCGACCGCTGCCGTTCCTGCGGTGGACGATGCCCACGCGGCTACCCACGGCGCGCGTGAGGTCGCGGCTCAGGCGATCAAGCGCGGCGGTGGGCGCGGGAGCCCGTTTCGGCGTCGCGAGCGCGGCGCGCACCCACGCCTCGGTTGCCCGCACCGAGAGTTCCCGCGTGGTAACCGTTGCGAGCCCTTCCGCGAATAACTCCGGGGCTTCGAGCGGCAGAAGCGCGCGGGCGTGGCCGGCGCTGATGCGGCCCTCCACGACGGCGCGGCGCCCCGCGTCCGGCAGCTTCAGCAGTCGTAACGCGTTTGCAATCGTTGCCCGGTCTTTTCCAACCTTCCTGGCGACGACTTCCTGAGAGTATCCGTAGGTCTGAATCAACCGTTGATAGCCGATCGCCGCCTCAATCGGGTCCAGGTCGGCGCGCTGGAGATTCTCGATCAACGCAAGCTCAAGCTGCACCACCGGCGGCATCTCTGCGCCGCGAACGAGAACGGGCACGTCGGTCAGGCCGGCCATGCGTGCCGCCCGCAGGCGTCGTTCTCCCGCGATGAGCAGGAAGACTGTTCCTTCCTTTCGAACGATGAGCGGGGACAGGATACCGTGCTCGCGGATCGACGCGCAGAGTTCGCCGAGCGCAGCCTCCGCGAAGCGCGCCCGCGGTTGTTCCGGGTTGGGCGAGATGCGATCGATGGCGACCCGGAGCAGGGAATCCTGCGCGCCGGATCCTGGAGCGCTCTCCCTCGCATCCTCCCCTATCAACGCTGCTAATCCACGCCCGAGCCCCCGCGTCGGTGCCGACGTCGGCGTCTGGGGACTCACGAGGCCACCTGGGCGCGCACCGCGGCCGCGCGAGCGATCACCTCGTTGGCAAGGTCCGTGTAGGCCGTCGCTCCGCGCGAAGATGCGTCGTATCCAAAGATGCTTTTTCCGTGCGAGGGGGCTTCTGCCAGCCGCACCGTGCGCGGAATGACCGTGCTGAACACCTCATTTCCAAGCACCGCGCGGGCCTGCGCTTCGACATCCCGACAGAGATTGGTGCGGGCATCGTGCATCGTGAGCACGACACCCTCGCGAACGAGGCGCGGGTTCGTCGTGCGCCGAACCGCCGCGATGGTACGAATGAGCTCGCCCAGACCCTCCATCGCGTAATATTCGGTTTGCAAAGGTACAAGCACACTATCCGCCGCCGTGAGCGCGTTGAGCGTCAGGAGCGAGAGCGAGGGCGGGCAATCGAGAATGACGTAGTCATACTCCGTCGGCAGGTCGGAAATCGCCAGGGCGAGCCGCCGTTCCCGGTTCGGCACGCCGAGGATCTCGACCTCCACACCGACCAAAGCGGAAGTCGCCGGCGCGAGGTCGAGGCGCTCCTGCCCGGTCGGCACAATCACGCGGGCCAGCGATTCAAAGCCGAGCAATACATCCGCGATGCCAAAGGCCACGGTGTCTCGTGGACAACCGAGGCCGCTCGACGCATTTCCTTGCGGGTCAAGATCGACCAGAAGGACGTTTTTCCCGGCGCGCGCGAGGCCCGCAGCAAGATTGACGGCGGTGGTCGTCTTGCCGACGCCCCCTGTCTGGTTGGAGATCGCGAGGATGCGCGGCATGGACGTTCCGGGAAAGGCGGGGGGGGGGGAGCGCAGGCTCGCGCGGCAGGCGAGGCGCAGCGCATCGGGGAGATGACCGTCCTATCTCATCCTGATCGCCGTTGCGATGTCAAGACATGCCCCGTCAATCCCGCCGTCGAAGTCCGACCGCGCGCCGCGGCTTGCCCTCGATTTCGTAGTGTTCCACGTGGAACACTGCCCAGTCCGGGCGTTCGGGGGGCTCGTCACGCGCCAGAAGAAGAACACAAACACCCTTCACTTTGGTGATACGTCTCGCATCTACCAGCACGTCCGCCGGGGGTTTGTATGCGCGGCTGATCACGCCGTCGAAGGCGTCCGGATTCAAATCCGCGCTATCTCCTTCGACGACGACGAGGTTTGGCAGTCCCGTCGCGACGACGACTTCGCGGAGAAACTGCGCCCGTTTTTGCCGGCGCTCGACAAGCGTGACGCGCGCGCCCGGGTGCAGCACCGCCAACGCAACCCCCGGAAAACCTGCGCCCGACCCGAGATCGGCCCACTCCCCACGCGCCGCGAGCCATCCGACGGCCGCAATCGCGTCGTCGAAGTGCGGCGAGAGCGGACCGGGGCCGACCAGATCCATCGCCCGTCGCCACTTTTCGAGCAGCGCGAGGTGGGCAAGCAGGGGGGCGGGATAGGGGGCGGCCATGCGTCAAATCTGGATACCCCGGCCCGGTGCCCCTGAGATCATGGAAGTGCGTGAGGCGCCGGATCCGACGCCTGGACCGGGGGAAGTGAGAATCGCCGTCGAGGCGGCGGGCGTGAACTTTGCGGACATCATGGCGCGAACGGGGCTCTATCCGGACGCCCCACCGTTTCCATTCGTCGTCGGGTACGAGGTTGCGGGCACCATCGACGCCGTCGGAGAAGGCGTGGATCCCGCGCGGATGGGTCAGGGCGTGCTCGCCATGCTCCGCTTCGGCGGCTACTCGTCGGCCGTGGTTGTTCCGGCACTTCAGGCGATTCGCCGGCCGGTGGGGCTCTCCGCTGCGGATGCCGCGGCCATCCCTGTGGTCTACCTGACGGCCTGGATGATGCTCAAGGTGATGGGACGGGTAGCCCAGGGCGATCGGGTCTTCATCCACAACGCCGCCGGCGGCGTCGGATTGGCGGCCTTGGACCTATGTAAGGCGGCTGGCGCGGAGGTGTGGGGGTCTGCTGGACCGTCGAAACATGCGTTTCTGGCCGAACGCGGTGTCGCCCACCTGCTCAACTCCCACACAGGGGACTATCCGGACGTCAAAATGGACATCATCCTCGACCCCATCGGCGGAAAAAGTTGGGCGAAAGGGCTTGCGCACCTGCGCGCCGGCGGACGCCTGATTTGCTTCGGCATGTCGTCGATGAACGCAGGAGAAACACGGTCCATCCTCGGTGTAATTTCCGCGCTGATGAGCGTGCCGTGGCTGAAGATGAACCCCATTGCGCTGATCAACGACAACAAGGGCGTCCTCGGCGTCAACATGGGCCACCTATGGGAGGAGGGAGAGCGTGTCGTGGGCTGGCTGACGGAGATCCTTGCACTCTGGGAGTCGGGAGCGATCCACCCCTACGTGCACGCCTCGGTGCCGTTCGCCAACGCTGCGGAGGCGCACCGCATCATCCACCGCCGGGAAAACATCGGAAAGGTGCTGTTGGTGCCCTAACGACGGTTCTTCGGATTCCGTTTCTGATCCTCGTCAATGACCACTTCCATGCGTTCGAGCTCCTCGTCGTTGACGCCGGCGCCTTCCAGGTAGCCGGATGCCTTGAGCAGTTGCTTGAAGCCGTCTTCCCGGGCGGCGCTGGTACGCGCGGCGCTGGTGCGCGTTGTACCGGATGCCTTGTTCAGCGCCGAATTCGCGTTGCGAATTTGCGTCGCGAGCGTGGCCAGCACGCTTTCCCGCCAGAGCAAGCGCACGTTGCCCTTGAGGCCAGCAAAGGCCTCCGCGTCCATTCGGTAGATCCAACCCGGCGTGGCGGCTACGCACGACGCCGTCCGCGTGCCCTTTTCCACCAGGGTATTGGCGCCGAATTGGTGACCCGCGCGCAAACTCGCCAACACCTCCGCACGCTCCCCCCGCACATGCCGGAGCACGTCGATCTGCCCGTCGGCGACGACGTACATCGCCGCGCCGTCATCCCCTTCAAGGAAGATGATCTGACCTTCCGCAACCGGCTCGGGTACGAAGGCTTCCGCCAACGCTTCCGCATCTTCCGGCGGCAGATCGCGCAGGCCCGGCTGCTGAAGCAAAAGGGGCTCCAATGCGGGTACCTTCGTCGTCGGGCCACCGGGACGCAGCGCCTTCCACAGCCGCACGAGCGCCGACGGCTCGGTCCGTGCCGGCGCAGCGGCATCTCCCCGAGCGACCTGGGCAATTCTCGCATCCGTCGCGCGGACCCGGCGCACCAGCGCAAGGAGCGCCTGCTCAAGCAGCGCTTCGTACAACGCGCTCCGCTGCCAGCGCAGCGTCCGCAAGCCTGTCACCGGCAGCGTCAGGAGCTGCGACGATTTCTTTGCGCGAAGTGTCGCCGAGCGCTGCGATCCGGCGAAGAAAGCCGACGCCTCACCGATGATTTCCGGAGGGAGAACGCGCCCGACTTCATGTCCATCGACCAGCGCCGAAAGTTCGCCGAAAATCAGGATCCCGATTTCGGCGACGGCCTCACCCTGAGCCCACATGACCTCACCGGGCGCAAGCGCGGTGCTCGTCCACAGCCCCGCCGCCTTGGCCAACTCACGTTGCGGCACCCGGCGAAAGTAGGGAATCGTCGCGAGTTCGTCGGCGATGCTGCCCATGCACCCTACTAACCGGCGCGCGCGGCGTGGCGCGTGAGCACCATCGCCAGGACCTGCACCGCAGCCGGCGTGATTCCGGGCAGGCGGGCGGCAGCGCCGAGGGTCGGGGGGCGAGAGCGCGACAGGCGTTCGCGGGATTCCGTCGAGAGCGCCTGAATTCCGCTGAAGTCGATGCCCGCCAGCGACGCGTGCTCCATCGCCCGCGCGTCGTCACGGCGGCGATCTTCCCGTGCGATATAGCCGGCATATTTCATGTCGATCTCGACCTGCTCCGCTGCCTCCGGGTGTTCACCCGGGAATACATCGATCCAGCCCACCTCCGGCCGTCGCAACGAGGCCGGGGCAACCGCGCGCAGACGCTCCATTTCTTCCGTCTTGCGGCAAAATCGCTCCCATGCGGCATCGGTTACGAGCCCGAGCGCGCGGCCGCGGGGGGTCAGCCTGCGGTCCGCGTTGTCTTCCCGCAGGATCAACCGATGCTCGGCCCGACTTGGAAACATGCGGTAGGGCTCCCCGCCGATGCCGCGGCTGACCAGATCATCGACCAACACACCGATATATCCCTCGTCACGGCCAATTCGCAGCTCCACGCCAGCCGCATTGATCCCCGCAACGAGGCCCTGTGCAGCAGCCTCCTCGTACCCGCTCGTGCCATTGATCTGGCCGGCGAAATATAAACCGGAAACTCCAACCAACTGCAGTGTGCCATCGAGTTGGGTAGGATCCGAATAATCGTATTCCACCGCGTAGCCATATTGAACGATATCGGCCGTTTCCAGACCCTCGATGGACCGGATCATCGCGTCCTGAACATCCACCGGCAGGCTCGTGGACGTTCCGTTCACGTAGATGCGATCGGTATCGAGACCCTCAGGTTCGAGAAACAAAAGATGCCGATCCTTGTCGGGGAACCGCGTCACCTTGTCCTCGATACTTGGACAGTACCGCGGCCCGCGACCCACGATGGCGCCGGAATACATCGGCGAGCGATCCAGGCCACCGCGAATCAGGGCGTGCGTCGTTTCTGACGTATACGCGAGGTAGCAATCGCGCACCGGTAAACGGTGCGTGGGCGGTGCAAATGAAAAGTGTCCGTCCGGCACGGTGTCACCCTGTACTTCCAACCGCGACCAGGCGATGCTGCCGCCCGCGAGCCGAGGCGTCGTGCCGGTCTTGAGCCGTCCGAGCCGCAAACCCAGCGCCGCGAGCGACTGCGACAGCAGGTACGCGGCACCCTCTCCGACGCGGCCGCCCGCCGTTGCTTCCGTGCCGCAGTGCAAGACACCGCCGAGGAACGTGCCCGTCGTCAACACGACCGACGGCGTGTGCAGCCGCGTACCGTCGGCCAAATCCAGATGTGTCAGCTGACCGCCGGTAACCCCGATATCTGTAGCCTCACCCTCAATCAATGTGATACACTCATCCGCATCAATCCGCGCCCGCATCTCCGCCGGGTATCGGTGGATGTCCACCTGTGCGCGGGAGGCCTGAACGGCGAGCCCCTTGCGCGTATTGAGCCGTCGGAACTGGATCGTGGCGGCATCGGCGACATGCCCCATGACGCCGCCAAGCGCGTCGATCTCCCGCACCAGGCAGCCTTTTGCCAGGCCGCCGACCGCAGGGTTGCAGGACAGGCGACCGACCTGCTCGGCCCGCAACGTGACCAGGGCAACGCGCCGCCCGAGTCGCGCTGCCGCGAGCGCGGCCTCACAGCCGGCATGCCCCGCTCCGATGACGACGACGTCAAACACGGTCGGCGCATAACACCTGCCCCGGAACCCGCGCCCGGCGACCTACAGGTCGGGCCGCCGCGGGCTCTTCCCCGTCGCCGCCGTAAACGCGTGGTAACCAATCCAACGGAAAGGCTCACCGGGAATAAATCCGAGCTTCCGGTTGTAGAACGGCAAATCGGCCCACGGCTCGTGGTGGTCACTGTAAAGGTCGCAAATCACGCGCCCGGCCAGATTCGCCAACGTGACGCCATGGCCGCTGTAGCCGAGCGCGTAATAGACATTCTTGTGATCGCCGCGAACGCCCATCGCGCAGACGCGTGACATCGTGACGCCCAATGTGCCCGTCCAACGGTGCGAGATTTCGCCGGCTTGCGGAAAATAATGTCGCATTTTCGCCTCGACGGGCGCGTAGTCCGGCGTTCCTGAATAACTCGTTCTGCCCCCATATTGGTAGCGGTAGGATGCGTTGCTGCCGCCCCCAAAAATCATGGTGCCGCTTTCCGTAAATCCGCCGTATGCGATGCGATCCAGATCGTCTGAAAATCCGCTTACGCCCGACGTTGCTGGTGCAGCCACCACCAGCGATTGTAGCGGAAACAAGGAGTGGCGGAAATATCCCAGGCGCGGCGTGTACCCATTGGTTGCGAGCATGATGGCGGGGGCTCGCACAACCCCTTCTGCGGTCGTCACCGTGATGGTTTTTCCTTCGTCGACACGAATCACCGGGGAGTTTTCGTATACCGCCACGCCCTGCGCCAACAGTAGCGGCTTCATCGCCCGAAGCAAATCGACGCCATTGATTTGCCCGGCCGTGGTGTCGAGTATGGAACCCACCACCCCGTTCGCGCCGAGTTTCCCTTCTCCGGGCACCCATTCCACGGGAATTCCGAGCGCCTGGAGTTGTTCGACCCGTTGGATGGCAGCTTCTGCGCGCGTAGGGTCGGTCACGGACTCCACACAGCCGTCCCGCCGATACGCAACGCCGAGGTTGTGCTCTTTGATCAGGCGCTCGATGCCATCGATACCATCTCGTGTCACGCCGTAGATCCGCTGGACGCCGCCGGGGTCCTCCAGGTGGATGCCGTTGATCCAGTTCAGCATCAGACCGCCGTTGCGCCCGCTGGCCCCGCTGGCGAGCGTGCGCGCCTCCAGCAGGACGACACGGCGGTCAGGAAAGCGGCGGCTGACATGGTACGCGGTGGACACGCCCGTGAATCCCCCGCCGATGATGATGAGGTCGGCCAGCACCTCTCCGGAGAGCGGTGCGCAGGGCGCATCCGGGCGCGCCGTGGACGCCCACCAGGAGCAATTGTCGTCCACGTCGGGGGTCGCGAGTCGGGTCACCGGCGTAGAATACGGGAATCTGCGGAGCTCCTGTGCCGACCGGCAAGCGCGTACGTCTGTGCATGAAAGATCTCTACCATCAGGACGTGGTGGAAATGATCGAGAGAGAGACTCGTAAATACGAAATCTGGATCATCGATTCGCCGGACCATCCCGACTTCCGCGGCGCATTCGACATGCTCTGGGATTGCTTCGGCGAGTCCGGGGAGATGGAGCGCGAGGAGGCGATTCGCTCGTTTCTGGCCGACGACCCGTTCGAGCCGCTGCCAAGCGGAACCTTCATCAAGTACTACCTGCTCATTGCAAAGGACACCGAGGGGAATATTCGCGGCGTGCGGGATGGCACGATTCTCATCAATCCAGGCTATGCCCCTGACCTTTGCGTCGTTTACCTGTCGCACATCTTCATGCGCCCGGAAGCCCGGGGTAGCGTGCTTTCGTATTGGTTGCGGATCGCGCCTGTCGAATTGGCGGTTCAGTTCATGATGGACCTGCACACGCGCGGCGCGATCCAGCTTCCGCAGCCGGATGCGCCGGGGCGGTACTTCGGGATGCGCGTGAACCTTGCCGCAGAAATGGAATATTTTACGCCCGACGATCCCATTTCGCTGCAGCGGATCCTGTTTTATGGACGCGGCGGGTTCGATGTGGTCAATCCGCGTCACTTTCCGTATCGTCAGCCGGATTTTCGCGATCCTGCGGAAATCCGTCGTACGGGAAACACGCCGCTTCCGTTCATGATCCTTTTGCGCCGAATGGGGCGGGAACGCGAGGCCATGCTGCCCATCGAAGAAGCGAGCGCGGTCATGCGGCTGCTATACGATGATTTCGCTGCCTTCTGCGCGCCCGAGTTTCTCGAAAACAGTCTTGATTTGGTCATGGAGCGCCTGGAGCGCCGGCGAGCGCAGGGGAAATCGCACGTGGAATTATTGCCGCTGCCAAGTGGATCGCGCGATATCCACCGACTGAAACGTATTTTCCGATACACCGTGTACCAACGCTACTACCCGAACTCTCCCGAAACGCGAGAATATCTCACGGGGCCCATTCGCAAGGCGATCCTGGCCAACCCACGATATCTCGAAGACGAGTTGGCGAAAATCGCGCGGGCGCTGGACGCGCGGCCCGCCTTTGTCTACGGCAATCGGGAGCGCGGATTCACATGGGAGGGAACGCCGATTTCTGCGCCGACCGAGGCCTACGGAGATGACCCGGAAATGACGCAGGAAGCACGGCGGGAGTAGTTGTTTGTGGGCGTGCTCGACGATTCGCCGACCTACCCCCCGAAAACCTCGATGGCCGCACGCGCGGTGTTGAGGTGTACCTCCACCACCTTGGAAACGTCCTTGGTGTAGCCGCCCGCCAACACCCACATCACGGGAATTCCGCGTTCACGGCAGGTTTGGAACACGTAGTGGTCGCGGGCGTACAAGTCGGCGTGGTCCAGATCGAGCGGAGAATAGGGGTCCTCCTTGTAGGGGTCCGCCCCCGCCTGAAAGAGCACCACGTCCGGTCGTGCAGCATCCAACGCGCGTGGAAAGTGCTCCATCAACAACCCTAGATATTCCTCCCCGCCGGCACCGTTCAGGACCGGAACCGACCAGGTGTTCGCCCCGTCGGATTCCCGCTCGGCGGTCACGTCTCGATAGGCGAGATTCCTTTTGTACCAGTTTCCGTAGATGGAAAGCTGGAAGAAATCCGGGCGCGAGCGCAACAACGACGCCGTACCATTTCCATAGTGCAAGTCCATGTCCAACACCAGGCCCCGCTTGATCCGCCCGTCGGCCCGCGCGCGCTCCATCGCCACCACCAGCCCGTTGAAGGTGCAAAACCCTTCTCCGTGCGGCCCGTGCGAATGGTGGAAACCACTCGCGAGATTCCCGGCGATCCCGTCGTCGAGGGCCGCACGTATCGCCGCCACGCAGCCTCCGTTGGTCCACCGCACGGCCTCCCCCAACTGCGGCGACCACGGAAACTTCTGCGACTGCGCCAACTCGATAGGAACTCCAGTTTCAATCGCCCGAAGATATTCGGCCGTGTGCACGCGGAGCAGGTCTTCGTCGGTCACCCGCTCGGGCTCGTGAAACTCGACCGCCATGCCCTCCATGCCGGCGCGGACCAAATCAAATTTTCGAATGGGCATGACGTGGTCGCCCAAATCGGCAAAATACTTCGCCGAATGAAATACCTTGATCACAACACGCCTCGAACCGCCGTATTCAACATTCCCAACGCCTCCTCGGCGTGCCGCGGCGCAAAAATCAACGCGGGTCGGAAACGAATACTGCGATCACCGGAACCTCCGGCCTCCGCCCCCGCGCGGCGTAAACCGTCGAGCAGCCGTTCACGCGTCACCGCGTCGCGCGCATCGACGGCTGCGTAGGTACCCGCCCCGCGCGCGTTGGACAGCACTCCAGGATAACGCTCACACAATTCGGAAAGTCCGGCGACGAGAAACTCGCCCGTTACGAGCGTATTTGCGAGCAAGTGATCGGCCTCGATGACGTCGGCGATCACGCCCAACTGCGCAGCCCGGAGTGGATCGCCCAGGAAAGTATTGAAAATGCGGTACGGCTCCGCGGGAAACAGATCCTCGCCGAAATAAAATCCCCCGAGTTGCATTTTCTTCGAGAAGGTCACCGCGTCGGGAGGCACGGGCAGCTCCCACCGCTCGTGCGCCCACATGACGCCGGTGCCCCCGCCACCGGTCTGCACTTCATCCACGATGAAGGTGACGTTACGCTCATGCAGCATCTTCTGTAGCGCCCGGAAGAACGCCGGCGACGCGTGGCGATCCCCGCCCTCTCCCTGAATCGGCTCGACGATCAGCGCCGCAACATTCTCGTCGATGGTTTCAGAAATGATTTGAAGGCAGCGTGCCTCCAACTCCCGGTTTTCGACGGCGTGCAATTCCTGCGGAAACCGATTCGCCGGAAACGGCACGACCGGCCACTCGAACGCCGGAATATCCAACTTATGGATCGCCTTGGAGCGGGTCAGCGAAAGTGCGCCCATGCTGCGCCCGTGGAACCCCCCCTCGAAGCTGATGACCTTCATCTGGTTCACGCCGGGTTGGCGATTGTGCATCGTGGCAGCAACGTCCGCCAGAGTCGGTGGACCGCCATCTCGTCGCCGGCGCATATGTCGAATAAATGCCGCCTTGATCGCGTTCTCCACCGCCTCGCTGCCGGTGGTGACCGTCGTGACGCGCGTAAGTCCGGGAGGCGCCAATCGCATCATCGTCCGCTCGACCACATCGACCCATTCGGCCGGAGGACAGATCCCGAGCGCCGGTCGAAACCCCGCACACCAATCGAACTGCCCGGAACGCCACGCCTGGAGCAACGCCGGGTGGTTGTACCCGAGGGGCAAACACGCAATATGCCCGTACAGGTCCAGGAGCACGTTTCCATCGACATCCACGAGGTAATTCCCTACGCTTGCCTGGGCGTTCTGGTAGACGTGGATGGTCCGGGCATCCTGGTATTTTCCGTGGCGAGCACGCAGGGCCTCCGAGCGCGGCCCAGGAATGGCGGTTTCGACATGCGCGCGGGCAGGCTCGCCGGGAATCGCAGGAGAGGGGCTGTCAGGGCGTTGCATGGGAGCTCCAAAGGTCGAGGAGGGTCGCGAGATCGTCCTCTGGCTTGGCATCCGGATTTCCCCACCGCCACTCGGTTGGGTACAAATGCTGGACGCGGGCACGGAGGAGGGGGGAGAGCGCGGCGAGTTGTGTGGTATCGCGCGGGGGCGCAATCAACGGGATGGAATCCCCGGGCCAGGCCGCGAGCGCGCGGAGCGCATGGTCGCGTATCGGCACAAGGTCGTCCGGCCGGCAATGGCAGGCATGAATCGCCTGCAGATGCGCCACCACCGCTTCGGCATGGCTGCGCGAGATTTCGCGCGACGCTTCCGCGCCGACCACGCGGACCAACGCGAGAAAGGGCAGCGGCACCGGCTCTTTCGCGTCCAACTCGAAATCATGGAAATCCGGCTGGGCGTAGGGAAGCGCCGACGGCGGAATGACACCGAATCCGGCCCGTCCGTAGGAAATCAACCGGATCACCGAGATGCGTTGGTCCGGCTCGACCATTTCCATTTCGGCGACCAGCATGATTTCGCCATCGGCACCCAGCATTTCCCGCGCGAGCGTGATGGGCGCTGTTCGGAGCAACGCCGCAAGTCCAGACCGCCGAAACGCAGGCAGCACGAGGGAATGGGACAATAAAACGACGGCCCGGCGCGACGCGCGATCCACCGTGACGAAACAATCCCGGACACCGGCGATTTCGCCGTGGATATCGCGCGCGAGTATCATGTGGTAGGCGGCCGGAATCGCCGCGTCTGGCGCGGAGAGTGACCCAGAAAACCACCGGTCAAGTGTTTCCTTTCGCTCAATCTCACCACTGGGGCCGAATACCTCAAACAACATGCCGTGGCCGAGGTCGAACTCCGCTTGCGTCCGCACCCGAGCAAGCGCGAACTGCTCAAGCGCCGTCGCCACCTTGGCGGCGCCCTCTCCAACGTACACATCGGCCAGGGAGATCATCCGGCCATCTCACGCAGTACATCCCCGAACGTCGTCAACGCTGTTCGCACGTCCTCGACCGGGGTGATCAGGTGGGGGCGCAGGCGCACCGAGCGCGTGCCCGTGTACGATGCAAACACGCCTCGACGCATGCAGCGCGCGAGAAAGTCATCCCTCGCCGCAGGCGTCGGTAAATCAAAGGCGAGCAAAAAACCCCGCCCACGTGGCTCCGACACCAGCGTTGGGAACCGCGTTTCCAACTCCGAGAGTCCGGAAAGAAATATACTCCCCGTATCACGTACGTGGGCCAATAATGCGTCGTCCGCGATTGTCCGTAGCGTTGTCAACGCGAGCAGCGCCTTGGCACGGTCCCCATTTTTCGTCTGGTACATACGCCCGAACTGTCGAACATCCCTGGCGAGCGTGGCAAAGAACCCGCCCATGTGCATTTTCTTGCCGAAACACACGAAATCAGGGGGCGTCGGTAAATCGAGTTGTTCGTGAAACCACAGCGAGCCGGTAATTCCCACGCCGGTCTGAACCTCGTCCAACACCAGCGAAGCCCCCGCCGATGCCACCATTTTCTGCAATTTCTGGAAGAACGCTGCGGACGCATGGCGATCCCCACCCTCACTCTGGATCGGCTCGACCAGCACGGCGGCAACCTTCCCGGCGTGCGCGTCGAGCAGTCGTTCCACGGCGGCAAGCGACTCCGATTCCGCCCGCGCATTCTCATCCGCGAATACTTCGCGAGGCCACCGGTTGGCTGGAAACGGGGCCGTCGGCCACGAAAAAGCGGGCAAATCGGCCTTGTGGATCAACTTGGAGTGCGTGGCGGACATCGGCCCAAGTCCGCGCCCATGAAATGCCCCGGAAAAACTGATCACGATGGCGTCGGTACCCCCGTTATCCATCCATCGGGCCTGCGCGGCGGGTGCGAGTTCGAGCGGATTTCGCGGCCCGCCGAGCGCCACCCTGCGCGCCTCCCCGTGACTGATAAACGCCGCCTTCAATGCGCTCTCCACGCCCTCTCCCCCGCCGTCCACACAAAACATCTTGCCCATGCCTCGGGGCGCCCAGTGCGTTTCCATTTCGTGGATGAAGTCGAGCCACCCCGCGGTTGTCACGAAGGGGGTTGACGTGGGATTGATGGACGCGCGCACGAACGCATCACTTCGCGCGACGTCAACCATCGCGGGATGGTTGTATCCCAATGCGCCCAGCGCAAACGACGCAAACAAATCGAGAAAGGCATTGCCGTCCACGTCCAGCAGGGTCGTCCCCAACGATGCAGCGTCGTCTACGATCGCCGCACGGTAAATGGACTGCATGTCGAACTGCCCCCTCCCCATTGCGGCACGCGCGCGGGGGCCCGGAAGTTCGGTCAGTACGCGAGGGGAGCAGGGCATGGAACGCTCATTCGAGAGCCGCCAACGGTAGCACGGGCGGCGGGGATCGCACGACGGGAGGGATCACGCGGGTCCGGTGTGGTCGATCCGCGCGTTCGTGGCGCGGAGGCGATCGGCGAGCACCGTGAGGAGTTTCCATTGCAGCGCAACGCCCAACTCGGGTTCCCGGCGCACGAACGCGCGCAACGCGTCCGAAGAAATGCTGATGGCAGCACCGCTGGCCGACGCGATGACCGAGGCCGCCCGTGGCCTTTGATCGACGAGCGAGAGTTCGCCGACGTGCTCACCGGGCCGCACGCGCGCCACCTCGATATCGCCGATTCGAACCGACAACTCCCCTTCCAAAACGACGAACATGCTGGTGCCGAACTCACCTTGCCGCGCCAACACATCGCCCTTGGCAAAGCTGTGTACGCGCAGAATTCGCGCGATTTGCAGGCGCGCAGCCCACGGCATGTCCTGAAATAAAAACAACGATTCGATCATTCGGGCGCGCTGCTCCGCGAGCCGCGTGGCTGCACCCACTTCGGGCGCGATCAGGAGCACGGTCACGTTGTCCGGCCCGCCCGCACCGATGGCGGCCGCGATGAGGTGCTGCGTGGCATCCTCGAGGTCCGCATCCACCGCCAGTTCCAGAATGCGCGCGGCCGGAACGACGTCCGTCAGGCCGTCGGTGCACAACAGCAGGCGGTCTCCATCGAGCAGATCGAGGGCGGCGACGGAGGGTTGCACCGTGGGGTAAATCCCAACGGCGCGCGTGATCATGTGCCGACGACGGTCACCCTGCGCCAGCGCCGCCGCCTCTCTACCCGTTCGCTTCATTTCGTTGAGAAACGAGTGATCTTCCGTGAGTTGGTGGATTTGGCGCTGTCGAATCAGGTAAGCGCGCGAATCCCCGACGTGGGCAAGGTGAGCTCCGCCGTGGCGGACATGCACCGCCACGAGCGTCGTCGCCATGCCCGATCGCCCGCCCTCTCCTGCGGCCTCGTAGACTCGCCGACTGGCCTCGCTACATGCCTCTTCGAGGCGCGTAAGCACGTTTTCAGTCGCCCAATCTGCGGCCGCTTCGCCGTCGGCGGCGCCGGCCAGCACCGTCTCGACGCACAGCGCGCTCGCCACTTCTCCTGCCGCGTTCCCCCCGACCCCGTCGGCCACGACGAACAGGCCGTGTTCGGGCTTCATGCCCGTGGCGTCCTCGTTGTGATCACGACGCAGCCCGATATCGGTCCGCACGGAATATCGATGCATGCGCAGAAGGTACGCCATCCACAACGCGGGGGCGAGTCGTGGTAGCGTGGCCGTTCACCTCCGGAGTGCCCGTGTTGCTTCTTCTACCCGCCGCGTTCGCCGCTGATCTCGACTTCTGGTACGGCGGCGCCCTCAGCTCCGTCAGCGGCTATCAGGGCAGCCCCTACATGATGATTCAGGCCGAGGGTGACATCCGCCTCGCCTACGGCGCGCTCTTCGCCGCCGTCGATCTCGACTACCACTTCGACCCGTTCCTGACGGACTCGCAGGGAAATCTGGTTCCGATCGCCGAGACGTACCCGCCCGAAGCCGCCTACCTTCAGCTCGGACGCAAAACGTGGTTCGTTCGCGGCGGCATCCAGAGTCCCGCCATCGGCCTCGAAGGGTGGGATGAGTGGAACAACTATCTTCCCACGTTCTCCCTGATGTTCAACGGGGCGTACATGGGCCGGATGCTCGGCGCAAGCGCCGGGCGGTATCTCGCGGACGGAACGGAGCTGTCGGTGTTTGGCGGCGTCGATCTCGACTGGTCCTACACCGAATATACGCCGGTCACGGGCGCGAGCATCGCGACCGAGCAGGACGCCTTCTCGACGTGGAGCGGCGTGGTTGCGTACCCCACGGAAGACTACTACATGGGAGTCCTCGCGCTGGAATTGTACCCGGCAGACTTCCTTTCCGTGGCGATCGACGGTGGCGGCGGCATGGCGGAATCGTCACCGTTCGCGGGGGGCGAGCTGGTCGTGGCGCTTCTGCCAGAATTCGTCGTTCATCCGGCCGTTCGCGGGGAGTATGTCTGGGATCCGGACGGATACCTCGGCGTGCCCATGGCGTCGGCCAGCGTCGGCGCCAAGGTCGATTGCGCCTCGTGGATGCAGGTTGGCGTCGAGGGAAAGATGAGCTTTGGTGCGGGTGATCCCGTTCCCGGTGGCTACGCACAGGTGACGTTCTTCCGGCCGGAGGATGACGCGCCGTCGGCGTTTGATGGCGGGGAAGAGGAGGAAGAAGCGGCGCCGGAGCCGGAAGCCGCCCCGGAGGCCCCACCCGCCGCCAACCCGGACCCACCTGCTCCCGAGCCAGCGCCGGCCCCGGAACCCAGCCCGCCACCGGCTCCTGAGCCCTCGCCCGTTCCGCCCGTCCCTCCAGGACCGCCCGTTCCGCCCGCTCCGCCCATCCCCCCCGTACTGCCTGAGGCCGCGCCTCCGGGATAATCGTCGGGATGCCGTTCCATCTCGACCAGCTCGCTCGCATCGTCACCCCCTCCGCGCCCGTGCGCTGGGGGGAGAGGGTGGTTTACGTCCTGAAGCGCGCGGACGCCGACAAGAAACGCTACAAATCGTCGCTGTACGCCGTCCCGCTCGCCGGCGGGGCGCCCGTGCAACTCACGCAGGGAGATCACGGCGATCGCGGCCCCGTGGCCGACACGCAGGGCCGATTTCTCCTGTTCATCAGCGACCGAGAGCGTGGCAGCCAGATCTGGCGCTTGGACACCGACGGCGGCGAAGCGCGGCGGATCACCTCCTTCGGACACGGGTCGATCGGCGCGTTGAACCTCTCGCCCGACGGCTCGACGCTCGTTGCCACGTTCACACCGGGCAATGAACAGGACGCTGCGCCCGCACTCATCACCCATCGCCTCGATCACCCCGCAGGAGACGACGGGCTGGAGCAATTCCCTGGTGCCTCCGCATCCGAATCCGCATGGAAAGACGCGGAGGAAACGCCCATCGCCCGCGTGTACGCGCGTACGCATGTTCGCACGGACGGCGCCGGATGGGAGGGGGGATACACGACGCATCATTGGTGCGTTGACCTTGCGACCGGCGCGGCTCGCCGCATCACGTCCGGCCCGTTCGCGTACGGATTGCCGACGCTGTCGGTAGATGGAAGTACGGTTTATTCGCCCCGTTCCTCACTCCCGGGGGCGGATCGCGATCCGACGCGCAATCAATTGGTCGCGGTGGACGTTGCAAGTGGGCAGGCGCGCGTACTTCAGGGCCCCGACGGAATGTTTGAGGCGGCGGCCCCCTCGCCCGACGGCAAACACCTCGCCGCGCCCTACGCACCGGGCGATGATCTATGGGGATCGAAGAACACAAGCCTCGCCGTCCTCGACCTTGCGGCCGGCACGTGGCGCTCGCTCGGGGAATCGCTCGATCGGCCTGTCGGGGATTGGTGCCTCGACGACCTTTCGAGTTGTGCCTTCCAGCCGTGGCGACCCGTCTGGAATGCCGATGGTAGCGCGATCGTCGTGATGATGGGCGACCGCGCGAGCACCCGCCTCGCCCACATGAATCTCGACGGCGATTCATCGTGGCTCACGCCGCACGGCGTCTGTTGCTCCTCGCCCGTACCGACGGCAAACGGATTCGCAGTCCTGCACGGCTCCGGAAATACCTTTCTGGAAGTCGCACACGTCGATGCGGGAGGCGGAATCGCGTGCCTCACCGATCACAACGGCGCGCTTGCCAAAGAATGTCAGCCGCGGCTGCCGGAACGGGTGGAAATCAATATCGACGGCGTGACCATTCAGGCGTTCTACCTGGCGCCGCGCGATGCTTCAGGACGGGCGCCGGCGATTGTGAATATCCACGGCGGACCCACGACCGCGTACGCCTATCGCTTGTATTTCGAGATGCATTGGCTCGCGGACCAGGGCTACGCCGTACTGTGGGGCAATCCGCGTGGAAGCCATACCTTTGGGGAGGCCTATTGCGGGGCGATCGAGGGACATTGGGGCGATCCGGACGGTCGTGACCAGGAGGCCTTTGCGGACTGGCTTGCTGCGCGTCCCGAGGTCGATGGAAATCGGATCGGCGTGCAAGGCGGCAGTTATGGTGGGTTCATGTCCCTGTATCTGGCCGGGACATCCACGAAATTCAAAGCGTTCGCGTCCGATCGCGGCCTGTACGATTGGGCGAGCGCGATTGGGGGGAGTGATTTCGGCCATTTCAATCCCGACCTGTACGGCGGGGAAATGCCGTGGAACAACCCTTCGCCGAGCCTGGCCAACTCGTCCATTCGCTTCGTCGATGGCGTCACTGCGCCGTTTCTGATCCTCCACGGAGAAGGAGATATGCGCTGCGATAAATCTCAGGCCTTTCTCGTGTACGAGGCGCTCCAACGGCGGGGCGTCGTCACGGCGCTTCTGCTCTATCCGGAGGAGCCGCACGGCATGATTCGGGTCGGCCGGCTGGATCGTCGGTGTGACCGGATGCGGCAGGTGGATGCGTGGTTTCGGAGGTTTTTGTAGGCCGGAGCAGAGGTGGCCGCCACGCCGATTGGCGGGGGCCCGCCCCCACCCAAACGACCCCACCTGTGAGCGCGGAAACGGACCCGGCACGATCCCGAGCGCTCGGCACTTCGAGGCTGCCATGCTCTGCCCGAATGCAGCCGGAATCGGGCCGATGCTCCAGCCATTCGACCGCGCAGATCTGGCCGACGAGATGTACCAGCGGTGAGCCTTGCCCTCGACACCAACGTCCTGATTCCCTGGCTCGTCGCGTCGGCTCCCGGCCACCTGGGAGCCTCCACCCTCATCGCTGGCGAGATTCGTCGCCCGGGCGGGCGAATCGTACTGGTCCATCAGGTGTGTTGGGAATTCCTCTATGCCGTACCGATCCCAAGCGTTTCACCTCGCCGCTGACGATGGATGCGGCCCGAACCCCGCTGCTGCCCGTGTGGCAAGCGGCCGAGACGAGCCGGGTGGGGCCGACACCCGAGGTCATACCCCGCGTCCTCGAGTGGATGGCGAAGCACCAGCTTGGGCGGAAGCGGATCCTCGACACCGCCCTGGCCGCAACGCTGGAGCGAGCGGGCGTGCGGCGCCTGGCGACCCTCAATGGCGCTGACTTCCGTTGCTTCCCGTTCATCGAGGTCGTGGAGCCCGTTTGAAGCCGCTGCGATCATCCGGCAGCCGTCCCGTCGTGATGGCTGCGCTCTGCGCTGGCGCGCTTCATTCATTCCGGGGCGCCCCTTCCCGCGGGGGGGCGCTTGGCGCGGATCACAGCCGGGTGCGGCTAAGGGACCGGAGGGCAAGGAACCGGTGTTGTTCGCTTCGAAGGCGGCGCGAAGCACGTCTCGCGAGCGCCCCGATCCGCCCGCGCCCCCTCAACACGGACTCTCCACCGCCGACGCGTCGAATGTGATGGTCTGACACGCATCCGCGAGCACGGCATCGCCCACAATATTGACGGTTGCGTCCGGTTCGTAGTGAACCGCCACGTCATCGGCGGAGACATTCACGGTGCTCGCGCCCGCAGCCCATATTTCGACCTCGGCGGCGCTGGCATTGACCGTGCCGCCGGTTTCCGCCCAGACAACAATGCCGTTTGCCGCCAGGTTTGCCGTCGCACCCTCGCACAACCAGATCCGCTCATGGTTGGTGGCGGCGTCGATCGTTCCACGCACGACGCGGACGTCCGAAGGCAGTGTCGTTGCGCAGTCGTGAAGCGCTGACCCGCCGGAATCCTCCGCTTTTCCATCCCGGATGATCACGCACGCGGTCAGGGGAAGGAACAGAATCATCAGGGTGCGAATCACGACGACTCCGGGGTGCACGGTGTTGCGAGCTTTCATTCCGACACCACCCGCGTGAGAACCGCTACCCGGCGCTGCGCGATACCTTCTCCGCATGCAAACCGCCCACTGGATCGACAACGCCGAACACGCCGGCACCGCCACCTTTGAGACCACCAATCCTGCGGACGGCGGCGTGCTCGCGCATGTCGCGCGCGGCACCAAAGCCGACGTGGACCTGGCGGTTGCCTCGGCAAAACGCGCCCAGGAAGGATGGTGGCGCACGGACCCAACCGAGCGGGAGCGCATCCTCCGGCGTGCCGGCGAGTTGATCCTCGAACGGCTCGAAGACCTCGCGCGCATCGAGACGCTCGACACCGGAAAGCCCATTGCAAACGCCCGGGCCATCGACGTTCCGCGCACCGCGGACACGTTCTTCTATTTCTCGGGCTGGCCCACGAAGTTGACCGGCGAAACCATCCCGGTCCGCGGGGCGCTGTTCACCTACACCGTGCGCGAACCCCTCGGCGTCATCGCGGCCATCACGCCGTGGAATTTCCCGCTCCTCCTTGCCGCGCGAAAAATCGCACCCGCGCTTGCGACGGGAAATACGGTCGTCATCAAACCGCCCGAGGAGGCCTCGCTTTCCACGCTGGCGCTCGCCAAGATTCTGTCGGAAGCGGGACTTCCGCCCGGGTGCTGCAACGTTGTCACCGGTTTTGGGGAGGAAGCGGGCGCCGCACTCGTGGACCATCCCGATGTCGCGAAAATCAGCTTTACCGGCGGCACCGACACCGGTCGCCTCATCATGCGAAACGCCGCGTCTACCCTGAAGAAGGTGTCGTTGGAGTTGGGCGGGAAATCCGCCAACATTATTTTCTCCGACGCCGATGTGACGGCGGCCGCAAAGAACGCCACCGGCGCCATCTTCTACAATCAGGGCGAGCTCTGCACCGCCGGCTCGCGGTTGCTGGTGGACCGTCGGGTGCACGATCAGGTGCTCGACATCGTCGTCACCGGCGCGCGCGGAATGGTGCCGGGAAACCCGCTCGATCCCTCTACGGCCATGGGCCCGCTCGTGAGCGCCGTCCATCGCGATCGCGTGGTCGGATTTATTCGCACGGGAGAGCAGGAAGGGGCGCGAAAAGAAACCGGCGGGGCCATTCCCGGAAATGGCTACTTTGTGGCGCCCACGGTGTTTTCGGGCGTCTCCCCCACCATGACCATCGCGCGGGAAGAAATCTTCGGACCCGTCCTTTCCGTCATTCCATTTGACGATATCGAGGAAGCGGCATCCATCGCCAACGCCAGCGAATATGGTCTGGCCGCCGGCATCTGGACGCGCGATATCGGCAAGGCGCACGGGCTAGCAAGCCGCTTGAAGGCAGGAACGGTGTGGATCAACACCTACAATCGCTTCGATGCCGCTGCGCCGTACGGAGGCGTGAAACAAAGTGGATTTGGCCGAGAAAATGGCCGAGCCGTGCTGGACGAGGTGACCCAACTCAAGACGGTGTGGGTGGCGGTTCCGTAGGACCTCTCGCGCTCACGCAGCGCGCGCCGGACTGTTCCACGTGGAACACTCTGCTACGCTACCGCCATGCTCCGCGAAACCTACCCACTCTACATTGCCAATACGCCGCGCCAAACGTCGTCCACGCTCCCCGTCACCGATAAATGGTCCGGAAACGTCGTCTCCAACGTGGCGTTGGCGGGGGCGGGGGAGATCGAGGAAGCCGTCGCATCCGCGGCATCGGCGGCGGCTCCCATGCGCAGAATGCCGGCGTACGCAAGACAGCGCGTCCTCGACCACTGCGTCGGGCGTTTCCGCGCGCGGGCCGAAGAGTTGGCCGAAGCACTCACCATCGAGGCCGGCAAACCCATCCGGGATTCTCGCGGCGAGGTGACGCGCCTCATCGACACGTTTCGCATTGCGAGTGAGGAATGCA
>CAMAWH010000028.1 GCA_945861635.1 Klebsiella pneumoniae | reverse complement strand
GTAGATGCGGAGCAGCACATCCCCATCTCCCTCCCCCAGGTGGGCCAGGGTGCGACCGGACCGAGCGCTGGCTTCGAGGAACTTGATGTCCGCGACCGTTTGTTCGGCGGACGTCTGATCGCCGTACTCCGCGGGGAAGGCGTCGGCGTAGCGACTCACGAGGTCCGACGCCTCGTCGTGGTACGTCGCCGTCAATGCCGGAGAAACCCTCTCTATCCACGGGGTTGTGGCGTCGGCCACGAAGCGATCGAGCGCGATTCGGTCGGCGTCGCCGAGGCGGCGCGTTCCCGTTTGATAGACCTGCAGGAGTACGCTGTCGAAACGCCCGGCGAACAATCCGGAATCGGTGTAGGTGGCGCCCGTCAAACGTGTAAGGAACGCGACGATCCGGTTTCGGACAGAGTCGCTGTACCGACGCTCGGGCAACGCGACGAGCGTAAAGGTATTATCGCCATCGTCCTGCTGGGTCACGTGAACGCGCGCGATCTGCTCCTGATCAGCGTCGAAAACGCGATCCAGGACGTCCCGGATTTCCGTATTGCTGGCCGAAAACAGCCACTCCGTCGGGAGCGCGTCGAACATGTTGGCCAGGCCGCGGTACCGGTACGAATTCGGGCGTTGCCGCGTCTCCGCGAGCACGCTGGCAAGAATGCGACGGAGGATCGGCAGGTGCCGGCAGGGTTGCGTGAGCGCGCGGTGCGTAAACATGCCGCGGATGACGATTTGACCGCCGCCGACGTTCACGCGGATAATGTCCGTTCGACCAGCGCGATGGACCGGAGCTTCCGTGCGGCCCTTGCGCAGCGTGAGAATGCTCTCGGTTGGCGTGGGTTCGACGGGGGGCCAAAGTGCGGTCGTCGTGGCGTCGGCGCCCAGGCGTTCTCCGTTTGGCGCGGTGATGCCGAGAAAAACGAAGTTGTCCGACAGCATCCAGCGGAGAAACTCCGCCGCTTCCATCCCGTCTTCTCCGCCGGTGTCGAATGCGGCCAGTGCGGCGCTTTCGACCCGTGCCATCATCGGCTCGAAGTCGGTGACCATGGCTTTGGCGATGGCCAGACGCTCCTTCAGCTCCGCTTCCACATCCACGGCCGTGTCCGCGTCCACGCCTTCGGCCTCGAAGAGGACGAGCGACTCCGAACGCCCCTCCGCATCACCGGTGACACGCACCCGGCCGCCATCCCGCGCAATTCGAAGGATGACGTGGAAGCCGTCGATGCGCTGCGCCCCGCGTGCGCGGAGCGCGAGCCGCAAGGTATCGACGATGAACGGTTGGTCTCCGATGCACGAAAGCACGCGGATGCCCCGATCCTCGGCCGACACGGCAAGCGCCCCGGTTCCGGCGCTGCACACGAAGACCCAGGCGTTTCCGAGTTGGGCTGCAAGGGAGGCCGGGACTGCGCCAAGTATCGCAATCGTGCGCAGCTGGCTCACGACGCTCCGCGCGAACGCGCGGAAGCCCTCTCCGTCATCGACGGAAAGCGACACGGCATGGGCGTCGATGGCGACCTGCGCCCGGGACAGGATGGCTTCGCGGTCGGGGTGATTCGGCATGCGCTGCTCGGGGTTCGGGTGGCCGACGGTCCGCACGGGGCGTTACCTCGCGCGGGCGCCGAATCTACTTCGCGGAGGCGTTCATGTCGCGTACCTGGTGGCTCTCCGCTTTCGTGGCCTGCACGGGCAACGAGATCGATGACAACGACGATTCAGCGGGGGGAGACGGCAACGGCGGTGCCTGCGGCGCCCAGCATGACGAGGATTTCACCATTCGGGCGGCCGTGACGGACGCCGGCGAGTCGCCATTGCAGGGAATGACGCTGGCGCTCTCCGACGACACCACGCACGACGACTTCGGCAGCGGCGTGACCGACGCGGACGGCGTTGTGGAGTTCGTGGCCACCGCCGTCCTCGTCATCGATGACTGTTGGGGCACAGCCGTGGACTACCAACTCCACGGCTCCGATCCCCTTGGCGGATACGGAGATGCCGTGGACGACATGAACACCGAGCTGCACAACGCGCTGAATGACGGGTCGATGGTCGCCGATGTCACGGACTTCCCGTTGGTGATGGGCGCAGCAAAGTAGGGCGGCACGGGCTGCCTATCGCGGCACGGGCCGCCTATCGCGACGACGCCCGGAACCCGGCTGCCGCGGCGTCGGTGGTGCTCGCGAAACACTGTTCCGGCTGCGTGCGCTTGTAGTAGCTGCCGGTTGCGACGTGGTAGACACGTTCGCTGCCAATGTTCCCCTTCACGGTGTGTGTGCTCGGGCAGTTGTTCACGTCGTCCGGGGCGACCGGATCGGCGGACACGAAGACCACACCGGACTTCTCCGTGGCCAGGGTGTACCCACCGGTCGGCCACACGGCGACGGTTGCTTTCCCATCGACGTCCGTGCGGTAGGCGCTGACGGCGTAGCTGCCGTACGTCGCAAGGGATTCGGCGGTCGGGTGCCCGTAGCCGTTCGCGCCTACCTGAATGATCACCTGCTCCGGAGCGATGGCGTCCATCCAGGCCGTGTTCCCCGCGTCGCCATTCTTGGCGCCGTGGTGAATCGACTTGTAGACGTCGATGTCCTTGAGCAGGCTCGTGTACTTGGCTTCCTTCAGCCATGCGTCCGTCTCAACCTTCTCGCTGTCGCCGGTAATGAGTGAGCGGAAGTTGCCGTACTCGACCAGAATGCCGATGGAGTGGACGTTCTGGTCCGTGTCGGTCACAGAGGCGGGGGGGGGCCATGACCCAGAGGTGGACGTCGCCCCAGCCGAGGTCCGTGTCCGAGGTGAGCTCGCTGACAGAGAAGGCGTTGAGTTGGCCGGCCGCTTCCTGCGTGGCCGCCAGCGTCGTGATGCGGGCTGAGCTGGCGCTGGTGTGGGCGAGGCCGTTCGTCATGTATTCAACGACGTCGACCGTCTTGAGGATGTCTTCGTGGACGCCGGCGTGGTCGTAGTCGGCGTGGGTTGCGATGAGCAGGTCGATCTTGGTGATTCCAAGCGCGGCGAGCTGGTCGTCGGCGTTGCCCGAGGGCTTGCCGCCGTCGATGAGCGCGGTGTGGCCGTCCGGGGTTCGGATGAGGATCGCGTCCCCCTGACCCACGTTGAGGAAGCTGATTTGAAGGTCGGAGGAGGCGAAAGCGAAGGAGGCGAGGAGAAGCATGAGTGACACCGGGTTGGTGCCAGACATTTACGCTACCGCCAGAAAATAGGCGACGAACAAGAGTTTACGAGATGTTACAGCATATTTCAGGGCGCCGCGGTGGGGTAGATCTCGCGAACCGTGTCAGCAACGATCTCCAAGGCGGCGTAGTGATTTCCGTAGAATGCGGAAATGCCGGTGTCGATGCCGTACAGTCGGCCGCCGCACCGCGACGCGATCCTCCCGCTTTCCTGCGTGGTGTGGCCGATCACCATACGGTCCGCGCCCAAGGAAGTAAGAGCCTTTTCTAGCTCGGGACACGCAACGGGAGGCTCGGCAAGCAGGTACACGCGGTTCCAGAGTGGGCCGTCCGGCCCGTACACGTCGCGCGAGGCGCCGTCGACGAGCATGATCGCGCGCACCATGGCGTTGATGCCGTCGGTTCCGAAGCCTGCCCAATTGGCGTCGAGGCCGCCGTGCAGGAAGATCGTACGGCCGACGCGGGCGACGGCGTCGAGCTTGCGTAGCCAACGTCCGTCCTCCCCGCTCGGTCCGAACGCTTCCGTCCTTGCCGCCTCGCCGCCGTAGCTGGCGTAGTCCTCGGCGCTGACGTAGCGCACATCGCCGATGACGTTCATCACCTCATGGTTTCCAAGGAGGGGAATGACCCGACCACCAGCTTTCCCAGCTTCCTCCTGCAATTGGCGCAGGATGGCCATGACGCCATGGCTGTCGGGACCGCGATCCGTGATGTCGCCGGTCTGGACCATCGTCGTGGTACCGCCGGACCAGTGTCCATCTGCCCCCGTCAAACCTGCCATCTGCAAGACGACGCGCAGCGAGGCGGGGTCCGCGTGGATGTCGCCAATGGCGACGACGCGGGCGGGGGTGGTTGCGGTCCGGAGCGCGCCACCGCACGCGATGGCCAATGTCAGAGCCATGGAAGGCATCATTCGGTGTGCTCCGTGATCCACGCATCGATTTCTTCGGGCGTGTAGTAGTCATGTCGTTTTTCCTCGACCACGTCGTCGCTGACGTGATCGTAGAGCCAGGTGCGATAGCTTGAGAGGTGCCGACCGCAGCCAAGCGCAAGGACGTGCTCGTCGGTTTGGCGCTCGTACGCCGAGAAGTCATCGGTGGTGTCGTACCACGCGCCGAACTCCGCCAATTCCACCGCGTCCATGCTGGTGAAGTCGGCGGTGTGCTTCAGCTCGTGCGCGAGAATCGCGCCCGTCGCCGCCGAAGGTGGGGGATCGTCCAGAAGTTTCAGGTTGGCGTGGATGACATAGTCGCGTTCGAGGGGAGCCGCGCCGATGGTGGAGAAATCAAGGTTGGAAGCGAACATGTCGGCGTCACTCTCCAGCGTGCCCAGAGTGATGCTGACGCCGTCCAGCTCCGGAAAGAAGGCATCTCGCACGAACGACAAGACCGTCGTAAGGTCAACCATAGTCGTCGGCCCGGGATCGCTGCTGTCGAGGGCCTCACAGGAGGGGAGGGCAGTGGCCGAGTCCGCGGCGGAGGGCGTGGAAACGCAGCCGAGGAGGGCGAGGAGCATGCGGTAGACTATCTTGGCGCATGCCCGTTTCGCCCTCCGCCCAGAAGTTGCAGCGTCAGGTCACCAGCCGTTTCATGATGGCGTTGTGGATGCTGGTGAAATTGCCCTCCGCGCTATTTTGCGGCGTCCGGTTGCGCGTGCTGGAGGTGGGGCACTGTCACACCAGCGTTCCGTACGGCTGGCGCAGTCAAAACCCCTTCAAATCAACCTATTTCGCCGCCCAGGCCATGGCGGCCGAGCTGTCTACGGGGGCGTTGGTCCTGTTTGCGGTCGCCGATGCCGACGTGCCGATCTCGACGCTGATCGTTGACATGAAGGCGACGTTTGGCAAGAAGGCAGTGGACACCGTGACTTTTCGCTGTGACGGAGGGGATGCGGTGTTCGCGGCAGTGCGCGAGGCCAAGGCGACTGGAGCGGCGAGCGTCGTCAGCGTAGAAACGATTGGAACAATGAAAAACGGCGTTGAAGTAGCCCGTTTTACGTTTACGTGGTCCGTGAAGGCGAAGAAGCGGTAGGGCTACTTCGCTCCGTACACCACGTACGTCTGCCCGGCGAGGGTCTGGGTGGTAGCGGCCGAGGGGGCCCCGATCAGCAGATCGTCCGCGCCGTCGTCGTCGAAGTCACCGTCGGTTGCGAGGGCGCTGCCGGCACGATTCCAAGGGGAGATGCCGAACAGCGTTCCATCGGATTTTGTCAGGTCGACAACTCCGTCGACGGGTGAAAGCACGACGTAGATGGCGCCTTCCTGCTCTGCGGTGATGTGGGCCATCGGCGCGCCAATCACGAGGTCGGCCAACGCGTCGCCGTTGACATCGCCACGCGCGTCCACCGTTGCGCCCGCGGCATCGACGCGAGACGGGGAAGTGAACGAGGCGACCGCGTCGGTTTGACGGTGGGTGGAGCCGGAGAGATTCCGAAACAGGAAGGCGCCGCCGATGCCCGTGTCGTGCGAAAAACTAGCGGCCCCGACGAGGAGATCGACGCGGCCATCTCCGTCCGTGTCGCCGCCCGCACTGACCGAGATACCAAACGCTGCGTCCCGTCCGGAAGCCTCAATGACCACGCCAGAATCGTCGAGATTGCACCCCTCCAATGCGTCTCCGCTTACGATGTAAACAACCCCACCTCCGCGCTCCGGGACGCCGATGGCCATGTCGAGCACCCCATCACCGTCGAGGTCCGCGCCGCCCGAGGCGGACGTGCTGAGCGGGGCGCCGTCGGCGCTCGTTACGGGCACGCCGTCGCCGAGCGTCAGTGCGCGCGAGGGGTTGCCGCGCACGAACCACAGGGCCGTGGGGCCACCGGAGCCCATTGCCACCGCGCCCGCGAGGAAATCGTCGGCCCCGTCGCCATCGATATCGCCGGCGGACGCCAACGTTTGCCAAGACCGGCTGGTGCCGACGGCGGCGTCGATCCGATATGCTTCACCGCTGGCATCGAGGTCCACGCTCCCTTGGATCGGCCCAAACGCAGCGTAGAGCGCTCCCCCTGCCGCAGGATTGCCCGCGCCGCCCCCGATCACGTCGAGCCAACCGTCCCCGTCCACGTCCGCTACAAGCACTGCGCTGCCGAATTGCGACTCTGGCATGCTCCCCCCGAGTCTCCAGGCCGCGGCCTCCAAGGACCACTCGCCGCGAACCGGCCCGGTCACGACGTACACCCCTCCTTCCCGTCCGATGCCCGTCCCGGTTGCGCCAATCGCCACGTCTGAAATACCGTCTCCATCGAGGTCACCCGCTGCAACGTCCGCTCCGGACCACGCGAGCGACGTCGCCGACGACACAGTTGCACCCCCGAGGTTCAGCCGTGTCGCCCCGTCCGCGGCACAGCCGGTGCGCTCCGTCCCGTCGCAATCGTTGTCGCGCCCGTCATCGCAACGTTCTTCTGCCGTTGGCCGCACGGAAGCATCGGTGTCATCGCAGTCATCACCGAGTGAGTACCCATCGATGTCCTGATCGAAGTCGTTCCTGCGATTGCAGTCCTGATCGACGCCGTCATACCACTGCTCGGGCGCGCCGGGATGGATGGCGGGGTCGCCGTCCTCACAATCATCCCACGCTTCGGCAAAGCCAACGGGCGGTGCGCACGCGACCACCCACTCATTTCGCCATCCGAAGCCATCCCGATCGTCGTCGGCAAACCAGGTACGCACGCCTGAAATCGTGTCAGGATCGTCCTCGTCGTTCACTCGACCGTCGCAATCCTCGTCGATTCCGGCCTCGTCACACTGCTCCGGCATCCCTGGACTCAACTGCCACGTCGTATCGTCGCAATCGGTATCGTAGGGCGAGCGGCCCGCTACCCGGTCACAGGAGACGATCGGGTCGCCCGCAACGCCGGCAACGCCGAAGCCGTCCTGATCGGCGTCGATGTACCACAGGGGGTCGTTGGCGAGGCCGGAGCAGTCGTGATCGCGGCCGTCGCACACTTCACGAATAGCTGGATTGATGGCGGGATTATCGTCGTCACAGTCCCCGCCCAGCGCGATCCAGTCGTTGTCTTCGGCGCACTGGACCTGCCCCCGTGCGTCGTCCCCGAAGCCGTCCTCGTCGCGATCCGGCCACCACATCGTTGCGACGCCGATCGTCGAGTCCGCGTCGTCGCAGTCCCGGAACGCCGCAACGCCGTCCGCGTCCGCGTCCACCGGCACGATCTCGGCCGTCGTGTGCGCCAGTTGGGGCGTCGAGCACGCGAGGAAAACGAAGAGAATCTGCACGTCGTCTCTATGGCACGAACCAGCGGCATCCGCAGCACTGCCTGCGGAAAGGTACATTCAAGGACACTCCAGAGTCCGCATGCGCGCCTTTCGCATTGTCTATGCCGTTCTCGCGGTGAACTTCCTGATTCCGACGGCGGTGTACGGCCTTGCGCCGGACGTGGCCATGGCGCAGTTCAACCAGCTCAACCATGTCTTTGGCGGAGCGGAGCTGCCGGCGGAAGTCAGCGTGTTCTGGCGGGTGCTCGGCGTCGCGAACGTCGGAACGCTTGGTTTCTGTTGCGCACTGATCTGGTGGGACTTGCGGCGGTGGTACCCCGTCGTCGTTCCGTTGTTTTTCCTGAAGGGCTTCGACGCGCTGAATTGGGGAATCGCGTGGGCGAGCTATCGGGAGCCCGCGTATGGCGTGGCGACGCTCCTCGATTTTGTGACGATGGCCGCAATCTGGTACTTCCCGATGCGCGCGCGAAGGGAACTTTCGCAGGGTGAACTCCCGCCGGGCTAAGGTGGGCGGATGCAGTCGCGCGCGGAGTTGACCGGGGTTTTGGACGCCGCTCGTGCAGGTGGCGCACGCGCCGCCGAAGTCATTCGCGTCGAGCGGGAATGGATGGAGCAGACAGGCTCCCGATTGCGCGGCACCGAAGGAGAAGAGTGTGTTTGGTGCGTTCGCGTCTACCGAGATGGCGGGGCAACCGGCACCGGTGAACACGCGTCCGCCGCTGCGGCCATCAAAGCCGCGCTTACGATGGCTGCGTCCGCACCGGCCGATGAGTTTGCCGGTCCCGCGGAACGAATGACCGTTGCAGCGGGTGCGCTCGGCGTGGACGATCGGCGCCATACCGGCATCTCCGATGGCGACCGCGCGGAGGTGTTGCAGTTCGCCGAACGCACATTTGCCCCAAGCGGGCTGTTGTTTCAGCGCCTGATCTACCGTCAGGTGCGGGAGCAGCGCGCGTGGATGAGCACCCGGGGGATGGAGGCGGAGGCAGCGGCGACAACCTACGCGTTGACAGCGGAGGTTCGGGCGGGCGGTTGGGACCTGCGCCAGACGATTGCGTCCCGCCACTTTTCTGACGTCGCGAGCCTGCCGTTCGGCACGGAACTCCGGAAACGAGCGGATGGACTTTCGCGTTCGGGGTCGCTTCCAGACGCCGCGTGGCCGATCGTGCTGGAGCCGCGCGTCGTCGCCGATTTGATTCGCGCGCTCGCCCCCGCCTTCGCCGCGGATCAGGCTGGGGCGTGTTTTCTAAAGGACTACCTCGGTAAGCGGCTTTCGACGCCGGCCATCCACTTGACGGACGACGCGGGGCTCACCAGCGGCCTGTTGACGAGGGCGTTCGACGATCGCGGGGTACCGCCGATTCCGGTGACGCTGCTGAAAGAAGGCGTTGTAACAGGGCTCTATCACGACCCCGAGAGCGCGCGTAAGGTCGGGCTGCGCCCCACGGGGCATGTCACCGAAGGGAAAATTCGTCCGTCGAACCTTGTGGTTCGGCCGGGTGGGCGGACCCGCAATGTAATTTTGACGGAGCTGAAATCGCACCTTTTGCTGGACCGCCTGCCGCCGTTTGATTTGGCGTCGGGTCGCTTCACGGGCCGCGTCCCCGTCGTCATCGTCCGCGCCGGCGAGCCGTCGGTCTGCGCTTCCGGGCACCTCGATGTGCATGTTGGCGCGCTGCTGGCCGCGGTGGTTGAACTCGCGGCCGATCAGGAGCGCAGCGGTGAGGTGGACGCGCCGACGGCGGTGCTTGAGGGGCTGGCGCTGACCTGACCGGGCGCCCTTTTGGGCACGCGCGCTGCCGAAAACGCGGAAACCCCGCCGGACTTTCACCCGACGGGGCTCCGTTGAACGCCCTTTTTAGGGCGACGTAGCCAGACTAACCGCGCTCGACGCGCTCAACTGCGATTTCGATCTTCTCGATCGCCATCGCGGAGCTGTCGGACTGCATGTCCGGAACGTTCCACTTGCAGGGCCAGCCTTCGTAGAAGTTGTAGCGAGCAACTTCCGTCGAGCCGTCCTGATCGAGGACGATGATGGAGCCCGAGCGACGGTCGATCTTGCCGTCCTCGATGTTCTTGCGCCACTGCCACAGGTCGTCGGTCGCGGTGTAGCCGCGCTCGAGGACGATGTTGCTGTAGGTCGTGCGGCCCGGCTTCTTGCGGACGACGGTGTCATTGCCCTGCTTGAACTCGATGACTTCCGTCGACGAGTCCATGCCGCTGACGGACTTGAATCCGCCAACGATCACCTTCGTGTCGCTGATGATCCCCTGGATTTCCAGAAGGAAGTTGTAAGCACCAAACAGTTCTTCGGTCGGCATGTTGATTCTCCTGACATGGGTTGTTTCGGGCGTGGAGGCGTGCGCACGAATCGGGGAACTCGACGGACTTTGCCCCGAAGGGTGCCGCCGCCCGGCGAGTTCGGGAACAATCGCCTAGAAACCGCGCGGGATCAAGGGGCAAGAGAACTTTTTTTTGCGGGTGCGGAGGGGCGTCACGTTCGCCGACCGGAGCCGACCGTCGCGAATCACGTCCGGGGCGTCACGTTGGCCTCGCCGCGCAGTTTTCACACACGACACTCGCCCCGCGATAAGGCGGCGTCCATGTCGCTCACGCTTTTCGGCTCGCCCTACTCGACGTTCACCTGGTCGGCCCGCATGGCGTTGGCGGAGAAGGGGGTGGCGTATGATCTAGCGCCGGCAGCGCTGCGCTCGCCAGAGTACACGGCGTTGCACCCGTACCAAAAGATGCCGGTGTTGAAGCATGATGATTTCGTGGTCTACGAGGCGCTCGCGGTGATGCGGTATGTCGACGAGGCGTTCGAGGGTCCGGCCCTGCAACCGGTGACGGCGGCTGGTCGGGCGCAGATGATGCAGTGGGCGAGCGCGTACGGGGATTACGTCGCGCCGCACGCCGTTCGCGGCGTGCTCATTCCGAGGTTTGTGTTGGCTGGCCGCGGTATTCCTGTAGACGACGCGGCCGTGCACAAGGCGGCGGCCAAGGCGCGGTTACACCTGCTGCCGTTCGAGCGGGCGCTGGGGGAATCAGCGTTTTTATCGGGGGATTCGCCGAGCTTCGCCGATTGGTTGCTCGCGCCGACAATCGCGAGCGGAAACGGGTTGTCGGGGGAGGATCGCTACGCGGACAACTTGCCGAACCTGGCCGCGTGGTTTGGGCGGATCGTCGCGCGGCCGAGCTTCGCGGCGACGATTCCGACGTCCGGGCCCGGACGCTGACCCATTCTCGGCCGGATTGGTAGGTTTGTCGCGGTTCGTTGTGATCGGATGGGTCCGGGACGCTGGGGGCAGTGGGGGCTGGTTTCTGGATTTGGGGATGCTGGATTCTGCGCGGCCGGTGCTGGGCCTCGGGTGTCGCCGGTCTGCCGCCGGTTTGCCCGTGCTGGAATCACTGGAAATACGAGGGCAGCGACTCCGAAAACCCCATTCGAATGGTCAGTTCTGGGGCCACGCCATCGTCCGCGGCCTGCTCGCGGTGCCTGCCGATGGCCGGCGGCTTCTACACCGGTTCGAGGCGATGCGACCGCCGAAACCCGTCCGCACACGCGGAAGGCCAGCCATCAACGAGCGTTCACGAGTCAAAACGCCTGTTTCATGGTGGTGTCGTTCGCCGACCACCACCGACGAGATCAGATAGCGTCGAACTGTGGGACTGCCACCGTCGCCAACGGCAACGTCGAACCCAAGGGTGTTCGCGGGGATTTGAGTGATGTAGCGCCGGTCTGGCGTCCGTTCACGCATGCACACTGGCAGCGGCGCGAGTAACAACCGACGGTTGTAGACGCGCCCGCGCCCGCCTTTCCGGCCCGGCAAGCCGTGTCCAGATCAGATGCCGTGCCGATTCCACTACCACGGAATCTGGTAAATCCGAATTACGTACCAGCGCGGGTCGATCCAGCTGTGGCCGATGTAGACGTCCCAGGGGTGGCCGAGATCTCGGAAGCGGGACGCCGCCTCGATATCGTCGAACAAGCCATATTTGTTTATGAAAGGCGCGAAACGTTTGCGCAGCCGTCGGGCATCGAACGCTTTTCCCCGCTCGTACGGGTGCCAACTGTGGATGAGTGAGACACAAGCGCCATAGTTGCAGACATCCCATCCGATGGCGGCCCACTGCGGTTGCGGGGCCGGGGGTTCGACACCATACGCCCATCCGTTTCCAGTGGGACTGCCGGCCTCGGTCGGGTCATCCCAGACCACGCTCAATGCGATCAACATCGCGTCCGCGGCGCCGAGCCTCGCCTCCGCGCAGTCCGCGCGCAGATCAGACAATCGATCCCACCTGCCGTCGAACGGCGCGACTTTGCGTCCCTTCCACCAGCCGCGCGGGTATCCGAGGACAGGCGGCGCTGGCCACACCCGCATTGCTGCGGAAATGGGCCGAAGGACCGCGGGCTGCAGGGTCCAACGATTCCGAGCTTCCACTGTCCATGTCGGGTCCGGCGACTCTGGCCGAACGCGGGCCGAGAAGCCAAATACCACCTCCGGGGCATCCGCAGCACTCAGCACGGCGCTCCGATGGCCCCCAGACCGCAGCACAATGGTTTGTTCCCAAGGCGGCAGGTGCAGTCCGGCGCCTGATTGTACGAGTACTGATGGTAGTGCAGTCCGACGCTATGATGGCGACCTGCTCCCTCGCTGTATGCCACGTACGACGGTGGTGCGGCGGGGCAGGGCTTACACTCCCCGTTCTCGTCCAAACCCACGCTGATCGTCGGCGGGTACGTTCGAACATCCGGCTCCCGCGACCGGGCACGGGTCATGGCGAGAATCACTGCGGTCACCCCGATCCCAAGCCGACTCCCGCAGCTTCATCCCCTGGAATGGGATCGGCAAGCGCTCCGGCCCCGCCGACGAGTCCGCCCAACAAAAGGTCGTCCAAAATGTCGTCGCCCCCGTCGTCACCCTCCTGCTCGGGCTCGATCTCCGGCTCCGGACCGAGTTTAGGCTCCGGACATGCGGCTTTTGAGTAAGCAAGCCACTCCGATGTGCTGTCATGGCCGCAATCGTCGCTGAACCCGTCACACTGGTCGGCATTGCACACGTTCCATGGGCCGTCGTCGTCATCGGCGGAGCCCCCGTTGGCGCAGGTGTACTTGCATTTACACGGGTTGGCGCCGCCTTCGTAGGTGCATGTTCGTACCTTGGTCGCGAGGGGAACGCTCACCCGGTGGGCACCATCCCACGCCAAGATACCCTCGCTCCCATGGTCGCGATAACAGGCCTTTCGCCAGCCATCTTCCCCTGCCGGTATGGCTGTGTAGCACTCGCACCGCGTATCCTTCGTCTTGCATTTGTAGTGATACACGCACTTTTTCGTCGATTCGTCGTACTAGGGTCCGTACAACGCCGAAATCGTCCCCCCTCCATACGGGCAGTCGTCGCCAATTTTTGCCGGCCACTCCGCCGCGTCGCACGCACATTCATGAAATACGACCGTTTGCGACGGCGCGCTCGGCGGTGGAGCTGGCTCCCCAGCACCCGTACGCCGATGCGACGCGCGGGTTGACCGCGGGACACTGCCCCGAGATTGTCCTGGATTGAATATCGCACTCGCATCCGTCAAACCTGCGGCGCCGCCGGCCCTCCACGCGGCCCTCACCGCCGCCGCCCCGAGGTTCGGTACCCCAACGACGGGCTGTACGCGCTCGTTGAACACCGCATCCCATACCATGTGGTGAAGCGGGTGCACATCCGCAGCCGGACGCGGCGGCATCGTCGGCACGCGCACCTGCCGCACGCTCCCGATAGTGCCGTGGTTTTTCTGTATGCCGCATTACAGAAGGGAGCAGCACGGCGCCTCCGAGCGAATCCGGTCCAGGAGTTGCCTGAGTTGGCGTCGTCGCCGGGAGCGATCAGCCCTCGACCATCACCCCATCCCGATAAAACGCAAGATCATTCACGTATTTTTCGACCTCGGAGTTGTCCATCAGGATTACGACGAGGGTATTGACCTGCCCGGGAATAGCGTTGGTAAGCGGCCAACTTCCACTCTCGCCCAGCGAGATCTGCCCAAGGATGGCGCTGTTCACGATCACCTCGATGCCATCGTCAACGCTGCCGGAGTTGATGACGTAGCGTGCGGGGTCGTCGCTCGCGTCAAGCCAGAAGTCGCAGAGGATGTAGCTGAAGCTGGCCGAGGTGAACGTCGGCACCGTACTCGTGCTCGCGAACGTCAGCGGGCCGGACACCGGAGTGGGCGCGCCGGCTCGAACCATGACGTAGGCGCGCAGCGTCGCGAAGTCCGATGCAGGGTCCGCGCTGCCGATCATGCCGCGCGCTCCGGAGGGCTCGTACCAGTACCCGTCCTGGTCGCCATAGCCGGTGACGGCGTGGGCGCTGTCGGATTGTGTGTCGTAGTGGTCGTCCGAGTCCACGATGTACCAGCCGGTGGAAAATCCGTCAAAGGGGCGGCCGGAGTCGGGATCTGCGCTGTCGGTGCCGCGGGACGTGTCCTCGGTTCCGCCGCGCTTGCCGAGGCCCGCACCCGTAGCAAACTCGTACTCGGTGCACGCGACGAGGGCGATCACCGGGAAAATGCGCGTCATATCGGAGGGTGCAGCAAGAAGCGGGCCACGCTGCCGAGGGCGGACTTCGGTCCAAACACGGCGTTGGTACGTAGGGGGCGAGGCAGCCGAGTCCCATTCTGGGGCGGCGGATTGGGGCGCTGACCGGGCGCTACGGTTCCGGCGGGTCCGCGATTCCACGCCACGCAAGCCACGCCCCACGGGTCACGCTCCAGATTGCGGTTGGATGTGTGCCGCTGACGTACTCGTCTTCCCAAACGCGGACAAGTTCCCAGGGTCCATGGGCCTTTATCTGGTGGGACGCTGCGTTGTCGAGCGCGTTCGAGGTCACGATTCGCGGCAGCCGGAGCGATGTGAACGCCCAGTCGGTGACGGCATTGGCGGCCTCGGTTGTGAGTCCCCGTCCCCAGTGTTCGCGCGCAATCCAAAATCCTCGTTGATCCTCACAAGACTCGTCGGTGGTGATGGAAATGACGCCGATCAGTTGTTCGTCGTCCCGCAACCGGATGGCGAAGGTGAACAGGACGCCTGCCTCCATTTTTGGCAACGCGACCTCTCGCAAGAAGGTCCGCGCACCGTCGGAAGGGTACGGCCACGGAATGCGACGCGTCAGGTACCGGGCAACTTCCCACTGCGAGATGTGCGTCTGAATGGCCGCTGCATCCGCCATCTCTACGGGTCGAAGGGAGAGGCGGGGCGTATGCAGGACGAGTGCGGCCATGGCCGATGGCCTCTAGCCTGTCAGGCGCGCGACCGCCCACTCGATCACCCGGAACGGAAACTGCCCCTCGTCCGCGGTGAACCGTACCTCCAACGTCCGTTCCCCAGCGCGCTTGAAACGTCCGGGCGCGTCGGCGGCGAGGCGGGCGAGCGCGGTCAACGGGACCTTCGAGAGCGGGTGCAATTCGAGGATCGCCCGTACCTTCAGGACGGACACCCGTGAGATCCCCAGTGCGCGACACGTGTGCTTCAGCTCGGTGAGCTGCCGCAGATTGTGCACCTCCGCGGGCAGATCGCCGTTTCGACGCTCCAGATCGCCGGTGATGCGCCGGACGCTCTCGACGTCGCCTGCGTTGGCAAGGCGTGAGTAGACGTCGAGTCGGTCACTCACGTCGGGAAGGTAATCCTCGGGGATCAACGCTGCGACCGGCACGTCCAACTCCGGCTCGATCTGCTTGCGCGCCGCCTCTCCGCGGGCAATGTGGCACGCCTCGTCGAGCAGTTCAACGTACGCATCGAAGCCAATCGCGGCGATGTGCCCGTGCTGTTTCTCGCCGAGGATATCGCCGCCGCCTCGCTGTTCGAGGTCTTCCGACGCCAGCGCGAATCCGCTGCCGAGCTTGGTGTGCTCCTGCAGCGACCGTAGCCGGTGCATCGCTTCCGCACGGCCAACGCCGGTTGCGCTCACGAGCAGCGTGCAGTGGCCCCGGACGTCGCCGCGGCCAATGCGCCCGCGCAGTTGGTAGAGTTGCGCCAATCCGAATTGCTCGGCGCGATTGATGATCATCGTGTTGACGGTTGGCATGTCGATGCCGCTTTCGATGATGGCTGTGGAAACCAATACGTCCGCCTCACGCCCGGCAAACGTCGTGAGTGCTTTTTCCATTTTATCGTCACTCTGCTGGCCGTGGGCCACGACGATACGGGCCTCCGGCACCAGTCTGCGAACCCAGTTCGCGACGCCGTCAATGCTGGCAACGCGGTTGTGAACGAAGAAGACCTGCCCGTCGCGACGCAGCTCCGACAGGATGTCTTCGCGGACCCGATCTGCGTTAAAACGAACCACTTCGGTGGTAATCGGCAACCTCCCTTCCGGCGGTGTAGCAACAATACTCATCGCACGGATGCCGGCCAGGGCCATGTGCAGGGAGCGGGGGATCGGCGTGGCCGAAAGCGCCAGGTAATGAACTGCCGTCGTGAGGCGTTTCAGCTCCTCCTTCTGCTTGGCGCCGAAACGATGCTCCTCATCGACGATGACCAGGCCGAGTCGCCGCAGCTTGACGCCGCGTCCGAGCACTTTCGTCGTGCCGATGAGAATATCGACTTTCCCGGCTTCTACATCCCGCAAAACCTCCGCCGTTTCCTGCGGCGACCGAAAACGCGAGAGGTGCTCGATGCGCAGGGGAAACCCGGCGAATCTACGCTGAAACGTGGCGTGGTGCTGGAACGCGAGCACGGTCGTCGGCGTCAATACCAATACTTGATCGCCCTCTTCGGCGACACGAAACGCGGCGCGCATTGCGACTTCGGTCTTGCCGAAGCCGACGTCACCCACCACCAGGCGATCCATCGGCTCCCCCGATGCGAGGTCTTCGAGGATCGCCTCGATGGCCGCTTGCTGATCGGGGGTTTCGACGTGGGGGAACGTCTCCTCGAATTGCGCAAGCATGCCGTCGCGCCCGTCGTACCGTCGCGCTGTCTCCACCTTCCGGCGCGCGTGCATGCGCAGGATCTCAGCGGCGAGTTTGAGCACCGCATCGCGTACTTTGGCCTTGCGAACTTCCCAGGTTGCGCCGCCGAGCTTGTCGAGCTTCGGCTTTTCTCCGACGCCGTTGGCGGTGTAGGGTGCGAGCAGGTCGAGGCGGGCGATGGGGACGTAGAGTTTGTCGCCGTCCCGGTATTCTACGGTGACAAAGTCGCCTTCGACCTCGCCGAGTGGCATCCGGGAGAGACCACGGAACTGCCCGATGCCGTGGCGCGCGTGCACGACGAGATCGCCCCGCTGCAACGCTGCAAGGCCCTGCGACGCCGCCTTTCGGAAGGATGTGCCGCTTGTGCGCGGGCGTTCGGACAGCCGTTCGCCGAACAACTCGTCTGCGGTGACGAACGCGACGTCCTCGGCGGTGAAGCCTTCGGGCAGGTCGCCGATGTCCAGGTGGAGCGCGCCGAATGCGGGGGTACCGTCCGCCAGGACCGCCTTGCCATCGCCGAACGTGATGCCGTGGGGTTCGAAGATGCCGCGGATGCGTTCGGCGCGCATTGCGTCGTCCGCAACCAAGGTAATCGCCACCCGATCACGGGCGAGCGCCCGGATCTGGCTTGCGACGGGCGCGAGGTCGCCTGTGCCCACCCGAAGCGTCGTGTTCGCCCGCGTCGCGACGTCGTTGCCGAGCGTCGTGAGAACGCCGCCGCTCCAGTCGATTTCCTCCGTCGTTGCCCACCGGTCCAGGACGCGGACCAATGGCGCATCCTCGGCGTCCAGCGCGTCGAACCGCCGGGTGACGTCCTGAAGGGCGTGTTCCGCTTCTTCACGAACTCGGTCCGGCTCTACGACGTAAACGGTAGCACCGGTTGCCGGCGAACCGTCGGTCTTGCCGTTGTGGTGGACGCGCAGCGGCCCCAGATCCACGATGGCTGAGAGCCAGTCTTCGGCCCCGGAAAACCAGACACACTCTCGCAGATCGGACATCACACGACGCCGCTCTGTGCCGACGACGCCGCGCTCGGCTGCGACCGCGTGCATGGACGCGACAGCGCGTTCGGCGCTGGCATCGTTCAGCGGCGCCTCCCGCGCCGGGAGCAGCGTCGGTGGACCGCGTATCGTCTCGATTTCGTCGTCAAACCAGGCGATCCGCGTGATCGTTTCGCTCCCGACGCCCCAGACCTCCATGCCGCCGCCTCGGAGAGCGGCCGTGCCCGGCGCATCCACGCGTTGGGTCGCAAGGTAGCCATGCGCAAGGAGCCAGCGGAAAAGCGTTTGCGGAGGGAGTACCAAGCCGCGCCGTAGCGCCTGCTGCTCGATCGTCGCAACCTTCAGGAGCATGGCCGCCGCCGGGGCGATGACGATGGCGTCCGTTGCGACGCGCGCAAGGATGCGCTGCCGGGCGCATTCCGGATCCCGCGGTGCGCCATCCCACGGGCGACCGTCGTCCGCGGGGTAGAGCAGAATCCGCCGCGAAGGCAGGTGATAGCGAAGGGAACGGACCCATCGATCGGCGATGACACCGGTGGGAACGATCACCCACGCGGGTTGCGACGCGATCAGTAACGAAAGCGCATACGGACCGGCGCCCGCCGACAACCCGCCGATCGAGGGGGGGGGCCGGTTCCCGCCGACAGACGCGCCGCGAAGCGCCGACAGAAACCCCGCGCCAGCCGACGCCAAGGCTGCCACGCTGAACTATGCCGGAGCGCCGGCGGTGGTTGCCGGAACGGCGCCAGCCGCCGGTGCACGATTCCGGAACAAATCAAGGTAGTACTGAACCATGCACAGCTCGATGGTGAGCAGCACCAAATGGTCGACGGTGCCGCCGAGCACCTGAGCCCACACGCCCGCGCCTTGCATCATGTAGACCACCATCAGTTGGTAGGGCACCCACCACACCATGAAAACCGCCAGCGTGCGAAAGAGGGTGCCGCGCCGCCCCGCCGTGAGCCGCCGAGAACGGGCCAGGGGATGGGCCTCCTTGGTGTCCAGCGTCGCGATGGCATCGACGAATGCGTACTGCAAACCAAAAAGGATGCCGGGAACGATCACGATCATGCCGAGCTGGATGACGAGAAACGCGCGGGCGTGCGCAGAAAACACCCGTCCAAAGCGGTTGAGTCCGAAGTTGACGGCGTCGTATGCAGTAGCGACCTGCCCCTTTTCACGCTGGACCCACAAATAGATGCCCGCAGGGGCGGCCCACGCACCGACGATGCAGCCCCAGATCGTGAGCAGGATCAACTGTCCGAATTGCGTGACGTAGAGCAATTCCTGCTTGTCGTGGACGCCGGACAGGTAGACCGCCCATTCAACGCCCTTCGTCATGAACGCGGCCCCGAGCCCGCCGCAAAGGACGGCGATCAGGAGCGCAATGCCGAAGTTCTCGAAAAGCACGGAGAACGCGTTCCTCAGTACGGTGCCGATGCCAAGCCGATTCATGGTCGGGCGCCTAACCGAAACCAGTCGCGCCCGCCTCTGCTCGAGGCACCGCGATACAGCGACCGAGATGCGACCTGACACCCTCGAGTTGGACGAAACAACGCCCCTGCACGCCGTTTCGGCGCCGTTGACGGCGTTGGATGAGGACGCCGTTCGGCTTGCGCTCGGCGGCGGCTCGGTGGTGGACTGGGTCGGGATATCGTTTCGCACAAATGACGAGGTCAACGGCTTCTTCCAGTTGTGGCTGTGTGATGTCACGCGGCACGAGTGGGCGCGGGAGAGGCTCCGCTACCTCTACAATCAAGCCGTCAACTACCTGGAGGAGCACGTCGGCCTAACGTTCAAGCCCGAGGTTCGCCGCCCGAGAGATGTGCGGGATGCATTCTTACGCGCGTCCATGCGGGACTCGTTCAGCCGGCACCGGATCCAGTACTGCGCCATCCTCAAGCTGATGCACGTCATCAATCATCTGGAGATGCAGGAGTTGCGGAACCAGTGTGCGATTCGTGAGGTTGACCTGATTGAGTTGGCGAACAATGTCGTGCTCGCGAAGGCGCAGCAGATGCGGGCGGAGGGCTTTCCGTTGCGCGCATTTTTCGGAAATCGCAAGACGCGGCCGAGCGTCATCACCAAGCTGCTTGCCAAACGGGAGGCGACAGCCGCGACGGTTTTCGACAAGCTGCGCTTCCGCATCGTCACCGAATCGAAGGACGACATCGTCCCCGCGATTGCGTGGATCTTCCGCCACCTCGTGCCGTTTCCGGCGATCATCCCCGGGGAGAGTCACAACAACCTCCTCACGCGGCGTGAGGTGCTCTCGCACACGCGTGACGCAGCGGAAATCGAGGCGGTCATCGCGGCGGAAGACGAAAAGGCGCCGAGCCCCAATCCGGATTCCGGTGGCGTCTACCGTGCGGTGAACTTCATCGTCGATCTGCCCGTGCGTGTGTACGATCTGCCGGGGTTGCCCCTGCCAAAAAATCGAGCGCTGCTCGGGGAAGCGGTCCACGTACTTACTGAATTTCAGGTGGTGGATGCGCAGACGGACCTGCTCAATGAAGCCGGTGAGAACCGGCACGAATTGTACAAAACCCGGCAGAAGGCGCGCGTCTACGCCCGACTCGGCCGGACCCTGCACGGGCATCGTGAGCACCCGGCCTGACAACCGTTCGTGACGGTAGCCGTGACACCCGGCGGCAATCACGTTAGCCGCCGGAGCTTCCGGAGAATCCAATGGCACGCACGCAGGCACCGAAAAATCGGAACAAGTCGGCTCATCATCGCGCAAAGCTCAAGGCAAAGCACACGAAGCAGCGCATGCGCGCCCGCGGTGAGCTGCGCAAGCGTAACGGCGGCCGTCGCCTCCGTCGCTGATCGCGGATGGGCACGCGGCACGGCGGCGTGCTCTTGCACCCGACGAGCCTCCCCGGACCTGGTCCGGTGGGGGAAATTGGGCCGTACGCGGTCGCTTTCCTTGAATGGATGACGCTGGCCGGGTTGGATACATGGCAGGTGTTGCCGCTGCATCCGGTGGGCGGTGGAGATTCGCCGTACGCGAGCCCGTCGGCATTTGCGGCCGATCCTCGACTGATTTCGGTGGAGTCGCTGGTCGTGGAGGGATTGATCGCGTCGTCCCCGATGCCGTGGGGGCAGGAGGCCATGGATCCCGAGGAGATTGTCGCGTGGAAGGTGCCGCTGCTGCGGGCCGCGGCCGCGCGCGTTGCTGCCACGGCCGAGTGTCGCGCGTGGGTCGCGATGCAGGAAGGTTGGCTGCGCGATTGGGGGCTGTATTCCGCGGCCTCCCGGGAGCATGGGTCAGCATGGTGGACGTGGGGAAAGCTGCGGCGGCAGGACTATGGGACGGAAATCGCGATTGCCGAGGGTTTGCAGTACTTGTTTGCCGTGCAGTGGGGCCGCCTTCGGGAGGCGGCTCGCAAGCGTGGGATTCGGATCGTCGGCGATTTGCCGATCTTCGTGAGCCACGACGCGTGCGATGTCTGGGCGAATCGGGAGCTATTCCTGTTCGACGCCGACGGTCGCCCCGACCCGGTGTCGGGTGTTCCTCCGGACTACTTCGCGCCGATGGGGCAGAGATGGGCGAACCCGATGTACGACTGGCCGCGGCACGCGCGTGGCAAGTATGCGTGGTGGAAGGCGCGGGTTCGGCGGGAGTTGGACATGGTGGACGCCGTGCGCCTTGACCATTTCCGGGGCTATGAGGCCGCCTGGGCGATACCCGCCGACGAGCCGGACGCGCGCAACGGAAAATGGACGTCAGGGCCCGGAGAAGCGCTGTTTCACGCGCTCGCGGAGGACAACGGCGGAGCCTTGCCGTTCTGGGCTGAGGATCTCGGGGACATCACTCCGGAAGTCGATGCGTTGCGGGCACGTTTTCACCTCCCAGGGATGAAGATTCTCCAGTTTGCCTTCGGCACCAACGGGACGCACCCGTTCCTTCCCCACAACTACGTCGGCACCGACTGGATCGCGTACACCGGCACACACGACAACGACACGGCGGTGGGCTGGTATGACGCCGCGGATGACGTCACCCGCCACGGGTTCCGCGTGTACACCGGTCGCGACGGTTCGGACCCCGGGTACGGACTCCTGCGCGAGGCGTGGGCGAGCGTCGCCGATACGGCCATCGCGCCGATGCAGGATTTTCTGCGGATGGGCTCGGAAGGCAGGCTGAACACGCCGGGTGTTTCGGCCGGAAATTGGGCGTGGCGACTTCGCGAATTGCCGTGGACAGAGTGCGGATGGATCAATGGGATGGGGGAAGCGTTCGGGAGGTAAGTCGCGCTCGCTTTGGAACCGCCCGCGCTTATGAAAACTGTTTCGCCAGCTTCAACCCCTGCATCTGGTAGTTGCTCCCCACGCCGTAGAGGGTGTCCGGCACGTCGCGATTGCGCAACAGCTCGATTCGGAAGAGCGGCTGGCCGTGCTCCAGCAGAAAAGGGACATCGTGTGTCCGGATTTCGAGGACCAGCCGCGCGCCCTTGCCGCTTTCGTCGTCCCCAAAACCGGAGTCGATGAATCCCGCGTAGTGGGTCCGGAGTTCGCCCTTGGTGGCGTCAAAGGGCACCAGCTCCGCACACAGGTCCGGCGGGATGCGTAAGCGCTCACGCGTGGCGAAGATATAGAACTGCTCGGGTTCGAGCACGACATCGTCGCCGAACTTTATGGGCGTCCAGTAGTGGGCGCGGTCCAGGTCACGGCGGCGCAAGTCGATGGGTGGGCGGTAGCGACGCGCCGAGTAGCCGATGACGCCGCCGTTGCCCTCGTGCAGGTCCACTGACATCTGCACGCCCGGAGTATCCTCATCCAGCACCGGTGCGGGCCGTCCGTCTTTCCAGTAGACGACGGGTTGCGACGCCTGACGGCGGGACAACTCGCCAACGCCCAGCCGTGGACGTCCGCGCCCCAGGCGCAATTGGCCGAGCGTATCGCCGCGTCGTACGCCGACGTGAAAGCTCTGCGGAGTAATCTCTAGATACAACCTACCGTGGTAGCCGGGCGGTACGGTGTCGAATGCGTACCCTTCCTCCGTCAAAAGCCGAACGAACACGTCGAGACGCCCGCTTGAGGATTTCGGATTCGCCCGGCCCCAGACGCCGTCCGGAAGTTCCAGGACCTCTTCCACTTCCGCAAGGTAGACGCCGGCTTGCCGAAGGACCGTGGGCTCGTCGGCATTCAATCGCGCGCGGTCGAGCGCAAGACGGTCCAACTTCCGCTCGATGCCGCCCGACCCGGGAAGGAAGCTGCACTGCAACTGCCAGATGCGTGATCCCAGCCGTAAATCCAGCGAGGACGGCTGGAATTGCTCGGGTTGCAAAGGGTAGAGCGCGCGGATTCCGCCGTCCGCCGCGAGCTGCCGGAGGTCCTGGCTGACGAGGATGGCGTCCATCGGAGGGCGACTAATCCGGCGTGGGCCGAACCGCTGGCGTGCGCGCGCGCCCGCCGTCCGGTTACCCGGCGGGGATGTTGCTCCTTGCGTTTCCGGTTGCGCTGGCTGTGGAGGGGATGTGGGAACCGGGTGCGATGCTCGGGCAGGCGGAAGGTCTGCGTGCTGCTGGGTTTTCGGGAGATCCACAGGCGTTGGCCCGCCTCGATTCTGCACCTTTGGCGGCGGTGGTCTCGCTCGGCGGGTGCACGGGGTCGTTCGTGTCCGCAGATGGATTGCTGGTGACCAACCATCACTGTGTGGTGGACTCGCTTCAGCAGGCGCAGAAGGAAGGAGAGAACCTTGTAAAGACGGGATTTTTTGCGGCCACGCGTGCGGACGAACGTTCGGCGGGGCCCGGCAGCAGTGCATGGGTCACCACCGGCTTCAAGGACGTGACCGCCGCCGTCAACGGACGCATTTCCGGCGCCACCCGCGATATCGACCACACCGCCATCCTCGACGCAAACAAAAAGGCGCTCGTTTCCGCGTGTGAAAAGGACGGAAGCACGTGCTCTGTTGCTTCCTACTACGAGGGCCTTCGGTACACGCTGATCACCCAACTGGAAATCAAGGATCTGCGGCTCGTCGAGGCCCCGCCCGACATGGTGGGTAATTATGGTGATGAAACGGACAACTGGCACTGGCCGCGGCACTCGGGGGACTGGAGTTTCTACAGGGCCTACGTTGGGAAGGATGGAAGGCCCGCGGTGTACTCGCCGGAAAACGTTCCCTACCACCCAAAGGCGGTGCTGACATTGGCCAAACGCGGTCCTGAACCCGGGGAGTTTGTGATGCTGGCCGGCTATCCGGGCGCGACGCAACGGTGGGAGACGGCGGTTGAGGTGCAACGGGCAGCAGCCCACGGGATGCCGGACAGGATCGCCGCGATGGACTGGACCATGCAACTGCTGTCCGACCAGATGAAGGCCGATCCGGCGACGGAGCCGCTGCTGAGTGCGACCCGGTTCGGATTATCGAACTACCGCTTTTTCTATGCCGGCGTGCTCGCGTCGTTCACCCGGACGGGCTTGGTCGAGCGCGTCGTTGCTCGCGACGCAGGTTTGGATGCCTGGATCGCCGCCGACGCAGGCCGGAAGGCAAGATTTACCCCAGGCATTACCGAACTCCGCGCTCGGGTGGTCGCCCGCGATGCCACGCGCGAGCGCGATCACCTGATGTCGTGGTTGGGTCGCGACGATCTCCTCGGGACGGCACAAACGCTGGTTCGATACGCCCACGAGCGCCAGAAGCCGGACGCCAAGCGGGAAGTCGGGTACCAGGAACGTGACGCCGACGATATTCTCGCGTCGATGAATGCGCTTGATGCGCACCTTCACCTTCCGACGTCTCGTTTGTATGTACGGCACTTCGCGCTGGCGGCGTTGGCGTTGCCGGACGGCCACCAAATTGCCGGATTGCGCACTTTTTTCGGAGTGTCCGCGGGGAATCGCGTGGAAGCGGCCGTAGACGCCCGCCTGGACGGCATGTACGCCGCGCCGGCGCTGGCTTCCGCTGAGATTCGGCGGGCGATGTTGATCGCATCACCGGCCGAAATCGGAGCATCTACTGACGGTTTTCTGCAACTCGCGGTTGCCCTGTACCCCTACGCTCAGGCACGTGAGCAGGAACGCAAGGAAGACGCCGGCGCAACCGCGCGCACCCGCCCGGTCTACGCCGCGGCGCTTCAGCAATTCGATAACGCACACGCCACGTCCGACGCAAACGGCACGTTGCGCCTGAGCTACGGAACGGTGCAAGGCTATCGTCCGCGTGACGGCATCGTGTACCAACCGCAGACGACGGTTCACGGCATCGTCGAGAAGGCGGGCGCATTCCCATACGACGCCCCCAAAGCGCTTTTGGACGCGATTGCGCTCGGGAAATGGGGCCCCTGGGCCGACCCCGCGCTGGGCGCCGTCCCTGTCGATTTTCTCACCGACCTCGACATCACGGGGGGTAACAGCGGGTCTCCCACGCTCAACGCCCGCGGCGAACTCGTCGGCTTGGCGTTCGACGGGAATTACGAAGGCATCGCAAGTGATTGGGCGTTCGATCCCAGCGTGGCGCGGAGCATCCATGTCGACATCCGCTACCTCCTCTGGTACCTGCACGCCGTCGAGGGTGCCGACGTCATGCTCACGGAAATGGGCGTCGCCCTCCCCCCCTAGCCCGCACCCGCAGGAGATCCAGTGCCCACCTACTCCATTCGCTTGACCAACCCGGAACACGGGATCGACGTCGAGGTCGCCTGTCGCGACGATCAGACGATCCTCGAAGCGGCCGAATCACGCGGCCTTGCGCTGCCGTACTCCTGCCGCAGCGCGGCGTGCGCCACCTGTGCTGGAAAGGTACTTTCAGGATCGGTCGTGCTCGAGGAGCAATTCGTCCTTGGCGACGCCGATATCGAGAACGGCTACACCTGCCTTTGCAGCGCGATGCCGACGTCGAATTGCGTGATTCTGACGCATCAACGCGACAAGGTGGAGGGGATGTAGTCGAGCAGGTGTTCCCGCCGCCTTGCCGTCCCGCCATCCGCGCGATAGCCCCGTCGCCCAATCCGACAGGGAGCACGATTCGCATGGCTGACGCCGTCAAGAAACAGGCAGAAGACCTCACCGACTACAAGGATCCCGCGCGCCTCAAGCGCTTCCTCACGGAACGCGGCAAGATCCTGCCCCGCCGCATGACCGGACTCTCGGCGAAGCAGCAGCGCATGATCTCGCTCGCGATCAAGCGCGCGCGGCATCTCGCCCTGCTCCCGTACGTCAACCGGGAATAGCCGGTAGCGCCGTTCGGATCGTTACCTTCCGGCCGCTTCCCAGATCAACTTCTCCCGCGGCATCGGCAGGGGAGAGATCCGGTCCATGTTCCCGGCCGCGTCGTACAGAACTCCGTCCTTCATGACGAAGACGACGTTCCGCGCGTCCTTCAGGTCCGTTAGCGGGTCGCCGTCCACCACGAAGAAGTCGGCGACCTTGCCCTCGCGGATGGAGCCGATGTCCTGGTCGAGGCCGAGGTGCTTGGCGCCGGACATCGTGGCGCTCCACAACGCCTCGTACGGGGTCATGGCGCCGGGCCCGCCCAGCAGTTCGAGCTCCCAATGGTCTCCCAGGCCCTGCAACTGCCCGTGCGCGCCGAGGGTGACGTTCACGCCGAGCCGCTTCAGCTTTGCGGCTTCGACGGCCACCGCGCGGTGATGGAACTCGCGCGCGTCGGTGACGTACGGCCCGAGGCGATAGCCGCGTGACATCAGCACCTCTGGCGGGGTAAATTTCGCCAGTCGGGCATCCTCCCAAATGCGCTCGGTCTGAAGCTTTTCCATTTCTCCGAACGTGCCACCATAGGCGACGACGAGCGTGGGTGTATACGTCGTCTTCGCCTTTGACCACAACGTTTGGACGTCCTGGTACAGCGGCGTCATGGGGATCGAGTGCTCGATGGAGCTGTGCCCGTCGAGGATCATGCCCATATTTCCGAAGAAATCGCCGCCACCCTCCGGGACGTCAAGCATCCCCAGCTTGCGACAGGCCTCGACGACCCACTGGCGCTGCTCGCGCCGAGGTTGCTGGTAGGACTTCACCCCCCAAGCGCCGACGCGAAGCAGCCTTCGGACATGGTTCTCCGCGTCTTCGTAGGTCGCGATTTTCGCACCCTGCGTGTCCAACGCGCCGTAGAGAATGAAGCCGGTCGACAGCGTGCGCGGCCCCGCCATCCGGCCGGCCTCGATCTGCTCGGCCTGACCAAACACCAGGTCGGTGGCGGCGCTTGGGTCGAAGACCGTTGTCACGCCATAGGCCAGGTTTGCCAGGTGCCGCCATTCCTGTTCAGGAAACACGTCGCCCGATGCGTAGTGGAGGTGCGCGTGGACGTCAATCAGACCGGGAAGAAGTGTCTGTCCGTGTAGATCGTAGATGGTTGCACCGTCGGGAGGCAGAACCGACTCTCCGATCGCAAGGATCCGCCGATCTCTCACGACCACGGTTGCCCGGTCGAGTACGCCCGCGTCATCCATCGTAAGGACGCGTGCGTTCGTGAACGCGATCGTTCCCTGTCCGGTGAACCGCGGCACCTCGATGGCGAGCGGGCGCTGAACGGCAGCGGGGAGATCCTCCGCGTCCTTTTTCAGCAGTCCCGTGACGGGCACGGAGAACATCGTGTCGCCCTGTACCCACGTCACGTTTCCGCCCACCCAGTCCACCCAGTCCCCGGCGGTGTCGGTCAATTTGCGAGAGGGAAGGTCCGCTACGGAGACGCCGTGTCGTTCGACGGGCGGCATCGGCGCAACCCACGCCTGATGGTTGCTTTTGTAGGCGAACCACTTGCCGTCTGGCGAAAGGCGCGCCTCCTGCGCACCGTCGGGGAAGGTGATTTCCGCCCGTTCATCGTCTCCCGTGAGCGTGGCGCTTTTCCACACGCCCGTCTCGGGCTTGCGATCTTCTCCCGGCGCGTCTTCCAGCCAGAGGATGCGGTTGCCGTTCTGGGAGAACTGCAGGCGAGGCGCCCGGTTTCCCGTACCGCGAAACGGCAGCGCCATGACGCGCGCTCCATCCCCGGGTTGATCGATCCGCACGACCATCACGTCCTGCCACGCCTCGCTACCGAGGTCATGCCCCCGCGCCGTAGCGCCGCTCCCGCGCAAAAAAACCAATTCCTTGCCGTCCGGCGAGAATGCCGGTGCCTGATAGTCCGCCGCCGTCGTCGTGATTTGCTTCGCCGCACCAATCGGGCCGGCCCACACTTGACCCCCTGCCGTGTCACTCCATGTGACGTAGGCGAGCTGTCTGCCGTCGGCGGACAAGGTCGGGAAGTACGCCGTTTTCGACTCTGGCGTCAGGCCTTTCGCGCTGCCGTCCTTCGCGATGGCCCAGATTCGACCCAGTGCCGCGGCAAAGACCGTTCCATCCTTGCCTTCGACGGCCCATCGGACGACGCGTGCGTGCACGGGACCATCGGGCACTCGCCGGGGCGGGTGCACCGAATCGGTGATGCGCGTCTCGACTCGCGCAGAAAACGGGACGAGCGTGCGCTGGCGAGAGACCAGGTCAAGCCGCCAAAGCCGGCCGCCGGCCCAGAACACGAGATCCTTGCCGTCGGGTGTCCAATCCATGCGGGGGTAGGTGCCGTGGAGTTCGAAGCCTTCCATCTGGTCGAACTCGAGCCAGTCCGCTATCCTTGCAATCTTCCCGCTTTGAAGGTCCATTGTCATCAAAACCGTGTTCACCTTGTCGCGCGTGATGAACGCGAGCGAGCGGCCGTCCGGAGAGGGTGTGGGTCGCGCCGCGCCGCCGGCGAGGTCGGAAATCACGAGGCGTTCGTTCCGGACGCGGTCGTACCGAACGAGCTGCCAGAGACCCGCGTGCGGGCTGTCGTCATAATCGAAACGTTTGGCACGGGTGGAGAAGTAGATGTACCGCCCATCGTGGGAAAACGCCGCCTCCCCTGCGTGCGGATCCTCGTCGAGTTTGGTCAGCTGCGTTCCGGGTGCGCCCTGCTCGTGCATGAGCCAAAGCTCCTGTACGCCGATGCTCCTGGTGTCGGTCATCCGCTTTCGCCCAACGAACCATCCATTTTCTGGAGCCCAGACGATGTCGCTCCACCGATCCACTTTCTCGTCGGTGAGCTGGATGGGCGCCGTTCCGTCGGCGTTCATCACCCAGAGTTCGTCGTTGCCGTTACGATCCGTTGTCCAGCCGATCCGTTTGCCATCGTTTGACCAGTGCGCGTCGGTATCCCAATCGACGCCCTGGGTCAATCGCGACGTCGTTCCGCCCGCGAGCGGAACCGTGTAGATATCGCCGAGCAGATCGAACAGAACCGTCTTGCCATCCGGCGAAACATCGAGGCCGAGCCAGGTCCCCTCGTTCACCGTGAAGTTCACGTCGAGGCCGGGTCCGTGCGGCTCCCGCACGTCCCACGCCGGCTTTTCGTCGGCGGGTTTGGGTTCTTCCGCGTGTGCAAGGGCGAGGAACAAGAACATCGGGCCTCCGGGCAGGCGAGGTATCGCATACGCTCCCGGCGCGTGTACCGATTCCAACCGCGACTGGCGCCGACCGTGTTCGTCCTTGCAGGTGGCGCGCTGCTCTGTTCCCTCGGAATGTGGCAGCTTGGACGTCGGGAAGATGCTCGGATTGAGCGCGCGCGTTGGTTGCAGCGGGTTGCAGAGCCTGCGTTCGACGCGCTTGCGCCTCCAGCGGATCCCGACGGCCGTCGCGTGTCGGCGGCTGGCGTGCCGGAGTGGGATCGTGCCATGCTGCTTTCCGGCAAGTACATGTGGGGTCAGGCCGGCGTGCGAGTGATTGTGCCCTTACGACTCGCCGGCGGGGCCGAGGTGCTGGTCGATGTGGGTTGGGTCCCGCAGGATCAGGCCGAGGCGATCCTGGCGAGCGAGGCTGCGATTTCCGGTCCGCGTGCCTACCGAGGTCAGGCGCGGGCCTACGCGGAGACGCCATCGCCGCGCGGCGAGTTCCCCGTCGAAGGTCGAAAGTGGCGCGCGATCTCCCCGTTTGCAATGGGTGGATTTCCGTCCTGGGTCGTCACCGAAGGTGAGGGAATCGCGGCGGACGCTGACATTCCTGACCGGGAGCCGCCGATCGGCGGTTGGCGCACCGAGCCCAACCAACGTCCGCACGGGGAGTACGCATTTACCTGGTTCGGACTGGCAAGCACCCTTGCGCTCGTGTGGTTGACGAGCGCGTTCCGCCGCGAGGAGGATGCCGCTGCCATCGGTGACGGTGCGCTTGCCGACCGGCCCGAAGCAAGGTAGACGCCGCCCCCGCAGAGGATGCCCTTGGGCTCGGTATCGGCGCTCCGCTCGACGCTCGCATCCGGGTTTGCGGCGTTGACTGCCGTGACGTGGTGCCTGCTCGTCTTCGGCACGACGGTACGCGTGCACGGCGCGGGCCTGTCCTGTCCCGACTGGCCGCTCTGTTACGGCAAGTTCATCCCCAACTTTGACGGACGGATCGCGTTGGAGTGGGGCCATCGCGTACTGGCAGGAACGATGAGCGTTGGATTCATGCTCGCCGGCGGTGGCGTCCTTGCGGTGCCGGAACTTCGTCTGGTTGCGGGAAAGCTTGTCGGCGTCGCTAGTGCCGTGCTGATCACGCAGATCGTGTTGGGCGGCCTGACGGTTCTGAAGCTGCTGGCGTTCTGGAGCGTGACCCTGCACCTCCTCACCGGCAACGCTTTCATGGTGATCCTGCTCGTCATTGCCGTGCGTTTGCGCGCACCAGCGCTTCCTCCTGGGCCTGGGCCGCGGGGATGGGGCGCGGCGCTTGCGGTGGTCCTGGCGTTGCAGATGGCGTTTGGCGGGCTCTCGTCGTCCAACTACGCGGGCATGGCCTACACCGAATGGCCGACCTGCAACGGCGGCGTGTGGATTCCGACGACCACGGGCATCATCGGGCTCCACCTGCTCCATCGACTCGGCGCGTACACGCTCCTGGTGATTGCATTGGCTTTTGTGGTTGCGATGCGAGGCGATCCACATTTGGGGCGAGCCGTCGCGATTGCGTCGCTCGTCGTAGGGCAGGTGTGCCTTGGTGTTGCCAACATATTCACCGGACTACCCGCTGAACTGGCCATCGCGCACGCCGCCGTGGCCGACACCCTCGTGCTGTTGACGGCGTTCACGCTGATGGGTCTGTTTTCGCGCGTCACGACGCCGGCGGTGACACCGTGAGCGCCGTCTTGCCGCAAGCCGGCGTTTTCCAGCACTCCATCCTTGCGCAGGTGCGGTTGTGGTGGGAGATGACGCGGCCGCGTGTCCTCCTGCTCGTCCTCTTCACGGGCCTGCCGGTACTGGGGATGACCAAGGAGGGTTGGCCCTCCCCGTGGGATGCATCCATGGTCCTCCTTGCGACGGCGCTCGCGGGTGCGGCGTCCTCGACGCTCAACGCATGGGCGGAACGTGACACCGACGCGAAGATGGCGCGCACGAGGAATCGACCGCTGCCCGCCGCCTCGGTTCAGCCTGCGCACGCGCTCATCATCGGCATCCTCCTCTCCCTCGCCTCCACAGCAATGTTGTGGGCGCTGGGCGGTCCGCTGGCCGCAACGGTTGGCCTCGGCACGATTCTATTTTACCTTTTCGTCTACACGCTCTACCTGAAGCCGCGGACCCCGCAGAACATCGTGATCGGCGGGGCGGCAGGATCCACCGCGCCGATCATCGCGGAAGCGGCGCTGACGGGCGAAATCACTGCGGCGTCCGTCGTTCTCTTCTTGATCGTGTTTCTATGGACGCCGCCGCATTTCTGGGCCATCGCGATCTTCCGGAAGGAAGAGTACGCGCAGGCTGGATTCCCGATGATGCCGATCGTTATTGGCGACCGGGCGACCCGCCGCCAGTCGCTCGCGTACACGCTTGCGCTTGTCGCCGTTTCGCTCTCGCTACTTCCGCTCGGACTCGCGGGATGGCTGTATGAGGTCTCGGCACTTCTTGCGGGCGTGTGGTTCTGCGCTCACGTTGTTCGTTCCATGCGCGCCGATGACCCTGCGGTTGACTACAGCGTGTTCAGGGTGTCGATCGTGTACCTGTTCGTGCTCTTTGGCGCGATGCTCCTTGATCTCGCGCTGCATCGGTCATTCATCTGATTTGCCTGCTACACAGGCGCGCCTCTCCGGTTATAAGGCCGGCCCCCCGCTCGGGCGGTTCCTCTCGCTGCACGGGTCCTACTATGAAGAACTCCCGACTCGCCTCCCTACTTCCGCTCCTGTGCGTCGCGCTCGTCGCCTGCCACTCCGGCAACACGATGGACACGCTCGATCCGCACTCGGATCTGACGAACGACATCATGGCGTTGTACAGCCGCATCACGTGGTGGACGGTCCTCCTGTTCATCCTCGTGCAGGGTGGGCTGCTCTACATCGTCATGCGCTTTCGTGAGCGCGGCGATGAAAAGGGGGAGCCGGAACAGGTCCATGGCAACCTCAAGCTGGAGATTGCCTGGACGATCGCGCCCGTTGTCATTCTGATGCACATCACGGTACCGACCGTCGCCATCATCTTTAAGACGCAGGCGGAGCCCACGGCGGACGCGCTCATCGTCAACGCCATGGGGAAGCAGTGGTGGTTTGAGTTCAATTATCCGGAATACGGAATCACCAACGCCAATGAGATGCACATTCCGGAGGGCCGCCAGATCGGCGTACGTCTCCAAAGTGACAACGTGATCCACGCATTCTGGGTGCCGCAGCTTGCCGCCAAGCGCGACATGATGCCCGGACGTGTGAATCGCATCCAGTTCACCGCGCAAAAGCAAGGCACCTACATGGCGCAGTGTGCGGAATACTGCGGTGACTCCCACGCATTGATGAAGTTCTTCGTCGTCGTCGAAGCGAAAGAGGCGTTTGACGCCTGGGTCAAAGGACAGCAAGCGCCGGCCGACATGACCACGCCGGAAGCGGTGGCCGCCAAGCCCATCTTTGCGAGCACGTGCGCTGCGTGTCATGCCGTCGATGGCAGTGACTTTCACATGACAACGGCGCCCAACCTGACGCATGTCGGTTCGCGCACGCACATTGCCTCGGGCATCCTCGAAAACACGCAGGAAAACCGGGTGAAGTGGATTGCGGACTCCGCGTCCATCAAGCCTGGCTCCAAGATGGCGGACGCGGTTGCCGCGGCCCACCTCACCCCGGAGCAGGTCGGCGTTCTCGCCGATTGGCTCGGAACCCTCAAGTAGCGCTGAAGGACCAACCACAATGTCCAACCCCGCTGTCGCGGCAAACGCCCACTCCGACGCAACGTCTTCCGACTCGTACGTCATGAGTTGGATCAAGACCGTCGATCACAAACGCATCGGCATCCTGTACGGGCTGAGCGCGTTGATTTTCTTCGTGATGGGCGGCGTCGAAGCGCTGTTCATCCGCAGCCAGCTCTCGGTGCCGAACAACACGCTGATCTCCGCGCCGATGTTCAACGCGCTGTTCACGATGCACGGCACGACCATGATCTTCCTCGGGGTCATGCCGTTCTCGGCCGCGTTCTTCAACTACATGGTGCCGCTCCAGATCGGGGCCCGAGACGTCGTGTTCCCGCGTCTCAACGCGTTTTCGTACTGGCTCTTCCTGTTCGGCGGCATCGTGCTCAACGTGCCGTTCGTGCTCGCCCCGTTCATCGACGGTCGGCTCATTCCTGACGGCGGGTGGTTCGGCTACGCAACGCTGACAGGTAAGGAATTCTCGCCGGGTCTCAGCATCGACTTCTGGATTTGCGGATTGCAGATTCTGGGCATTGCGTCGATGGCGGCTGGCTTCAATTTCATCGTCACCATCTTCAACATGCGCGCGCCCGGCATGTCGTTGCTGCGCATGCCCGTTTTCACGTGGATGACGCTGGTGGTGCAGTTCCTCGTCGTGCTTTCGTTTCCGTGCATCACCATCGCGTTGGTTCTGCTCCTGCTCGATCGCACGTTTGGCACGCACTTCTACATCCCGGCCGGTGGCGGAGATCCGCTACTTTGGCAGCACCTTTTCTGGTTGTTCGGTCACCCGGAAGTCTACATCCTGATCCTCCCGGCCATGGGCATCGTTTCGGAAGTGCTGCCGGTGTTCTCTCGCAAGCCGCTCTTCGGCTCGGCGTTCGTCATCTTTTCCGGCATCACCATCGGCCTCCTTGGCTTCGGCGTGTGGTCACACCACATGTTCACGACGGGCCTCGGCGCCGCGGCGGACGCCTCGTTCGCGGTGACGACGATGCTCATCGCGATTCCGACCGGCGTCAAGATCTTCAACTGGCTGTTCACGCTGTACGAAGGGCGTTTGCGCCTCACGACGGCAATGAAGTACTCCCTCGGCTTCATCGGCATGTTCACGATGGGTGGATTGTCGGGAATCATGCACGCATCTCCGCCGGTCGACCTTCAGCAGCAGGACAGCTACTTCGTCGTAGCGCACTTCCATTACGTGCTGTTCGGCGGCGCCATCATGGGGCTGCTCTCCGGGATCTACTACTGGTTCCCCAAGATGACCGGTCGATTCCTCGACGAGAAGATGGGTGGGCGGATCTTCTGGATCAATCTCGTCGGATTCAACCTGACCTTCTTCCCGATGCACATCGTCGGGGCCTGGGGTATGCCGCGTCGTATCTTCACGTATGACGAAGGCCTCGGGTGGGAAAAGATCAACCAGCTGGAGACGGTCGGCGCCTTCACGATTGCGATCGGCGTGCTGCTGTTCATCATCAGCTTCGTGAACAGTATTCGGAATGGCGAAAAGGCGGGCGCCAACCCTTGGGATGCAGCAACGCTGGAGTGGATCACCACCTCCCCGCCTGCCGTTCACAACTTCGACATCACGCCGACGGTGTACTCCGAGCGTCCGGTCTGGGAAAAGAACCATGGGCCTGGCCCGGGCTACGCGCTCTCCGCGGTGAACGAGCACATCCACATTCCGCCGCCGTCGATTTGGCCGTTCATGTTCGCGTTGGGTGTCGCCACGTTCCTGTTCGGCTTCCTCGTGTTCTCCATCTCCACCATCGGTTTGGTGGTCATTTTCGGCGGGCTCGTGATCGTGTTCGGCTCCGCCTTCAGGTGGTTCCTCGAGCCGGGGCACTAACCATGATTTCCCTCTTTCCCCCTTCCATCTGGAGCAGACGTGTCTGACGCCGTCGCGCATCACGGTGCACACGCCCACGGCCCCCAGCCGGTCACGGGTGTGCCCGACTATAAGTTGGCTATGTGGGTATTCCTTGGTTCCGAGTGCTTTTTCTTCGGTTCGCTCTTGGGTACCTACATGGTCTACCGCGGAAAGAGCCTGACCGGGCCGTACCCGGCGGAGGTATTCGATCCTGCCGTGACGTCGTTCTCGACGTTTGATCTGCTTCTTTCATCGTTGTTCATGGTTCTTGCCGTGCATTATGCGCGGGAAAACGATGTGAAGCGGCTGACGATTTGGCTGTTGGCGACGATGGCGGGCGGCTTGGTGTTCCTCGGCTGTCAGGTTTACGAGTTTTCGCACTTCATCCATGACGGGCTGACGCTGAAGTCGAATATTTTCGGGGCGAGTTTCTACATCCTCACCGGATTCCACGGCACGCACGTTGCGGTTGGCGTATTCCTGCTCGGTACCGTGTTGTGGTCGGCGCGCGCCGGCCACCTGAAAGACATGGGCGAGACAACGGAAGTCATCGGTTTGTATTGGCACTTCGTCGACATCGTGTGGATTGCCATCTTTACCCTCGTCTACCTGATGGAGTACGCGTAAATGTCTCACGACGCGCACGCCGGGGGCGCCCACAACCCCTTCAAACAGTACTTTCTGGTGTTCGGCATCCTTACGTTCGTGACGGCGTTCGAGATGCTGCCGCTGTTCGAGATCGTCAAGTTCCCGGCGGTATTGCTGCTGGCGCTGTCGCTCGGCAAGTTTGTCGCGGTCGTGATGTTCTTCATGCACCTTTGGGGCGACAAGCCGATCAACCAGCGCTTGTTCTTCATCCCCCTCGTCATGATGACCCTCAGCGTGATGGTGCTGATGACGCTACAGAGCAGCTGGACGCTGGCCTATCAGGAGACGGCGCGCGGGCGGGATAGTGACGAGGTGGCCGCCCGGTATCAGGGAAAGTGGCAGGGGGAGTGCAGCGCCTGGGTCAAGAGTCCGTTCACGGGCAACCTGTACTGCTCCAGTCCAGCCGTCGGGTTTTCTACGCAGGCGGCGTACGACGCGCTCAAGCCGTCCGGCGCACCCGATCCGGCATTCGATGGGTTCGACACCAAGTCCCCCGACGACAAGAAGGCCGTGCTGATGGCCGCCGGAGAGAAGGTATACGGAGGCAACTGCCTCGCGTGCCACGGGCCCGAAGGCAAGGGCACCACCGGCGTCTTTCCGCCGCTCGCGGCGGACCCGGTGGCCAACGGCGGTGATGTCGCGGTGCACCTCAAGACGGTACTGAACGGCATGAGCGGTGTCGCCATCGGTGGCGTGAGCTACGCCACCGCGATGCCGCCGTGGGCGCAGCTTACCGATCAGCAGATCGCTTCGGTCGTGACGTTTGAGCGCAACTCCTGGGGCAATGCAGGCGGCGTGGTCGAGCCGGCGCAGGTCAAGGACGCCCGCGGGAAGTAGGTCGTCTGCGTCGGGGCCTTGCCTCCGGCGCATCGCCTCGGGTTAGAGGCCGCGCCGTGCTGACCCTCGCCCTGATCCGAGTCGCGCTATCCCACACGGGCGTGGTCCTTCCGTGGGACGCAGACGACTTTGACTACGCTACGGCCCCTCCCGACGCGTGGAAAGTGCTCGATCTGCACGTCAGCGTGTTGGTTGGAATGGCCGTGTTTATTGGCCTGTACATTCGCGCCGTTACGACGTGGCGGAAGCGGTACCGGTGGTCGCCCACGCCGGTTGAATCGTGGCGGGCGTGGTGCTTCGGCATCGGCCAACTCGTGCTGTTCGTGTCGCTGAACGGCCCGCTCCACCATTTAAGCGATTTCTACCTCTTCTCTGCCCACATGGTGCAACACCTTCTCCTGAATCTGGTCTGGGCGCCATTGACGGTGGTTGCGATTCCGCCGTGGCTGGCGGAAGCCGCCCTTCGGGTGCGCTGGTTCCGCCGCGTGTCGGATAGCGTCAGCAGCCTTCGGGTGAAGTTCATCCTTTACAACGGCGTGCTCTATTTCTGGCATATTCCGACGATGTATGATGCCGCGTTGAAGTACCATAATCTCCACATCGTGGAACATCTTGGTTTCATGGGCACGGCGATTATCGCGTGGGTCGGGCTTTTGTGTTCGGCGCCGTCACTCCCGCGTCCGCATCGGCTTGCGCAACTGCTGTACCTCTTCTTGATGTCCCTTCCAATGAAGTTGCTGGGCGCGATTATCACGCTATCAACAACCGTTATCTACACCGGATATCTCGACGCGCCGCGCATCGCGGGCATCACGCCCATCATGGATCAGGGGTATGGCGGGCTGTTGATGTGGCTCCCTGGGGGCCTCGTCATCTGGGCCAGCATGATCTACGTGTTCGCCAAATGGGTGCAGGAAGAGAAGGCCCGGCCGCCGGAGTGGGTGGAGGGTTCGTCGTGAGCGGACTCGTGCTCTTCGCGCTCCTCGGCTGCCGAACACCGCCCAGCCCCCGCGCGAACGAGGTGACGACCGCCCACGGAGCGTACACCCTCACCTACGCCGTGGATCCCTCGCCCGTTCGCGCATCCGAGCTGTTCAGCATCACGACGCGGGTGTTCGATGCGAAGTCGGGCGCCGCCATCGACGATGCCAAGGTGACGGTCGACGCGCGCATGCCCCAACACGGCCATGGCATGGCGACGAAACCGAAGGATGACCCTGGGAAGTGTGACGATGCGGGCGTGTGCCGGCACCCCGGTGGTGCCTACATCACGCGCGGGATGAAATTTCACATGCCGGGAGAATGGACGCTCACTTTCGCGGTGGACGGCCCCCGCGGAATGGACCGCGCCGAGCTGGTCTACAAACTGTGACTCTCGCGCTGCTGGCGTGCGCGCCGGGCGAGGCGTGGACCGACGAGGAGCGGGCCGTCATCGCGACGTTCGGCGTCGAGGAGCCGCTACCGATGCGGCCGACGAATCGCGTAGCCGACGACGCGAACGCCGCCACGGTCGGCGAGCGATTCTTCCACGATCCCGACATGAGCGCAAACGGGCAGGTGGCTTGCATCACCTGTCACCACCCGGAGCTGCACTTTGGCGACGGCTTGGACACACCCAACACCCTCGGCAAGGGGGCGCGCAACACGCCATCCATCGAGTTCACCGCCTACAACACGTGGTATTTCTGGGACGGCAGGAGCGACTCGGCGTGGTCGCAGGCGACGGGTCCGATCGTCAATCCGATCGAGCACGGGTTCAGCGCACAACGCGTGCGCGAACACGTGATCGCTCACGACGCCGAAGCATACATCTCGGTGTTCGGGGCGATTTCCGAGGACCCGGACGTGGTGATCACCAACGTTGGGAAGGCGATTGAGGCGTTCGAAAGAACGTTTCGGCAGCCGGCTTCCCGCTTCCTGCGCTATGTGCGCGAATTGGAGGCGGGTCGCGACAGCGATACGCTCTCGCGGGCTGAGAAGGATGGTTTGCGCCTGTTCATTGGGGAGGGTGGCTGCGTGAACTGCCACCACGGTCCCCGGCTCACCGACGACTCCTTTCACAACATTGGCCTCCCGGTCACCGCCGCGAACGGACTCGACCCCGGCCGCGCAACCGGGGCGGGCGCCGTGCTCGCCGACCCCTACAACTGCCTCGGCCGGTTCAGCGACGACCACGCCTGCCCGGAACTTCACTACCTCGATCCAAGCTTTCCCGACTGGGCGATGGGATTCAAGACGCCGACGCTGCGAAACGTCGCGGAGACGGCGCCGTACATGCACGACGGGCAGACCCGCTCGCTGGCAGCGGCGCTCCTGTTCTACAATCTGCTTCCCGGCGTGCCCGTCGCCGGACATCGTGAGCTGACGTTGCAGCCGCTTGGATTCGATGCGAACGAACTTGAGAATCTGGAAGCGTTTCTTCGCGCGTTGTGACGCTCGTGTCCGTGCCGCCGGCCTACTCCTCCGACACCGCCGACAGGGTTGCAAGCCATCGGTCGCTGCCGAATGCGACCTGGGAGAGTTCGTAGTATTGCCCGACGCTGTACGTCAGGATCTGCTGGTGCGCGACGGCAACGTAGAGCTTCACGCCATCCCTGCTGCCGTAGCTCGAAACAAACGTGTTGGCGGCGCCCGGAAGCGGCCAGAGGGGAGGATCGACATCGAGATCCTGACCTGCGACCGACATGATGCTGTCCCATGTGACGCCCGCGTCGTCACTGCGCATGATGACGGCGCCGTTCTCATCGGTGCCGGCGACGAGCAGCACGTTGTTGTCGGCCGGATGGATGGCGGCCGTCGTAAGGGAGGTCATGCCCGCAAGCGCGAGCACGCTCCAACTCTGCCCGCCCGTTGCGGACTGGTAGACGCCGAGGTCCGTCGTGACGAGTACGGCATCGAGGTCGTTGTCAGGGATGCCCGCGCCGACCACGACCGCGGCTCCTTCGGGGATGGATCCCGTGATGGACCAGGTCAGCCCGCCGTCACTGGAGGTCACGACGCCGCGATCCTGCACGCCACGCAGACGTTTGAAATCGGCGGCATCGATGGTGGGGAGGGAGGTGAATGTGCCGCCAGCATCGAACGGCTCCCACGACAGGCCGAGGTTGTCGCTGAATGCACCCGCGCTCGACGCCAGGTCGAAGGCGTAGGCCCGGCCATCTGCGGCGGTCAGCAACCAATCCCCACTGGGGAGGGAACCCTGATCTTCCCAGTTACAACCGCCATCCGTGGAGACTTGCGCCGTACGACCCGACACGGCCAGCCACGTGCTTCCGTCGACGTCCATCGGTCCGGCAACGCCGCTGGTACGGAACGTGTCGCTCGGCGCGTGGTCAGGGAAATGCGCGGTTTTTCCTTGGTCTTCGTAGAGTGCGATGCCGGTGGCGCCGTGGATGCGGTCGCACTTCTGGCCGTCATTGGCGGTGTCGAACGCGTTGGAACTCACGGGCCCGGTACAGGCGGCAAGTCCGCCGGCGAGAAGAGTCAAGGAACAAGCAGGGAAGATTCGCATGTTTACAGTCCGATCCGGGTGCGATGGACATCGCCGCCCGGTTGGTTGAGTTGCCAATACGGCAGGCGATCCACGCCGCGAAGTGCGGCGGATTCACCGGTAGAGGACTCCCACCCGACGATTCGGTGCGCCCCTGCGCGCTCCACGAACCAACGGGTGGAAACTTCGCCGGGCGACGCGACGACGTTGTATTCCACGACGTCCGTCGGCGTGCCGAGCACATCTTGCCTTACGTCGGGTCCACGCGTGACGTGGACGCTGCCCACCGCCAAGGGGACGTGGGCAAACCGGCTCTCCAGCAGGGTCGGCAGGTAGGGCGCGGTCAGCGTTGCGCCCGGACGCAACCACTCGCCCAGAAAGCCGCGGATGAGCAGGGGAACGTCGTCACCGTATACGACGTCGTCAGGCACGGGCACGACGGGCGGGGCAACGTCGTCACGGTCGAAGTAGGTGTGGGTCGTCAGCACGGCTTTCCGCGGATGTGGTGTGAGTTCGGCGTACACCATGCCACACCACTCGGTTGCGGAAAATGCAATTTTGAGGGGATCGAGGGGGCGCATGCCATCACCGCCTTCGAGTCGCGCAAAGGTGCTCGTCATCACGTCGTAGTCGTAGATGCCGGTGCGGAAATCGCGTAGAGCGTTGAGCTTGATCACCTTCCGGATGTCGTCCGGTGGGTGTTGGCCGGCGTCGGCTTTCACGCGCGCGGACCAGGAGAAATCTTCGGTGACGAAGATCAGGGTAGCGGTGCCCTGCCAGATGTTGCCGTAGCGAGGTTGCGTGAGGGTGTAGCTGGCGACTTCGGCGTTTCCGTCTCCCCAGAGGGCCCAGTCGAAGGGAGTAGCGGCCGGCGGTGCCGCGGCGCTGGCGGCGTCGATGACAGGGGTGGCGGCGGCGCCGGGCGCCCCTGCGGTGGCGTTTTCGGCAGCGCATGCAAGGAGAAGGGCGAACACAGAGCGCGACTAACCCGGCGCCCGCGCGACTACCGGGGCAGGTCTCCTGTGAGCGCGTCGGTTTGGCCAACCAAACGCAATCGCGGAGCGATTGCCAAACTCAAACCCCGACGTTTCGCACCCACCGTGCCACGACCTCGACATGCCCGGTTTGCGGAAACAGATCGACCGCCCACCAATCGGTGCAGCGCCAACCGGCACTCTGAAGCGCGAGTCCGTCTCTCAGCAAGGAAGTAGCTCGGCAGGAGACGTACACCAGCACGTCCGCATCCGTCCGCGACAGCGCGGCGAGTGCGGCGGGGTGGAGCCCCACCCGGGGGGGATCCACGACGATGTGGAGGCTCGTTCGGGCGCCGCCATCTGGTCCGTCGGGCGGCCCCAGTGCCAACCCCGGTAACAGCGCTTCCACCGTGCCCGCGTGGTACGCCGCTGCGACACCCAGTCGTTCCGCGTTACGACGCGCGTCGGCAATGGCGTTCTCGCTGCGCTCGATGCCGATGAGGTGCGCGTAGGCACCGGCCAGGGAAATCGAGAGCGCGCCTGCGCCGCAGTAGAGGTCGATGAGCGTTGCCCCGGCCGAGCCTGCACCCAGGGCTTCACGCACGACGTCCACGAGCACTTCCGCGCCCGCCCGGTTCACCTGAAAGAACGCATCGGCAGAAAGCGCGAATGTGACGCCAGAAAGAGTAATCGCCAGCGTTCCGGAGCCATGCAGCACCGCCCGCAACGTACCACTTGCGACGTCTGCGACGCCTTCGTTTACAACCCACAGCACGGTAGCAGCACCCCATGCCGCAGCGTTGGCGCGCAGCCAAGCTTCGTCCGCGGCCTCCCCCGGGGAGGTCGTCAGGATGGCGAGGACGCCGTCGTCTCCGCGGCGAAGCACGAGGTGGCGAAGGTAGCCGACGTGGTTGGCGCGATCGTGGATCGAGAGCGGGGACGCCAGCAGGTCATCACGCATGGCCCGGAAGACGGCGTTCACGTCGTCGTCCGCAAGGTGGCAGGTTGCGATGGGCACGATCCGGTCAAAGTGACCGGCCCCGTGCATGCCGAGGTATCGGCCGCCCATCGGCACCCCGGTGTGCAACTCGTGCGTTGTGAGCAGGCGTTTCGTGCCGAACGACAAGTCGATGCGGTCACGGTAGCCATAGGCCACGCCTGACGAACGGATTCCATGGTTGACGGCGTCCAACGGAGCGAACAGTGTGACCAGCGCGTGGACCTTCTCGTCCTGTTGACGCGTCAGTGGCAGGTCCTGCAGGCTACAACCGCCGCACCGCCGAAAGTCCGCGCACCGAGGAGATACCCCGTCCGGCGGCGGCGAGACGACCGACAGTACAAAGGCGTCCTTACGACGCCCTACTGCGTTCACGACTGCACCCGGCGACGCGCCGCGGACGGCCCACCGACGCCCTTTTTCGTCGACACCCGTTGCCACGCCGTCGGCATCGAGGCCGTCGAGGGCGACCGGGGTCGGCGGTGGTCGGTTCTTGCGGTGCATCGTGGGCGTCACGGCGAGAATGTGCGGCTCACGGCGCCACCCATACGTCCACGCCGACGCTGCGCGCGGCCGCTGCGAGGCGCACGTCTCTCGTCGCGAGGGAAAGCCCGCCGCGTGCCGCCAACTCCAGATACGCAGCGTCATAGCTTGATAGTTTGTGTGTACGCGCGAGAGCCAGAATTTCGCGGGGCGCCCGACTCGCGGTGTGTGCGTCCACGTCGATTGGCAACGCGTCGAGCAGCGCGAGAAAGCGTGCTGACTCCGAGGGTGCAATTCGCCGGCGCCGCTCGGCGCCGAGCAGCACATTTGCAACCTCCAGAGGCCAGATACCCGGAACGCACGCGCGGGTGCCGCGGAGTCGATTCAGCACCGCGTCTCCGGCTTCATCGGCCTCATCTGCGAAGCACCACGAAAGGGCGACGGACGCGTCGAGAACAAAGCTACTCACCGCCTCCCTTCCTCGATGAGCGTTCGGATGGGCACTCCGAGCGTTCGGCCGGCGCGCTGCCTCAGCAGGGCATCCACCACCCCGCCCGTTTCGGACGCCGGCTCGACGGGCAGCAACCGCGCGACGGGGCGCCCGTGCTTCGTGATGACAAAGCTCGCCCCGCCTTCGACATCCGATAGCAGTTCTCCCAGTCGAGTTTTCGCGTCGTACGCGCCGACGGCGGTGGGTTCGCGGACGAAGAGCACGGGGGGGTCAATGTCGTTGTATTTCATGGATTCGACCAGTCTGCGACCAGTCTAAGCGCCCGTCGCGAAATGTCAAGCGCGGACCGGCCGCCGAATCAATACAATGGAAGCCGGTAGAAGGTGGACGCCCCCGCATCGGCCATGTAGAGCCAGCCGTGCGGGGACACCGTACAGGAGCCGTTGTCCCATGGTCAATCGGGAACGCGGTGATCGCCGCCCAGGAATTCGCCGCAATGTCGTATTGCCAGAGCGACGTTCCGCTGGTGCCGCCCGCGGCGAGCAGTCCGCGAGGGCGGCGATACCATACCGGGCTTCACCCGACGGGATCGGCGCGCAGGATCACCTCCCGGCCGGTGGCGAGCGCCACTCGGATTGCCAGTTGCCCCGCGTCGTTCAGCGACACCGGGTTGGCCGCGAAATCGGTAATGGTGGAGCCGAAAAGGGCATCCCCAAGGCCAAGGATTCGGTCCGTGTGGGGATTTGCGCCGGAATGGATGCCCAGCGTTCCACCGGACGGGGTGCCGAGAAAGAAGACCGCCCCCGCATTGTTGATCCATGCACCCCGGAGGGAGTCAAAACCGTCCGATGTTTCAATGACCGTCGTGAAGTCCCCGTCGATCCAATGGAAGATTCCGCCTCCCCCTTGCTTCCGGGTTGCGGCGAACGCCACTTCACCGTCGTCGTTGGCAGAAGGGAAGAACCCAAGGGTCTGGAACGCGCCGGTGGTGTCCGCAATCGTCGTGAGTGAATCGCCGCGATGCGCGTAGATTCCCTGCCCCCCCTCGCGCAGATCTGCGCGAAAAACAACGGTTCCATCGTCGGTGATTACCGGAAGCCCCCAGAACGCGCCGTACCGATCGCCGGTGTGGGCGATGGCGCGCGTTGCGTCCGGAGCACCGACGAAAATGCCGCTCGCTCCTTCTGGCAAGTCGGCCCGGAACGCCACGGCGTCCCCGTCGTTCATGGTCGGTCCCAGCGGCCCGATCTGTCCAACGGCCGTCGGGCCCGCCCCGCCGAGCCGAATCAACTCCCCGCCTCGAACAAGGAACACTCCCCGCTCTCCCGCCTCCCGTTCGCCGTAGAAGCTGACCGACCCGCCGGCGTTGATATCCGGATGACTGAGCACGGCACGAATGGGCGTGCCATTCGTGTCGAAGATCGTCGTCACGGGTCCACCATCCCCGGTGAAAACGCCGGATCCTCCACGGCTCAAACTGGCCTGGAATGCCACGGTGCCGGCGTTGTTGAGGGCGGCGACGTACGGTCCGAACTCGCGGAATCGGTCCGTGGTGTCCGCGATGCGGGTGAGGGTGAAGCCGGTGGAGGCCGATGGCATGGTGGGATTCTATGCCGACACGCCATCGGTTACACCCCGCTGGCACCCTCTGGAGCCCCATGCGTCGCTTTGCCATCCTCCTTTCCGTCGTTCTCTCCCTCGTCGTACTTGCGGGCTTCTTTGGGCGCTCGACCCCGGTTATTGCTGGTCCGGTCGTTGCCGGTGACTACGGAAAGTGCGGTTTTGACTCGGACTGCCACGCCGGCGTGAAGTGCCACAGCAGCCACTGTGCGGACTCCGCGGGCAGCTCGTGCAACTTCGATTCCGACTGCGGGGGCGGTGGGGCCAAGTGCCACAGTAGCAAGTGCAGCAACGCGCCCGATGGCACCTGCAACTTCGACAGTGAGTGCCCGGGCGGAAAATGCTCGTCGGGCCACTGTGCGAAATAGGGCTGCGGAAAGAGGGCTCAGCGCCCCGCGGACGGGTGAGGTCCACGCGCGGTGACCTTCCGCATTTCGATATTGACATTCACTTTCAATATGGGTAGAGTCGATCCATGACGTCCACCCTCGCCCGCATCCCTCTCCGCGAAACGGTGCGCATCGTATCCGTGGGTGGAGAAAGGGCGTTTCGTCGCCGCCTCCTTGAGTTGGGGTTCCTTCCCGGCGTTGAGGTTCGGGTACTCGGCGTTGCGCCGATGGGCGATCCGCTCGACATCGAGGCGCGTGGCTGCCGTTTTTCGCTGCGCCGAACGGAAGCGGACGCGATTGCGGTGGGGCCCGCCGACGTCGCGAACGCGGCAAAGTGAACGTTACGCCCGCGGCTGCGTCCGTGGGCACTCCGGGATCCGCAAGAAGAAGAGGTGATCGGCCGCGCGTCGCCCTCGCCGGCAATCCGAATACGGGCAAGACCAGCCTGTTCAACCGCCTCACCGGCTCGTCTGGCCGCGTCGGAAACTATGCCGGCGTGACGGTCGAACGTGAAGTCGGGCGGTGGCGCGCGGGGGACTACGACGTTGATGTCATCGATGTTCCCGGCACCTACTCGCTTGCGGCCCGCTCCGGCGAGGAGCAGGTCGCGGTGCGCGCGGTTTTCGGATTGGACGGGGAGGCGCGGCCGAACCTCGTCGTCCTTGTCGTGGACGCCACGCAACTTGTTCGGAACCTGTACTTGGCCGTTCAGTTGGCGGAGGCGGAAGTCCCCTTTGTCATCGCGCTCAATCTCATCGATGCCGCCCGCGCGCAAGGCGTCACCCCAGATCCGGCGCGGATCTCCGCGGCGCTCGGCGTTCCCGTCGTCCCGGTTTCCGCGAATACGGGCGAGGGGATGCAGGCCCTCGCGCAGGCCGTGTCGTCGGCATTGACGACGCCCCCTCGGCCGATTTCGCCCGTGCGCTACCCTCCGCTCGCGGAAGCCGACATTGCCGCCATCACACCGTATGTCGAGGCTGCAACGCCGGGTGACGCCCGCGCGCTCGCGATCTGGGCGCTCCTGTCTGTGGACGAGCACGACGAACTGGAGGACATTCCCGACACCGTCCGCCGAACCGTGCTGTCACGGCGGCGAACGGCAACGGCCGGAGGCCGCGATATCGACGGAGAAATCGTCGGAACGCGCTATCGCTGGCTGGACGCTCAGGACTTCGGTAATGCAGCCGCTTCGTCGGTGCCGTCCACGACGGAGCGCATCGACCGCTGGCTTTTGCATCCGGTCACGGGGTCCCTGACGTTTCTGTTTGTGATGGGTGTGCTTTTTCAGGCGCTCTTTGCGTGGAGTGATCCGGCGATTTCGCTGATAGAAGACGTGTTTTCAGCCGTGGCAACCGGAATTCGGACGTACGCCCCCGATGGGGTACTCACCGATCTGGTGGTGGATGGCGTCATCAACGGCGCTGGATCCGTGCTGGTGTTCCTCCCGCAAATCCTGCTCCTGTTCTTTCTCCTCGGCTTCCTTGAGGACTCCGGCTACATGGCGCGTGTCGCCTATCTGGTCGATCGATCCATGAAAGCTATCGGCCTCCACGGCCGTGCATTCGTGCCGATGCTGTCCGGGTATGCGTGCGCTGTGCCGGCGATCATGGCCACCCGGACGCTGGAGCGGCGTCGAGACCGCCTGCTCACGATGATGGTCGTACCGCTGATGTCCTGTTCGGCGCGACTGCCGGTCTACACGCTCGTCATCGCGGCGCTGTTCCCCACGGGTTCGCTCCTGGGATTCATCCCCGTCCGAGCCGGGATGATGGTTTTCATGTACCTGTTCTCGACCGCCATGGCGTTGGCCGCGGCGGCCGTGCTTGGGCGTACCGTTCTGAAGGGGCCGAGGATTCCATTGCTTTTGGAGCTTCCGCCGTATCGAATGCCGCGCCTTGTGACGGTTCTACGCCAAATGTGGATGCGCGCAAAGATGTTTGTCACCGAGGCAGGGACGGTCATTCTGGGTTGCTCGGTGGTCTTGTGGGCCCTGCTTTACTTCCCGCGCGAAGCCAACGATGCCGCGCCCGACGCCGATCTCGCGGCGTACCAACTTGAGCACTCCTACGGCGGGCGTCTGGGGCGGGCAATTGAGCCGGTCATCGCGCCGCTTGGCTTCGATTGGAAGATCGGCGTCGGACTGGTCGGTGCGTTCGCAGCGCGTGAGGTGTTCGTGTCCACGATGGGCGTCGTCTATGGCATCGGTGCGGATGCGGACGAAGAGACACTCCCGCTTCGGGAGAAGATGCGAGCGGAGCGTGGTCCCGACGGGGGCCCCCGCTACACGCCGCTGACGGGCCTCTCCCTGATGGTGTTCTTCGCGCTCTCCGCGCAGTGCATGTCTACGCTTGCCGTCGTGAAGCGAGAGTCGAGGTCTTGGGCGTGGCCGGCGTTTCTGTTTGCCTATATGACCGTTCTGGCCTACGTCGCGAGCTTCGTGGTGTATCAGGGTGGGAAACTGTTGGGTTTTGCCTAGGCCTGCCTACGGGCCACACACGGCGGCCGTATCGTTTCCGTAGATGGTGACGGTCCCGACGGCGCTCGACGCCAGCAACCGGTCGCCGAGTTCGTCCGCCAGGCATTCCGGCAGGACGTCGTTGTCGTAGATGGACATCGTGCTGCCCACCGATGTGAGTGCGTCGAGGTCGAACGTCGGGAGGAGCGGATTGTTGCCAATGTAGAGGTAGCTACCGATTTCCGTCAGGCTCCCCAGATCGAGCGCCGTGTTCCAACCGGCGAGCGTGTAGAGGAAAAGGTACCCCGTCACCTCCGTCAAGCCGGAAAGGTCGATGCCGGTGAGCAAGGGGTTGCTGTAGACCGACACATTTCCGTCCACCCGGGGCAGCGCCCCGAGGTCCAACGTCCCCCCCATCGACGCGTTGTCGTACACGTAGACGCTGCCGCGAATGCTGTCGAGGACGGGCATCGTGAGGCCGGCCAGCGCGTCGTTGCCGTACACGACGACGGAACCGCCGACCGTCGCCAAGACGGCGAAGTCCAGCGCGCGCGTCATCGCCGGGTTGTCGGCGATCGAGACGCTCGCATCCACCGTCGTGAGCGCGCCCAGCCCGGTGATTGCCGTGAGCACGTCGTTCGTGAGGATGTACACGTACCCATGTACCACCTCGATCGCGCTCAAGTTGAGCGTTGCCATTGCGTAATCGGAGTAGACGTACAACGATCCATCGGTGGACTCTAGCGATGCCAGGCTCACGGACGTCATCGCGTCGTTGTCGTAGATCTCCACGCTGCCGCCGGCGTCGCGAATCCCGGAGACGTCCAACGCTCCCGCCAATTCCGGATTGTTCGAGACGCGCAGGCCGCCGTCAAGCGTCGTCAATCCAGAAAGGTCCAACCCCGGCAGTTCGTCGTTGTCGTAGATGGCGATGCTGCCGTAGACGCTCTCGAGTGCGCCGAGATCCAGCGCGGTGGCAAGGTCTCCATGGTCCACGATGGTCAGGCTTGCGCCGACGTGGATGAGTTGGTCGAGCCCGTCGATGTCCACGAGCCGGTCGTTCGCCACGAGGTAGAGCGTGCTGCCGACCGTCGTCAGCGCGGACATGTCCACACTCGCAAGCACGCGGTTGCTGTACACATACAGCGAACCTTCGATCGATTCGACACCGCCGACGTCCACCGACGGCAGCGTATCGTTGCCATAGATCTCCAACGACCCTTGCACGTCGTCGAGCTCCGCGATGTCCAACGCGCTGGTCAACGACGGGTTGTTGGTGACGCGGAGGCCGCCGGAAAGGTCGGCGAGCGAAGACAAGTCGAGCCCATCGAGCTGGTCGTTGTCATAGACATTCAGACTGCCATCGACGGACTCCAGCCCACCCAAGTCGAGCGTACCGGACAAGTCCCCACAGTCCACGATGGTGACCGCGCCGGCGACCTCGGTCAGTTGGTCGAGGCCATCGATCTGCTCCAGCCCGTCGTTACTCACGATGTAGAGGACGCCGTCAATCCGCTCGATCGCGGCGAGGTCGATCCGCTGAAGATCGTCGTTCGTGTAGATGTAGGCCGCGCCCTCCAGTCGCTCCAGCGCGCTGATATCCAAGGCGGCAAGCCGATCGTTCCCGTACACCTGCAGTGTACCCTCCAGCGATTCCAGTGCGCCGAGGTCCAGCTCCGTTTCGATGCGGGGGTTGCCCGACAGACGAAACCCTCCGGCTACGCCGGTCAGCGCCTCCAGGTTCAACCCCTCCAATTCCTCATTGTCGTAGATGTTCACGCTGCCATCGACGTCGTCAAGGGCAGCGAAGTTCAGGGTGCCCGCCAGTATTTCGTTGTCGTAGACGCTCAATCCGCCGTCGACGCTCACCAAAACATCGAGGCCAGAGATCGCCTCCAGTGCTTCGTTCGCGTACACCGCGAACTCCCCGTCTACGGTCGTAAGCGTTGGAAGTTCGATCGACGCGAGCAGCGCGTTGTCGTAGATCGACACGGCGCCTCCGGCATCCGCGAGCACGGAGGCGTTGACGGAAGGGAGGGAGGCATTGGTGCTGATGTTGAGGTACTGACCGAGGTGTGTGAGTGCACCGAAGTCGAGCGCGGCGGCGAGCGCGGCGTTGTCGTAGACGTAGACGTAGCCGCCAACGCTGGCGAGCGCCGTGAGGTCAAGCGCGGCGAGATCGTCGTTCGTGTGGATGTAGACGTTCCCGACCACGTTGGTGAGTGAGCTGAGCCCCGTGGCGTCCGCCAGCCCTGTGGTCGCGCCAATCGTCAGCGACCCGCCGATGGTCTGAAGGCAGGCCAGGTTGTCCACGTCCGTGAGCCCGGAACCGCTGATCACCAGGGATCCGGAAATCGTGTTGCAGTATTTCAATGCGTCCAACTCGGCGATGGTGTCTACGTCGTAGGAGGACGTGCACGTGTTCGCGCACAGGTCTTCGTCAATGGCGCCGTCGCAATCGTTGTCCTTGCCGTCCCCGGAGACCTCGGCAACGCCGGGGTAGACGCTGCCGTCGGCATCGTCGCAGTCGGTCGCGTCGGCGGTGTTCCCGGCGGGCGCGCTGCACGTGGTGACGGCCGTCGTTGCGTCGCCGAACCCGTCGAGGTCGATGTCGGCGTAGCTCGTCGTACTTCCCTCCGCGCCGGGCTCATCGACGGCACCATCGCAGTTGTTGTCGAGCTCGTCACACACCTCCGTCGCTGCAGGATGGACGGCAGCGTCGCCGTCGTTGCAGTCGGTCCCGTCCGTGACAAAGCCGGGGGGCGCCGCGCATGAGACGAACGTCGCGGTTTGGTTGCCGTAGGTGTCGCCATCTCCGTCGTAGTACCAGGGCGGCGCGTCGGCGGCGTCGTCCTCGTCGATGACGCCATCGCAATCATCGTCTACGCCGCTGCAAACCTCCACCGCGGCAGGGTTTGCCGTCGCATTGGCGTCGTCGCAGTCGTCGTCGTTTTCGACGTATGCGCTCGGCAATGCACAGGACGCGATCTCGCCGGCCGCGTCACCATAGGCGTCACCGTCGGCATCCGGCCAATACGATGTCGTCACGCCCTCGTCCGCGGCGCCATCGCAATTGTTGTCCAAACCGTCACAGATCTCGTCGGCATCCGGGTGAGTGGTCGCGTCGGCGTCGTCACAGTCCTCGGCGTTCAGGACGGTCTCGGCGGGTGGCTCGCACGCGTCGGTGCCCGTCGCGGCGTCGCCGAAGCCATCGGCGTCGGCGTCGGAGTACCATGTCTGGGTCAATTCCTCGTCCACGAAGCTGTCACAATCGTCGTCCAGCCCGTTGCACACCTCTGTACCGCCCGGGTGGGCACTTTCGTTGTGGTCATCGCAATCGCCGTCTTCGACGGAGTAGGTGTCACCGTCCAGATCGGGTGCGGCTGCCGAGTCGGCGTCGTCCACCTTGGTCGCAGGCGTTTGGCGGCAGGCAAGGAGTCCGAGGCACCCGAGGAGGAGCAGGCGTTGCATGGCGGCGATGGTACCTCAGGCTACGCGGCGCCGGGCCTACAGCACCGCGTAGATAAACGGCGACAAGTATTCGACGGCTTGCAACGCCGTCAACGCCAAGCCAAGAACGACAAGCGCGAGCATCATCGGCACGAGCCACCACCGGCGTGTTCGCCCCGCAAGGCGCAAGATCTCGCCGAACACGGCCAACCTCGCGGCCCACCCCGCGTATCGCTCACTCCCCAAGCGGCCCGCCTTGTTCGACGCGATGGCACCCGAGGTACAACACATCGAGCCCGCTGCGGTAGAACGTCGCGAGCGCTTGTGTGGGGGAGGAGACGATGGGTTCGCCCTTGAGGTTGAAGGAGGTATTCAAGAGGACCGGATGCCCGGACCGCGCACCGAACGCCGTCAGGAGTGCGTGGAAGAGCGGGTTTGCGGCTTCACGGACGACATGCACGCGGGCGGTGCCGTCCACGTGGGTCGTCGCCGGGAAGTCTGCGGTTTTCGCGGTAGCGACCAACAACATCCACTCTGCGGCGTACCCACCGCCCGCCGGCAGGTCGAAGTAGCGATCTTCCATCCCCGCGATCACCGAGGGGGCGAAGGGGCGAAACAGCTCTCGAAACTTGATTTTCGCGTTGATGCGTTCGCGCATGTGAGGATCACGCGGGTCGGCAAGGATCGATCGATGCCCAAGGGAGCGCGGTCCCCACTCGAAGCGGCCCTGGAACCAGCCGATCACCTGTCCCGCAGCAATATCGTCTGCCGCGCGTCCAGCGACATCCTCAGCCGCGATCCGCTCGCTTTTGATCTTCAGGTCGGCCAAGAGTGTCGCGATGGCGTCATCTCCCCACGCCTGCCCAAGTCCCGCCGAGTTCAGCATGCGCTCGGCGCTGCGCGCGTTTCCCAACACCTCATGCCACGTGTGCAGCGCCGCCCCCATCGCGCCGCCGGCATCGCCTGCGGCGGGTTGGACGTAGAGACGCTTGAAGGGCGTCCGCAGCAGCAACTGGCGATTCGCTACCGTATTGAGCGCGACGCCGCCCGCCAGACAGAGCGCATCCAGCCCCGTGCGCGCGTGCAATTCCGTCGCAAGGGCTACGAGCGCGTCTTCCGTCACGCGCTGCACACTGGCGGCGATGTCCGCGTAGCGCTTTCCCTCTGTGGTGGTGGGATCGAAGACCGCGCCCGGAAAGCGCGGTGGACCCAACAGCGACTCCAGCCGCGCCGTGTGCGATTCTTCGGCGCTGTAGTGGTAGCTCACATAGGAAAGATCAACGTCGAAGGCGCCGCCATCCCCGGCACGCAGCACTTTGCGGACCTCCTCGCAAAACCGTGGCTCGCCGTAGGCAGCCATCCCCATCACTTTGTACTCGCCGTCGTTGACCTGAAAGCCAAGATACGCGGTGAACGCCGAGTAGACGAGGCCGATGCTGTCGGGAAACAGGATCTCGCCGAGCAGTTCCAGACCGGCCGCACCCCCCCTATACAAGGTCGTGGTCGCCCATTCTCCGACGCCATCTACGGTGAGGACCGCGGCCTCCGTGAAGGGGGAGCAGTAGAAGGCGCTTGCCGCGTGGGAAAGGTGGTGATCGGAAAACAGGACGCGGTCAGGCGCCACCCCCAGGGCGTCGACAATGGCACCCTTCACCCACAGCTTCTCGGTGAGCCAACTGAATGTCGCTCGACGAAACGCTTTGGCACTCCTTGGAAACTCGCGGACTTGATGGAACAGGATGCGCTCGAATTTTCGGAGCGGCTTTTCGTACCAGGTGACGGCGGTCACGTCGTTGGCGGAAATCCCTGCCTCACTCAGGCACCACCGCGCCGCCAGAATCGGCAACTTGGCATCATGTTTTACACGAGAAAAACGTTCTTCACTGGCCGCCGCGACGATGCTCCCGTTTCCCAGCAGCACCGCGGCAGAGTCATGGTACAACCCGGAGAGACCCAAAACCCACGTCACGACATCTCCCGCGCGCGGTCCGGCGCCGAGCCGCGCAATGTCGGGGGAACGATGCCGCGGGAACGCGCCTCCGAACGGGCCACCAACGCGAACGGCCCCACGAGGAAGAGGTACAGCATCATCAGCCAGAGCCCAGCCATGAAGTTCCCGAAGTCGCGCGTGAAGCGTAGCCACAGCTGCCACGCGCGGCGTTTGCGCACCCGGAAGACTGCCTTCTTTACCGCACCGCCTTCTCCTGCCCGAGCCAGCCGGTCGAGCTCCGCGCGACTGTACGCGATGTGGAAGCGTTCGTCCCGGGCGATCTCGGCGAACATTGCCGCGGTGTCGGCGTCCTCACGCAACAGGCTTGCATAGACGTCGAACTGCTCAGCGCCGCGCTTCTCGTGGACCCAAACGAAGGCGAGAAATTCTCGCTCCCCAAGTTGGGAAAACAACGACTCTGAACCGCGGATACCCTGCGCCGCGATGTAGCCGGCGTCTTCCAGGACGGCCTGCGCCCTGCCACGGGCATGACCACGCGCCGCCCCGAACGCCTCCGCACGCTCCCGAAACAGCCGCGAATGCCGAAGTTCGTCGAGCGCGTGGCGAAAATATCGCGCGCGCATGTCGGGGCGCGTGGTCTCGTCTACCGCGGCGAGCATGTCGAGTCCGCTCCCCGCCTCGGTATGCGAAAACTCCGCCATCTTCGTGGCTGCGCGGCCGGGAAGTACCTTCCAGACCAGCCACGAGGCGGCGTGCAGTGGCCAGTCGGCGACGCGAACGGTCACGAGGTCAATCCGGCAAGGAAGTCGTGGAGGAGCGCCCCGACGCGCGCGTGGCCGGTCGGGCTGAGATGGTAGTCGCGTTCGAGGAAGGAGTCGGGGTCCGCAAGGGCGGGGGTCAGGCTGACGAGCGGCACCGGGTGGAGGGCGATCCGCAAGGCGGAAACTGGGCGATCCGGTTCCACCCAGGGAGTTCCCGTGAACGACAACGGCGAGCGCGCCGCCCGCGCCGCCGACGTCACGACGTCGGCCGGAAGAAACGCCACGGCGGTCAGAACATCGGGGTGGCGAGCCGCAAAAGCGCGAATTGCCTCGCCGAATTCGCGCGAACGCTTGGCGCCGGCGTCGGGGGCCGACCACACCGGCACCTCCGCGGTATCCGCGTCGTTCCCAACGATCGACCGACCTGCTCCCATCCACAGAAGGTACATCACGTGCGAATGCGAAAGGTCCGTGGACCAGAACCAGGCCCCGTGAGACTGCGCCCCCGCGGCCGTCAAAAGCCAGCCGCCGCGGACGCGATGCCGATCCTCGACGCGGCGCATCCCTTCGGCCCAGTCGTTTGCTTCGTTGATCACGAGGAGTACCTTCCGCACCGCGAGCACAGGAATGAGCGCTTCCGCTTGGGTAATCGCGTCCGACACTCCGTACCCGGGAACACCGGCGTTGTCCGAGCCGAGTAGGTACGTGAACGCCGCTTCCGCTTCGACGCCCAGGCCGAGCACCTGAGAATCGCCGATGACGAGCCACGGAGTCTCAGACCGATGTGCGAGGCCATCGCGCAATCCATGCACGGACGTTCGCACGGTGGTCACCCCGCCATCCGCCCGGCGCACGCGCGCGGCAGCGTTCGGCGAAAGCACAATCCTCCCCTGCTGTTCGGCAAAAATGCGCAAGGTTGGGAGTGCGTTGTCATCCGCCACGCGGACGGCGCCCTCCACACCCAACGCTCCGACAACGCTGCTCGCGAATCCAACGGCCATGCGCTGCCACAACGGAACCGGCTGGGTCATCGTGCTTCCTCTACGCAAACCAACACTTCCGCACCGGCAAACGTTGCCGTCACCGCGGAGGTGCACGTTCTCAGCGGCGGCGGCGGACCCCTTCCACTCGTCACGTCCACCGGAAGCGCGGGTTCCGCCGCGCTCCACGCGATGGCATCCGGACTCCGCGTCACGACGGGCAGCATCCCGCCGTCGCCCATCCGCTGCGCGATCAGAACGATCTGGCTGCCGACGGCTCGCGTGAACGGGACCGTTGCTCCGGCGAGCACTTCCCGCGTTGCTCCTCCTTCTTCCACGCGTACGACGGACGCGTGGTCTCGCGTTGCGAAAACGTGCCAGGCGCCGCCAAACCACACCGGCGAGGGGTCGACGAGCCCCGTGCCTACCGCCCACACCGTCGCGTTGTTGAAACGCTCACCATTCCACTTCGTGCGCACGATCTTCACGGCCGTACCTTGCTGTCCGGGGTCACCGAGTCCGTCGGCCTGGACGAACCAGAGTTCTTCTCCCTCGGGCCCTTCTACGATCGCGGGGTCGATGAGGCTCACGCCCGGCGCGTCGACCGCCCAGCTTTTCGTCGTCCATGTCTTGCCATCGCCGGTCACCAATGCGCCGACTCCGAGGCGCGGAAAGCGCTCTTCCACTCGCGTCGGTGGTCGCGCGCTTCCGAGTCCACAAATGACCAATTCATTGTTCCAGACCACGGCGTGCAAGCTGCTGAAGGCATGCGCGATGGCGGGCGTGGTCCGCCGCCACAAACCCCCGTTTGGCGTTCGCGTTTTCTCGAAGACATGGACCTGATACCGGCTTGCGGGATCCGCACCGAGGCTCTCTCGCGTGAGTGAGCCGATCGGGTCGCAGGCGAGCAGGAAGAGAATCATGCGCCCGTTTTCGGTAACACAGCCGCCGGTCTCACGGCCCGCCGGTCAAGGCCCCGGCAAGGATGCTCGCGAGGCTGGCATTTCCGCCTGGCGTCAAGTGGATGGGATCTTCCGCAAAGAACGCCTCGTCAGGCAGCGAGGGGGAGAGGATTGGCACGTCTCCGCGCAGCGATTCGAGCGCGGCGAGGTGCTCGGCCGGCGGCGTTTGCATCGGGAAGGCGAGGATGCGCGCATTCGCACCGGACGCGCGAACGCGCTTCACCAACTCGCGTATGTTTTCCAGGTAAGCGGCCGGCGGAACGCGCGGAATGACCCCGGGCGGAGAGCTCGGCGCGCCCCGGAGTGTGCGTATCGCGCTCAGCAGTGCGAGCTTCGGGCGAGGGGTTGGCGGGGGCCGGTCGGCGTCCGACGTGGGCGCCAATTCCGCGTCCCGCACCAGATAGGCGACGATGACGAGCCAGGGCTTCATCGTGAGCGCGTGGTCGATCGTCGCGAGGCCTTGCACCGTGCTGTACCCGGGAACGCCTCCGTTCAGGGTGCGCCGCCCCGTTTCCCGGGCGAGCACGGCGGGCCACGCTTCGTCTTCTTCGACACCCCAACCGAAGGTCGTCGAATCTCCGAGGCAGAGGATCGCGCCGGGTGCCGGCTCCCCGCCGCGGTAGCCATACGAATTTGTGCGCACGCGGAAGCTCGTGCCTCGTTCTCGGAAGGGTACGACCCGTTGCGAGAGGCCGGCACGCAGCGTCCAGAGCGAGGCCGTGTCGCCATCGTAGAGGCCAGGATCGGGCCAGCCCGAAAGCCGCAACGCCCCTTCCAGCCCGCCGAGAACGGCGGCGGCCGCCATCAAGCTGAACGTCAGATTGCGGAGGATGCGCGACACGCAGGCGAGCCTATCCGCTGGTGCGGTAGACTTGCGGCGTGACGCCCTCGCGCAAAGAAACGCTGATGTGGATGGGGGGCGCGTTCGTCATTGTCGTGGGGGTGCTCGGCTGGCTCTGGTTCGACCAGCCACCCGAAAACCTACTGCCGCAACAGTATCGTTACGGGGTGATGTGAGCCTCGATCGCCGCACGTTGCTCCGACTCGGCGCGGCCAGCGTGGCCGGGGCCGCGGTCGTCGGCGGTGGCGCGTACACGTGGATTCGGCGCGATACGGCGCTCTCTTCTGCTCCGATTACGGGCCCGTGGGCGGAGCTGGGCCATGGCATTCATTGGATCCTTCCCAACCTGCACGATGCGCCGATGGTGGTGCCGGACCGGCCCCACGACGTCGAGGAGACGCGTGACGCCTCCCGCCGCGCGGGCGTCCATCGGACCCGACGCTTCCTCGTGACCAGCTCCGCGCGCCGCCTGCGGGGAGATCATTTTCCGGCCGCGCCGCCCGCCGGTACCCTTCGCATCGCGGCCGTCGGCGACTCGACGACCTTCGGCTGGGGTTTGTCGGAAGAGGAGACCTGGCCTGCGCAATTGACGGCCGAGCTGCGACGTCGTGGCCACGCGGTGGAAGTGCTGAACGCGGGCGTACCCGCGCAGCGCATCGAGGGCATGGCGGCATGGTTGCGGGTGATGGCCCCCGCGCTCGGCGTTGGCGCGGTCTTGTTCACCCGTCGTCCGCCTCCCGACGGTCCGATGGCCTTCGACGCCTACGCCGGGGCCGTGCGTCAGGTCCGTCAGGCGTTCGGTCGCGTGCAGGTGCTGCTGCCTCCCGTGAGTCAGTTTGACCCGCATGGCTGCTCCGTTTGGCAGGGAGAATGGGACGGGTTGCGGAACCGCCTACCCGACACCAACGTGTTGGATTTGACCCCGGCGATGAGAGCCGCACAGGGTCAACGAGGCTTCCGAGTGGAGGTAGCGAACGGAACCGCCACGGTCATTCGCGGCGAAACCGGGGAGAAGATTCTCAGCGCGCGGGCAAGTGCGCACGGGCTTCCGGCCGAAGTCTACGACCTGCTGGAGGCGGATGCCTCCGTGCGGGAGACGCTGTTCTTCGACGACGGGCATCCGGATGCGGAGGGGATTGCGGCGCTGGTGCCGATCATTGCGGATCGCGTGGTTGAAGCCGGGTGGTTCGGATAGCCGCACGCCTCCAGCAACCTCAGTGCACGGTGTAGCCGCCCGTCCACGGCGCGTGATGCCAAGCGAGCATGAGACCCGCGGCGCCGATCACAAGCAGCGGAAGTGCCCACCAACGCCAGGTTGACCGTAGGTAGTCCACGCGACGCGCCGAACTACCCCGGCGGGGCGGCGGCGGGGGCAGCGGGCGCGGGGGCGCCGCCTGCGGGCGGCGTTCCTGCCGCTGGCGGCGTCGCCTGCGTCCCGGGCACGGCCGAAGGCGTCGACCCATCCGCACCCGGCGTTGGCGGCGGCGCCGGTACACCACCGGCGCCGCCGCCTTCCAGCGCGCCCGCATCCGGCGGGAGGGGCGCACCCTCCCGGTACCACGGCAATTTCTTCATCCAATCTGGATCCTTGGAGACCGTGACTTCGACGGTGACGTCAACGCCGGCCAGCTTGATCGGGGCCGCGGCCATGCCGCCCGGGTCCTCAGGGGAGGGGCCCTTGTCGGCTTGCGTCGAGACGGCCGTGACGTAAATCTCTCGGTCGTAGGTGGCGGGCGCGGTGACGGTGAACGTGCCGTCCGTTGCGTTGACGATTTCGATGACCTCCGGCGTGGCCGTGCCCTCCACTTCCTTGATGGCGGTGAAGTCGATCTGCGCGGTTTGGGCGCCGATGAGCTTGCCGGTGATGGTGACCGTCTTTCCGTCCGTGATGAGCGACGCAAAGCCGGCCGGCTTGAAGGGGGCGCCGGCGCCCGGTGTAGACCCGTCCGGCGGCGCCGGGTTCGTCGACCCGTCCGGATTTGCCTGCGGCGGATTTCCAGGACTTCCCGGTGTTGCACCACCGTTTTGCGCGGCATCGGCGGCGAGTGGATCTTCCGGCTGCGGGCAGCCTGGGAGCGCGAGCAGGGTGAACGAGAGTACCCCGATGAACAGCCGACGCATTCAATCCTCGCAGTGCGCGTTGCTCGTAGGACGAGCGCGGTAGCGTGTCAACGGGGCGAGCGCATTCGCGGCCGTTCATTACTCTGCTTTACAAAGAGGTGACAAACCGCACGGTGCCCCGTATACTCCCCGGCGGAGACTTTCTCATGACCCTGCGCTCTCTTGCCATCCTCACCGTTCTCGGCGGTTGCGGTGCTGAACCCTGCCCGGACGGCTTCGCTCGTGACAATGACGGAAACTGCATCCAACTCATCGGCGGTTCTGACGACGACACCGGCTCCGGGGACGACGACACCGGGGAAGCGGATGCCGACACGGACGCCGACACGGACGCCGATGCAGACGCCGACGCAGATTCGGACACCGATGCGGACGCCGACGCAGATTCGGACGCCGACGCGGACACCGACACGGGGCCGGACACCGGGGACACCGGGCCGGACACCGGGGACACCGGGCCGGACACGGGGGACACCTCCGTTGATACCGGGGATACCTCCGTCGACACGTCCGTTGACACGTCCGTCGATACGGGTACCGACACCTCCATCGACACGGCTACCGATACCAGCACGCCGTCGGACGCCTGCGCCGTGCCGACCTCGACGACGGTGAACTTCGAGGGAACCATGAGAGTGTCCACGGTGCCGTCGTCCGGGGCGGTCTGCCGCATCCTGTTCTGGTCAGGAACGGACCCGACGAAGGACGTGAGCTACGGCCACTACATCGTCGACTGCCCGACGTCTTCGGGCGTCGACACCGCGTGGACCGCCTGTCAGGACCTTGGCACCGCGACGGAGGTGTACGTCGGCGGAAGCGTGCAGGACGGAACCACCATCTTGGAAGCATGGGCCGATACGATTCCCGTGGCGACCTCGGCCGGCGCAACGGTGACCGGCATCTCGATCACCATTCCGTAGCGATCGCGTCCGAAATCGTATCAATCCGTCAGGAGTTGTCGCCCTCCCCCCCCGGAGGGGGTTGACACCTCCCACGTGAGCGCCATACGACGGGGGGATGCAGACCCTCGCCTCCGCTCTCCTCGTCCTTCCGTTCCTCCTTCTGGGGTGCCCCCAGCCTGATGATGCGGGTACGACGGGTGGTCCCGGCGGCGTGCCCCCTGCGGACGGCGGCGTGCCCCCTGCGGACGGCGGCGTGCCCCCTGCGGCCGGCGGTGAGGGCGCACCTCCAACCGACGGCGGCAGCACACAGGTACCGGGTGATCCGACCGCCAGCGGCGGGACACCGAACAATTTCGAGCGGCTGATCGCCGGCGGTCCATCGATTACGATCTCGGGCAAGGTTGTCGGCGCCACGAAGGCGCAGGTGGACTTCACCATCGCAAAGGTGGTGGACGGCAAGAAGATGGCGGAGGTGCTGCAGGTGGTACCGGCCCCGGACGGCACGTTCAGCGTGAAGGCGCCGGCCAAGTACGCGGAACCGATTTACGTCTCTGCCGGCGTCGATCTCACGGCCAATGGCCCGACCAAAGACGACCTCGGTGGTTGCACGGATGCGCCGATCAAGCTCGACGGAAAGGACATCACCTTGGAGATCAAGGTCTCGGCGGACCCGGCGTGGAACAAGAAGATGCCGTGGTTTACCGAAATGTCGTTCAATATGGCCCCCGGAAGCATGCCGCCCGACGCGCCCTCGGACGCAAAGGCAGGAAAGTCCGCGCCTTCCGGCCCCACGCAGCCCAAGCCGGATACAGCCCCGGCCGCCGCTCCAGCGCCAGAAGCGCCGCCGAAGTAGGCGGCGGCAAGCTACCCTTCCGCTGCGGGAATTACGGCGCCTCCCCCGTGTATTCGGGCGTGGACGTCACATACAGCAAGTACCGGTCGGACCATGCCAACACGACCGGATCGGCCGCGAAGGGGTCCGAACCGCCGACTTCGGTCCAGGTCTCGAAATCGGTCGTGCAGGCCGTGCGAATCCAGTTGTCGCGGGTGCCCCAGACCTGCCACTCACACTCCGCCTTTCCGGCGCGGATCGCGCTTCCGAAAAGATGGAACGCGCTGAACGGGGCGTCACGGCGCTCCAACTCGACCCACCCGGCGGCGTCGTGAGGGTCCGGCACCGCCACCACCCACTCGTGGTTTCGCACGTCGCCCGTCGTCATCGCTACTTCGCTTGGGGTCCAGATCCGAAGGACACCGGGGGAGTCTGCGTCCCCGGGGATGTCCGGCACCCAGGCAGCCATGGCGTCGGTGTAGCCTTCGGCACCCTCCTCATTGCACCAGCGGAGTTGCGGTTGGAAGGTGAACGCACCACCGACCAACGTGCCCGCGCTATCGCCCGTGGAAATTCCAATGCACGGGTGCGGTTCGTCGTCAGGCCAGAGTGTGTGGGCCAGCACGGGAACGTCACCGACGACCACCAGATCGGGATCGGAAACAGGATGCCGGTAGCCGGCCGGTAGCATGGTCAACGGCGGCGTTCCAAGAACGGTCGTCGGCCGGACCCTACCGACGGACCCGGTGAGCGGGTCAACGCGCGCGTAGACGAGGCGATCGCACTGGTCCACGCGGTCCTCGAAGGCCATCCACAGCATCCACGGATCGCCGCCATCGATGGCGGGATGACTGAGCAGGTCCGGAACACTCATGTTGCCTTTCAACCAGGTCGGCCCGTCCCACGTGAGGCCTGCGTCCGGCGATGAATGGACGTACAAATCGAGCGTGAAGGGGAGCGCGACATCGCAAGGGGCGGGAATGTACGCCGTATCGCCGGTATCGACATCTTCACCGCTATCCGTGGTCTGAGAGGTGTCGCCGGTGTCGGCGGGGCTGTCTGCGCTGCCCGAATCGCTCGTGGAGGCCCCGTTGTCGGCGGTGCTCACGGCCCTTGTCGCGCTGCCGCCGAGCGCCATGCATCCCGGCGCAGTCACCCCGATCATCAGCGCCTGCCGAACTCGCATTCCCGCAGTGTATAGTTGCGGGCGAGGGTGCGGATGGTGTTGTTTCTTGCTGCATGCACAGCTCCCGTCCCGCCGCCCGCCAACGACACCGCGGAGCCGGACGACACTGCGGCAGATTCGGGGGGCGATTCCGGGTCCGACTCCGGGTACGATTGCACGCTTCCGCCCGACCCGGATCGCGGAATGTCGATCATCGACATCCTCGGCCGGCTGGATGCCCAACGGTGCCTGACGGAACCGGACATCGTCGCTGTGGAAGCGCACATGGCGGAATGGTACGCGGGGAGCAACCTATTTTGTGACACGGTCTACCGTATGTCCTCTCCCGACGGAAAGACGTTCACGGGAATCGGCGAAAAAGTCATCGATCACGCCAGCGTGCCGGACGTGATCATCACCGACAGCGGCCAGCACGTCGTTGTCTACAACGACATCACGCCGGGACGGTTTGTCGAACTGCTCCGCACCGATCCGGAGCGATTCTGGCGGCAGGGGCTGCTCGGGTTCGGCGGCGTCGGAATGTCCGTCAGTGAGGGAAACGTCCTTGTCGAGGCGACGGACGTGAACCTCCACCTTGAGCACATTCAGGAGGCCGTTGATCCCGACCTCGGCCGGAAACCCGATGGCAGCTATCATCTTGCGTGGTTCGGCATGCTCGTCGAGGACATGGTGATAAGCGGCGGGCCGCTCAACAGCAAGCTGCCGCATAAGTTCTGGCGGAGCGCCTCGACCGACCTGCGCAGCTTCACGCCCCCCGTCGTCGCGGTCGCAAGCCGGGAGGGATCCACCGGGGGCGTAGACCCAACGGTGCTCGATCTCGACGACGGCGGCGAGATCCTGTTCGTCTCCCCTCTCGATTCCTACGCGCTGGGCTGGCATTCCGCAGACGGCACCGTCTGGGACGAGACGAAACGGCCGGACGTCCCGACCGAGGTGCCCGCAGCCACGCCGGACGCCATGCGCGACCCTGCCGGCGGCTACCGCTTCCATTACATGAAAAATGGCGATTTTGGGCGATTTGACATGGCAACCAGCACCGACGGAAGCGCGTGGTCGGCAGGTACAACGATGATTTTGACCGACGAGGGTTTCAACCCTTCCGTCGCCCGTGCCCCGGACGGCACGTGGTGGCTCTATTACAATCACAATGAGGCCGATTGCTTGTGAAAACACCCCTGCTGCTTTGCATTCTTCTCGCCGCCTGTGGCGGTGACGCTTCCACCGATCCCGCAGCCGGCGGTATGGGCCCGGGCCCGGGCGCTCCCGGTGGACCTCCTGGGCAAGACGGCGCGGTTGGCGGCCTCGGCGCGGGCAGCGCGGCCATGCCCGGAATGTCGGCGGCGGAAAACCTTGATGCGAGTTGGGAAGATGCGCTCGCAGCCGCCGTCCCCGTCATCGCGCCGGGGGCGGATTGTGCGGACGCCGACACGGACGGATTCTCAGACGCGTGGACCTGTGCGGGGATTGCGGTGGACAAGGCGGACTGTGACGACAAAAACGCAAAGGTGACGCCGGCAACGGAGCGATTCATCCCCGCTGGACCCTTCTTGATGGGCTCCAGTTCGGACCACGCCGGCGCCGATGAGAAGCCCATCCACGTCGTCACGGTCAGCGGCTACTGTCTCGACCTCGATGAGATGCAGATCAAGGGCAAACGCGTCGAGGGCGTCAAACACGCGGAGGCCGAAAAGCTTTGCACGGCGCAAGGAAAAAAGCTGCCGACAGAGGCGCAATGGGAGAAAGCTGCGCGCGGTGGCTGTGAACTTGGAAACGATCCTGCCGCTTGCGATGCAGGCGATCTCAAGCCCTATCCCTGGGGTCTGGAAGCGCCGTCCTGCGAGCGCGCGAACCACCAGGCGTCCGCGGATGGGGCCCCACAGATGTGCGTCGGCGCGGCAGAGGACGTCGTGCGAAACACCGGTCCGTACGGCCACCTCAACCTCGCGGGCAACGTATGGGAATGGGTAGCGGACTTTTACCATCCCCACGTGTACGTTCGGGAGCCGGCGCGGGTGGATCCGACGGGTCCGACCTCGGGTGACCTGCACGTCCTTCGGGGTGGCGGTTGGAACACGTTTTCCACGAACATGCGGGTGGCGAATCGCCTGAGCTCCAACCTTGAGGGCAGCGCCGTTGGCGTTCGTTGCGCACGGTCGAATGCCGTCGGAAACGCGGATGTTGTCGAACCGTTGCGCACCGTGGACGTGCAGGGCACCGTCACGGGTGGAGACGGTGCTCTGGTCGGTACCGCGCTCTATGTGACGGCGTTCGATGCGGCAGATGCGGATCCGACGACGGGTATGGTGGCGCCGGGGCGCTCGCCGGTTGCAGAAACGAAGCTGATTCCCGACGGAAAGGGAAGCATGGCGTTCACGCTCGCGGTGCCCGTCGGCGGGCCGGTGCTCATCAGCGCGGCGTTGGATGCGGGCGCGCCGACGGTCAAGGGCGGCAAGTGGATGGCCGAGTCCGGGTCAGGCGGTTTTGGCAAATGCGATCAGAATCCGATCACGACGGACAAGGCGCAGGAGGGCCTGACGATCACCGTGAAAGCGGAGACCGTTGGCGATTCGCCGCCGTCTGGGCCTGGGGGCGCGGTGGCGGGTCCTGGCGGAGGCGGTGACGCCGGGGCCGGTGGTGCCGGAGTCGGGGGTGCCGGAGTCGGGGGTGGAGAAGGCGCGATCGGGCCGTCGGGCACGCCGCCTGGCGGTGGGGCGCAGGGCCCTGCGGGCACGCCGCCTGGTGATGGAACGCAGGGCGCCGCGGGCACGCCGCCGGCGGGCGGGTCGCAGGGCCCGGGCGGGGCGCCGCCCGCGGGTGGCGGCAGTCCGGGAACGGGCGT